>CAZRYC010000009.1:0-58826 GCA_964604175.1 uncultured Bacteroides sp.
CTCTTGTACTGTTCTCAAATTTGTCTATTGTAATGCTTTCAAAGTCCTCTTGGGTCCTCTCGCCCGGATGGGGCGGAAAGGGAATACAAAGTTACGGACTTTTTTCGAGACCACCAAACATTTGCGGTAAATTTAACAAATTTTTGCTGATTTCGGGTTCCTTGCTCGCTCGCAAGGCTTCATGTCCGATTTGCGAGTGCAAAGTTACGGCTTTTCCGCGAATCCACCAAACTTTTTAGATGAAATATTTGTTAAAAAAGGTTATGCCTTTGCCTGTCAGTCGGTTTGAGCCGGCAGACTGCTCAGAATGGCCGCGCGGCTCTCCTCCATAAGCTTCGGAAGGTCATGGCCCTCGGCTTCTGCATAGATTGGCTTATGGATAGTTAGTATGATATGGCCCCAATGAGGCAGGATACCCGTGCGAGGAAGCACCTGGAAGGCGCCATCGATAGTAATGGGCACTACCGGCAAGCCAAACTCCACGGCAAGCATATAGGCACCACGCTTGAATTTCCCCACCCTGCCAGTGAATGTGCGCGAGCCTTCCGGAAAGACCACGACCGACATGCCGGTGGATATCTGGTGCTTGGCCTCTTCCATGGTCTCGCGTATGGCTGATGGCGATGAGTTGTCAACATAGATTTGGCCAGAAACACGGCAGCTCATGCCCACAAGGGGTATTTTCTCCAGCGACTTCTTCATCATCCAGCGGAACTGATGGTTGAGATAACCATAAATGGCAAATATGTCGAACGCTCCCTGGTGATTGGCAACAAATACATAAGACTGCCCCTTGGTGATATGCTCACGACCCTTGACCGTGACCCTGACAAAGGTCATGATGCAAAACAGCTTGGCCCAAAGCCTGGGTATATAGTATCCGCAGCTGCGTCCGAAGCCCAGAAAACTCATTATAATGGTAAGTGTCGCCGTAAGGATAGTGGCCACAAGCAAAATGGGCCAATAAATCGTAAGCTGGTAAATTCTGTATAGTATCAACATGTCCAGAAGAATTTGGGATTTGGAATTTGGGATTTTGAGATTTGGAAAGTTGCCTTCTTAACCCTCTCTTTCAATCCCGAATGATTGCATATTATTATTTTTGATATTCTAACTATAATATAGGACTCAGCAAACGCACAAGAGAAGCGGCAGCCTTCTGGGAGATAGGACGCTTCTTCCACTCTGCCAGATTGATCCGATGGCTCTCTTGCATATCCTGAAGAAAGATTTGCGACATTTGCCCGTTGACATCAGCTGAGTATATTTGCATATTTGCCTCAAAGTTGTGCTCAAAGCTGCGGAAATCAAAATTGGTGGAGCCCACACTTACAAATTCGTCATCCACCAGCACCATCTTGGCGTGAAGCATGCCCCCTCCGTAGAGATAGATTTTGATGCCAGCTTGGAGGCACTCCACGAAGTAGCTGCGAGTGGCATGATCGAGCATCAGAGAGTCGCTTTTCTTTGGTACCATTACTCGCACATCCACGCCGGAGAGGGCCGCTGTCTGAAGAGCTCGCAACAGTCCCTCGGTGGGCAAAAAGTAAGGTGTCTGCACAAAAACCCGTCGCTTGGCATTGGCAATGGCTTTGGTAAACAGGAACTCAAGATTGGTCCACTGTGAGGTGGGACCAGAAGTGAGCAACTGCATACCCACGCCTCCCGAATATTCCTGATTGGTAACAACATCTTCAATCAAGGGTTGGCCCATAAAGTTCCAATCCACAGCGAACGAATACTGCAAAGATCCGACAGCCGGACCGCAAATTCGCAGATGCGTGTCGCGCCACTTGTCAAAGCTGCGACCGCCATTGATATAGCGATCCGCGATATTCATGCCTCCTATATAGCCTATCTCACCATCAATCACACATATCTTGCGGTGGTTGCGCCAATTGATACGGGTACCGAAAAGAGGGAACACGACTTTGAAGAACGGATGGGCTTGCACTCCGCACTTCTTCATTCGCTTGAAAAAGCGATCGCTGGTGCGAAAGGAGCCTACATGGTCATATATCAACCTCACTGTGACGCCGCGCTGCACACATCTCACCAGCGCATCACGCACAGCCGTGCCTATCTCATCGTTATGAAATATATAATATTGTATATTGACGTAAGATTTGGCCTGATCCAAGTCACGCAGAAGAGCCTCAAATTTTTTTGCGCCCTCCGCAAAAATCTCCACCTTGTTATTAGGATAATATAGCGCGCCAGATAATGTGCGGGTCAGTTGTATCTGCTGCAATGAAGCAGTAGTAAGCCCGGCCTTCTTAAGATTCACTTTCTTGTAGCTTTCGCGCCGCCGCAGTTTGCGCCGGTTTTTACGCGAAATCATGCGAGTGTTGGTGATATTGCGGCCAAATATCACATACAATATAAAGCCAATCACCGGCAGCAAAAGCAACACGGTGACCCAAGCCAAGGATTTCACGGGGCTGCGGTTCTCGGACACTATCACCACCACCGTAGTAAGGATAGTGAGAGCATAGACTATGACCAAAGCCATGTAAATCCAGTGCATATAGATATATGTAGCCAAATAACCAAACATAATGCAATTTTACAAAAAAATTACGGCATAATCAGATAATTTTGCGTAGATTAACACTGCGTTTGCTCCACTATCAGTAAATTTGCCATTATGAATTTTCGCACTGAGATACAGATACCAGCGAGCAAGCAAAAAATCAGCCATGATCAAAAGATCGTAATGCTTGGCTCTTGCTTTACCGACAATATTGGAGCTGCGCTAGAGCGCGATGGCTTCAGTGTCATCCACAACCCCATGGGCCCCCTATATAATCCCCTATCGTTGCTGACTGCCATCCAGAGGGCTTGTGGCTCGCAATCATACACTAAGAATGATCTGGTGCAAGATGTCTCGGGCACTTGGCACTGCTTGGATTTTGCATCCCGATATAGCCATGCCGATGGCTCCGCTTTGCTCTCTAAGGTGAATAAGAATTTGGAGGAATTGGGACAAGCTCTGCACCAGGCTCAGTGGACTATTATCACATTAGGCACCGCTTGGCATTTCCTGTACGAACACAATCAAAAGCGGCAAGTGGCTGGCAATTGCCACAAACTGCCGGCTTCCATGTTCGAGCGCAGATGCATGACGGTTCCGGAGATTGCCGATACTATTTCAAGCATACTCTCTGTTTTAGGTCATAATAATATCGTCTTCACAGTAAGCCCTATAAGGCATTTAGCCGATGGGGCTCATGGCAATCAGCTTAGCAAGGCCTCTCTGCTGCTGGGCCTAAATCAAGCCATACAAGTGGCAACCGCCACGCCCCAATATTTCCCCGCCTATGAAATAATGATGGATGATCTTCGCGACTATCGCTTCTATGCCTCGGATATGAATCATCCCAGCGATACCGCCATCGAATATATCTATGAGAAATTCAGTGACTGCTATTTTACCCCTGCGACTAAAGAACGGGCTAAGAAAGAGCTAGCCAAATGGAAACTCACAAATCACCGTCCCTTGCTATAAGAGCCTGTTTAATAAGAAATGTTAAACAGGCTCTAAGACACAAAAATAGCCTGTGGCCGAAGTAGCGGCGGCAGGCTGTTGCGATAGTATCACTCAGCGAGGAGCGATGTCAAGTCAGATGTCGTGGGGTTAATGGCAGCTATCCGTCCGTCCGGACCTATAAGCATTGTGCCGTAACCCTGAGCCAAATGATAATCACTGATTATGTGATCAGCATCTGTGCCCCGCACATTAAATTGCGCCTCCATATCCATGCCATCGCGGCGAGCTATTTCACTGAAGAGCGCAGGCTCTTGGTCGAAATTCACGCCCACATGGCGCAGATTGCTTGGCTGGCAGCCTTTCACCCAGGCGGAGTATGCATTACAGTTGATGCGTGATTCGGCATTTTCCGATGACCAAAAGGTCAATAACACATAATCTCCGCGCATCAAGCTAAGGGCTGTGGAATAAGAGTCTGCAGAGAGCTGAAGCTCGGGAGCAAACTCTCCACTGGAGAGAGCCGCATCACCGCGGCTGTGCCCAGATGTTGAAACCAACATCACTGCCATTAGCGCAATCATGAAAATGGTTTTCTTCATTGCGTACTATTTAAGTTAACACTAAGATTTCGCATCGATAGGCATCACACCGGTGACGCGAAATCCTGCCGATTTTCGGCAAGGGCCGCCTACTCTTAGGCAGCTACTGCAATAAATTCGGTTGCAAAGTTACTAATTTTTAAGCATTTGACCAAACAAGGATGGTTTTCGGGCTTTTAAGCATCAGGCCAAAAAGCCCGAAAACCTACTTATGAGTGGAAGTTCAGCCATTATTTTTAGTTGTAACACTTTTGTTGCATAATCACTTGTATTGTGGCAACAGAGGCACTGGGAATTTGCTGAAAAGTGTCTGTACCGCCTCGGCTATGCCCTTGAGGTCGCGAAACTGGGTGTCTCCATTATCCAAAATTGTGCTCACACTTGCGGAGTACAGGGCTGTCTTAGTGGCGATATTAACCAAATCCATTGTCAGTACGCCCTTGCGATAAATACCGGTAATCACCTGAGCATTGCTGTAATAGCTTGGCGGATAATAGCTTGGCGGATACATATACCAAGGTCCTACGCCATTATACCAAGGACCAGGCGCCCAAGGATTTGGGCCAGGGCCAGGACCAACGGGACCCATTGGCGCAGAGGGCGGGATAAGGGGCTCTGTGGCTATTTCCTTTTTTACCGTTAATGCCAAATTGACAAGCAAATCTGAAGCTGGATCCTCCACAAAGCCACGCTCCACCATTTGCTCGCGGATTGCAGCCGCGATGTTGTAGTAAGTGACCATAGTCATGCCGGGAGGCAACTTGCCCTCTTCCGGGGTCACGATGCGAAACGTGTGATACTGGGCCAAGTCAGCGTCGTTGTAAACAGTGCTATTGACCAAGGAATACTGACTGCATCCAGTAATGGTCAAGACTACCAACGTCATTAGGCCATACAATTTTCTCATAATAATATATTAGTTAAATAAGTTAAAGGTTTCAGTTAAGTTCTAAGACAACGGGAGCGTGATCGCTCCCCTTGATTTTGGTGAGAATTTCAGCTCCAGCCACCCTATCGGCAATGCGGTCCGAAACTAAGAAATAATCGATGCGCCAGCCATCATTGCGTTTGCGAGCAAAGTTCTGATAACTCCACCAGCTATATATGCCTGTAGCTTCAGGATGCAGATGACGGAAAGTATCAGTAAAACCAGACTGAAGCAACCGGTCAAAACAGAAGCGCTCTTGGTCGCTAAAGCCAGCTGTGCCTCGCGCCTCATCCGGATACTTTAAGTCAATATCTTTATGAGCCACATTGAAATCGCCGCATATTATCACAGGCTTCTGAGCATCCAGATGCTTCATATAAGCCAAAAAAGCATCATCCCAGTGCTGGCGGAACTCTGCCCGGGCAAGCTCGGCTTGAATATTAGGAGTATATACTGTGACCAGGAAAAAATCATCAAACTCAAGGGCTATGCTGCGGCCCTCATGAAAATTTTCTCCGTTTAGGGTATAGTGCTGCGCTATGGGTTCTTGGCGACAAAATATTGCTGTTCCTGAATAACCTTTGCGCTCGGCATAGTTCCAAAAGGACTGGTATCCAGGAAAAGCCAAGTCGATCTGACCAGCTTGCACCTTAGTCTCTTGCACACAGAAAAAGTCGGCATTAAGGTCGGCGAAAATCTGCTTAAAGTCTTTCGTCACTGCGGCGCGTATGCCGTTGACATTCCAAGAAACGAATTTCATAACTTGCCCTTTTATGGAATAAAACAACCTTCCTTACAAAAAGGTTTACCCTGGGCAAGATGTCACTTACCTAGCCTTGAGCAGATTGTAGCGATTAAGCGATATCAGCACACTGTAATAGTTGTATTCAGTTTCAAGATATGTGAATGTCTGCTCCTTGAAATAATGCAGTTCCGAGATATACTCCAGCACATTGAGCTGACCAGCGGAAAAAGCCATGTCAAGGTACCTTAAATAGAGATTATCACCGAAGACTGAGCGGAATTGCTTCATCTGGTCTCCCAATATACTCAGCGATGCCAATTTTCCGTTGGTATCTGCCACTCTTTGAGCCAGAAGCATCTGAGCGCTGCGTTGGGAGGCATCTCGCCTATACAGTGCGCTCTGACGAGCCTTGCGATTTTCGAAAAAAGGGAGTGTCATGCCCGCAGTGAAGCCGTTGAATCGATCTCCCATCTCCGCCTGGTGCTCATATCCTAAAGAAAAAGATGGAAAGCGAGACATCCTTGCAGCCCGGGCATTCATGCCCTCTTGCTCCACCATCATCAGCTGGCTTTTCAATGATGGATCTCTTTGCACTTGCGCCAAGTATTCTTCTTGACTAAGCAATTCTTCCAAAGGGTATTCTTGAATTTGGTTAAGCTCCAAAGGCACTTGGCTCATGGCGCTCAACTCTGCGCAAACCTCTGCTTCGCGAGTGCGTAGATTGGCTACCTGATTCTGATATTTGAAAAGCTCGTAAGCTGATTTGCGTTCGTCCAGCACAGTGATTTCCCCCTGATCAAGACTCTTAGCGATAGAATTTTTCATGCGTTCGAGATTGCTTACCAAGGTGTCGGTAAGAGCCAATTGCTTTCGCACATACACCAACTCTACAAGCAATGCCTTTGCCTGCAAGGCTAATTCCAGCCTGTCGTTCAGCATTGACTGTTCTATGGCAGCTTGCCCTTGCCGGGCAGCCTGGCTACGCGCACGGTATAAGCCGGGCCAATCAAATGACTGGCTGATATCAAGCTGGAGCTTATTGCCTATGCCATCTTTCCCCCATACGCGAGTGAACTCCACCTCCGGGTTAGAGAGCGAGTTGGCATCGGTATCATCTCCTCGCTGAGCTGCCAATAGAGCTTGCTGGGCTTGCAAATCGCCATTGTTGTCTAAAATCACATCCAGCACAGTGTCGATGGGGCTTTGTGCAATGGCCGAAACTGCGGCGCAGCAGCAAGCTAAAATCAAGGTGGTTTTCATCTCATTTATTAATTTTTATATACAAAATGGGTACTACGAAAATGTTAAGCAAAGTACTGGTAATCAATCCACCTAAAATGACCATAGCCATCGGTGATTGTATTTCATTGCCTGGCGCATGGCCATTCACAGCCAGAGGTATCAGGGCCAAAGCCGATGTGAGAGCCGTCATAATAATAGGCAGCAAGCGATCCACGGAGCCGCGCATCACCCTTTGCATAGTATTTAGACCCTCGGATTGCAGAGTGTTGTATCGAGATATCAAGAGCATACCATTCCTGGTTGATATCCCCAACAACGAAATAAATCCTATAATGGCGGGTATATTCAGCTCGGCACCAGTAAATACTAATATAAACACGCCCCCTATCATCGCGAGCGGCATATTCACAAGTACTATCAATGACTGTGGCACACTGTGGAACTCATGGTATAGCAGCATGAATATAATCAACATCGCGCCCAGCGAAGTCCATAACAAGGTGCGAGATGCACTGGCCTCGCTCTCGAACTGACCTCCATATCGCACATAATAATTCTCAGGCAGGGTCACTTCGCTGCTAATCTTTTCTTGAATGTCATCCACCACACTGCGCAAATCGCGGCCCTCAACATTTGCTGAAATCACCAATCTGCGCTCCACATTTTCTCGGTTAATGGTGTTAGGACCAGAACTGAACACGATTTCTGCCACAGTGCTTAACGGCACCTTTCCCATACGCGTGTCCACCATGATGTTGCTAATGGATTCTACGCTGGAGCGCGTATCAGTATTGTAAAGCAAAGAGATATCGTAAGGACGACCCTCCTCATACACTTTCGATACTACCACGCCTGACAGCGCTGTCTCGATCATCTTCCTGAAATCGCTCATTGGCACTCCATAGCCTGCCAGCACCTCGCGGCGAGGCACTATCTCTATCTGTGGCCTTTCTATCTGCTGCTCCACATTCACATCCACCACGCCGGGCACTTCTTCAATCTCTTTTTTTATTTGACCACCTATGGCAAACAGTTGGTCAAGATCATCGCCAAAAAGCTTGATGGCAATCTGCGCCTCTGTGCCGGAGAGCATGGCATCTATGCGGTGGGATATGGGTTGTCCGATCTCCACATTTACTCCTGGCAGCTGGCTTAGATTCTGTCTCAAGTCGCGCGCTATCTCGCCACGAGAGCGACCTCCCAACTTGTAAGGAGCCTCAATTTCAGAAACATTTACTCCCAACGAATGCTCATCCAGCTCGGCCCTGCCTGTTTTGCGTGCCACAGTCTGTATTTCTGGCACATTCATTATGAGTTCTTCAGCCAATCTTCCCACTTTGTCGCTCTCGTCAAGCGAAATGCCAGGAAGAGTGCTGACGTTGATGGTGAACGAACCCTCGTTGAACGATGGCAAGAAGCTTCGGCCTAAAGAGAAGAACAATACCAAAGCTGTCAAGAACAAGGCAAAAGTACACCATAACATCAGATTGACATTGCCATTCTTGCCCCCATCTCCCAACAACCTGATTAACGCACGGGTGTAACCACTGCGGAGTTGAGAGGCAATCCAGGGCTCACGATCCATTTTAGCCAATGCTTTCTTACTGCCCAAAAGCAGGCTGCTCAGTACTGGAGTTACAGTCAAGGCCACCAACGTAGAAGCGATTAATGCTACTATGAAGGCTACTCCAAGAGGAATAAGCAGCCTACCCTCCATTCCGCTCAAAAAGAACAAAGGCAAGAACGATGCGATTATGATTAACGAAGAGTTGAAAATGGGCATTCTAACCTCCGCCGATGCATGGAACACCACATCGAGCACTGGTTGGCGCTCAGAGGCAGGAAGTGACTTATTTTCTCGCAACCGCTTGTACACATTCTCCACATCCACTATGGCATCGTCCACCAAGCTGCCAATTGCTATTGCTATGCCACCAAGGCTCATAGTGTTGATGGTAAAGCCCATCCAATGCAAAGCAAGAATAGTAATAATAATGGATAGAGGCAATGAAATTACAGAAATCAATGTAGTGCGCAAATTCATCAAAAAGAAGAACAGCACTATGATCACAAATATGGCTCCCTCGAAGAGCGAACGCTGGAGATTGCCTATGGAATGTTCTATAAAATCGCTCTGCCGGAAAATATTAGTTGTAACTTCTATTCCGGCCGGGAAAGCTTGTTCAAGCTTATGCAGTTCGCTTTCGAGCTGCTCTGTCAAGCCTATAGTTCCAGCTCCAGCCTGCTTGGTAACGGTGATCAGTACAGAAGGCACTCCTTTAATAGAAGCCACTCCCAAGCGAGGTTGTTTACCCCCGATTTTGACCTCGGCGATATCACCAATGGTTACTATATTTTCTCCATTGCTGGCTATCACGCAGCGTGCTATTTCTTCTGTGTCTGTTGTGGAGAGTTGCCCCTTAATAATGTACTCATTGCCATATTCATAGTGAATGCTGCCCCCTACATTATGGTTGAGCTGGTCCACCGACTCAAGCACCTGTGTCAATGTCACATCCATACGCCGCATGCGCTCGGGCGACAACAATATCTGATACTCTTTTTCTTCACCTCCGATGACTGAGACCTGTGATACGCCTTTGACTGAAAGCAAGCGAGGAGAAATCACACGGTCGGCCAAAGCACGCAACTCAAGCAAAGGCACAGAATCGCTAGTAAGGCCTATGATTAACATCTCACCCAATATGGAAGACTGCGGACCCAAAGTAGGCACCCCTGCACCCTCAGGCATCTCATTGGCAAGATTATTCAGTCGCTCGCTCACCATCTGTCGTGCCTGATATACATCTTCATTCCAATCGAACTCCACCCATACTACCGAAAAACCAGTAGAGGATGCCGACCTCACACGCCTCACTCCAGCTGCCCCATTGACAGCCGTCTCAATGGGGAAAGTCACAGTCTGCTCCACTTCTTCCGGAGCCATACCTGGTGCCTCGGTCATTACTACCACTGTAGGAGCGCTCAAATCGGGGAAAATATCAACATCGGTCTCCAGCAGCGCAAACATTCCCGCAACCACTACTACCAAAGTAATCACCAGCACTGTAAGCCTGTTGGTCAGAGAAAAATGTATTATCTTGTTCAGCATAAGCGCGTCTGCCTTAAACTATAAAATAACCTATAAACTAATGACTATGGCTATGTCCCTCAGGCACCGCCCCGCTGCTCTCTGCCAAGCGCACAGCCGTGGCTCCCTTTACCACTATTTTCTGGCCCGGAGCTAAACCCTGCTTGACTTCCACTCTCATGCCATCGCTCTGTCCCAGCTCAACGGGCAACTTTTCATAACAATCCTCATCGATCTGCCGATACACAAAGAATTTGCCTTGCTGCTCGGTAACCGCCTCTATAGGCACAGAAATCACTCCTTCGCGTACTGAACCTAAAAGATTTACCTTGACAAAGGATCCAGGCATGACATGGCCATCATTGTCAAACGTAAAATATATTGGCATATAGCCTAAGTGCTCGCCAGTGGCTGTGGCGTTGGTTGTACGCTTGCCATTGAGTGCGCTAAGGGCATGGGTCTCGTTGCAATGAGGGAATTGCACGGTAGCAGTGCTAATCTGGTGAGCCACGCTATAATATTTCTCGGGCAAATCCGCGCGCAGAGTTAATTGTCGCGCATCGCTAATTACAGCCAAAGGCGCCCCTACCTCAACATTCTGCCCCTCGGAAGCTAAAACTTGTGTGACTACTCCAGCTTTTGGTGAGGTTACGATCCCGGATGCGGCACTGGCACTATAAGCAGCCTGAGCCTTTTCGTAATTGGCCTTAGCCTCATTGTAAGATTGCGCAGAAATTATGCGCTCATTGTACAGCGGCTCTAATCGTTCAAGCTCTTTGCGAGCAGCTTCCACCTCTACGCGTGCCACTTCGTTGACATTACCGCCTGTAAGTCCTTGACTTGATATTCGCGCTATCAAGCTGCCTGGTCGCACCTCTGCTCCGAGCCCCAAGTCAGTCGCATAATGTACAATGCCATTAGTGGGAGCCGAGACCATCCATGTATTGGTGGGGCTATCAATGATTTGGCCAGATACGGGAATGACTTCATGGAATCCTCCAGGCCGCACTTCCTCAATTTCTACACCGAACATCTGAGCTGCCTCTTCACTTAGAGTAATTTCGCTCTTGTATTCAGCTTCTCCAGAAGGGACATCGTGGTGATGCTCCCACTCCGCATCGGCATTATTCTTGCCACATGCTGTCAGAATAAAGACCATGGCAAGTATGAGATTTTCACACTTATTCGGCATATCCTTTTTTCCCATTTTTTAATTCAACCATTGCATGATGCTTATGCTCGTGCCTATATAACTGATACGAATTTACCAAATTGTGCCACACACTGTAAAATCCTCCCACCACAGCCGTAATTGGGGTGAAGAAAGTATATCCCAGCCAGATGGCGAACACTGTATTTTTCTGTCCTAAGGCCTGGCCGGCGGTAACCGCCTCTCCATAAATGCCTCCGAGCTTGCGACCAGCCCAAAATTGGCCAAGGCAACATACAAGCGATATCACAACCAGCCATAGCTGTGTGACAATGTCCACATGCGTATGCATAATGCTTCGTGTGGTCACAGCTATGGCAAGGGCCAAGGCTACAAGCCATAGATAAAAAGAAGCTTCTACATTATCAGCAAACCATTGTTGCACTTTAGGGAATAAATACCTTAGAAGGATAGCAATAATCAGAGGCAAGAGCAGCAACGGAAACACCTTTCCCAAAATAAGCATAGAGGCATTGAAGGTCGTCATTCCCGGATGTGGGTGCACATAGGGCAGCATCACCGGAATCACTACGGCCGCCACTAAGTTGATAAGAATGGTATAGGTAGTAATGTGCTGCAGATCGCCTCCAAGTTTTCGAGTGATTACGGCAGCTGCAGTGGCTGTGGGGCATATCAACATAATCATCGCGCCTTCGAGCACTACTCTCCAGCCGCTTTGCGGCATCCAGATTAATACCGTACCAATAGCACAAAAGGTCAATGACTGCACTAAAAGCAACCAGAGATGCCATTTGCAAAACTTCAGATGAGCAGGATTAATGCGGCAGAATGTGAGCAAAAGCATGCAGAAGATAAGAGCCGGCTGTACAAACGCAACCGCCTCGTTGGCAAAAGCATAAGTGCCCTTAAGAAAGGGAATGTTCACATATAGGAAATAGCCCAGCACGCCAGCTAACATCGCTATAATAAGAGACCAATCCTTCAGAATCTTTTTCATTTTCTTAGAAATTCACAATGCAAAGTTACGAAATAATTCAATTTTAACATTGCATATTTGCATTCCCCAGTTTGTATTTTTTGTAACTTTGCACTCAAATTATAATCATATAGATATGAGTGCTGGCATCGCTACAGTGGTAATGCTGCTGATTTCCAATGTGTTTATGACCCTCGCTTGGTATGGCCACTTAAAGCTTCAATCCGCGGGAGTATCCTCCAACTGGCCTCTGTGGGTCGTTATTCTCTTTTCTTGGGGCATCGCTCTTTGCGAGTACTGCTTTATGATTCCTGCCAACAGAATAGGCTATCAGGGCAACGGAGGCCCCTACAGCCTCGTTCAGCTAAAAGTTATGCAAGAGGCTATCTCTCTAATCATCTTCACTGTGGTGGCTATGGTGCTATTCCAAGGCATTGCATTGAAATGGAACCATATCCTGGCCTTCATGCTGCTGATTGCGGCCGTATATCTGGTATTTATGGAGTAAGCTCTCATACGGAGCACTCAAAATGTGACAATTTTCGATAAAAACACATAAAATTGCAATATTTGTCAATAAAATTTGGTCATTTCGTAACTATTTGTTAACTTTGCAGCGAGGTACAAATTTCTAAGGTTCTTCTCCTCGCTTTGAGGCGAACAATAGCATTTTATTTAGGTTATGCATAAAGAACTAAGCAAAAGCAAAGGCCTGTACGATGCCCGCTATGAGCATGATGCTTGCGGCGTGGGCCTTTTGGTTAATGTGCGAGGCATCAAATCGCACCAATTAGTAGAAAAGGGACTCCAAGTGCTTGAGCACATGGTGCACCGTGGAGCCGAGGGAGCCGACCCCAAGACGGGCGATGGCGCCGGGCTGATGGTACAAATCCCCCATGAATTCATCTTGCTGCAGGGCATCGCAGTGCCTGAGAAAGGTCGATATGGCACAGGATTGGTATTCATGCCACACGACCCCGACACTCAACAAATTATCATTGACATTATCGAGCGAGAGGCTATTGACCTTAAGCTCAAGCTTATTGCTGTGCGCGATGTGCCTACTAACAACGAGCAGCTTGGCGAAGTGGCCCGCAGCGCAGAACCTGCCATAAAGCAAATCTTTGTGGCCGATGTGGAAAGCGATGACCCCATCGATGCCCGTTTATATATGCTTCGTCGCGCTGTGGAGAACCGCGTGGCCGCCCTGCCAGTGGAAGGCAAGAAGGATTTCTATGTGGTGTCGCTTTCGAGCCGCATCATTATATATAAAGGTATGTTGTCGAGCCTCCAGCTCCGATACTACTATCCTGATTTGATGCACCCCCACTTCACCTCGGCCATGGTACTCGTGCATTCCCGCTTTAGCACCAACACTTTCCCCACTTGGAGTCTGGCTCAGCCTTTCCGCATGCTCGGCCACAATGGCGAAATCAATACCATCCAAGGCAACCGCCTGTGGATGAAAGCCCGCGAAGGCTCTCTGAGACCCGAAGCTTTTATGGGCCGAGATATGTCGCCTATTATCCAAGAAGGCATGAGCGATTCGGCCAGCCTCGACAATGTGCTCGAGTTCTTCGTCCAAGGAGGCATGAGCCTGCCTCGCGCATTGGCTATGTTGGTGCCAGAGTCGTTCAACGACAAAAACCCCATCTCGGCTGATCTTAAGGCTTTCTACGAATACCATTCTATACTAATGGAGGCCTGGGATGGCCCCGCCACCCTGCTCTTCAGCGATGGCCGATACGCCGGCGGCATGCTTGACCGCAACGGCTTGCGCCCAGCACGCTACCTTATCACCAAGAACGACACAGTGGTGCTCGCCTCTGAAATGGGCGTGCTGCCATTCGATGCCGCCGAAATCAAGGAAAAGGGCAGATTACGCCCGGGCAAGATGCTGATGATCGATATGGAGGAGGGCAAAATATTTTCCGATGCAGAGCTGAAAGCCCAACTGGCCAAAGAAAACCCGTACCGCGAATGGCTTAACCTAAACCGCATAAGCCTTGACAACATCAGCAGTGGTCGCAAAATACCTAACACAGTAGAAAACTATCGACGCCTTCTCCACGCCAACAGCTATCATCGTGAGGATGTGGAAAAAATCATCACCCCAATGGTCACTGACGGCAAAGAGCCGGTCAATTCAATGGGCAATGACACCCCACTGGCCATTTTCAGCGATGAGCCGCAACCTCTGTTCAACTATTTCCGCCAGCATTTCGCTCAGGTCACCAACCCGGCCATCGACTCTCTGCGCGAAGAACTCGTGATGAGCCTCGACAGCTATATCGGCGCCGTGAAGCTCAATCTGATTGAAGCCACGCCTGAGCTATGCAAAATGGTGCTGCTCAAGCGCCCCGTGCTTACCAACCGAGAGCTTGATCTGCTTTGCAACCTGCGATACAAGGGCTTTAACACTCGCAAACTCGCCATGACTTATCCGGTGGCAGAAGGGGCCAACGGATTGGAGAATGCCATAGAGCGCCTCTGCAAAGAGGCCGAGGCTGCTGTGGATGAGGGCTGCAACTACATTGTGCTAAGCGATCGCGGTGTGGATAAAGACAACGCCATGGTGCCTTCACTGCTGGCCACATCAGCCGTGCATCATCACTTGATCAAAGCTGGAAAGCGCACACAGACTGCTCTTATCATTGAGACCGCCGAGGCTCGTGAGGTAATGCATATAGCCCTGCTCGTAGGCTATGGAGCAAGCGCAATCAACCCCTATTTGGCATTCGCTGTAATCAACGACATGGTTGACCGCCATGAAGTACAACTCGATTATGCCACTGCAGAAAAGAATTATATCAAAGCCATAGACAAAGGCTTGCTCAAGGTGATGTCTAAGATGGGAATCTCTACCATTACCAGCTACAAGGGGGCTCAACTCTTCGAATGCCTTGGCCTCAGCGAAGAGCTGTGCGACCGCTATCTTGGCCACACTGCCAGCCGCATAGGCGGTCTGGATCTGCCACAGATAAGCGCTGACATAGCAAAGGCTCATGCCGAAGCTTTCAGCGAGGAGTTTGACACCACCCTGCCTCTGCCCAACATCGGTCAGTATAGTTTCCGCAAGGATGGAGAGCGCCACGCCTGGAACCCAGAGACAATCGCCACATTGCAAATCGCCACACGGACAGGCGATTATGAGAAATTCAAGAAATTCGCCGAGCTGGTTGACAAGAAGCCAGAGCCAATCTTTATCCGCGACTTCCTGGATTTCAAGCCCGCTGAGGCTATCCCCGTTGACGAAGTAGAGCCAGAAGAGGCCATTATGCGGCGCTTTGTCACCGGAGCCATGTCCTTCGGCTCAATCAGCCGTGAAGCGCATGAGGCTTTGGCTGTGGCCATGAACACAATCGGTGCTCGAAGCAACACTGGCGAAGGTGGCGAAGATCCAGAGCGCTTCAAAAAGCGTGCTGATGGCACAAGCGCGCGCAGCGCCATCAAGCAAGTGGCCTCGGGTCGTTTCGGTGTCACCACAGAGTATCTGGTAAATGCTGATGAGTTGCAAATCAAAGTGGCCCAAGGCGCAAAGCCAGGCGAAGGAGGACAGCTCCCTGGATTCAAAGTGGACAAGATTATCGCCAAAACGCGCCACTCAATCCCAGGCATCTCCCTCATATCCCCTCCGCCTCACCACGACATTTACTCTATCGAAGACCTGGCTCAGCTGATCTTCGACCTCAAGAATGTGAACCCTCACGCCAAGATTAGCGTGAAGCTCGTATCGGAGAGCGGTGTTGGCACTATCGCAGCCGGCGTTGCAAAGGCAAAGAGCGACATTATCACTATCAGCGGCAGCGATGGTGGCACCGGTGCATCGCCAGCAAGTTCTATCCGCTATGCCGGCGCTCCCGTGGAGATTGGCTTGTCAGAAACCCAGCAGACCTTGGTTATCAATAATCTGCGCGGACAAGTAACTCTTCAGGCCGATGGCCAGCTCAAGACTGCCCGCGATGTAATCATCATGGCCATGCTCGGAGCTGAAGAGTACGGCTTCGCCACAAGCGCTCTGATAGTGCTCGGCTGTGTAATGATGCGCAAATGCCATCAGAACACCTGCCCAATGGGTGTAGCGACCCAGAACGAAGAGCTCCGCAAGCGCTTTATAGGACGCTCTGAGTATGTAATCAACTTCTTCCGTTTCTTGGCTCGCTCCATCCGCGAGACTTTAGCCTCGCTCGGAGTGCGCTCTATGGATGAAATCATTGGCCGCACCGATTTGCTAATGCCTAAGCAAGGAGTGGGCAATGCCAAGTGTGAAACAATTGACCTCAAGCGCATTCTTTATCTCCCGAAAGAAGCTGCCACGAATAATATAAAGCATACCATAGCTCAAGCTCATGACATCGACCATGTACTTGATCGCGAAATCATCTCTCGTTCCTATCCGGCTCTCCATAGCGAGATGCCCGTGGATCTTGAGTTCCCCATCTCTAACACCGACCGCGCTGTGGGCGCAATGCTCTCAGGCCGCGTAGCTGAGAAGTTCGGATCCGAGGGCTTTGAGGTAGATACTATTAATTGCACTTTCAAGGGCGCTGCCGGCCAGAGCTTCGGGGCTTTCCTGGTGCCCGGGGTGAACTTCCGCCTCGAAGGCGATGCCAACGACTATGTGGGCAAAGGTCTTAGCGGCGGCCGCATAGTGATTGTGCCTCCGGCAGGCAGCGATTTCGCTCCTGAGAGCAACATCATCGCCGGCAACACAATCCTCTACGGAGCCACTTCCGGCGAAATCTACATCAATGGCCGAGTAGGCGAGCGCTTCTGCGTGCGCAACTCTGGAGCCACCGCTGTCGTAGAGGGCGTAGGCGACCATTGTTGCGAGTATATGACTGGCGGACGCACTGTGGTGCTGGGCACTACCGGCCGCAACTTCGCAGCTGGCATGAGCGGCGGCATAGCTTATGTATGGAACCCAGAGGGCACTTTCGACTTCTTCTGCAATATGGAGATGGTCGAGCTCTCTCTCATCGAAGAACTTGCCGACGAGCGCGAGCTGCATCGCCTTATAAGCAATCACTACAAATACACTCGCAGTCCCCTGGCTGGCCGCATGCTCAACGATTGGCGCACCTACCTCGACCAATTCATCAAGGTGATTCCTATCGAGTATAAGAAAGTGCTTCACGACCAGAAGGCTGAGCGCCTGCAGCGCCGCATCGCTAACTTAGTTACTAACGAATAGTTAACTTCAGACTATGGGTAATCCAAAAGCTTTTCTCACTATAAATCGCAAAGAGGCCGGATATCGCCCCTTGCATGACCGAGTGCTCGACTATGGCGAGGTGGAGCAGACTCTCAATGTAGAAGACCGCCGTTTGCAGGCATCCCGTTGCATGGAATGCGGAGTGCCTTTCTGCCACTGGAGCTGCCCGCTTGGCAACCGCCAACCAGAATGGCAGCATCGCCTTTACCTCAACGATGTGGCTGGCGCATACCAATTGCTTACCATGACTAATGACTTTCCAGAGTTTACCGGCCGCATTTGCCCAGCTCTCTGCGAAAAAAGTTGTGTGCTGGCTCAGCAACATCAAGCTGTCACGATCCGCGAGAACGAAGCAGCCATAGCCGAACGCGCTTTCGCCGAAGGCGTAGTATCTCCCAAGACCGACATCAAGCGCACTGGCAAGAAAGTGGCGGTAATTGGCAGCGGTCCTGCTGGATTGGCTTGCGCCAACCAGCTTAACCACATGGGGCACACTGTAACAGTGTTTGAGAAGAACGAAAACCCTGGTGGCCTGCTGCGCTTCGGCATTCCAGATTTTAAGCTAAATAAGCGCGTGATAGACCGCCGCTTGGACCTGATGAAAGCCGAAGGCATAGAATTCCGTTGCGGCGTAAAGGCTGGCAAAGACATCGCTGCCGACGAACTTCTGCGCGACTATGACGCCATCTGCCTGTGCATGGGAGCAGAGGTGCCTCGCGATCTCAAAGTCGAGGGTCGCGAGCTCCAAGGCGTGCACTTTGCCTTGGAATTGCTCCAGCAACAGAACCGGGTAAACGCAGGGACAGAAATCGCCAAAGGTGACCGCATAAGCGCAAAGGGCAAAAACGTACTGGTAATAGGAGGTGGCGACACTGGCAGCGACTGCGTAGGCACTGCCCATCGCCAAGGCGCTAAATCTGTGACCCAGATAGAAATCATGCCCAAGCCCCCGGTGGGCGAAAACCCAGCCACTCCCTGGCCATACTGGCCTATGATTCTCAAGACATCCAGCAGCCATGAAGAGGGATGCGATCGGCGCTGGCTGCTCGACACACGCCGCTTCATACCCGATGCCAACGGCAGAGTGGCAAGCGTAGAGGTCGAAGAAGTGGAATGGACAAAAGATCCTGTTTCCGGCCGCATGAACCTGAACCACTCAGGCAAGAAAGCCGAAATCAAGGCAGAGCTTGTGCTCTTAGCCATGGGCTTCACCAATCCCGTGGCTCAAGGCTTAATATCTGACTTAGGTCTCGAGCTCGATGGCAGAGGCAATGTGAAAGTAGATGACAAGGGCGCTACAAGCGTGGATAAGGTGTTTGCCGCCGGTGATGTAAGCACCGGAGCTTCTCTGGTAGTGCGTTGCATCGCCTCCGGGCGCAGAGCTGCTGCATCAATCAACGAATATTTGAAAAAATAGACACCCCTATCCCACACTCCCCTTCTTTCCGCGCATATAGCCCAGAAAGGAGGGGATTGTTAATACACAACATTGAAAAATAGCTAAAAGAATAAAAAATATAAGGATTTCTAATATATTATGATTAATTTTGTCGCAATCTTTTGAATCGGACTGATTTTCCGCCTGAAAATCTAATAAAATTCGCATTGCGATGGATGACATTGAAAACTATTTCCGTGACCTTTTGGCGCAACACCATAGCATAGACATTGCCGACTCAGAATTCAAAAAAGTCCTCGCTGAGGACGAAGAGCTGAAAGAGGCCTATAGCGAATGGTGTCATGCAGTTGGCAGTACTGAGCGCTTGGGTTTTAGGGATTTTTGTGAAGAATACAAAGATTCTCTTGACGAAGTGTGGGAGACTTTGACTGATTATGACGAATGAAAAAGACTACCGCCTGCCTGCCGAATGGGAAAAACAGGAGTGCGTGTTGATATCATGGCCTCACCCAGGCACTGACTGGAAATACATGATAAACGAGGCAGAAGAGTGCTTTGCAAAGGTGGCACAGGCCATTGCGCAGCGCACACGATTGCTTATTGTTTGCCCCGACAAATCTCGCCCTCTCAAGAAGCTTCAGGGCAAGATACCGGCTGACAGGATCCGTATCTTTGAATTACCCACCAATGACACTTGGACTCGCGATTTCGGGCCCATCACCCTGCTCTCTGACAAAGAACCCATCATTGCCATGTACCAATTCAACGGTTGGGGCCTGAAATATCCCGCCAATCATGACAATCTGGTGACCTCGGCCCTGTGGCTGAGCGGCTCGCTGTGCAATGAAGCCTTTGACCATACATCATTTGTGCTCGAAGGCGGATCTATAGATTGCGATGGCAATGGCATAATCCTCACCACTGAGGAATGTCTTCTCTCTCCCAACCGTCACGGCATGGAAAGTCGGGATGAGATCGAGGATGCGCTGATGCGTGACCTTAATCTGGAGCATGTAATATGGCTTGAGCATGGATACCTCGAAGGCGATGACACAGACAGCCATGTGGATACTCTGGCACGTTTTCTCCCCGGCGATAAGATTGCTTACACAGCCTGCGACCGGCCCGATGATGAGCACTACAAGGATCTAAAGCTGATGGAGCAGGAACTCAAGGCTATAAATCCCCCTTCTCACCCACTGCCATTCCGCTTGGTGCCGCTGCCAATTCCGGAGCCCATTATGGACAAGAAAGGCAATCGTCTGCCAGCCACTTATGCTAATTTCTTAATACTCAATGGGGCAATATTGCTGCCAGTGTACGCCGATGAGAAATACGATGCTATCGCCGTCGCGCGTCTTAAAGAGGCATGCCCTGGCTATGAGATAGTGCCAATCGACTGCCGCGCCCTAATTCAGCAGCACGGTTCGCTCCACTGCATCACCATGCAGTTGCCTTTTGTACCTAAAATTTTCACAGACAAAGACTGACACCCTTGGGAAAGGCCTTATTTTTCGATATCGATGGCACATTGGTAAGCTTCACTACGCATGTGATACCCCAGTCTGCCGTTGAGGCCATTGCTGCAGCTAAAAAAGCAGGCCATAAGATTATTATCAGCACTGGGCGCCCAAAAGCCATTATCAACAATCTGGGCCAGTTGCAAGACCAAGGCTTAATTGATGGCTACATAACTATGAATGGGGCTTATGTATTCGTAGGCGACAAAGTACTTTTCAAGCATCCTATCGCTTCGGAGCAGGCTGCCCTTTTATCTAAGTTCTGTGAAGAGAACCATTTCCCCTGCATCTTCGTAGATGAGAAGCAACTGATGATGGCCGGTTCTGTGCCTTGGGCCTATCGCATTTTCATTGACGATCTGCACACTCCAGCCTTTCCGGAGACCTCCTATCAGGCCCCTTTGGGAAAGGAACTGTTCCAGATTACCCCTTTCTTCGATGCAGAGCAGCAAAAGCTTATAGAGCCTCATCTGCCAGGGTGCGAACTTGGCCGATGGCATCCGGCCTTTGTTGACATCACAGCCAAGGGTTGCACCAAAGCCCAGGGCTTGGATGTAATCTTAGATTATTTTGGGATGCCATTATCAGAATCTGTTGCTTTCGGAGATGGAGGCAACGATATCCCTATGCTATGCCATGCTGCCATAGGTGTGGCTATGGGCAATGCAGCCCCAGATGTGCAAGCTGCCTCCGACTTGGTCACCTCTCACGTCGATGCCGATGGCATCGCTCACGCTTTCACCCAACTTGGCCTTATCTAATCCGCAAAATCGGTAAGTTTTGTTCCGTTTTTGTGCCAATTGGACGTTTTATTTTGTTTTGTAGGGTAAATTTGTTAACTTTGCAGTCCGAATTATGGGCTGTCGCTTTTATGATGCTGACTTAATGCCATGAACAAAGTGCCACGCCCCTTGAGACATACGAGGATAATAAACTAATTATATTAAAAAGAACGCGTATGAGTTTCAACATCATTGTGCTGGCAAAGCAGGTGCCTGATACCCGCAATGTCGGCAAAGATGCAATGAAGGAGGACGGCACAATCAACCGTGCCGCGCTCCCCGCAATCTTCAACCCCGAAGACCTAAACGCGCTTGAGCAAGCATTGCGCATCAAGGACGCCAACCCCGGCTCCACTGTAACTGTGCTCACCATGGGTCTTCCGCGCGCCGCAGAAATCGTAAGAGAAGCCATGTACCGTGGTGCCGATGCCGGCATCGTGCTTACAGACCGTCCTTTTGGCGGGGCTGATACCCTGGCTACCTCTTATTCTCTGGCCCAAGCAGTAAAGAAATTTGGAAATTACGACCTAATCATTGGCGGCCGCCAAGCCATTGATGGCGACACCGCACAAGTAGGCCCACAAATCGCCGAGAAGCTTGGTCTCCCCCAAATCACCTATGCTGAGGAGATTGTCGACCTCGACCCCAAGAGCATCACCGTAAAGCGCCGCCTGGAACATGGAGTGGAGACCGTAAAGGCTCCCCTGCCCTGTGTAATCACCGTCAACGGCTCTGCCGCTGAATGCCGACCACGCAATGCAGTGCGCGTGATGAAGTACAAATATGCCGCCTCTCCCAGCGAGAAGGCCGCTCTTCCCGAAGAACGCCAGAAACTCTTAGAGCAGCGCCCATACCTAAATATCAACGAATGGGGCGCAGCCTACGTTGAGGCTGATCCCGAACAAATAGGTCTGCCTGGTTCGCCCACTAAGGTTAAGACTGTCGTCAATGTTGTGTTCACCGCCAAGGAGAACCTTCGCCTTGAAGACAACGACGAGCAGATCGAGAACCTCATCAAAGACCTTATCGCTAACCACACAATCGGCTAACCCACACAATCATGACAGACAACAACAATCTTATAGTATATTGCGAGTATGACGAGGGCAAGGTAGCCGATGTGAGCCTTGAACTCCTGACCAAAGGCCGCGTGCTCGCCGACAAACTCGGCGTTAAGCTTGAAGCCATCGTCATTGGTGACAAGCTTGACGGCATAGAAGCCCAAGTATTCCCCTACGGTGTAGATCGAGTGTACAAGGTGGCTGACAAGCGCCTATATCCCTACACCAGCAACCCTCACGCTGCAGTTCTGATCAACCTCTTCCGCGAAATCAAGCCTCAAGTGTGCCTGATGGGCGCCACTTGTATTGGCCGCGACCTCGGTCCGCGCGTGTCATCTTGCCTCCACAGCGGGCTTACCGCTGACTGCACAGCTTTGGAGATTGGCGACCACACCGATCCCAAAACCGGCAAAGAGTACCACGACCTCCTGTATCAAATCCGCCCGGCTTTCGGCGGCAACATCGTGGCTACGATTGTCAACCCCGAGTGCCGTCCGCAGATGGCCACAGTGCGCGAGGGTGTGATGAAAAAAGAGATCAAAGATCCCGCTTACAAGGGCGAAGTGGTTGAGCTCGACGCCAAGAAATATGTAAAAGACGAAGACTTTGTGGTGGAAATAATCGATCGCCATATTGAAAAGTCGAAAATCAATATCAAGAACTCCCCCATCATCGTGGCAGGCGGCTACGGCATGGGCAGCAAGGAAGGCTTCGACCTGCTCTACAAGCTCGCTGACACACTCGGAGCCGAGGTGGGCGCAAGCCGTGCCGCTGTGGATGCCGGCTTTGCTGAGCACGAGCGACAAATCGGACAGACAGGTGTCACTGTGCGTCCCAAGCTGTATATCGCTTGCGGCATCTCAGGCCAAATCCAGCACATCGCCGGCATGCAAGAGAGCTCAATCATAATCAGCATCAACAACGACCCCAACGCTCCAATCAATACCATAGCCGACTATGTAATCACTGGCAATGTGGAGGACGTCGTGCCCAAGCTTATCAAGTATTATAAGAAAAACTCAAAGTAAATCCGTAGCATCATGGCAAATTTCTATACTGACAATCCTGATCTCCGTCACCATCTCCACCATCCTATGATGGAGAAGATTGTAGAGCTCAAGGAGCGCAACTACACAGATGCAGAAAAATACGACTATGCACCGTTCAATTTCGACGATGCTATGGACAACTACGAGCGAGTGCTCGAAATCGTAGGCGAACTCTGCGGCGGCATAATCGCTGACAATGCCGAGGGCATAGACCACGAGGGTCCCACCGTGAAGGATGGCCGCGTGACTTATGCCAGTGGCACACAAGCCAACTTGGAGGCTTGCCGCAAGGCCGGCCTCATGGGCATGGCCATGCCTCGCCGCTTAGGCGGCCTCAACTTCCCCATCACTCCCTACATCATGGCTGCAGATATCGTAAGCCGGGCAGATGCTGGTTTTGAGAACCTTTGGGGACTGCAGGACTGCGCCGAGACCCTCTATGAGTTCGGCGATGAAGACCAGAAGCAGCGTTATATCCCGCGAGTATGCAAGGGGGAGACTATGTCAATGGACCTTACCGAGCCGGATGCCGGTTCTGACCTCCAGAGCGTAATGCTCAAGGCAACTAAGAAAGAGGACGGCTCTTGGGTGCTCAATGGCGTAAAGCGTTTTATTACAAATGGCGATAGCGACATACACTTGGTGCTCGCCCGCAGCGAGGAAGGCACTCGCGATGGTCGCGGCCTCTCAATGTTTGTCTATGACAAGCGCAATGGCGGTGTCAATGTGCGCCGAATTGAAAATAAGCTTGGCATAAAGGGTAGCCCTACTTGCGAGCTCACTTATAAGAATGCTCCTTGCGAGCTGGTAGGCGACACACGCATGGGTCTGATCAAATATGTTATGGCCCTTATGAATGGTGCTCGCCTCGGTATCGCAGCACAGGCTGTCGGCATCAGCGAAATCGCATACCGCGAAGCCTTAGCTTACGCCAAGGATCGCAAGCAGTTTGGCAAAGCCATCATTGAGATGATGCCCGTAAGCGAAATATTGGCCGTGATGAAAGCTAAGCTTGACTCAAGCCGCAGCCTCCTTTACGAGACAGCTCGCTATGTGGATATGTACAAGCTTTACGAGGATATCGCCAAGGAGCGTCCTCTTGAGCCAGAAGAGCGCCAGCTGATGAAGGCCGACAAGAAGATTGCCGATGCTCTAACTCCTCTGGCTAAAGGCATTGGCAGCGAGTTCTGCAACCAGAATGCTTATGATTGCATCCAAATTCATGGCGGCTCTGGTTTTATGAAAGACTATGCTTGCGAGCGCGTGTACCGCGACGCACGCATCACTTCAATCTACGAAGGCACCACCCAGCTCCAAGTCGTGGCTGCTATCCGCCACTGCCTCTCGGGCACCTACAAGAGCCTGATTGAAAACTATGCAGCTCAAGAGGTTAAGCCTGAGCTCCAAGGGATTAAGGAGACAATCGGCCAGCTTGCTGAACTGTATCTCACAGCAGTGGCCACAGTAAGCGAAATCAAAGATCAAGCATACACCGACTTTATGGCTCGCCGCTTGGTTGAGATGGCTGCATACACAATCATGAGCTACTTGATGCTGCTCGATGCTAACCGTAACGACAGCTTCCTGCGTTCGCTGAATGTATGGATCAACTTCGCACAGGCTGAAATCGAGAAACATGCCGACTTCATAGCTCGCGTAAAGCCCGATCAGATTGAATACTACAAAGCATAACTCTCCTGAAATACACTTGCAATGAAAGTTGACGTACTCTTAGGATTGCAATGGGGTGATGAGGGCAAAGGCAAGGTTGTCGATGTCCTCACCCCTGCGTATGACGTAGTGGCCCGCTTCCAGGGCGGTCCTAATGCCGGACATACCCTGGAGTTCGATGGCAAGAAATGTGTGCTCCGCTCTATTCCTTCAGGAATATTCCAAGAGAACACCATAAATCTCATTGGCAACGGAGTGGTGCTCGATCCAGTGCTTTTCATGGAAGAAGCCCAAGCTCTCGAAGCCACAGGCGTGGATATCAAAAAGAAGCTTAAGATCGCAAAGAAAGCTCACTTGATTTTGCCTACCCACCGCTTGCTCGACGCAGCTAATGAAAAAGCCAAGGGTGTCAGCAAGATTGGTACCACAGGCAAAGGCATTGGTCCCACATACACTGACAAAGTCTCACGCAACGGTCTGCGCATCGGAGATCTGGAGCATGACTTCGAAGCCAAATATGCCAAAGCTCGCGACCGCCATTTAGCACAGCTAAAGGCTATGGGCGAAGAACCAGAAATCAGCGAACTTGAAGCCAGATGGCTCAAAGCCATCGACTATCTGCGAGAATTTGAGCTTGTGGACTGCGAGCATGCAATCAACCACGCACTCGACAGCGGAAAGAAAGTACTCTGTGAAGGCGCACAAGGCACAATGCTCGATGTTGACTTTGGCTCCTATCCCTTTGTCACCAGCAGCAACACCATCACTGCTGGAGCATGCACTGGCCTGGGAATTGCGCCGCGCCGCATTGGCGATGTCTATGGCATCTTCAAGGCATATTGCACACGCGTGGGCGCTGGTCCATTCCCTACAGAGCTTTTCGATGAGACAGGCAAAAAGATCCGCGACATAGGCCACGAATACGGAGCAGTCACCGGTCGCGAACGCCGCTGCGGATGGATTGACTTGGTAGCTCTCAAATATGCCATAATGCTGAATGGCGTGACCAAGCTGATTATGATGAAGAGCGATGTGCTCGACGGATTTGATCAGATTAAGGCATGCGTGGCTTATAAGATCAATGGCAAAGAGGTCAAAGAGTTCCCCTATTCTATCGAAGAGGAGACTTTGGAGCCTGTTTATGTCGCCCTCCCCGGCTGGAAAGAAGACCTCTCAAAGGCTCACACCTATGCAGAGCTTCCACAGACATTCAAGGACTACATCGCTTTCTTGGAAGCTGAGCTCCAGACCCCCATCGTAATCTTATCAGTAGGCCCTGATCGTAAACAAACAATAGTTAGATAGATGGCAAAAGTAAAACCTTTTAAAGGGGTGCGCCCTCCCAAGGAGATGGTCACCGAAGTGGCTTCTCGCCCCTACGATGTACTAAATAGCGATGAGGCGCGCGCTGAATCAGCTGGCAATCCCAAGAGCCTCTACCACATTATTCGCCCCGAAATCGATTTCGAGGTGGGCACCGATGAGCATGATCCCCGCGTGTACGAAAAGGCTGTGGAGAACTTTAATGCTTTCCAGAAAAATGGCTGGCTCGTGCAAGATGACAAAGATCATTACTACATCTATGCCCAGACCATGGATGGCCGCACACAGTACGGCATCGTGATTGCTGCTTATGTGGATGACTATATGACCGGTGTCATCAAAAAGCATGAACTCACTCGCAAAGAAAAGGAAGAGGATCGCATGAAGCATGTGCGAGCCAACCGCGCCAACATCGAGCCAGTATTCTTCGCTTTCCACGACAACGCCGATATAGAAGATCTCATCAAGACAGTGACAGCTTCCAAGCCGGAATATGACTTTATAGCTCCTGATGGCTTTGGACACACTTTCTGGATTGTACCCGAGCAGTACAATGATCGCATCACTCGCGACTTCGCTGCCATGGATTCTCTCTATATTGCTGATGGGCATCACCGTACAGCGGCTGCCGCTCTTGTGGGCAATGAGATGGCCAAGAACAATCCCAATCACAAGGGCGATGAGGAATACAACTATTTTCTGGCTGTGGCATTCCCTGCCTCGCATCTGCGCATCATTGATTACAACCGCGTAATCAAGGATCTCAATGGCATGAGCCCTGAGCAATTCTTGGAAGCTCTCAAGAAGAACTTTGAGGTTAAAGACATGGGTACAGAAGAATATCGTCCCAAAGCTCTGCACAACTTCTCGCTCTACCTTGGAGGCCACTGGTATGCTCTCACTGCCAAGCCTGGCACATATGATGACAACGATCCTATCGGAGTATTAGATGTGACCATTTCCTCTAATCTCATCCTGCGTGATTTGCTTGACATCCAAGACCTGCGCACAAGCCATCGTGTAGATTTCGTTGGTGGTATCCGAGGATTGGGCGAACTGAAGCGCCGCGTGGATAGTGGCGAGATGGTAGCTGCCCTGGCTCTCTATCCTGTGTCGATGAAGCAGCTGATGGACATTGCCGACACTGGCAATATAATGCCTCCGAAAACCACTTGGTTTGAGCCCAAGCTCCGCTCCGGCCTTGTAATCCACAAATTACAGTAATCTCATAAAATAATCGCGGCTCCCATTCAGGGAGCCGCGATTATTTTATGAGATTAGCGTGTCACTCTACCGATTGTGTAGAATAAGTAAGAATAATCTCTGCTTTGTCAAGATTAAGCTTAGCCATTACTGGCGCACTTACATAAGGAGTTATCGCGGACAATGTTTGAGAGGTACTGTAGTAGTAGCTGTAGTAGCTTGATGATGAAGATGTCTCAAACGTTGCCCCGACAGGGACTATAGTAAAAGTGTAATCCTCTTCAGTAATCGTATCCTTGCTTAGCAAATCGAGCACATAGGCTCGCATATCGCCAAAGCTGTACATGCCCGTGGTGCTGCTATAAGTGGCATAGAAAGATGTGGTGCTATCTGGCAACTTGTTGCTGGCGAAGAATTCATCTTTGTCCTTGCTGAGCACCATTAGCAAATATGTAGGCACGGTGAAGCTATTGTCGTTAGGTATTTCTGATGCGGGTACGGAGAACGACAAAGAATTCAGTACCGTGATATCATCTTTGTGACTTTGATAAGAAGCTAATATTTCAGGAGCTGGAAAGCGAATTTCAAGCTCTAAGCCCACAGGAGCCACCACGATTTGTTCTCCAGCATCGGCACGAGCTACCAGCTCATCGCTCAGCTCCATTGAAATGTCATTGTTGGTGATAATCTCCGGGGTCACCGCAAAATAGTTGCCTACTGTGCTGATTACAGAATCCTCTTCTGTGTAATGATAATATAGGCTCATCATAGTGGTGCTGGCACGGAACAAACGACCCGAGCCGAACGAGTTCTCCACATAAATGCCCTTGAACACATTATCAACAAAAGCTGATGGCGACAAGTAATTGCTTGGATTGGCCTTATAAGCGTCAAACAGCTCTGATGCCAGCGCATTTGGCATCTTCACGCTAATCTCCACTCCTTCACTATATGTGGTATCGCCAGCAAGCTTAAATGTGTTGTTGCTTATATTATAAATTTTAGATGCCAACGGCGATGAAGCATCGTAATATCCCTCTGGGTCGAAATTGCTATAGATAGGACTTGGCAATGCCTTAGTGAGCCGGTATATGTTCATGCCCATCGGCACAATGCTATCGCCCACATAGTCGCCAGCTGTGGAATAAAAATAGAGTACCAGAGAATCAATATCTTCAGCACTCGCCAGCAAGCTATCTATCGACGAAGCCGGCATGAACTGTGTGACCACATTGCTCTGGAGCTTTCCATATCCTGGAGCATCGATGCGCCCTATCAGCTGAGACACTGTGCGGGATTGCACTCTCTCCATTTCCACACTGTGACCTGTCACAGTAAATGCAGAATCGACAATGATTGCTATTTCGTCAGCTACAATCGACATGCCGATGGTGGAATCGGTCTTGCAACCGACTAAGGATACTGCCACAATGGCAGCAATCAGAGAACAAAGCTTACAAACTTTCATAAAATTCGAGATAAGCGGCGGCGTTGTCGTCACCAGCAAAAGGCATAAACGGTTTGCCCGAGGCCTTGGCATATTCCAAGATTTCAGGATCCACATCCTCCATGCACTGCACTATGGCATCACAATGATCAATAGCCAAGCGAGAAAGTGACTTATGGTCGATTGGACCGCCCAAAATAGAGGCAATATCGGCATCAGTAATGCCCATGGCCTTGAGCTTTTCGGGCATGCGAGCATCGAGAGCGCCCTCAAATGGATCGGCATATAAGCCGTAAAGCATCTTGGAATTGGTAAATGCGGGATCGTCGAGGTATTTGGTTTTAATGAAAAGCGGACAAAGGGAGGTAATCCACCCATTGCATTGGATGATTTGCGGGAACCATCGCAGCTTTCTTACGGTTTCGATCACACCAAGCGAATAGAAAATGATGCGCTCATCATTGTCGAGCGGATGTGAGTTCAGCTCCAGATCTGTGGAAGCATGATGGTGGAAGAAATCATCATTGTCAATGAAATATACCTGAAGGCGAGTAGGCTGCAGAGTAGCTACCTTTATAATCAAGGGATGGTCGCTATCATCGATAATAATATTGAGGCCAGAGAGGCGTATCACCTCATGCAGTTGATTGCGGCGCTCGTTGATGCATCCGTACTTTGGCATGAAGGTGCGCACTTCTACGCCTTTTTCCTGGAGACCCTGAGGCACATTGCGGCAAATGTTTGCCACTGGCGAGGGGTTCAAGTAAGGATGGATTTCTTGGGAAATAAATAAAGCCTTTTTTACGTCCATTCTTTGAACTTTAGTAAATTATGGTGCAAAGTTAGCAATTTTTTTTGACATTTTTACTGGTAAGATTGACCCCTTTCGACAAAAAGCCACTTTTTATCCGTAAATTCACAATTATTAATATTGACTATCTCTTTTGCACCCAAATTTTTCCTAACTTTGCATTAAATTAGGATGGGGAATGCTCTCTTATACCGTCCTTGCTAATTGATTGACCTTATGAACAGATTCTTTTTCTCCCTTATTCTTTCTATTCTGGTAACAGTGTCAGCTTGGGCGCAGTCGCCTGTCACTTGGAACGCTAAAATTACAATGACCTCCGAAACTGAAGGCCTGGTACAGCTCTGCGCCGAAATTCAGGACGGATGGCATGTATATGACATCAAGATGCCGGAAGATGGCCCAAACCCCACCAAGATCTCATTTGCCACCACTGGCATTAAATGGACAGATGGCATGAAGGTCAACAAAGCTGCCATCACAGAGTTTGACCCCATCTTTGAAGTGGAAGTGGGATACTGGGACCATGAAGTGACTTTCTCACGCAAATTCATCGTGGAAGACAAGGGGGCTACCATCGATGTAACAGTGGATTATATGTGCTGCAACGGCTCTTCATGCCGGCCGCCGGTGAAAGATTCTTTCTCTTTGAAAGTTAAATAATCCCCTCCATTTCATACATCTACGATGAAACGCCTTCTTTCCATTCTTATCCTTCCTCTGGTCCTTCACTCTTACGCTGCGCCAGAGCAAGTGTCTTGGACTACAACAGTAGAAAAAGCCAGCGACACCCAGGGGGCTATTCTGTGGACTGCCACAATCCAGGAAGGCTGGCATATCTACGGCATGGACTTGCCCAGCGGTCTTGATATCCCCATTACCCTCACTTCTTTCGACATCTCAGCATCCGCAGGCGCCGAACTTATAGGCACCGTAGAGCCTGAGCGCCCGGCACAGCAGCATTTCGATGCAGTAATGGCTGCCAATATTCCATGGTGGGAAGGAAGCATTTCTTTTCGTCAGGCCTTCCGGCTTGTAGATGGAGCAAAAGGGGCACGCTTTACCGGAACTTACAGCTATATGGCGTGCAACGCTACATCTTGCACTAAGCCCGAAACTGAAGATTTCGATCTAACTTTCGGCGATGCCTCAAGCCTGCTTCCAATCTTTGAAACCGAAGAAAAGGAAACAACTACAATTGCTGACGCTCCGGCATTAGCTGACAACAACAGCGAATGGTGGGAACCGGTGGACACGAGCATCAACGCCAGCTCCTCGCTGGTGTCCCAATCTTCCTGGTGGTACATTCTGATTATGGGCTTTGCGGGCGGTCTTTTGGCCCTGCTCACCCCTTGCGTGTGGCCAATGATCCCAATGACTGTCAGTTTCTTCCTAAAGACATCCAAGAGCCGCAGCAAGAGCATCCGAAATGCCATCATATATGGCCTCAGTATCATCGTGATATTCTTGGTGTTGGGCATTGTTATCAGTGTTATTTTTGGTGCAAGCGCTCTCAATGAGCTGGCCACATCTGCAGTATTCAACATCATTTTCTTCCTCCTCTTGGTAGTGTTCGCCATCTCTTTTTTCGGAGCCTTTGACATCACCTTACCGTCAAAATGGAGCAACAAGATAGATGAAAAAGCAGAGACCACCTCTGGTGTGCTCAGCATATTCTTCATGGCCTTTACTCTGGTGCTGGTGTCGTTCTCTTGCACGGGCCCTATCATTGGCACTCTGCTGGTGGAGGCAGCCAGTCAAGGCAGCATCGTAGGCCCAGCGGTAGGAATGGGAGGATTTGCTTTCGGCTTAGCCCTGCCATTTGCGCTATTTGCGATTTTCCCCACTTTCCTGCAAGGCATGCCCAAGAGTGGCGGTTGGCTCAATTCTGTCAAGGTTGTTTTGGGCTTTATTGAGCTTATCCTCTCTCTTAAATTCTTATCCGTAGCCGATCTGGCCTACGGTTGGCGCATTCTGGACCGTGAAGTGTTCGTATCTCTCTGGATTGTGCTGTTTGTGCTGCTTGGAATGTATCTCTTAGGCAAACTAAGATTCCCACATGACAGCGAGAGCAAGCATACATCAGTCCTTGGTTTCTTCTTAGCCACTATTTCATTCGCCTTTGCTGTGTATTTGCTGCCTGGACTGTGGGGAGCTCCCCTCAAGACTATCAGCGCTTTCGCTCCGCCTATATCCACTCAAGATTTTAATCTGTATCATCAAGAGATTCCTGTCTATGAAGATTATGAAGAAGGCATGGCTTATGCCAAGCGTATGGGCAAACCTGTGATGCTGGATTTCACTGGCTATGGCTGCGTCAACTGCCGCAAGATGGAAATGGCTGTGTTTGACACTCCCGATGTAAAATCCAAGATTGAGGACGATTATGTGCTGATCCGCCTCTATGTGGATGAAAAGACGCCACTGCAAGATCCTTATACTGTAGAGGAGAATGGACGCACCCGCAAAATCAAGACAGTGGGCGACAAATGGAGCTATCTCCAACGGTACAAATTTGGTACTAACCAACAACCTTATTACGTCCTGCTCGACAATCAAGGCAAGCCACTGGCTGGCTCGCGCGAATACGATGAAAATGCCGCTGAGTTTTTACAATGGCTCAGCGTAGGCTTAGAAAAATATAACTAATATGCTTAACAAAGAAAATAAGCTCCGCGCCTTAGGCGAGGTGATGGAGACCCTCGACATCCTGCGAGTAAAATGTCCCTGGGATGCCAAGCAGACCAACGAAAGCCTGCGCCCCAACACTATAGAAGAAACTTACGAACTGGTACAAGCCCTGATGGATGATGACAACGCCAACATATGCAAAGAGCTCGGCGATGTATTGCTGCATATCCTATTTTATGCTAAAATCGGTGAGGAAAAGGGGGCGTTCGACATGGCTGATGTGGCCGACAAACTTAATCAAAAATTAATCTTCCGCCATCCTCATGTCTTTGGTGATGTCACTGCCAACGATGCCCAGCAGGTGTCGCAAAATTGGGAAAAAAATCAAACTCAAAGAGAAAGACGGCAACAAAGGCGTCCTCACCGGCGTGCCCGCTGCCTTGCCTGCCCTGATCAAAGCTTATCGAATTCAAGAAAAGGTGTCGAATGTGGGCTTCGATTGGGAGAAGCCTGACGACGTATGGGATAAAGTAAAGGAGGAAATCGGCGAAGTGGAAGCCGAAATGAAAACTGTCGCCACTACAAAAGACAAAGCCGCATTGGAGGCTGAGTTCGGTGATCTTTTCTTTGCCCTTATCAATGCTGCTCGCCTATATAAAATCAACCCCGAAAACGCGCTTGAGCATACCAACCGCAAATTCATCCAGCGCTTTGAACATATCGAAGATCAAGCGCGCGCCCATGGCCAAAATCTGCGAGACCTAACCCTCGACCAAATGGAAGCCTACTGGCAAGAAGCCAAGACAAATGATAAATGACAAATTACAAATGACAAACTAATACATTCATTTGTAACTGTAATTTGTAATTTTATATGATAGTCTGCATCACAGAGAAACCAAGCGTAGCCAATGACATCGCACAGATCTTGGGGGCTACCACTCGCAGAGACGGATTCTACGAGGGGGATGCCTCATGCCCCTACAAAGTCACTTGGACATTCGGCCATCTGTGCTGCCTCAAGGATCCCGCTGACTACACTGATATGTGGAAAAGCTGGGCCCTGAGCCGCTTGCCTATGATTCCCGACCGCTTCGGCATAAAATTAATACCAGAGCAGTCGATAGAGAGGCAGTTCCATGTAATCGAAAGCCTGATTGCTCAAGCCAGCGAGGTAATCAACTGCGGCGATGCTGGCCAAGAGGGCGAACTAATCCAGCGCTGGGTGATGCAAAAGGCAGGCATCAAATGCCCAGTAAAGCGGTTGTGGATATCCTCGCTGACTGACGATTCTATCCGATCCGGCTTTAAGGATTTGAAACCGGAGAGCGATTTCCAAAATCTTTATCTGGCCGGGCTTTCTCGTGCGATAGGAGATTGGATCTTAGGAATCAACGCCACCCGGCTGTATTCCCTCAAATACTCCACCCCTGGCAATGTGCTAAGCGTAGGTCGAGTGCAGACCCCCACTCTCGCGTTGCTGGTGCAAAGACACTTTGAAATAGCCAATTTCAAGCCAGAAGACACTTGGGAATTGCGTACTGTATATCGCGATGTCACATTCAGCGGCACTGGCAAAAAATTCAAGTCTGAGCAAGCTGCCCAAGCCGCAGTAGACGCCATAGCTGCAGAGCCTTTTTCTGTCACCGATGTGGCCGATAAGAAAGGCAAGGAAGCACCCCCGCGCCTCTTCGACCTCACCTCGCTTCAGGTAGAATGCAACAAGAAATGGGGCTGGACCGCCGATGAGACTCTTAAGCTTATCCAAAGCCTTTACGAAAAGAAAGTTACCACCTATCCTCGAGTAGATACCACATACCTTACTGATGACATCTACAAGAAAGTGCCCGACATCTTGAAGCAGATGACGCCCTATGCCAATCTCACACAGCCAATTCTCAGCAAATCCAAGATACCCAAAAGCAAGAAGGTATTTGATAATAGCAAGGTCACTGACCACCATGCTATCATTCCTACCGGGCAATCTCCCACTGTTCTGGTAGGGCTGGAGCGACAGCTCTATCACCTTATTGCCCTTCGGTTTATAGCCGCTTTCTATCCTGATTGTGAGTTTACCACCACTACAGTCCAAGGCAAAGCGGGCAATGAAGGATTCAAAGTCACTGGAAAAGTCATCAACAATCCCGGATGGCGCTCCCTGTATGACAATCAGCAGTCCTCAGATGATAAGGTTGCCGATGAAGATAAGATTTTGCCCCATTTCACTGTTGGAGAGTCCGGCCCCCACACTCCATCTTTTGCAAAAAAGACATCTCAACCACCTAAATACTATACCGAAGGCACGCTCCTGCGAGCCATGGAAACTGCTGGCAAAACCGTTGATGACGAAACCCTGCGCGAAGCCATGAAAGAAAACGGCATCGGCCGTCCTTCCACCAGAGCCGCTATCATTGAGACACTGTTCAAGCGCCGCTATATCTATCGCGAACGCAAGAACATTATGGTCTCTGCCGCGGGCATCGCCCTTATTGAGACCATCAACGAAGAGCTTCTCAAAAGCGCCAAACTGACTGGCCTATGGGAGAACAAGCTACGCCGCATAGAACGTGGCGAATACTCAGCCCAAGAATTTATCAACGAGCTCAAGCAGTTAATCACGAGCATAGTGTACAATGTCCTCACCGACAATAGCCAGAAAAAGATTGAGATTCCCCAGTCTCCCACCAAATCCAAAAGCCGAAAACCGAAAACTGAAAACTGAAAACTGAAAACCATGTCCCCCCTCCTGCAATGGATTATCGTAGGCATTGCTATAGCCTTGTGCATAATCTTTATCATCCGCAAAATATACAAGCAAGCACACAGCAAGGCCCCCACTTGCGGTTGCGGATGCTCCTCTTGTCCACAAGCTCGAAAAGAACACTGTGAAGACCGCTAAATTATACAATTTAATAAAAAACGCCCGTCTCCAAGGGTAAAAGTGAAAACAATTTAGTAACTTTGCAGATTAAAAGCCACAATTTCCAATATGGATGACAAACAATTGACAATTGACAAGCGCTATCTGCGAATGACGGCTATTTGGGCAGAAAACTCATACTGCCAACGCCGCAAGGTGGGAGCACTGCTTGTCAAAGACAACATGATCATCAGCGATGGCTACAATGGCACCCCCGCCGGCTTTGAGAACATCTGTGAAGACGAAGATGGTGTCACCAAGCCATATGTTCTGCACGCCGAAGCCAATGCCATATCTAAAGTAGCACGCAGCAATAACAGCAGCGAAGGCTCTACTCTCTATGTCACAGCCTCTCCATGCATGGAATGTTCAAAACTCATAATCCAAGCGGGCATTAAGAGAGTGGTGTTCCACGAGCTTTACCGAATCACCACAGGGCTTGATCTTCTGGACCGCGCTGGAATACCCTGGACCCATATTCCTGAGCTATAGACGATTTTTAATTCTAAACCTCCCCTCCTTAACTACAAATGAACAAAAAATTCTGGTTGCCACTATGCTTCGCCATCGTATTCGTAGGCGGCTTGTGGGTAGGCAATTATCTTCAAAGCATTGGCCGTGTGAAAACCGCTGGTCAGCAAAAGCTTATGGAAGTGCTCAACCTGATTCAAGACAAATATGTGGATGAGGTGGATATGGACTCTCTGGTAGAGCTGGCCATACCCGCGCTGCTTAGCAATCTCGATCCTCACTCTTCTTACATCCCAGCAGCTGAGTCCGAGGCTGTCAACAACGAGCTCGAAAGCAAATTCAGCGGCATTGGCATTTCGTTCCAGATTATGAACGATACCATCAATGTCATCGAAGTTATCTCTGGCGGTCCTTCTGAAAAAGTTGGCATTCTGCCTGGAGATCGAATAATCGAGGTTGATGGCGAGCCTATTACTGGATCAAAAATTACCAACAACGATGTATTCTCCAAGCTCCGAGGAGACAAAGGCACACATGTCACCATTACCGTGCAGCGCACCACTTCTAAGAAACCCCTTCACTTCGAGATTGTGCGCGATGATATACCAGTTGAGTCGGTCGATGCTGCATATCTGCTTCAGGACAGCATAGGATATGTGCGTGTGTCGCGATTTGCCCGCACCACTTACGAGGAGTTTCTTAATGCTTGCAACAAGTTGCGGCTCCAAGGCGCGCAAAGCTTTATTCTCGACTTGCGCTACAATAGCGGCGGCTATATGGAGCCAGCAGTGCTCATGGCCAACGAGTTCTTAGAGCGTGGACAACTCATAGTCTCCACCAAGGGACGCAACACTCGAGAAAACTCCATACTCATAGGCGATGGCTCAGGCGTGTTCCAAGATTACCCCTTGGCTGTACTTGTGAACGAATTTTCAGCCAGTGCCAGCGAGATTTTCTCAGGAGCTATGCAGGACAACGACCGCGCCTGGATCATTGGGCGCCGCACATTCGGCAAAGGCCTTGTGCAGCACCCCATCACTCTGCCTGACAGCAGCGAGGTGCGCCTTACAGTGCAGCGATATTACACACCAAGCGGACGCTCAATCCAGAAGAAATACACTCCTGGCGACATAAACGATTATGAGAGCGAGCTGGTAAATAGATTCGTAAATGGAGAAAGCCTCAACCAAGACTCCATAAAACTCAACACAGAAGACTGGTACCTCACCATGGGCGGACGCACAGTTTATGGCGGCGGAGGTATAATGCCCGATGTATTCGTGCCGGAGGACACAAGCCATGTAACCAGCTACTATCGCGATGTATTCAACCACGGCTTATTCAACAAGTTCGCATACGAATACTGTGATCTCAACCGTCAAGATCTACAAAGAGCAAAGTCGGTCGACGAGCTTCTCACAATGCTCCCCAATAATGATGTACTGCTAAATTCATTCGTCAATTACGCAGCGCAGAACGGTGTGCCACGCCGATGGTATTACATCAACATTTCAGCCCCTCTTATTGTTAATCAATTACAGGCATTTATTGCACGCCATGCCATGGGTCTGTCAGCTTATTATGAGGTGTTTAACCGCACCGACAGCGCAGTTCTCCAAGCTATCGAGCAGTTGCAAAAGCCAATTGTAACCAACGATTCTAACGAATAAGAGCTATGAAAAAGGAGGATATTCGCCTAAAGGTCAAGGCTCAAAAAGCCCTGCTTTCGCCTCAAGACAAAGCACAGGCAGCAGCAGCCGCCTTTGCGTTTCTGGAGCAACATGCCGCTTTCATGATGGCCAACAAGATATTAATGTATCATTCCTTGCCCGATGAACTTTCCACCTTGGCATTCATAGAGAAGTGGCATAATCGCAAGCGTTTCTATCTGCCTCGCGTCAATGGAGTCAACCTTGATATCCTCCCATACAATCAAAGCACTCTGCGCTTAGGCGCTTTCCATATCGAAGAGCCCTCTGGCGAGGATACAGCCGATATTAGCGAAATCGAACTGATTGTGGTGCCAGGAGTGGCATACGACCGTCAGGGCAACCGCGTGGGCCGTGGCAAAGGCTATTATGACCGCTTGCTTGCGGAGACTAAGGCCACCAAAGTGGGCATCGCTTATGATTTCCAACTTGTGGATGAAATAGATGCGGAGCCACATGATGTAAAAGTGGACATCTTGATCACCCCGGCCGGCGTGATAAAATTCAAAAAATCCAAGTGATTTCAATTAACAATCTTTCTGTAGAGTTCAGCGCAAAGGCGCTTTTCGACAACATAAGCTATGTGATCAACCCGCGCGACAAGATTGCCTTGGTAGGCAAGAATGGCGCAGGCAAATCCACTATGCTTAAAATCATAGCCGGGCTGCAACAACCCACCTCGGGTTCTGTAGCAGTACCCAGCGAGGTAACCATAGGGTATCTGCCGCAGCAGATGGAAGTCGCCGACACCACTACCGTTACCGATGAGGTAAAAAAGGCTTTCAGCCACATCCACGATATGCATGCAAAGCTTGACAAGCTCAACGCCGAGCTTGCTGAGCGCACAGATTACGACAGCGACGGCTATCATCAGCTAATAAATCGCATGTCCACCCTCACAGAGCAACTCGCAATGGCAAGCAGCGAAAACTGCGAGGCTGAAATGGAGAAAACGCTCTTGGGCTTGGGTTTCCTGCGAAGCGACTTCAATCGCGCCACCTGCGAGTTCTCAGGCGGTTGGCGCATGCGCATCGAGCTGGCCAAGCTGCTGCTCACTCGCCCAGATGTATTACTCCTGGATGAGCCCACCAACCACCTCGATATTGAGAGCATCCAATGGCTTGAGAATTTCCTGATGACCAAGGCCAAAGCGGTGGTACTTGTAAGCCACGACCGCGCTTTTATAGATAATGTCACCAATCGCACCATAGAAATTTCTCTTGGTAAAATTTACGATTACAATGTAAATTACTCTCACTTCGTAGAGTTGCGAAAAGAGCGGTTGGAGCAGCAGATGCGTGCTTATGCCAATCAGCAGAAGCAGATTGCCGACACCGAAGAGTTTATCGAACGCTTCCGTTACAAGGCCACCAAGGCTGTGCAAGTACAAAGCCGCATGAAGCAGTTGGCAAAGATTGAGCGCATCGAGGTCGATGAAGTGGACAATTCTCATCTGCGCCTGAAGTTCCCTCCTGCTCCACGCAGCGGCGACTACCCCATAATAGCCGACAATGTGGGCAAGGCTTATGGCGACCATCAAGTCTTCGACCACGCCACATTCACTATCAAGCGAGGTGAGAAAGTGGCATTTGTGGGGAAAAACGGCGAGGGAAAATCCACCCTTGTAAAATGCATTATGGGTGAAATCCCTTACACTGGGTCACTTAAGATAGGGCACAATGTAAAGATTGGATACTTTGCTCAGAACCAAGCACAACTTCTTGACGGCGAAATTACTGTGTTCGACACCATCGACCGCGCTGCTGTTGGAGAAATTCGCACCAAAATCCGCGACATCTTGGGGGCTTTCATGTTCGGCGGCGAAGCCTCCGACAAAAAGGTCAAGGTGCTTTCAGGAGGCGAAAAGACACGATTAGCCATGATCCGCCTGCTTCTTGAGCCTGTAAATCTGCTTATTCTCGATGAACCTACCAACCACCTGGATATGCGCACCAAGGACATTCTAAAGCAAGCCATCAAGGACTTCAACGGCACAGTGATCGTAGTCAGCCACGACCGTCAGTTCCTCGATGGCTTGGTGGAAAAGGTTTACGAGTTTGGAGGGGGCCAAGTGAAAGAATGCTTGGGAGGAATTTACGATTTCCTGGAGAAAAAGAAGCTGGAAAATCTCACCGACTTAGAGCGTAAAGAAGTACTAAGCGCGCCGTCTAAGGCACAAGCTCCCCAGCCAAAACCTGAGACTGAAGCTGATAAAGCTCCAGCTGAGGCTCGCCCGACCAAGCTTACCTACCAAGAGCAGAAAGAGCGTGAAAAGATGGTGCGTCAAGCTCAGAAAAAAGTTACGCAGGCCGAACAAGAAATTGAGAAACTCGAGGCCGACAAAGCAGCTATTGAAGAGCAATTCGCCCAAGGCATCACTTCCGATGACCTAATGCGCCAGCATTCTGCCATACAGAAAGCCCTCGACAATGCCATGAGCGTGTGGGAACTTGTATCCCAAGAATTAGAAGACTTTAACAGCAACACTTAATATAAACCAATGAAAAAATCACTAACCTTCATTATCGCAGCTGCATTTGCTATGACAATGACTAATAAGGCCGTAGCCGGCATCGACCGTGCAAACCTTGACGAAAGCACATCCCCAAAGGAGGATTTCTATCAGTACGCTTGCGGCGGCTGGATGGCTGCCAATCCCCTGCCAGCAGAATTCTCTCGATATGGCAGCTTTGATGCTCTGGGCGAGCTAAATCGCCAGCAACTTCAGGATCTTATCACCAATCTCGACCGCGCCGCAGCCGCTCCTGGCAGCAATGCGCAGAAGATAGCCGACATCTATACACTGGGCATGGATAGCGTAGCCCTTAATGCCCAAGGCAATGCCCCGGTGCTTGCCGACTTGGCGACTATCAACGCTCTTGAAAAAGAGGGTGTAACTGCTGCATCAGCCGCAATGCCCGGTGTAAGCGCTTTCTTCGCTACTGGTGTAGAGGCTGACATGCTTAATGCCGACATGAATGTGATGTACATGATGCAGAGCGGCCTGGGTCTTGGCGACCGTGATTACTACCTCAAGAATGGCGAGGAGGAGCAGCGTGTGCGCGAGGCTTATATAACCTACCTCAAGAAGCTTGCCACTCTCTCCGGATACTCTGAGGAAGAGGCTCAGCGCTTGGCTGACAACACCATGTCTATCGAGAATCGCTTAGCCGCAGCATCAATGAGCCGCGAAGAGACCCGCAACCCCGCAGCGCAGTACAATCCCATGCAAATTGCCGATATCGAAAAGCAGTATCCCAACCTCAACATTCGCAACTATTTCGCGGCTGAGGGTATCAATGAGATCGACTCTGTGATTGTAGGCCAGCCTAAATTCATAGCCTGCGTTGACAGCGTAATCAATGAGATGCCTATCGAAGCCCTGCGCGATTATATAGCTGGCGGCTATCTGGCATCTGCTGCTCCTTATCTGGGCGACGATTATGTCAACGCTGACTTCGAGCTCAACAAGGTCGTAAGCGGAGTGCAAGAGTTGCAACCCCGCTGGAAGCGCGCAGTATCTGTGCCTAACCGCATCTTAGGCGAAGCTCTGGGCGAACTTTATGTGGAGAAATACTTCCCTCAAAGCTCTAAAGATAAAATGCTTGACCTTGTGGGCAATCTCCAGATTGCCTTGGGCCAGCACATTGATAGCCTGACTTGGATGAGCGATGCCACCAAGGCAAAGGCTCACGAAAAGCTCGCTAATTTCACCGTAAAGATAGGCTTCCCCGACAAATGGCGCGATTATTCCGATCTCACCATTGATGCCAATAAGTCTTATTGGGACAATATCAAGGCTGCCATCGTATTCAACCAGAACTTTAACCTTGCCGACTTCAACAAGCCTGTGGACAAGACCCGTTGGTACATGACACCCCAGACTGTTAACGCTTACTACAATCCCACCACCAATGAGATTTGCTTTCCTGCCGGCATTCTGCAAAAGCCTTTCTTCGATCCTGAGGCTGATGATGCCATCAATTATGGCGCAATTGGTGTAGTAATTGGTCATGAGATGACTCACGGATTTGATGATCAGGGGCGCCAGTTCGACAAGGACGGCAATATGAAAGACTGGTGGACAGCCGAAGATGCCGAGGCATTCGTAGCCCTGGCCGATGGCTTGGCCAATCAGTTTGACCAAATCATCGTGCTTGGCGACACCCATGCCAATGGCCGCTACACTCTGGGCGAAAACATAGCAGATCAGGGTGGCCTGCGCGTGGCCCACACTGCTTATCACAATCATCTTGGCGACAACGAAGGCGAGGTAATGGATGGGTTCTCCCCTGACCAGCGCTTCTACTTGGCATACGCCAATGTATGGGCCGGTAACATCCGCGATGAGGAGATCCTGCGTCGCACCAAGATTGACCCCCACTCTCTTGGCAAATGGCGCGTCAACGCCACCCTGCGCAATATCGAGCCCTTCTTTGAGGCCTTCGACATACAAGAGGGGGATGCCATGTTCCGCCCCGCCGAGGAGCGCATCGTAATCTGGTAACCAAGCACTGAAATAGCCAGATACCTGAATACCCAAAATAGAGAGCCCACAGTAGCAATTGCTACCGTGGGCTCTCTATTACGCTTAATCCCTCTTTGTAATCACATAGGTGGCTCCAGGAGTGGTGTCAATAGAGGTAAGAAAATATCCTTTGTCGGGTGTGGAGTTCACCGTCATGCCCTCTATTTGGATGGGAGCGGATGTGCGCAATGTCAGGGGAGCGCCAGCCTTTGACTCTACCACGGCTGCTACCAGCTCGCCATCCTGCCACTGCATTGTCACCTCGAAATTGCCGCGAGCCTTCAGCCCGGATACTGCGCCGCTGGGCCAAGCGTCCGGCAGAGCTGGGAGCAGATGCAGCTCGCCATTCTGGCTCTGAAGCAGCATCTCTATCATACCGGCTGTGGCACCGAAATTGCCATCTATCTGGAATGGCGGATGCGCATCAAAAAGATTGGGATAGGTGCCACCTGCCCCACCCCCCTGATGCGGATCATTGTAGCGCAGTATCTCCCGAATCATCTTGTAGGCATGGTTGCCATCAAGCAAGCGAGCCGCAAAATTAATCTTCCAGCCCTTGCTCCAGCCGGTGCCTTCATCCCCACGCAGTTCGAAGGTGCGGTTGCATGCGGCTGCAAGCTCTGGCGTGGTCATGGGCGATATGCTCTTTCCGGGATGCAAACCGAAGAGATGCGACAAATGGCGGTGATGAGGATCTGTTTCGGCGTATTCTTCATTCCATTCAAGTAGCTGCCCTTGGCTGCCAATCTGGTACGGACGCAGCTTATCTCGCTTAGCCATCAGCTTCTTGCGGAAAGTCTTGTCCTTGCCCAATACCTTGCTGGCAGCGATCGTATTGTCAAATAGGTCGCGAATTATGGCAATGTCCATAGTGCTTCCCTCGCACACTGAGTAAGCCTTGCCATCCGGGGCCCAGAATGAATTCTCTGGAGAAGTAGAGGGCGAAGTGATAAGGTAGCCGTCTTTCTCGATCAGCCAATCCGAGCAGAATAGAGCTGCGCCGCGCATTACGGGATACACCTGCGCCAGATAATCTTTATCGAGAGTGTAAAGATAATGTTCCCACAGATGTTGGCAGAGCCAAGCCCCGCCCATATACCAGTTGGCCCATTGCGGATCGCCATTGCCGAAGTCTCCCACGGGATTGCTCATGCACCAAGGGTCGCTATTGTGGTGAGCCACCCAGCCTCGGCAGCCGTAGTAGTCCTTGGCGGTGATGGCTCCGCTCTTGCTGAGCTCCTGTATCCAGGCAAGCAGTGGCTCTGTCATCTCAGTGAGGTTGGCAGGCTCTGCGGGCCAATAATTCATCTCTGTATTGATATTGATGGTAAAGTTGCTGCTCCATGGGGCTTGCCAATGAGGGTTCCACAGACCTTGCAGATTGGCCGGGGTCTGGGTGCCTCGAGAAGAGGAAATCAGCAGGTAGCGGCCATACTGGAAGAAAAGCTCCTCCAAGGCCGTGTCCTGATTGCCGTATCCGTAGAGGCGTAGGCGGAAATCGGTGGGCAAGTTATTGTTAAGCTCTGCATTGTCGGCAGGATTCTCTATATTCAGGCGCACTCTTCCCATAAGAGATGAAAAATCGCGAGTGTGGTTGTCGCGCAGGGAGGCGAGCTGCTTGCCAGAGGCATGATTGAGCTTGCTCAAAGCCACAGCCTTTTCATCTCGGCCATTAGTTATGGGATCATTGTAGGGGCCATTGTAACTGGTGCCGGAGCTCACAAGCAGCACTGCTGAATTGGCATTGCGCACATGTATGCCCTGCTCGTCCACTGTCTTTTCGCCTCCATCCGCTGATGCATCAATAAAGGCAGCGAAGCGCATTCCGGTCTCGCCTTTGGCATTCGCCTCTGTCATAGATTCGCCATCAGGGCGCCAATAATACGATGGATCGAGATTTACTGGCACCACTCCGCTAAGCATCAGGCGTCCATCTACAGGAGTCTGCTTGTAGCCAGGCACTTGGCAGGCATAGCTAAGATCAAAATTTATTTTATTTGGCTGGTCAGAGCTCAGCACTATTACCATAGCAGAGTCAGGAGCCGACACAAAGAGCTCGCGCTTGTAATTTACGCCATCCACATGGTAGCGCACTGTGGCTATTGCGCTATCCAAGTCGAGGCTTCGCTTGTAATTATAGGCTCTTACTTTTTGGTCGCCTGAGCCATAGATCTGATGCAGCTTCAGGTCGCCTAATGGCAAATAGCTCTGGGAGAAGCAGCCTTGCATTTTCTTGCACAGCTCGGTGGCTTTGGCAAAGTCATTTTCGGCAAGTGCTTGGCGAAGCGGCTTCAGATAGTTTACCGCTTCTTTATTTTCTCCGCGCACCTGCGGGCGTCCGCTCCAAAGGGTGTTGTCATTGATGGGCAGAAGCTCGTCCTCCACTTTGCCGTAAACCATAGCTCCGAAGCTGCCATTGCCTATTGGCAAGGCCTCTTCCCACGCGATGGCGGGCTGTTCGTACCAAAGGGTTAGCGCTTCCTGCGCCCCAACCTCATTAAGGTTACACAACCCTGAAAAAAAGAGACATGATAAAATGATTGATTTCTTCATTCGGAATATTTTGATTACTTTTGTTTCCTTTTTGCAAATATAAGGTTTTTATCCCATTTTACCAAATCGCAAACGATCTACAAACTAAAAACGCCGCACAGCCGTTATAAATAAAAGACTAAAAAGACTATTTAGTTATGAGAAAGAGCATATTTTTCCTCATGGCCTTTGTGGCCGCCATGGCGTGCTGCCTGGGAGGGTGCAAATCATATAAGAACTCCATCAAGGAGGGTAACACACAGGACTCCATAGCCGGCATAATAGCCCGCGAGGTGGTGCCTCAGCAAGCTTTCTTGCTCAAGGGCGAACGCTTGACAATCAAGCGTTTTTCGTTCAATTATGTCAACAACAGCACCAACTACATCGAGGTGAATGGCAACAAGGGCGTGGTGCAAGTGTCGCCAGCCTTTTCTGGAGGGCCCAATGGCGTAGGCGGCTTTACAGTGGAGGGTACTGTGACTCAGTTCTCTTCCAAAGAACTCAAGAATGGCGATATGCGTGTGAGTTTTCACCTCTCAGCTCCCATTGGTTCTTGCGAGGTAGCTATCACTATTTATAAAGAGTCGGCCAAAGCTGTGGCCAACATCAACAGCACCTTCTATAGCGGACGCGCCACTCTTTATGGCAATGTTATACCCATTGACAACTCTGTCTTTCAAGGCCGCTACCCCTTCTGAAGCTTCGGCCCTGACAGAAAAAATCTGCGCCGCTGCTATAAATGGCAGCGGCGCAGATTTTTTTGTAGCGGAATTATAGGCCTTTGGTGTGAGGGTTGAAATCAAGCACATCGGTGCGCTCTTTCACTTCTGCCTTTGTGGTCTTATCATCATCAGCCTTGTCAATGGCTGCGCCTGGGAAGCGGTCTTCGGCCATGCGTTCCTCGGCTGTCTTGCTTTTCTTATCCATTTTTCTCTGAATTTTGGTTGTTGTCATCTACTATTTCGAGAGGGAGCTTGTTAAGCTCCTCTATGTATTTCAGCAGTTCTTCCTTTCCGGCTCCAGTCTCGCTTGATGTCACGAATACAGGAGGCAGTTCTTCCCATTCTTCCAGCAGTTTTTGGCAGTATTTAGCCACATTCTGGTTAGCGCGGCCAGCTTTCAGCTTGTCAACCTTGGTGAACACGATGCTGAAGGGTATCCCGTTCTCGCCGAGCCACTCCATGAATTTCAGGTCGATCTTTTGTGGCTCAAGGCGAGAGTCTATAAGCAGGAACAGATTTGTCATCTGCTCGCGATAGAGTATGTAGTCGCGGATCATCTTGTCTATTTTGGCCAGGTCGGTCTTGCTGCGCTGCGCGTATCCATAGCCCGGTAGGTCCACGATGTACCACTGGTCGTTTACCAAGAAGTGGTTGATAAGCATGGTCTTTCCCGGGGTGGCTGATGTCATTGCCAGACCCTTTTTGCCTGTAAGCATATTGATCAGTGAGGATTTCCCCACATTGCTTCTGCCGATGAATGCATATTCATGCAGCTCAGTCTGGGGTGTCTTCTCCACGCTTGGGCTGCTAATCACGAAACGCGCCGAATTTACTATCATAATCTCTTCTGTTTTCTATGTAATTATAATGCAAATTTAGCGCTTTTTGTTTACAATCCCCACAAAAATCCTCTTAGACAGATCACAAGCTCGCACCCGGACTTGCTCCATCGGCACAGGTTATCTTGCTTACCCTTTCCGCTCCCATTCTTGAAATTAAATATTGAAGCGTCAAGTTAGAGCGAGGATTTGACCTTTCACACTGTCACATTTTTCAACAAAATCCGAAGTAAATGTCCTGCAGATTGTTGTAATTCTAAATAATAGTTTGTAAATTTGCAATCTAATCACAGAGATATGCGGACACGTCAAGAATACATAGACATCATAAAGCGAAAATCCTCCTACATCAAAGAAACCTTTGGTGTCAAGACCTTGCGCCTTTTCGGCTCCGTGGCCCGTAACCAGCAGCACGAAAGCAGTGATGTTGACCTCTGTGTGGAGATGCCCATAACCTTTGATTCGGTCATGGGGCTCCAAATTTACCTTGAGGATGAACTGGCTTGCAATGTTGACTTAATCTGCATGTGGTCACATATGAATGCCTACCTAAAACAACAAATTGATAAAGATGGCATCTATATCATACGATAAAGACCTTGTTTACCACAAAATAGGCCAGATCAAAGGCATGAGAAATCATATAGCCCATGGATATTTTGAAGTCAATGCCGAATTCGTCTAAAGGAGGGGTGAATGAGGAGGTGCCCATACATAATCCATACACGCATGGATTTATGAAAGAAAGTTCGGCTCATGTCTAATCTAAAATTTTCACGTCAATAGCATCAGTGGCGGCTCTCGCGAGTCGCCACTGATGTTGGGAGGCATGTCTTGCAAATCCTCCCATTTTGAAATTAAGTATAGCTTAAAATTTGGCTAATATAAAAGTTAATAATAGTGGATTCCTTTTCATACAGAGAATTATAAAACCTCCAATATTATAGCAAACATAAGTTGAGAGGGTTGTACATGTGGGAATTTTTTCGTAACTTTGTAAGTTATACCAAAATTGACACACAATGCCAGCTAATATAATCGTGAAGGGCGCAAGGGTCAATAACCTCAAAAATATTGATCTTGAGCTCCCCGGAAACAAATTCATCGTGGTCACAGGCCTTTCGGGCTCCGGAAAGTCATCGCTTGCCTTCGACACCCTGTACGCCGAAGGGCAGTGCCGCTATGTGGAGAGCCTATCGGCTTACGCACGCCAATTCATGGGCAAACTGCAAAAGCCAGAATGCGACTGGATCAAAGGCCTCCCCCCAGCCATCGCCATTGAGCAGAAAGTGAGCAGCCGCAATCCCCGCTCCACCGTGGGCACCAGCACCGAAATATACGACTACTTGCGACTACTCTTCGCTCGCATTGGCCGCACCTATTCCCCCGTGAGCGGGCAGGAAGTAAAGAAGCACAAAGCTGAAGATGTCATAGCATGCGTGGCCTCATACCCCGAGGGCACACGCATGGCTATCGTATCCCCTATCATACTGCCCAAGGGCCGCGACATGGCTGCCCAGCTCGATATCTACCTCAAAGAGGGATACTCAAGAGTGGTGATCGAGGGCGAATTCCAATCGATAGAAGAATTGCTGGCTATGCCCAAACTCCCTCGCAAAGCCTCCAAAGCCGAGCTCCTGATCGACCGCTTCTCCAACAGCGCCGACCGCGACGAGCAATCACGCATCTACGAGAGCGTAGAGACAGCTTTCTTCGAAGGCCGCGACCAATGCGCTCTCTTAGTGTGGACCGGCGACCAAGCCCCAGTGCGCCATGATTTCTCCAAGCGCTTTGAAGCCGACGGCATCACTTTTTTAGAGCCCAGCGACCAGCTCTTCAATTTCAACAACCCCTACGGCGCCTGCCCTAAATGCGAAGGCTTCAGTCGCATCATCGGCATCGATGAGAAGCTCGTAGTGCCGAACCCGGCACTCTCGGTTTATGACGATGCCGTGGTGTGCTGGCGCGGCGAAAAGATGAGCGCCTGGAAGAAAGAATTAATCCACCTGGCCCCGCATTTCAGCTTCCCTATCCACAAGCCTTATGCCGACCTCTCCGAGGAGGAAAAGCACTTGCTGTGGCATGGCAACTCACGCTTTCCCGGGATATGGGGCTTTTTCCGCTGGGTGGAGCGCCAGCAAGCCAAGATACAGTACAGAGTGATGCTCGCCCGCTTCCGAGGCAAGACCATCTGCCCCGAATGCCATGGACGGCGCTTACGAAAGGAGGCCGAATATGTGAAAATCAACGGCAAGAGCATATCCGATATCACACAGATGCAAGTGAAAGATGCTGCCCAATGGTTTAAGGACCTCCAGCTCAACGACACCGACGCTGCCATTGCCAAGCGAGTGCTCACCGAGATCAATAACCGCTTGGATTTTCTGATGCAAGTGGGCTTAGGCTATCTAACCCTCGACCGATTGAGCAATTCGCTTTCGGGTGGCGAGAGCCAGCGAATCAACTTGGCTACCTCGCTGGGTAGCAGCCTGGTGGGCTCGCTATACATTCTCGACGAACCCTCCATAGGCCTCCACCCTCGCGACACCCAACAGCTCATCAACGTACTGCGCCAGCTGCAGAGCATTGGCAACACAGTGATTGTGGTGGAGCATGACGAAGAAATCATGCGCGAGGCCGACTGGATAGTGGACGTAGGCCCAAAGGCCGGCCGCTTAGGAGGCGAAATTATCTACCAAGGACCTCCCTCCGGAGATCAGCCCGGAGAAAATATGCCTCATGTGGACAATTCGCGCAAAAGCGAGTCATACACATTGAAATATCTCAACCATCAGCTGCAGATACCAGTGCCCAAGCAACGCCGCCACTGGAATCAATTCATCCAGGTCAATGGCGCGCGCGAACACAATCTCAAGAACATCGATGTGAAATTCCCATTGGGGGTGATGACAGTGGTCACTGGCGTAAGCGGCAGCGGAAAGTCCACCCTGGTGCGCGATATCCTTTACAAAGCCCTGCGCCGACAGCTCGGCGAGAGCGGCGATGCGCCCGGCTCACACAAAAGCATCACTGGCGATATACACCGCATAACAGCCGTGGAGTTTGTGGACCAAAATCCCATAGGCACATCATCGCGCTCCAATCCCGCCACCTATCTGAAGGCTTACGATGAGATACGCAAACTCTTTGCTGACCAGCAAGCAGCAAAGCAGATGGGTTTTACGGCAGCCTATTTCAGCACCAACACCGAGGGAGGACGCTGCGAAGAATGCAAGGGCGCTGGAGAAATAACCATCGAGATGCAATTCATGGCCGACATCCACATCCCCTGCGAGGCTTGCGGAGGCAAGCGCTTCAAGCAAGACATCTTGGATATAAAGTTCCGAGGCCTAAATATCGACGATGTGCTCAACATGACGGTGGACCAAGCGATAGAGTTTTTTGGCAACGACACCGACAATCAAGCCAAGCGAGTGGCTAAGCGACTTCTGCCGCTGCAACAAGTGGGTTTGGGATATATCAAGTTAGGCCAAACCTCCTCCACCCTCTCAGGAGGCGAGAACCAGCGCGTGAAATTGGCCTACTTCCTGTCGCAAGAGAAGCCGCAGCCCTCGCTATTCATCTTTGATGAGCCCACTACCGGCCTCCATTTCTATGACATCAATGTGCTGATGGCCTCCTTCGAGCGCCTGATTTCACAAGGCCATACCATTGTCATCATCGAACACAACTTGGAAATCATCAAGTGCGCCGACCATGTGATTGACATAGGCCCAGAAGGCGGCGATGCCGGTGGCTATCTTGTAGCCACCGGCACCCCGGAGGAAATAGCAGCCGTGCCGGAATCGTACACAGGCCGCTACCTTGCGAATCTTATAGGATAATGGTTTTCAGTTTTCAGTTTTCGGTTTTCAGTTTTCGGTTTTCGGTTTTCAGTTTTCAAGAAGTCGAGAATTTTCGATAAATTTCGAGAATTTTCGAGAATTTTCGATAACCATACACTGAAAACTGAAAACTGAAAACTGAAAACCGAAAACTGAAAACTAATGAATATTAGGCTCGCTCCACTGCTTGGTGCTGGTGCAGCGCGCTGTAATCACTTGGTCGCCAATCTGGAAGCGGAAATCGCCCTCCTCCAAGAGCCACTTTCCATCAGCTCCCACGAAAGCCAAATCACGGGCCGGGATGCTGAGCTTAACTTGCTGGCTCTGCCCTGGATCGGTATCAACCTTGGTGAATGCGCGCAGGCGTCGCCCATCAGGCACTTGGCTGGCCACCAAGTCGCTTGAGAAGAGCATCACTGCCTCTTTGCCTGCTACCTTGCCAGTATTGGTAAGACTGATGGTAAATTCCAAGGTGTCATCCGGACCGAACTCCGTGCGGTTTATAGTAAGATTGCTATAAGAGAAAGTGGTGTAGCTAAGGCCGAAACCGAAAGGCCACTGGCTGGCTACCACAGCATTATAGTCGTAGGCTCCCTCCATGGTCTCCACCTCCTCGCTAACCTTATAATCATAGGTTACGAGCGAATTGATCTCCTTAGGATATGTGAAGGGCAGTTTGCCGCTGAAGTTGGCATCGCCACTGAGCAGGTCAGCCAGAGCATCGCCGCCGTAGTTGCCCGGAAGGATTGCCTCAATCACAGCACTGGCCAATGGCTCGATACTTGAAATCAAGCGCGGACGACCCTCGTTCAAAATGAGCACAATGGGTTTGCCAGTCTTAGCGAGCTCACGCACGAGCTGAGCCTGGTTGGGCGAAATATTAAGGTCAGTAAGGTTGCCCGGGGTCTCGCAGTATGAGTTTTCACCGATGCAAGCCACAATAATATCTGCGCTGCGGGCAGCAGCCACTGCGCTGGCATAGTCGGGAGCAAGCTCCTCATAGTATGCTCCATCCTCTTTGTATTGAACGCCAGGCACATATTTCACGTTAGCCTCACCGTACTTATTGGCCAAGGCTTCGTAGATGGTATTGTATCCGGTGGCGAACTGATTGGTGAGATGGCCCTGCCATGTGTAGCTCCAGCCGCCATTGAGGCCTCGCATAGTGTCGCCATTGGGGCCTGTTACTAATATTTTCTTGCCTTGAGCTATAGGCAGCAGAGAGTCTTTGTTCTTGAGCAGCACGATGCATTCTTGGGCAGCTTCGCGAGCCACTTCGGCAAATATTTCGCTGCCGAAATCTGGATATTCAGTCCATTTTGTATTGGGGGTATCGAAGAGGCCTAAGCGCACCTTCATTCGGATCACACGGGCTGCAGCGTCATCGATGCGGCTCATATCCACGCGACCTTCCTCCACGAGCTCTTTGAGCAAGTCGCAGAAATCTGTGCTGTAGGGATCCATCGTCATATCGATGCCGGCATTGATAGCCTTGCAAATAGCTTCTTTCTTGTCAGCTGCCACCTTTTCGCGGCGCCAAAGATTGTCAATGTCGGCCCAGTCGGTTACTATCACGCCATCCCATCCCAAGTCAACCTTGAGCCATTGTGTGAGCAGCTCGGCATTGGCATGCACGGGCGTGCCATTTATGCTCGAAGAATTGACCATAACCGATAGAGCGCCAGCCTTCAGGGCTGCCAGATAGGGAGCGAAGTGCTTTTCGCGCAAATCCTGAGCGGAGATGTAAGCCGGTGTGCGATCCTTTCCAGAGAAAGGTACGCCATAACCCATGTAGTGCTTTACGCACACTGCGATGTGGTTGCGATCGATATGATTGGGGTCATCGCCCTGGAACCCGCGCACTGCCGCAGCTCCCATAAGCGCATTTACCAGCGGGTCTTCGCCATAATCCTCAAAAATGCGCGGCCAGCGAGGATCGCGACCCAGATCGAGAGTGGGCGAGAATGTCCATGGGCAATCGCTGGCGCGTGTCTCATAAGCACAAATCTCACCTGCTTTCTGTGCTATTTCAGTATTGAATGAAGCAGCCACAGAGAGGTTCTGCGGGAAGAAGGTAGCCCCGGTGGTGTAAGTGGCCCCATGGTTTTGGTCAAGGCCATAGATAGTAGGCACACCGATCACTTCAAGAGAGCGAGTCTGCAGCGGTTCTATGATACTGTACCAAGTCTCAGGCGATACTGCTCCGCCAGGCACATTGAGGAATGAACCCACCTTGTACTGGTCTATCAGGCGCTCGAGTACTCCATCGTAATATGTGAAAGTGCCAGTGCTGTCCATACGACCCATCACATCGAGTGAAATCTGGGTCATCTGGCCGATTTTTTCTTCAAGAGTAAGTTGGCTTAGTACTTCTTTCACTTTGGCCTCAACATCCTTGTCAGCAGGAATGGCCGGGGCATTAGTTGAGCCCCCTCCGGCGCAACTGGCCAAGAGCAGGGACAATGCGCCCCACAAGATTGATTTTTTCATACAGTATTAATTTGATTAATGGATTTCCTAATCTTCCACGCGAAGCACGCGAAAACCTATATAGTTATGATTCTTTTTGAGATACTCTGCCAGTGAGATGTCAGAGATGACCACTTTGCCGGCAGCGGAGCTGGCATGCATCACCCTTGGCACTCCTTTCTCGTCCTTGACTATTATTCCTACATGGCCAGCATCGAGGCTCTTGTCTTTGAGAATGAAAGCCACAATATCGCCATTGCGCAGATCTGCCATTGTTGACTTTGAGGCAGCATCCGCTGTCTTGATGTATGGGAAGCGATGACTGCGGTAACCCATCTCTACCGTCTTGATGCCAGCCAAGTTGGCGCTATCTGCCAAAGCTTCGTATTTAGAGGCATTAGTGGACATAAAATCCAATGTCTTAATCACATAGGAGTACTTGTCGAACATCGGAGTCACATCCTTCACCAGCCCAAGATGCTGATTGTCCACCACCCAGTCAGATAGATAATGCAGTCGCGATGGATAGCCATTGAGAGTCCCGGAGCGATAGCGCAGACGCTCCAGATTGAAAACATAGTCACGCCAAGAGTTGCGCCTCTCCCCTACCGTCAAGGCCATAGCCACAGCTGTCTCCATAAAAGTGGTGCAATCCAGCTCATCGAGATTTATGGTGAGCATTTCGGGACTTCCCTCAAGAGTATGAGCCACATAGGGAGTGCCTAAAAAAGCACGGCCAGCGGCTACCACTCGCTCGCCTGGAGTGGCGAGTCTCATATTGGCCACGTCGGCCAGCAGAGCTGTCAATCGGGAGGTATCGGATGCCTCGTTGTGAAATCTCACCTGCGACATATCTATGGCGCTTGCTTGCGTCCATACCAATGCCGCGACATAGGCTATAAGAAGTTTTTTTAACATATTTATTTCTTTTTCGCAAAAGTAGTAAATATATTTTAATTTTACAATCGAAAAAGGAAATCCGACAATCATTATAGACGATATAACAAAAAAGCGTGCCCCGAAGGACACGCTTTCTTGTATCTATAGAGATAGGATTATTCAGGACGCTTTGTCTTCTTGCCCCAGCCGTACTGTGCAGCGCAGCCGAGCTCTTCCTCGATGCGGAGAAGCTGGTTGTACTTGGCCATACGGTCGCTGCGGCTTGCAGAACCAGTCTTGATCTGGCCGGCGTTGGTAGCTACGGCGATGTCAGCGATTGTGGCATCCTCTGTCTCACCTGAGCGGTGTGAGATCACTGCAGTGTAACCGTTGCGCTGAGCCAGCTCTACGGCGCGAAGGGTCTCAGTAAGGCTGCCAATCTGGTTAACCTTAACAAGGATTGAATTAGCGCAACCCAGGTCGATACCTTTCTGGAGATACTTCACATTGGTTACAAAGAGGTCATCGCCTACGAGCTGGCAACGGTTGCCAATCATGTCGGTGAGAATCTTCCAGCCTTCCCAGTCGTTCTGGTCCATACCGTCCTCGATAGAGTCGATGGGGAATTTCTCAACCAGACCCTTGAGGAACTCAGCTTGCTGCTGTGAGGTGAGCTTGGGAGCGTTGGGACCCTGCTTCCAGGTGTAGTCATAGAGACCATCCTTGTAGAACTCAGAAGCGGCGCAGTCGAGACCGATGGTAACATCCTTGCCAGGAGTGTAGCCAGCCATTTCGATAGCCTTGATGATAACTTCGAGGGCATCCTCGGTGCCATCAAGGTTGGGAGCGAAACCGCCCTCATCGCCTACAGCTGTGCTGAGGCCGCGAGCCTTAAGCACTTTCTTGAGGTTGTGGAACACCTCTGTGCCCATGCGGATGCCCTCATGGAATGAGGTAGCGCCGATGGGGCGAATCATGAACTCTTGGAAGCAGATGGGAGCATCGCTGTGAGCGCCACCGTTGATGATGTTCATCATAGGCACGGGCAGAGCGTAGGTGTTGCAACCACCAATGTATTTGTAGAGAGGCAGGTCCAGATAGTCGGCTGCTGCCTTGGCTACTGCCAGCGACACGCCCAGGATGGCGTTGGCGCCGAGGTTGCTCTTGGTAGCTGTGCCATCGAGAGCAAGCATAGCCTCATCAATCTTGATTTGGTCAAGAGCGCTCATGCCCACCAGAGCGGGAGCGATCTTCTCATTGACATTGGCTACAGCCTTCAGGACACCCTTGCCCATGTAGCGAGCCTTGTCGCCGTCGCGAAGCTCAAGAGCTTCGTTCTCACCTGTTGATGCGCCAGAGGGAACAGATGCACGGACGCGTGCGCCTGATTCGAGGATAACATCAACTTCAACTGTGGGGTTGCCGCGTGAATCGAGCACCTCACGACCAATGATTTTTTCTATCTTCATAATCGTTTGTTGAGATATATTGGGTTGTTTTTGGTTTCTGCCAGCAAAGTTACACTTTTTTCTTTGATTTTCTTCCATTTTAGCTTAATTTTTTTCTTACCTCCCTTTCTATTTGTTATATGGGTAAAATTTCGTAAATTTGCACAAAATTTGAAGAAGTACACCTAAATGAAGCATATTCGCAATTTTTGCATCATAGCTCACATCGACCATGGCAAAAGCACTCTCGCCGACCGCTTGCTGGAGTACACCCACACAGTGGCCGCCGCCGACATGGAGGCACAAGTGCTCGACGATATGGACCTGGAGCGCGAGCGAGGCATCACAATTAAAAGCCATGCCATACAGATGGAGCATGAGATCGATGGCGTAAACTACACCTTCAATCTTATTGACACCCCGGGGCATGTGGACTTCTCATACGAAGTGTCGCGCTCAATAGCCGCCTGCGAGGGCGCGCTGCTGATTGTGGACGCAAGCCAAGGCATACAGGCTCAGACCATCAGCAACCTTTACATGGCCATCGACAATGATTTGGAAATCATTCCCGTAATCAACAAGATCGATCTCGATAGCGCCAAGCCCGATGAGGTGGAGGACCAGATAGTAGATCTGCTGGGCTGCGACCGCAGCGAAATCATCCGCGCCAGCGGCAAGACGGGTGAAGGCATTCCCGAAATCCTAAAAGCCATCGCAGAGCGCATCCCGGCCCCAAAGGGCGACCCCGATGCTCCGCTGCAAGCCCTGATTTTCGACTCTGTTTTCAATCCTTTCCGTGGCATCATCGCTTACTTCAAGATTGTCAACGGCACTATAGCCAAGAACGACTTCGTAAAATTCGTGAGCACTGGCAAAGAGTACCATGCCGACGAGGTGGGCGTGCTCAAACTCGACATGTCGCCCCGCGACAGCCTAAGCGCCGGCAATGTGGGCTACATCATCTCAGGCATAAAGTCATCTAAGGAGGTGCGCGTGGGCGATACTATCACCCATGTGGAAAATCCATGCGACGAAGCCATCGACGGCTTCGAGGAGGTGAAGCCTATGGTCTTTGCCGGCGTGTACCCCATCGAGACTGAAGATTTTGAAAATCTGCGCTCTTCGCTGGAAAAGCTCCAGCTCAACGATGCCTCGCTCACTTACACTCCCGAATCCTCCGCCGCACTGGGATTTGGCTTCCGCTGCGGCTTCTTAGGATTGCTCCACATGGAAATCATCCAAGAGAGACTGGGCCGAGAGTTCGACATGGATGTGATCACCACGGTGCCCAACGTATCTTACAAAGTATATGACAAAAAGGGCAACATGACTGAGGTGCACAATCCCAGCGGCCTGCCCGACATCACTCTTATTGACCATATCGAAGAGCCTTACATCAGAGCCACAATCATTACCGCTGCCGAATTTATAGGCCCCATCATGACCCTCTGCCTTAGCAAGCGAGGCGAATTGATTAAGCAAGAGTACATCTCCGGCAACCGCATGGAGATGACTTTCGATATGCCTCTGGGAGAAATAGTCATTGACTTTTACGACAAGCTCAAGAGCATCAGCAAAGGCTACGCAAGCTTCGACTACCATATCCATGACTTCCGCGAGAGCAAGCTCGTAAAGCTCGACATCCTGCTCAATGGCGAAAGCGTGGATGCCCTTTCCACACTCACCCACGCCGACAACGCGCTATCGTTCGGCCGCCGAATGTGCGAGAAGCTAAAAGAGTTGATTCCTCGCCAGCAGTTCGATATCGCTATCCAGGCTGCCATCGGAGCCAAGATTATCGCTCGTGAGACAATCAAAGCTGTGCGCAAAGATGTGACAGCAAAGTGCTACGGCGGCGATATCAGCCGCAAACGCAAGCTTCTGGAAAAGCAGAAGAAAGGCAAGAAACGCATGAAGCAGATTGGCAGTGTGGAAGTGCCGCAGAAAGCATTCTTGGCAGTACTCAAACTTGATTAGGATTTCTGAAGATGGAGAACAACGAATTGCTCAACCGGCTCGATGGCATCGAGGCCCGCTACCAAGAAGTATCGACACTCATCACTGACCCCTCAGTGATTGCCGATATGAAGCGATACGTGCGCCTGACCAAAGAGTACAAGGATTTGGAAAAGCTGGTGGCCACCACCAAGAAATACCGCTTGCTGCTTGCCAGCATCGATGAGGCTAAGACCACTCTCGATACCGAGAGCGACCCCGACCTGCGCGAGATGGCCAAAGAGCAAGCTGACGAAGCACAAGCACAGCTCCCCGCCATAGAAGAGGAAATAAAGCTTCTGCTTATCCCCAGCGACCCTGAAGATGCAAAAAATGCCATTCTGGAAATTCGCGCCGGCACCGGTGGCGACGAAGCCGCTATCTTCGCCGGAGACTTGACTAAAATGTATCAGAAGTACTGCGAGTCCAAGGGCTGGAACGTGGCTGTATCCTCATTCAGCGAGGGCGCAGCCGGAGGCTTCAAGGAAATAGTGATGACAGTCACCGGCGACAATGTCTATGGTACCCTCAAATATGAGAGCGGCGTGCACCGGGTGCAGCGAGTGCCGGCCACGGAAACACAAGGCAGAGTGCATACCTCAGCTGCCACCGTGGCGGTGCTTCCAGAAGCTGAAGCTTTCGATGTGGAAATCAATGAGGGCGAAATCAAATGGGACACCTTCCGCTCAGGCGGTGCGGGCGGCCAGAATGTCAACAAGGTTGAATCTGGAGTGCGCCTGCGCTACATGTGGAAGAACCCCAATACGGGAGTATCAGAGGAAATCTTGATCGAGTGCACCGAAACACGCGACCAACCCAAAAACAAAGAGCGCGCCCTGAGCCGATTGCGCACATTCATTTACGACAAGGAGCACCAGAAATACATCGATGACATAGCAAGCCGCCGCAAGACACTGGTCTCTACAGGCGACCGCTCCGCAAAAATTCGCACATACAATTATCCCCAAGGGAGAATTACCGATCACCGCATCAACTACACCATCTACAATCTCCAAGCCTTTGTAGATGGCGACATACAAGACTGCATCGACCACCTGATAGTGGCGGAAAATGCTGAGAAACTCAAGAGCAGCGAACTGTGACCTCGGCGATCAACATTCTCCGGACAATGGCAAATAATAAGGCAAAATGAAAATATGAAAAGGACTGAATTAATTGACAATATTCGATTGAAGCAATCCTTCCTGTGCGTGGGATTGGATACTGATATCAAGAAGATACCACAGCACTTACTCAGCGCAGAGGATCCAGTGTATGAATTTAACAAGGCTATAATAGATGCCACAGCGCCCTACGCCATCGCTTACAAGCCAAATGTCGCATTCTATGAGTGCGATGGGGTAAAGGGCTGGGAGTCTCTCGAAAAGACTGTTAAATATATCAAAGAGAATTATCCTGATATCTTCATCATCGCCGATGCCAAGCGCGGCGATATCGGCAACACAAGCAAGATGTACGCCCGCACTTTCTTCGAGCACATGGATGTGGATGCCCTCACAGTGGCCCCGTACATGGGAGAAGACAGCGTAGCCCCATTCTTGGAGTACGAAGACAAGTGGACCATCCTGCTCGCCCTCACCAGCAACAAGGGAAGCCAAGACTTCCAGATGATACAGGATCGCAACGAGCACAGGCTCTTTGAGCGAGTAATCAAGCGCAGCAGCCACTGGGGAAGCCCGGTGAACCTGATGTATGTGGTGGGGGCCACTCAGGGCGAGCTGTTCAAAGATGTGCGCGCTGTGGCCCCGCGCAATTTCCTCCTGGTGCCTGGAGTAGGCGCACAAGGAGGGAGCTTGGAAGAGGTGTGCGAATACGGCATGATTGACGAGTGCGGCCTCATCGTAAACTCCTCCCGCGCAATCATCTATGCCAGCAATGGCGAGGATTTCGCCAAAGTTGCGGGCGAAAAGGCTAAGGCTTTAGCCCAAGAGATGGCAGCACAGCTCGAAAAACATAATGTTATTTGAACATAATTCAAAAAAAAGCATTAAATTTGCTCTCAGAAATTATACCTATCATAAATTCATACCAATATGAGCATTAAAGATTACAACTTTGCCGGCAAGAAGGCAATCGTTCGCGTTGACTTCAATGTGC
>CAZRYC010000010.1:0-50525 GCA_964604175.1 uncultured Bacteroides sp.
GAAGTGTTCTACGAGATGCTACAGAAAAGTTGCATTTAGAAATTGAATCTACGATCCGTGGGTTTGGACAATAAAATTTGGTGGTTTCGATAATTTTGTGTACCTTTGCACCGCAAACCACCGCAGGGTACCTTGGCCGAGTGGTGAGGCATCGGTCTGCAAAACCGAGCACAGCAGTTCGATTCTGCTAGGTACCTCAAAGCAATAGCCTGATTGTCAGACAATCAGGCTATTGCTTTTTGCTGTATCTGGTGATCAGGGATGCGTCGATCTCATACGCATGTCAGTCGCTCACGACTTCCGCGGTTTCTACTGCCCCTGCTCCCGCGCTTGCAGCGTTGTTAATGTGTGTTTTTCAAAGATGGCTCCATGCTTTGTTGCTTTGTATTTCAAACAACATCTCGCCCCCGCTTGTTCACAGTTGTCGCCCTTTTTGCATCTTTTGATTAACCACAGAAAACTTGACAACTCAAAAACTATTTCGTAACTTTGCACCTTAGAATTCATATCTCCTCAAACTTATTTGTTACACGCCAATGAACAAGCTCCAACTATATATCACCATGTCGCAGGATGCCTCCTACAAGACCATGGTGGAAATCAACCCCGACACTTATGTCAAAAATTGGGTGGTGGACTTGCGCCAAGCCGTAAGCCAAGTGGCATACCCCGCCATGGAGAAAAATATCTTCTATATGGTGAAGTATATGGACTCTGGGGTGTTCGTAGTGGTGCTGCGCACCATTCCCAAGACTCCCGGCAACCACTTGGCAGCCTGGATCTTCATCCCTTATTCCTTGTGCATTCCCAATAAAGACCTCTTTGAAGTGGTGGAATTTGTCACCAACAAGGTTTCAAGCCCTGAGGTCAAAGGCAAGGACTTGGCCGAAATCAATGAAATGTTCGATCGCCGATACGAAGAAGATCTCCAAGCCCCGGTATTCCCTCCTTCCCAGGGCATCACTTACGCCTATCGATACTATGGACCTCGCGTAGGTCTCACCTTAGGAGATCTGCTCGGTCCTTATCTATACCAGACGCCCTATCTCCCCTTCTCCGGAGTGTTGCTGCTCGACCACAACATCAGCAACGATGTGGCCGGTACCAACCTCACATCCGCGCCCCTCGACGACATGGCAGTGCTGCTGCCCCCCGAATCGCCCAGCGAAGACGGCTACAGCGCCTACATCTACGGCGAGCCTTTCGACTTCCCCTTCTATGTACCCATGACACGGAATGTGGATATTATTTGGCACAAAGAGGATGCCACCGATGTAAAGCAGACCCTATATGTAGCCCAGAGCGAGATGCGTGCCCCAAGCCTAAAGCTGCAGCGACATACCAATCCCTATGTAGCCCCGGCTGCCAACGTCAACTCCACCCCTACCCCGCCACCCGCAGCCAATCCCGCCGACTTCCAGCATACTTCAGGAGCAGCGCCCGCAGAATCAAGCGTGGGGTCAGACCTGCCTCAGCGCAAAAAGACTTACCATTTCCAAATCCCCGCCAAGTCAGCTGCCATTGGCACCGTAATTGAATTTGAGATTACAACCAACAATGACTTGGAGGATAGCCCCATCGATGGGTACGTGCCTACTGAGGACATTCAAGAGGGAGCTGGCCGCAGCAACCATCTGCTATTCAAAGGCGGCAGCGCTAAGCAGCGCAAATTTATCAATGCCATGTATGCCATCGGCGGCTTCGCTCTCGGTGTAGCCTTAGCCCTGCTCTGCACTTGCGAAAGCCAGAAGGCTGAGCCCGCTCCAGCAGCTACCCCTACCGACCAAATCGAAGTGGTCGTGCCCGCCACCACAGAGACCGCGACCACTAATCAGGTCCCCGCATCCGCGCAAACAAGCGCCCCAACCGATGCAGCAGCTCTGGCTACCCCAGCTGACTATTCATTGGCGGCCGCTTGCAAATACCTCGACTCCAACCCTATATGGGAAAAAGCAGAGATGGAAAAATATCCTGATTTGAAAGGTTTGTACAACGATATGAACAACATTGACCGCCATAAGATTGTTGAAGTATGGGGGCCAAAGTTGAAAGAGAGCCGCGCCTTCTCTAACCAGATTGTGCACCACAGCCGCCTCTCTTATAAGAAGACTGCTCGCCGCACACCCTTCAACAGCCCGAGCGAACCCCAACAAATACGCGTACAAAGCTACCTTAACAATATCGATCCCTAACACTTAAATCATTGCCTATATGAAATATGGATTAGTAGCCGGCATGCTGATGATAGCAGGCCTGGGACAGGCGCAAGCGCAAGAACTGTCTGCCACCACTGAGGAAGGCTCCGTGACTGTCACCCCCGTCACTGACAATATCATCAGGGTCACTGCCACTCGCACCGGCCAGCCACTGTCAAAATTTCGCACTACAATTGATCCAGCTGCCAAGGCCCACATCACCGAGTGCGATGGAGACTATGTGAAATTCCTATCCACCGCATCCGCCCTAACCGCTACCCTTAACACTGCCACTGGCACCGCTACCATTAATGGCGGTGCAAATAAGATAGTGAGCAGCGGTCTGCCTACTATCCTTGCTAATACACAGGCAATCACTCTCTACACTACTGCTCAAGGCTCTTTCTACGGAGCTGGCGAGCGCGGACATAGCCTAAATCTGCGCGGCGACACCCTTACGATGTACAACCGCCAGAATTACGGCTATACAAAGGGAGATCCCCGCATCGACCAGATGAACATCTCTATGCCCTTGATTATCTCTTCTGAGGGCTTTGCCATCCTCTTTGAAGACTTCGCTAAGGCTCAGCTTGTGCTCACCGAGGGTTCGGAAATCGATTATGAAACCCTCAACACCGATGCCATATCCTACTATTACATCAACGGAGCCAGCTCCATCGCCGATGTGGTGCGCGAGCTCAGCAGCATCACTGGGCGTCAGCCGCTGCCTCCGCTGTGGAGCTTAGGCTATATCACATCGAAATACGGCTATCACGATGAAAAAGAGACCGTAGGAGCTATTGACAGCCTCAAGACACGAGGGTTCCCGGTGGATGGCATAGTGCTCGACCTATATTGGTACGGCAAAGAGCAAGACATGGGGCGCCTGGCTTGGGAGCCTGAGCAGTGGCCCAATCCGGAAAAGATGCTTGCCGACCTCAAAGCAGAAAATGTCAACCTGATTGCTATCAGCCAGCCCTATGTGCTGCGCAACGGCAAAGCCTTAGACAATTACAATTACCTCGCCGAAAAGGGCATGCTGATGCTTGACAGCGTGGCTCAAGGCCCACAGGAAGTACAAATCTGGGTGGGCGAAGGCGGCATGCTCGATGTATCTAATCCCGATACTCGCGCTTGGCTTGCCGACCGCTATCATCAGCTTACCGAGATGGGCATCACTGGCTGGTGGGGCGACTTGGGAGAGCCCGAAGTGCATCCGCAAGAAGGCACCCATCACAACGGCCTTAATGCCAAGCTCTACCACAACCAGTACGGCAACGACTGGAGCCAAATAATCTACGATATGTGGCAGCAAGAATATCCTGACCAACGACTGGTGACCATGATGCGCGGAGGCACCACCGGCTTGCAGAAGTACAGCGTGTTTCCTTGGAGCACTGATGTGTCGCGCTCCTGGGGCGGACTGCAGCCGCAGGTAACCATTATGCTCAACTCCGGCCTTAGCGGCCTGGGCTATATGGGCCACGACGTGGGAGGCTTCGCCGTAGATAAAGAAACCCCCGAAGATGCCGAGCTCTATGTGCGCTGGCTCCAGTTAGGCACTTTCTCACCTATGCTCCGCACTCATGCTCAATACAAGGCAGAGCCATACCACTACCCGGAATACCAAGACCTTATCTTAGCCTTAATTAAAGAGCGCTACCGCTGGCTGCCTTATAACTACACCCTCGCTTACGAGAATGCCGCATTCGGCTATCCATTGGTGCGACCTCTCAACTTCACCGAGGGGGGCAACTCTTACGATGCCATTGATGACGAATTCCTCTGGGGCAGCGAAGTGCTTATTGCTCCGGTCATGACCCAGGGAGCCACAGAGCGCAGCGTCACTTTCCCCCAAGGCACCTGGATTGATATGCGCAATCCAAAGCAGACATACGCTGGCGGCTCTACCATCGCATACCCGGCTCCCTTGGAAGTGCTGCCAATGTTCGCAAAGGCTGGAGCATTCATCCCTATGGCTGATTATAAGATGGAGTCGACTGCTGACTACAACCCCGCCAAGCTAACTGTCAACTATTACCCAGTGGAGGGAGCAGAGAGCGCTTATACCCTTTACGATGACAATAGGGTATCAGCCAATTCCATCGCCAACGGCGAATATCGCCTGATCACTTTCAAGGGAGCAGAGAAAGATGGCTCTATCAGCATTGAAATTTCAGCCGAGGGAAGCTATCCGGGGGCTCCTGCGACTATTGACATGACCATGGCTCTTCAAGGCATTGACAAAATGCCAGCCTCCATCTCTGTCAATGGCAAAAAGGCCAAGGGCCGTATCGCCAACGGCACCCTCACTTTCCCCATTAAATTCTCCCCCTCCACCCCCATTAATATTATCATAAAATAATGCCCTGATGGGTTATCACGTTATCTCATGTTCTCTGGAATAGTAGAAGAAGCCGCCAAGGTGGTTGATGCCTGGCGCAAAGACGGCAACTTGCAGCTGCGCATCAAATGCAGCTTTGCCAACGAACTCAAAATAGACCAGTCAGTAGCTCACAACGGCGTGTGCCTCACTGTAGTGGAGCTTTCCCCGGATGGCACCTATGTGGTAACAGCCATCCAAGAGACCCTCGATCGCAGCAACTTAGGCGACCTAAAGGCTGGAAGTCTTGTAAACCTCGAGCGTTCTATGCTGATGAATGGGCGCCTTGACGGCCACATTGTGCAAGGCCATGTGGATTGCACAGCCGTGTGCACCGAGGTGGAAGAGGTAGAGGGCAGTGCATATTTCAAATTTGAATATGACATTGCCCCCGAGATGGCTCGCCAAGGCTATGTGACTGTGGAAAAGGGCTCAATCTGTGTCAACGGAGTAAGCCTCACTGTATGCGACAGCACTCTCCGGAGTTTCCGCGTGGCAATTATACCATATACGATGGAGCATACCAATTTCTGCCAAATCGCTGTGGGCACGCGCGTAAATCTGGAGTTCGATATCGTAGGCAAATATATCGCGCGTATCACTTCAATATAAACACCTGATAAAATCGTATCTGCCATGAAAAAATTAGCCTTTCTTTTTGTCATGCTGCCCGCGGTTGCTCTTGCTCAATCAGTGAGCAGTCCTGACGGCCGCACATGCGTCACTCTCGATATAATTGACGGCGCTCCTGTGTATAATGTAAGCTATGACGGCAATGCCATGCTTGAGAACTCTCCTTTGGGCCTTAAGGCCAACATCGGAGACTTCAACAGTGGCATGACCCTCCTGGGCTCCGAATCCTACTCAGTGGACAAAGCCTACTCCCAAGACCGCATCAAAAAGAGCGACATCAAATATCAGGCGTGCGGCTTGCGCAACAGCTACCGCAATGCCAATGGAGACACCATCGCCATCGCTTTCCAAGTGAGCGACAACAATGTAGCATACCGCTACGAGATACCCAAAGCCAATGCCCAGCAGACCGGAAGCATCGTAATCACAGAAGAGGCATCCGGCTTTACATTCCCCGAAGGCACCACCACCTTCCTGTGCCCTCAAAGCGACGCCATGATAGGCTGGAAGCGCACCAAGCCCAGCTATGAAGAGGAGTACAGAGCGGATGCTCCGATGAGCGACCGCTCATGGTTCGGCCACGGCTACACCTTCCCCTGCCTCTTCCGCATTGGCGATAATGGCTGGGTGCTCCTTACAGAGACTGGAGTTGACAGCCACTACTGCGCAAGCCACCTGAGCGACTGTGAGAATGGCAATACCTACCGCATCGCCTTCCCTATGGCCGAAGAGAATAATGGCAACGGCACCCCTTGGGCGGCGTTCGCTCTGCCCGGCCACACACCATGGCGCACCATCACCGTCGGAGATGACTTAGCCCCGATCGTAGAGACTACCATAACTTACGATTTGGTTGACCCTCTTTACGAAGCCTCGCGAGAGTACAAGCCCGGTAAAGGCACTTGGAGCTGGATTCTCTGGCAAGACAATTCAATAAACATGGAGGATCAGAAAGCCTATGTGGACTTAGCCGCCGCTATGGGCTTTGAATATGTGCTGGTGGACAACTGGTGGGATCTCAATATCGGCAGAGACCGAATCCCAGAACTGGTGAAGTACGCCAACGACCGAGGCGTGGATGTAGTGCTCTGGTACAGCAGCAGCGGCTATTGGAATGATATAGTACAAGGTCCCATCAACTGCATGGACAATTCAATCATTCGCAAAAAAGAGATGCAGTGGCTGCGCGACAACAATATCAAGGGCATCAAAGTGGACTTCTTCGGGGGCGACAAGCAAGAGACCATGCGCCTCTACGAGGACATAATCAGCGATGCCAACCAGTACGGTCTGCAAGTTATTTTCCATGGTTGCACTTTGCCGAGGGGCTGGGAAAGAATGTATCCTAACCATGTGGGCAGCGAGGCTGTGCTTGCCAGCGAAAACTTAGTGTTTGACCAGCATCACTGCGACATCGAAGCCTTCAGCGCAACCCTACACCCATTTATCCGCAACAGCGTGGCCCTGATGGAGTATGGCGGCAGTTTCCTTAATCGCCATACCAGCCGCGACAACCAGAGCGGACCGCTGCGCCGCACCACCGACACATTCTCCCTGGCCACTGCTGTGCTATTCCAAAATCCTGTGCAAAACTTCGCCCTCGCCCCCAATAATCTCGAGGATGCCAACCCGCTATGCCTCGATTTCCTGAGCGCAGTGCCCACCACCTGGGATGATGTGAAATACATCGCCGGCTATCCGGGTAAATATGCAGTGATAGCTCGCCGCAGCGGCGACGCCTGGTACATTGCTGGAGTAAATGCCCAGGAAGCTACGATCTCCCCGGTTTTGGATTTGAGCGAAATCATTGCCCCTGACCAAGCTGTGACTTTATACACCACTGTGGCTCAAAAGAAAGGCGAGCCAGCCACTGAGCAGCAGACTCGCCGATATAAAGATCCCACACGGATTAGCCCCACAATCCTGCCTAACGACGGTTTCGTGCTTGTGGTAGAATAAGAGATTGTACCAGACTGTCAATAGTCCGGGCCAAGGTCCACCGATCTTGGTCCGGCCTGTTTTCTAATACTATGATTTTAATTCCTTCATCGGGATATTTGGCCACATAAGCCTGAAAGCCGCCATTATCTCCAGTATGATATGCCTTTATCGGCTCCCCTGGGGTGGTATCTACAAACCAGCCAAGGCCGTACCAAGTGTGTGGACGCCGCTGATAATCGCACCATGGGCTTTCCGCTACATTTACTCGCGGTGCGTAAGCCCTGCGCAGCAGACTGTCAGGCAATATCGCCCCATTTTCCAAGCCTGTCTCCCATCGAAGCATATCTCGCGCCGTAGAGTATATGCCGCCGTCGGGGCGTGTGGCGAAGAAGGTTTCCTCACCATAATCGTACTCTTTCCAGCCTTGCCCTTCTGGCACATATCCATGCGCAGTGTGCGCCGGCATGCTATCCGGCGAAAAATAGACAGTGTGGGTCATGCCCAGAGGGTCGAAAATATGTTCTTGTTGATATTGGGTAAATTCTTGGCCCGATGCTTGCTCTATCACTCTCGCCAAGAGGATAAACGATGGGTTGAGATAGTCATAAGCAGCTCCCGGCTCAAACTTCAGGCTATCCACTGTGGGGAAATAAGCTTCAGAGGTCTCATCGGTGGCATACACGCATCGCTCGCGATTGCTGCGGTCGCGGCTGTCAGGAATGCCCGAAGTGTGCCCGGCCAGGTCAGCAAGCGTGATTTGAGTCCAAAACGGCTGCGGATAACGGAAAAAATCTGAAGCTGGACGCTCCAAATCTATTCCAGTTTGCATCAAGCCTACTACCGTAAACTGCTTGGAGATTGATGCGATATTGAACAGTGTGTTGCTGTCAACTCGCTCACCCGTTGTCATGTCAGCTACACCGAAATATCGCTCATATATTATGCTATCACCCTTGGCTACGAGCACCGCAGCCCCGGGTTGCTGAGGATTAGGGTAGCGAGCCTCCAGCACGCTGTCAAGCCTTACACTGAAATCCGGCTCTTTGTCCGATTGACCATTATGGCAACCACTTAGCATCATAGCGCAGGCAAATGGGATTATATACTTCATAGATATTCAAGTTTTTGCAAAATTACATAAAAATCCACTGGTTATGAATTCTTTTTCGTATTTTTGCAAAAAGGAATTCTAAATCAATCATGAAACTACAAAATTTTGTCATTGCTTTGGGCGCAGCCATCAGCGCCTCGGCTCTCTTTTGTCCCCAGACCAGTGCTCAATCTATCTGGGATGCCGACCAGCTGCAATACGCCAAAGAAAATATTGCCACACCTTTCTATGCTGACGCTTATGCCGCGCTTATAGCCGATGCAGAAGCCATGATGGACTCAGTGCCGGTAGCCGTTACACAAAAGACTATAATTCCAGCCAGCGGTGACATTCACGATTATCTGAGCCAAGCCCGCTACTGCTGGCCCGACACTGCCAAAGCCGATGGCCTCCCATATATTTGGCGAGATGGCATCACCAACCCTGAAATTATACAGCTTGATCGCCTGCGCATCGCCACTTTGCATCAGCGAGTGGTGAAACTCACGCTCGCATGGTACCTTAGCGGCGAGGAACGCTATGCCCGCAAAGCAGCCCAGCAACTGCGTGCCTGGTTTCTCGACAGCTCCACCAGAATGAATCCTAACCTCGATTATGCGCAAACCGTCCCCGGTCACAATCACGGCAAAGGACGCAGCATAGGAGTGATCGATGGTTATTCCTTTGTAGAAATATTAGATGCCGCTCAGCTTCTCGAAGGCAGCCGAGCATGGACAGCCAAGGATGCCAAGCTGTTGAAATCATGGTTCGGGAAACTGGTGGATTGGCTTACCTCTGCACCCAACGCCTTGGAGGAAGCGCAAGCATCTAACAATCACGGCGTAGCCTATGACGTGCAATTGGCAGCCTATGCCATCTACTGCGGACGCACTGATTTGGCAAGAGCCACCCTGGAGCAGGTGCCCGAAAAGCGACTCTTCCCCCCAAGTGGAGCCAGACGGCAGCATGCCCCACGAATTGGCACGCACACTGGGATTTCACTATTCGCAGTACAATTTAGGCTTTTTCACCGACCTCATGCTGCTGGGGAAAAAGATGGGCGTTGATATTGCTTCCGCTAAGTCAGCTGACGGGCGCAGCTACTTTGGCGCAATGAAATTCTTGGCCTCCTACTTAGGGTGCGACCAAGCTTCCTGGCCTTGGCAGCAAATACACTCCATGGCTGGGGCTCAGCAAAATTTCTGCCGCCAGCTCTACCGCGCCTCACATTACCTGCCTTGCCCTGATGCCTCGCTGTCTCAAGCCTATGAAAATCACCGGGTGCTCAAGCCCACAGAGCTTTTCCGCATCATCTATGCACAACCCTCACTTACCGACCAAGCTTACGCTAACGCTGAGAAGCAGCTGCGCTTCGCCATCGACTGTGCCAACACTGCTCGGCGGCAACCCGACAACATGGCGCACCGCCGTGTGGTGCCCCGCTCTATCAATCCCGACGGTTCGCTGGCTATGATCGACTGCTACGATTGGTGCTCAGGCTTCTTCGCCGGCAGCCTGTGGCTAATGTATGATTACACCCATGATGACTACTGGCGACAGCAGGCTGTAAGCTGGACCTGGCCTATCGAAGATTGCAAGCTCCACCGAGGCACACATGACTTAGGCTTCATGATTGGCGACAGCTTTGGCAAAGCTTGGGAGATTACCGGGGAGCGTTCTTACCGCGACGTGATGCTCACAGCCGCCAAGACACTGTGCACTCGCTACAACGACACTGTGGGCTGCATCCGCTCTTGGGATCACAACAGCGAGCGCTGGAGCTTTCCCGTAATCATTGACAATATGATGAACCTGGAGATGCTCTTCAAGGCCTCAGAAATCACCGGCGACAGCATATATCGGCATATTGCCATCCGCCATGCCGATACCACTCTGAAAAATCACTTCCGTCCGGATTACTCATCATACCATGTAGTGGACTATGTGCCAGCCGACGGTTCTGTGCACGAGCGTTGCACGGCCCAAGGCTATGCCGATGACTCCTATTGGAGCCGAGGCCAGGCTTGGGGACTGTATGGATACACTGTCTGCTACCGTTACACCCACGATCCCAAATATTTGGCTCAGGCTACGCGCATCGCCGATCTGATGCTTTCTCTGCCTAATATGCCCAGCGACAAGGTCTATTATTGGGATATGCACATGCCCACAGTTGACCACCTCACTCCCCAGACCACCAGCAACGATGTTCCTCGCGATGCTTCCTCGGCGGCCATCTTGGCATCCGGGCTCTACGAATTGGCACAATATGTATCTTCCGACAAGGCTGCCGCATACCGCCGCCACGCAGATGAGGTGCTGGAAAATCTCCATGCGGCCTACGAAGCTCCCCAAGGCTCGCACCATGGGTTCCTGCTTCTCCACTCTGTAGGGCACCATCCTGGCGGATCTGAAATCGATGTGCCCCTCAACTATGCCGACTATTATTATCTCGAAGCCCTCGCCCGCAAAGCCAAGCCTTAACCTTCGCCTCCTTTTGGTGCCATTTTTCTTTAAAATGGCCAAAACAGGGAATATGTTTTGAGATTTGGGGAATAATTCGTAACTTTGTGGATTATTTCTAAGAAGGATGAAAAACGAAGTGACATACTGCGGCCTCACCTTTGAGCCTTACATCTCACGCGATAAAATCAGCTCTCGCATCGCCGAGCTCGGGCGCAACATATCAGCTGACTGCAAAGACAAGCGTCCGGTACTCCTATGTGTGCTCAATGGAGCTTTCCCATTTGCCAGCGACCTTTTCCGCTGCATGGACATCGACGCCGAGATTGCATTTGTGCGCCTGAAAAGCTACGAGGGCATGCAGACCACCGGCCTCCCCAAGGAAGTGCTGGGCTTGACCGACAGCATCAAGGGCCGCACCGTAATCGTGGTAGAGGACATAATCGACACTGGCCACACAATGTACAATCTTCTCAAAACGCTCAACAAAAAAGAGCCCGCCGAGGTAAAGATTGCCACCCTGCTGTTCAAGCCAGAGTCATTGGTGCGCGACATCAAGCCAGATTACGTAGGCTTTGAAATCCCCAACAAGTTCATTATAGGTTTCGGTCTTGACATTGATGGGCATGCGCGCAACCTCAACGACATCTATATCCTCAAGGACGAAAAATAATCCCCACACCTGACAATTAGTAAAAAAGATTATATACAGTTTCAACTAAAATCATACATTAGCGGTTACTTTTGTACCCCCCACAAGCGTAACTCGCAATATGTAATTAGCTTTTAATGTAATTAGCTTTTAATATTATGCTGAACATTGTGATTTTTGGCGGCCCCGGCAGCGGAAAGGGCACTCAGAGCGCTAAGATTGCTGAGAAGTACGGTCTCTTCCATATCTCCACTGGCGATGTGCTCCGCGACCATATCGCTCGCCGCACCGACATCGGCAAGCTGGCTCACAGCTACATCTCAAAGGGTATGCTTATCCCCGATAAGCTGATGATCAAAATTCTGGAAGATTTGATCCAGAGCCGCAAAGACGAGACTAAGCATGGGGTGATCTTTGATGGTTTCCCCCGCACCATGCCGCAGGCTCGCGAACTCGATGCCCTGCTCGATGTACTGGAGACAAAGATTTCAGCTGTTATCGGCTTGGAAGTACCCGATGAAGAGCTTACCGCACGCATGCTGGAGCGCGGCAAAGCCAGCGGTCGCGAAGACGATAATGAGAAAGCTATCAAGACCCGCTTGGCAGTATATCACAAGCAGACTCAGCCACTGCAGGAGTATTACTCTGAAAGCGGCCGATACATACCAATCGATGGCATAGGCTCTATCGACTCTATCTTTGACAAGATTTGCACCGTCATCGACTCTCATAAATAATATTTTCTCTAATACCATGGACTCTCTCATCAAAATCTACCAAAATTCATTCAGAGATAATTATGGATTGCCAGCTATCACGGATTACGGCACTGGCGACACCCTAACCTATGGCGAATTTGCCAAGCGCATAGCCCGCATCCACATCTTGTACAAAGCCTGCGGAGTGAAGAAGGGCGATAAAATAGCCCTCTTGGGCAAGAACACTGTAGAGTGGGTGGCTACTTTCATGGCCACTATCACCTACGGAGCCATCATTGTGCCTATCCTGAATGATTTCAACCCGGCAGATGCACAGCACATTGTCAACCACAGCGACTCGGTGCTGCTGTTTGTGAATGAGTCCATCTTCGAGCACATGGATTATGAGAACATGCCCAAGGTCAAGGCTGTGGTATCGCTTGACCGTCGCTTGATTCTCGCCGAGAAGGAGCCACAGAGTCGCAATAGCTTCAGCAAAGCCATCAAGAACGTGACTCGGCGCTTCAACAAAGCTTTCCCATCGGGCTTCAACGCCAACGAGATAAATTACGAGGATTGCCGCCCCAACGACGTGTGCATCATCAACTACACCTCCGGCACTACCGGCTTCAGCAAAGGCGTGATGCTCACCTACAGCAATATGGAGGGCAATGTGGTCTTCGGCATTGACTCGCATTTGCATTACAAGGGCAGCCGCGCCCTCTCCTTCTTGCCCCTGGCTCATGCCTACGGCTGCGCCTTCGACATGCTTGTGCCCTTGGCAGTGGGCAGCCATGTGACCATCTTAGGCAAGATGCCCACACCGGCCGTGTTGATCAAGGCCTTTGCCAGCGTGCGCCCCTCGCTCATCATCTGCGTGCCTCTGATTTTGGAAAAGATCTACAAAAAGATGATCGTGCCCATGCTCAGCAAGCGCCGCATGCGCTGGGTGCTCGCAGTGCCATTGCTCGACAAGGCTATCTACGGCCAGGTGCGCCGCCGCTTGGTGGATGCCTTCGGAGGATGTTTTGAGGAGGTCATCGTAGGTGGAGCTCCGCTTAACGACGAGGTAGAATCATTCCTGCGAAAAATAAAATTCCCGTTCACAGTAGGCTATGGCATGACTGAGTGCGGTCCACTGATCAGTTACACTCCTTGGCGCGAATTCATTCCCTCATCTTCCGGCCATACCTTGACTGGCATCATGACAGCTAAAATCGAAGATGTGGAGGGAGCCACTGACCAGCAAGGCGAAATTTGCGTGCGCGGCCAAAATGTGATGAAGGGGTACTATAAGAATCCAGAAGCCACTGAGGCTGTACTCGACAAGGACGGTTGGCTGCATACCGGCGATATGGGATACCTGGGTGGCGACGATGGTCAGACCATCTTTATCCGTGGCCGATACAAGACCATGATTCTCACCGCCAATGGCCAAAATATCTATCCTGAAGAAATAGAAGCCAAGCTCAACAACATGCCCTATGTGGGCGAGAGCCTGATCGTGCAGCGCAACAACCATCTGGTAGCGCTTGTCTATCCCGACACAGAAGCCCTCGATGCTGAGGGCATAAGCGTGGCTCAAGCCCAGAAAATCATGGACGATGAGATTATGCCCGAGCTCAACAAGATTGTGGCCCCATACGAACGCATAGAGCGCATACAGCTTGTGCCACAAGAATTTGAAAAGACTCCCAAGCGCAGCATCCGCCGCTTCCTTTATTCTTAAGCCGGGGCCAAGGATTTGTGATGAGTTATACAGGGCGGCAGTTCCTGAGGATAGTGCGACACTATAATCAGCGACATCGGATTGCCATCGGGATCGGCAGCCGCACGCTTGGCGAAATATTCTATTATAGAGCGCGCCAATGCTGTCTTGGCAGCATCGAGACCATGGAAAGGCTCATCGAGAATCATCAGGCGAGGCTGCTTAATAAATGCGCGAGCCAACAAGGCGAGTTGGCGTTCGCCAGTTGACAGATTGCCAAAGGGGGTGTCAGCCAAATGTTCTATGCCTAAGAGGCGCATCCATTCCAATGCCAATTCCATCTCTTGCTGATGCACCGGAGCGCTAAGGGTCTGCGTGAGGCCCTGTGCTATGATTCGCTGAGTGGTACCTTGGGGATGAAAGTGCAGCGAGGCCTCGGGGGATATGTATGCAATCCGGCGCTTAATATCCCAGATGCTCTCGCCAGTGCCGCGCTTGCGATCGAAAAGCGTGATATCGTTGCAATAGGCCTGCGGATTATCAGCACACGCCAGGCTTAGCAGCGTGGACTTTCCGCTGCCGTTAGGTCCCGAAAGCGACCAGCATTCGCCATCGCGCACCACCCAGTTGACATTTTCAAGAAGCACCCGGCCTCCATGGCGCACTGTGCAATCACGCATATTCATGATTTCGGTAATGGGAGCAGTGTCGGCATGTGGTTTCATGGGTATAGCTTCCGCACTTATCTCTTGAATGACAGTGGCGCATTTGTGACCACTCTGATATTGAGCCAGTGTCATGGGCTTGCCTATTGTCATATCGGACATAGGTATGACAGCTGTAGCGGTGGAGGGAAGGTCGCGCTCGTTGGCTATCAAAAGCACTACATTCACACCCGTCTCTGGCAGCTTGCCCAGAGCTTCGTTGAGCACATCGCGCGAGGGACCGTCAAGGCCTATATATGGGTTGTCGAGCACCAGCACATCTACATCGCTCAGCAGCGCATTTACTACCAAGAATTTTCTCAATTGGCCACTGGATAGGAAATTGACTTTCCTGTCCTCAAGCCCTTGGAGACCGAACATCCCAGCAAGCTGCTGCCAGTGCGGATGCGACATTTCAGCCCCCAAGATTTCTGCCACAGTGGGCACGCCATCATTCATTGTAGCCTCGTAACGCTGCTGATAGTACACCACAGAGTCACCGGCCAAGGAGTGGATGTCGCTAAATTGTATCTTTTTTACTCTGGGCTTTTTACCATCTGCAGTGGAGAGGCGATTGGTACGGAAATTCCACCCGCGCTCCAGCACATTGCCTAAGGTGGACTTGCCGCTGCCATTGGGACCGATCACCACTGTCAAGCCCTCAGCAATCGAGATATGGTGCGGATTGCTTAGCTCCACACCCCCTATAAAGTACAGCTTGTCGCTGTCAATTGAGATTTTCATAGTGTCACTTTGCCAATTCAGAAAGGCGCTTGCTATAATTCCGTACACCCTCCGCCAAGTCGCGAGCTGCTATCTGAGCATCAGCATTGCCATATACTATTAGGGGTTCTATCCAACCCATTTGGGCAAAATTGGCCTGCCCTTCGTAGGGGCGCAGGTATTCAGTCATGGTGTGAATATTTTTCTGCCCGGGAGCAAACGACTCCTTCTCTGCCCCAGTAGTAACCACGGTCATCAGTTTCTTCCCCTGGGTGTAACCTTGCTCGCAAAGAGTCATGAATACTGTGTCGCTCCATTGCTTAAGGATCCAAGGGGCGCTCATCCAATAGAGCGGGAACTGGAACACAATCACCTCGGCCTCCTCCACCGGTTGGCGATAAAGCTCTGCATCCATAGGATTGGGGGTAAGCTCCATCACTCTTACGCCGGGTACCTGACAGGCTGCGTCAGCCAAAGCCTTGTTCATCACACTATTCTCAATATCAGGATGCGCCACCAGCACCAGTACTTTATTCTTCATATCAACGCCATTTTTATGCTGCAAAATTACAATATTTCCACCACTTTACAAAATCCGCCCACAAGGAGGAGCCAAAATGCCGTAAAAATTTCAGTTTTGGTGTCATTTTGTAAGAAAAATTATGGAAATTGTGAAATATTTATTAACTTTGCGGACTAATTAACAACATACATCACTACGATGAGCAAACTCCAAATTCCCGATGGGTACACTCCCTTGCTCGATCTGAAACAAACAGAGCAGGCTATAAAATTAATTAAGGATTTCTTTCTCAATAGCTTAAGCGCAGAGCTACGCTTGCGCAGAGTCACTGCGCCCCTATTCGTGCTGCGCGGCCTTGGCATTAATGACGACCTCAACGGCGTGGAGAGGCCCGTTACTTTCCCCATAAAGGACATGAACGAAGCCACAGCCGAGGTGGTGCACTCCTTGGCTAAATGGAAGCGCCTAACCCTGGCTGAATACGCTATCCCGGCTGGCTACGGAGTAGTGACCGACATGAACGCTATCCGCGCTGACGAAGAGCTCGACAATGTACATTCAATGTATGTGGATCAATGGGACTGGGAACGCAGCATGAATCCCGAAGACCGCAATATAGATTACCTCAAGCGCATCGTCCGCAAAATCTACAATACAATCCTCCGCACAGAATTTTACATCTGTGAAAAATTCCCTCAAATCAAGCCTTATCTGCCAGAGGATATAACTTTCATCCACAGCCAAGAGCTTCTTGACATGTATCCGAATCTCACTCCTAAGCAGCGAGAGGACGAAATTTGCAAGCGGTACGGGGCTGTATTCATCATTGGCATTGGCGACAAGCTCAGTGATGGCCAGCCCCACGACTTGCGTGCCCCGGATTATGACGACTGGACCAGCATCGATCCAGCCACCGGCCTGAAGGGCCTTAATGGCGACCTGATGATCTGGTATCCGGTCCTTGGCCACGCGCTGGAGCTATCATCCATGGGCATCCGAGTGGACCGCCGAGCCATGGAGCGCCAATTGGCAATGACCGGCAAGGATGAGCGCAAAGAATTGTATTTCCACACCCGCCTTCTCAACGGCGAGCTCCCCCAGTCTATAGGCGGTGGAATCGGACAGAGCCGTCTGTGCATGTGCTTGCTGCAGAAGGGCCACATCGGAGAGACACAAAGCAGCATTTGGCCTGCCGATATGCGACAGGCCTGCGATGCTGCTGGAATGCATTTAATGGGTTAAGGCTTGCCTGCCGGAGACCCTTGGCCTTGCGCAGCCGCTCCCTGTGGGGCGGCTGTTGTTTGCTGCGCGCCAGCTGCTTGCTGCGCTGCCGCGGCCTTCATAGCTGCCGCGGCGGCTGCCGATGATGAGCTTGCGCCACTTGCCGAGCTAAGGCCCATAAACCCTATTAGCTCCTGAGCCGCATATTTCGATGGAGCCTCCACCAAGGTCACTACCCACTGCTTGCACTGGGCATCCCAGGTCTGGCGCGCTACTCGCAGCATCTCGGTCTTAAAATTGCCGCTCTGCTTCTTGCGATTCTTCAAGTCGGCTTTCCAGCGAGCATCATCCTTCTCCAGGTCCGGATTGTTAGAGCATGTTTCTTGCACAGTAAGATTGACCTTGTATTGGCCGGTGCCCCAAGCATCGTAATAATTGCCCTGTTCATCGCGCACTCCGATGTACGAGCGAGGCACCACGAAGCTCTCGCCTTGCACCTCAAAGCCCGGCTGCGGATTATCTGAGCGGTAACGCAGCACGCCATCATCGCCAAGCGAATTTTGATCCACCGGAATCTTGATGGAGAAGGAGCCCAGATCCTGATCCTGGAATATCTGTATGTCCTGATTAATCCACGATGAAGTCAAGTCCATATTAATCATGAGCATAAGGTTGCTCTTATCATCAAAAGAGAAGCGCTTGCGGTCGCTAAAAGCCGCAGCTGAATCATTGGGCAGATTGCAAAGAGAGGGATTGAACACCAATTCATCTAATACCAACTGGAACTTTGAATGGCGCAAGATGCGGCCCAAGCCTTCGTCGGAGGTATCGAGCTTGCATGCAATGTACAGCACTGTGTCCTGGCCCTGGGTCTGCAGGCACCCTATGCCGCCGAATGTCATGGCACTGGGATCGAGGGCGCCCGAAGTGGATATTTCGGAATAGAAATCCTTCATATTCTCCATCGAACAGATATTCTTTCTGAAAGTGTTCTCTTGGGCTGTGAGTTGTTGCCACTGCTGTTTCTGATTTTTCTTGGCATTGATCAGATTGCCCACTGCGGCTGCTCCAGTTGAAGCCAAACCTAATATTCCAGTGGAAGCGATTGAGTATGCTGCGCCAGTGGTTGCGGCGAAGAGGCCGTCTAGGAAGCCGCGCGAGCCATTGCCTTGAAGGCCCTGAGCCTGCATTTCCCAGTTCTCGCGAAGCATATCTCCCACCTCCGGGTTCTGATATACTATCACATCAAATTTAGCGATGTCACGGTCATTAGGCATGCCGCCTTTCTGCGTGGGCTGAGCCACTGCGGGCAACACAATAGCTGCTGCCAAGGCAAAATTACAAATCTTTTTCATTACAAGGGGATTATATTAATTGAGTTATATGTCATCTACGATTACAAATGCATTGCGATAATATGGCAGAGAGTAGTCCGCCGCGGCTTTTGATACATTGGCTCGGCGGCGAGCGCCTCCCGGGCGAGTAGCCGGCTCTTCTTCTGAAGCCGCTTGGCCGCCCATTTGCTCCATGGCATATTCCAATGCCTGAGTCGGCGATAAGCCACCCAGCAGTGTCTTATAAAAATTTGTCATGAGGGCCAAAGTGGCTCGATCATCCACCTCCCAAAGCGAAGCCACTACTGTGCGGGCTCCCGCCATTTTCAGAGCGCGTATCAATCCACTGGCACCCTCGGCATTGACATGGCCCAGGGCTGTTTGGCACGCCGACAGCACTATCATTTGCATCGAGCTTAAATCAAGTCCTGAAAGCTCTTTGGCGGTGAGTATGCCATCATCGCGAGTGAGATTTTCTTCATTAGCGCGGCTCAGCACATTAGCCCCGGCAGCTATGATGCCAGTCATAAGCAGCGACTTGTCTTCTGTGACACTATCCACAGCATGGGGAGGAATGCTTGTCACGGTTGGATCAAGACAATATCCATGAGTGGAAACCTGTGCCATCTGCGCGTGTTGCAGTTGGGCCTCTAACTCTCGCTTAGTAGCCTTGTTGCCTACAAGCGCAATGGTGTTAATGCCTCTGGCCAGCGTTCCAAGCGTATCAATTTCGGCAGCCGATCCCTTGAGGGCTGCCATGCCTCCACCAATAGCCGGTGGCATTCGCCGGCGAGCCAGCTCATCGCTGCCCTGGCGCGATGGGCAACTGTCCGTCGCCACCAGCGAAGCATCATTGTAGTCAATGCCCCCAGCCAAAAGCAAATTTCCAAGTTTGGGCTTGACAGCATGTCGACCAACGAGCTGATCCGAGGCAGATAACCTCTTAATTCCCAAATTAGGGCTATTCTTTGGCAGGTATTCAACTGCAAGCAAATGGTACAGCCCATCAGGGACAATGTAGAGAGTAGAGGCTCCCTGCGCCTCGGCAAGCAGCGGCTCAAGCACTTTCTGTGTAAGAGCGGCATCGGCATACAATCTGTTTTTAGCTGCATTGCTGCGAGAGGTGAGGGCCTTTGCCACAGTGCCATAGCTCCGCTGGCCTTGCACATAGCTGTCAGTCACCTCTTCCTCAGCAAATAAGGGTAGCCATTTTGGCTCACTGCCCTTTCTACAGATTAGAGCAGCATACTTGCAAGTATCTTGGTCCTCATACCGGACAATGTCGGCCAATACCTCACCGGACCTAAGGGCCGCAAGCAAAGCCTTGGCGGTAGGCAATTCGCTTTCTCCCCGCGCTATTGACTTTGAGAACATAGCTATCTCCAAAGCCAATTCAGGGTTGGCTTGGCCATAGGCATAGCCTTGAGCAAGCCATCGACACTGTGATGCCCAGAGATTTTGTCGCCCCTGCGGTGACAGATGCGCCCAATCGGCGCGCAAACGCTTCACTTGGCCATTAAAATAAGTGCGGAACACGGCGGCTGCCTCTTTATCATTACTCATCAGGTGAAGAATCTCAGCTTTCTTACGCAGAGAAATCAGATAGTCAGGGTGACTTTCTCCTAATTTCTCCTCTTGCCAAGCTATGGCTCGGTCAATAAGGCTTAAAGCTTGAGGCGCCAAGCCTTGATGGGCCAAGACCAAGGCCAAATTGCCATCGATTATTGCCTGATCGGCATCTGAGAATGTATTATAAGCGAGGGAAGTCTCTATAGCTTTACCGGCCTCTTGATACGACTTTAGCGCCCACAGCGCATATCCTTTATTCTGCCAAGCAATGGCAGCAAGAGTATCGCTTGGCTGAGCCTCGATTACTCTGTCAAGCAGGGCAAGAGCCTCACCTTCCCGGCCCAAGCGCATATAAGCCGATGAGATATTTACCATAGCCGTAGGATTCTCTGCACGATTGCCTACCGCAAGCGAGTCAATTACTCTCTGATATTCTCCAGTAAGCAACCACAGATGAGTAAGATTAAGCAGAACCCGCTCCTTGTTGGCGCCTGACACTATATCGCAGAGGTTTTGATAAGCAGCTATCGCCTGGGGATAATCTCCAGCCTGCTGGCTTTCTTTAGCCAAATTTTCATAATAGTGACGCCGCTGCACTCTGTTTTTAGGCGCAGCCGTCTGAGCAGCTGCCTCCACAACCGCTGAAAGAAACAGTGATAATATGACCAATCTAAAATATTTCAATTGATTGCCACTATTACGCTTATGTCGGTGTCACTGTCGTTATGCACCATCACAGTGAATTTCCCGCTGCGCGGCATTTCCCACTGGGCTGTCGCGGCTATGCTATCCGCCTGGGCCTCCATAGTCACAGGGCTGTCATCCTCAGTGATGATTTCTACAGAGATTTTGCCTCCGGGCGATGCCACTGCTATCAATTCCATTTCGCCACTGCCGATAGTGCTAAAACCGCAAGCCTTGTTAGCAGCCACTCCCAAATGCCAATAAGAAATATCGAACGCTCCTCGCATTAGAGCTGGGGGCAACGTCTCTATAGGATTGAAATCGCTTACAAGAAGAGCATCTACATAATCGGGCGTAAACAACAGTATCTTAGCCGGATCCACACAACCTTCGCTTTCAAGGGACTCCACCCGATTGAGAAGTGACAAGACCAAATCCGTATCTTGATATGCGAATGCTCCTGTAGCCGCATATTCATCCTCTGAATACCCATCAAGCAGCGCCTCCAACGCAGCCACATTGCGGTGAGCCACGCCATCGCTCACAGCTACGCAATATTGCTTGAAGGACGTCATTTCTGGACTAATGGCCCCCGCCGACAACCACGCAATCAATGCCGAAGCAAATATCTTTGTTCTCATATTCTCTTTTTATCGGATCCGACAGCACAAGTCTATCCCTTTTGTTACATATTTCTCTATGGACATTTCATCACACAAAATTACATAAATTTTCCCATTTTTAGAAATATTTGTAGTATCTTTGCTAAAAACCAATGATTAGCCCCATGAAGAAGTATTTTTTAGGTCTTGCCTTTCTTGCCTCGGCCCTCTCTTATGCCACTAATCCCATCTACAAAGATATCAATGCTCCCACTGACCAGCGAGTGGAAGACTTGCTCAACCGCCTTACGCTCGAAGAGAAAATAAGCCTGCTGGAGTTCAACTCCCCGGCCATTCCTCGCTTGGGCATCAACCAATACGATTGGTGGAGCGAAGCCCTGCATGGAGTGGCCCGCAGCGGCACTGCCACTGTCTTTCCACAGACCATAGGAATGGCTGCTTCATGGGACGATGATCTGCTCCTGCAAGTCTTTCAGGCAACCAGCGATGAGGCTCGTGCCAAAAACACTGACTACCGCAATCGCAACCTGCGCAATAGATACCAAGGACTAAGTTTCTGGACTCCCAACATCAATATCTTCCGCGACCCTCGCTGGGGCCGTGGCCAAGAGACCTATGGCGAAGATCCCTACCTTACCTCCCGCATGGGCCAGGCTGTAGTGCTGGGGTTGCAAGGCACCGATCCGAAATATCTCAAGACCTTGGCCTGCGCCAAGCATTTCGCAGTGCACAGCGGTCCGGAATGGAGCCGCCACCAGATTAATGTCGAGGGCTTAGACCCACGAGACCTGCAAGAAACATACCTGCCAGCTTTCCACGACTTGGTCTCCAAAACCGACGTACGCCAAGTGATGTGCGCATACAATCGCTACGAGGGAGCCCCCTGCTGCGGCAGTCCCTACCTGCTTCAAGGAGTGCTCAGGAACCAATGGAAATACCCTTACTTGGTAGTGAGCGACTGCTGGGCATTGAATGATTTTCACTCGCCGGACTGCCACGCAGTGGACAAGACTCCTGCCCAGGCAAGCGCACGCGCTCTGATGGCAGGCACCGACCTGGAATGCGGCTCCACATACCAAAGCCTGCTTGACGCCGTGAACCAAGGACTGGCCACCGAGGCCGAGGTGGATCAAGCCCTGCGTCGCAATCTCGCCCAGAGGTTTGCACTTGGAGAGTTTGACCCCGATTCATTAGTGCATTGGACACAAATACCGATGAGCGTGGTAGCCTCGCCTGAGCACAAAAAGTTAGCCCTCCAGATGGCGCAAGAATCTATGGTTCTCTTGAAAAATGATGGCATCCTGCCCCTGAAAGCTAATCAGAAAATAGCTCTGGTTGGCCCTAATGCGGCTGACTCTGTGATGCAATGGGGCAACTACAACGGCTATCCTACTGAGACTGCAACTCTGCTGAAAGCCTTGCAAGCGAAAGTGCCTCACTTATATTATGACGCTATTTGCGACCACACATCTGATGCCCGCTTGGAAAGCACGTTCCAGCATTGCGCTATCGATGGCAAGCCCGGCTTCCGCGCCACCTACTGGAACAATATGGACTTCTCGGGCCAGCCAGCCAATGAGGTGCAGCAGGAGACCCCCTTCCACTTCACCACCGCCGGGGCCACTGTCTTCGCTCCCAATGTCAACTTAGGCTCTTTCTCGGCAAAATATCAGACTACTTACACTGCCCCGGAGACCGAGACACTCACATTCGCGATGCAGCTCCAGGGCGCATTTGCCATATATGTCAATGGCCAAGAGGTGATGCATGGGCTTAATATGAAGAACGACCGCATCTATCAGATGGAAGTTGAAAAGGGCAAAACCTATGACATTTGCATCCTCTTCCGGGCCACCGAAGGCGATTGCGCTTCTCTATTTATGGATTTGGGCAGAGAAAAGCCCAAGGATTTTTCTGCTGCGATCGACAGCCTTAAAGACTATGACGCAATCATTTTTGCCGGAGGCATCAGTCCCCTGCTCGAAGGTGAAGAAATGCCGGTGAAAATCCCTGGCTTCCGCGGGGGAGACCGCGAAACCATAAGCCTGCCCAAGGTACAGCAGGATGTGCTGCGCATGCTCAAAGAAGCGGACAAGAAAGTGGTCTTCGTCAATTTCTCAGGCTCGGCTATGGCTCTGAGCCCAGATCTCTATGATGCCATGATTCAAGCTTGGTATCCCGGCGAGCAAGGCGGCGAGGCTGTAGCCCAAGTGCTGATGGGAGAGTACAATCCCGGCGGTCGGTTGCCAGTGACATTTTACAAGGAAGATGAAATATTCCCTGATTTTGAGGATTATTCCATGCGCAATCGCACATATCGTTATCACCAAGGCCAGGTAGAGTATCCTTTCGGCTACGGACTTAGCTATTCCACTTTCGAATATGGTGAAGCCACCGCCGATGGCAATGCGACCGTAGGAATCGATGTCACCTTCCCCATTACCAATACAAGCAACATAGATGGCGATGAGGTAGCCCAGGTGTATCTGCGTCGCGATGCCGACGCTGACGGCCCCATCAAAAGCCTGCGCGGCTTTAAGAGAGTAACCATTCCTGCCAATGGCACTCAGACTGTGACCATTCATCTAAATCCCGACGACTTGCGCACCTATGATGCCGAAGAAGAGACCCTGGCCATTATCCCTGGGGCTTACACCCTATTCTACGGACCATCATCAGCCACTACCAACGCCATCCAAATTTCCCTCTAACGATTTTAAGAGCCTGTTTAATAAGAAATGCCTAAAATAATATCGTTCCTAATACTCTCTTGCTTGCTCCCACTTTGGGGGCAAGCGCAGTCTTCGGCCAGCGCTTGGGAACTGATCAGCATCCACCGCCAATGGATGCGTGACAATTACCCGGCGCCAGAAGCCTTATCCGACCAAGAGCGCATATTAGAATCAGCCCGGCTCATTGCATATACCCTTAGAGAACCAGAGGCCAAGACAATGCTGGCCTATGTAGGGAGCTCAGTGCCGGCCGTCAACGATTATATTACATGGCTGGAATCCAATTCCGAAGATCGGCTCTTCGCCGCCCATATAGCTGCCCTAAAAGGCTTAGCGAGCTATGCCGTGGGAAAATATGGTGAAAACAGCTCCTTAGCCGGGTGGTGCAAATGGTACCAATATTCCACGGAATGTCTTTTGCGCCCTGTCCTGGAAGATTTTGACCAGATGATAGCCTGTCAGGAAAAGGCTGTGAAAAAGGAAAAGACCAAGGAGGCTCAGGCCTTGCTATGCATAATGCGTCTGGACCGCGCTGTGGCGATTTCCAACGAATGCAACATAGATGACCCCAGCTACTATCCCGAAGTGTTAAAAGCTGAGCACGAGGGTGTGGCCCTGTACCCTGATTTCCAAAATGTCACGGATTACACACAGGCCCTACTCTATTTTTCAGCGGGTCAAGCCTATAGCACATTCACCGATGGCGATGTACTGAAAATGGCATCGGCAGATTACGACCCGATTGATGCCGTGCAATATTTTGTACAAGCTGATGGCAGCTTCTCTCCGGCCTTTTTCTATATGGAAGTGGCCAGAGATGCCTTTGCTCGGATTCTTAACCCTGGGCATCCGCTTACGCTTTTGTGCAATAAGAATATGGCGGATTACGCTCTCAACCAATTCAATGGAGATATGGGCCTGACCTCTGAATATCAGAGGCTTCAGGACTATTTCCGCAGTTATGAGCCTCTGAACTCGTTCAACTATCTTATCAACACATTTGCCCTGTGGACAGCTAAGTTCGCATACCGCGAGCAATGCGATGATTTCAGCCTTTGGGAATATCGCATTTCAGCCTTTAAGGATATTGTGGGCCATGACAGCGATGTATTAGGAAATATTCTGTTTGGCCTAATGTATCCGGCTACCCTCTTTGCTCCAGCTGACCTAAGCAAATTGATGGATGAGTACGATAATTTCAATATTATCCATTACAGTGACCAACCGATAAAATTAGCCCTCAGTAAATTCTTCTACCACAATTTCAAAGACATAGCGCCGGAGCGCAGCTTAAAAAATGTCAACGAAGCCTTTGACTTATACATACAATACCATGACCGCAGCCCCCAGTCAATGTACTTAGGAAAGCAAGGGGCAATCATGGCATACAATTCTCTGTACAATATTTCACAAGCGGAAGCCTTGCAAAAAGTGCTCTTGGAGGATCTGACGGCTATTTATGGTCCGAAAGCTTCAGTAGTGTTCAACAGCCGCAATTTCTACGCCACCATAGCCACTACTCAAAATCCGGCCAAAGCCTATGACCTTTTCCCTCCCCTTATCTCTGATATGGAGAAGGCTGGCGAGAACCCGAGCCCTATGATCCTTACTTATTCCAATGTATTAACCTACATCCCTGATTTCAAAGGAGCTGCCTCTCAGCTCAAAAGAGCCCTTAGATACTCCGAGAGCAATGAGGCTCAGCTACAAGCTCAAATATATCTGAGCTTGGTGGCCGCCATGGACAATGCCAATGACCCCTCTGGCGACAAAGAAAAATATTTCAAAAAGGGCTGTGAAAAACTGCATGAGGTGACAGATAGCGCCCTAATGAATCCTGAAAGCTACCTAATAGCATCATATCATTTGGAGAATACAGGCCAATTTCACAAGATTTTGGACTTTGTAGAAGAGGGGTTGGAAGTGTGCGCGGCCCAAGGCCTACCGACAACTGACCGCAACTTCCTTAATCTAAAGGTGATGAAGTACCAAACACTCTGTTATCACCTAAATCAGCCACGGCTTGCTACACAATTGATGATGCAAGAAATCGAGGATATCAAAAACAGCAATATTCTGTATTACAACACCGATGTGCTCAATTTCCTTTGGGAATGTTTTAAAATAGCCAACGAGAACAATTCCAACGACCTAACCGTCAAGGGGTATTTCCTATCTTTTATATATCAGTACACTCAATCTCTGTATCTTACCTCGGGTGAAGACAATCCAGTCTTTTTCTGCGAGTTTATGCTCCCACTGATTGGAGAGGTGATTACATGGCACGATTTTATGGCCTCATCTTTCACTCAGGAAGAGATGGACAATTCTTTCCTGACTGCCGAAGGCCAGAAGGCAGTAAAAAATCAGATGAGCAATTTCTCAGCTATGATTGACAATTGCTTGGATATGATGAAGAAATATGCCGACAAATATGCCGCTGAGGGTGAGGCATCTGGCGTAAGCAAAAAAGCGATGGCCGACATTTCATATATTTTAGGCAATTACTATAAGGCCAGATACAATTACAAGCAGGCGGAACAAAACTATCAGTACTATTTGGCCTCCCTTTCACCTGAATTCCCTTCGTATGACAGCGCAGCACTGCTTTATGACCTTTATGCCGAAGAAGGAAACCTGGAAAAGATGGGCAAAGAAATTCCAAAAATTGAGAGCCTGTATGACCACCCATCATTCTCGGCAGCTGTGAAGCTTGCATTGATCTCCAAACTAAGCGCATATTATTTTCAGACTAAGCGACCCTCCAAACAGCTTCCTTATGCCAAGAAATATTACGCTCAAGTAAAGCAACTCTTCGACTCCAACTTGGGTCTTATGAGCCAAAAAGAGCAGGATAACATTATGAACCGCTTTGGCGATCCGGCTGGCGCGCTTATAAGCTTGCTCAACAGTCTGCCAGAGGAGAGCGCTGGAGATGCATATAACGCTCTTCTCTATCGCACAGGCTTGCAACTGCGCTCGCAACAAGATACAAAAAAAGCCATCTCTAAAATCAACACTCCTCAAATCCGCGCTCTCCAAGATAGCCTTATCGCTCTTCAGTCTCTGGATAAGACTCTTGTGAATTTTAACGAAAGAGGTGAAAACGACCAAGCTACATACAATAAGAAAATCCAACTGAATTTCGATATCCTGCGGGTAGAGCAGCAACTGCTCCAAGAGACTGAGAAATACCGCTCCGAGCAGATGCCCGACATCTCCTGGCAAGACATCAGAAATAAGCTGAAGCCCGATGAGGCTGCTGTGGAGATCGTGTTCTCCGTATCCACTGCAACTGCCCTGGTGCTCAAGAGCACCAGCGACAAGCCATTGGTAGTGCCCCTTTGCGAGGCAGATTCCCTGACTAAGCTGCTTGAAAGCTATGGCACCAAGCAGCCTCATAGATTGGCATTCAAACTCTACGGCGACAAGAGCCGGGATATCCTTTATTCTCTGCTATGGCAACCCTTAGAGCCTTATCTCAGCGATGCGCAGCGAGTGTATCTTTCCGTAGAGGGGGTGCTCAATTACATCTCTTTCCCCGCCATAAAGACATCGGCCGGAGATTACCTGTTTGATCATTACGATCTCTGCATGCTTACCTCTACCGCTTCAATAGCACGCCAGGAAAAGCCTCAGACTCCTACATCGGCTTTGCTATTAGGCGCCCTATACTATTCAGATGGCCAAGAGCATGATGACCCATTCTCCGCTTGGGCAACCACGGCGGAAGCCTCCGTAAGCAGCGGCGAGGACCAGCGACGCTCAATAGATGATTTCGACCAGGCAGAGCGAGGCGGCGGCGACCACTTCGCTTATCTTCAGAACACCCCCGCTGAGCTCCACAATGTATCGGAGGCTCTTAAGAGCAAAGCCAGCTCTGTAAGCCTAATTAAAACCCAGGCGGATGAACAATCATTCAAGCAAGCCTTGCAGAGCAAGCCCCAGCTCTTGCATCTGGCTACTCACGGATTCTTCTTGCCTACCGAAATGGACGCATACAAAATACCTTTCTTCAAGCGATATATGGGCAGCATCTCCAACTCTATGCAGCGAGCCGGGTTTGCCCTCTCCAAAGCCGAAGATGCCTGGTGCGGAGCCGAACTGGATGAGGCCAACGATGGCATTCTCACGGCCAGCGAGGTGGCTCAGCTCGATCTGAGCGACACCCAACTGGTGACTATCTCGGCCTGTGAGTCTGCTTTGGGGAATTTCTCCTACGAGGGTGTTTACGGTCTGCCGCGAGGCTTCAAACAAGCCGGCGCAAAATCCCTGTTAGTTAGCCTCTGGAGCGTGAGCGATGCCTCCACCTCCCTGCTTATGAGCCAATTCTATAAGAATTGGATGGGAGGCCAGCCCATGCGCGAAGCCTATCGCCAAGCTGTAAGCACTGTGCGAGAACAATACCCTCATCCCTACTATTGGGCCTCATTCCAGCTTCTTGATGCCATCGATTAACATTTCTTATCCAACAAGCTCTAACTTCCTTAATTTTCAACCCATGAATAAATCCATGCTTTTTACTGCCTGCGCTCTGCTTTTGGCCGATGCGGCTTTAGCGACATCCTGGACTGCCGACAATGGCAATGGCACATACACCAATCCGCTCTTTTACGACGAGTTTTCTGATCCCGACATCATACGCGTGGGAGAGGATTATTACTTGGCCGGCACTACCATGCATTCGGTGCCTGGAGTAGTGGTGCTCCACTCAAAAGATCTGGTGAACTGGGAGTGGCTCAGCTACTGCTTCGACCAGTACGACATGGGCCCGCAATTCGCGCTCGAAAACGGCCAGGAAATCTATGGCCAAGGCATCTGGGCGCCATGCATCAGATACAATGATGGAAAATTCTATATTTTCTCCAACATTAATGGGGTGGGCTTGCAATTATATACAGCCGACGACCCAGCCGGCCCCTGGGAACATAAGAACTTAGGAGGCGACATCTACGACCTCTCGGTGCTTTTCGATGATGATGGCAAGATTTACGCTGTGTACCACTATGGCTCAGTAAATATCATCGAGATGAAGCCTGACCTCTCCGGATACATAGAAGGCACAAAGCGCACGGTGATACCCGAGGGAAACGCCATGGGCGAAGGGCACCATATATACAAAATCGACGGAAAATACTACATCTTGAGCGCCGACTATGCTCCTCAGGGGCGAATGCAATGCGCTCGTGCTGAGAACATCGATGGTCCTTGGGAGACCCGCACAATCTGCACCACCGAAACCCTCGGCCTGGAGCAATGTCACTGGGTGGACAATGTGGGCTTAGGATCACCAGTGCCAGGGGATGATTTCGAGTTCAAAATTTCAGATCCTCGCCCCAACAACATAGGCGGGGCCTCCATCCATCAAGGCGGCATCGTACAGCTGCCCAATGGCGACTGGTGGGGCCTGTCCATGATGGATCACAAAGCCATAGGGCGCACCACCTGCCTGTCTCCCATCACTTGGGTTGACGGATGGCCTTATTTCGGACTGCCCAACAATCTTGGCCGCGTGCCTCGCACCTGGACCAAGCCCGACACGGGCGCCGATGTTGCCCCATCCGCCCCTTATGTGCGCTGCGATGATTTCAATGGCAAGAAATTACAGCCTATATGGCAGTGGAATCATGACCCGAAAGCCGGCAAATGGGCCCTCAAGAAAGGTCAGCTCCAAATCTGTGCCATGCCAGCCAAGGATTTCCTCTGGGCGCGCAATACTCTCACCCAGCGTGCCATAGGGCCAGAGTCAGTGGTTACAGTTGAGGTGGATGCCTCAAAGCTCAAAGACGGCGACAAGGCCGGCCTCGGGCTGCTGAATATGCCTTATGCCTGGATTGGCCTGGTGCGAGATGGCAAAAATCTCATCCTGCGTCAGCACAGCCAAAATGGCAATCTTAGCTCTGATTTGCCAGCTCCAGCCTCAAAAGCTTGGCTAAGGGTGCATTTGCTTACTGATGACGATGTGGCTCAGTATAGCTACAGCTTCGATGGCGAATTATTTGAAAATATTGGCGAGGCCATCATCCTGCCCTATCAATTGAAGACTTTCCAGGGCCCCCGTTATTCACTATTTGCCTTCAATGACAAGGGTCAGGAGGGTGGCATCGCCTACTTTGACAATTTCACAGTGGAAGAGCCGCAAGCCGACCGCAGCGCCAATGTGCCAATAGGCAAGACAATCTCCCTGGTCAACAAGGCTGACGGCCATCGCCTCTGGGCCTGGCCCCACGGGATGCTATATAAGAGCGCCCCAGGGTCGCCAGAATACGATTCTGATGCTTGCAAATTCCTGGTTCATGACCGGGGCAATGGCTTGGTAGCATTGGAGGCTCTCAATGGCACTGGCTTTATAACCGTGGTGGGCGAGGGCTTGGCCGCAGATGTGCGCCTATGCCCACAAGAGAGCCCTGGGAGCCTCTTCATGTGGCAAGACATGCTCCACGGCGATTGCATGCTGCTTTCTCTGAAGACTCATCGCTGCCTGGGCACCGATGTCACCACTGGAGAGCCCTACAGCGCCAATTTCCCTGGAGCTTCACCCTCACGCAAAAATGGATGCGTTTTCCAAATTGAATGAGGAATTGTTACAAAATGTGAAAATTTGAGGAATTGCCACCGAAAAATTATTTTCGGTGGCAATTTGCTTTAATATAATTGCTTATAAAAATCTTTTTGCTTTTAAAAAATGCATTTTTGCAACAAATTGATAAAATTATTTGGTGGCTTCAAGAAAAGTGTCTAACTTTGCGATGTACAAAATAGCACGTTTACTTTAATGTTTCTTTAAGATTTGTTTAAGGTTTCTTACAATTTCTAAGGTTTCTAACTATTTTCTAAGGTTTCACTAAAATTGAAAAGTTATGAAGAAGATTTTTTTAGGTATCGTATTGGGTACCATCGTGCTGGTGCCCATGGCCGCTAAGGCAGATGTCACCGTCGCAGAAGACGGAGACTTTGAGGCATCGGTATCAGCCGACCTGGTCACCCAATATATATGGCGTGGCCAGGAATTAGGCGATGTGAGCGTACAGCCCGGCCTGAGCATTGGTTACAAAGGCCTTTCGCTCTCTGCTTGGGGCTCTGCCAGCTGGCAGGAGAAATGGAGCCGAGAAGTGGACTTCACTCTGGCTTACTCAGTCAAGGGCTTTACTATCGGCGTGACTGATTACTGGTTCTCCAAGACTGGCGATGGCGAAGATGCCCGCTATTTCACCTACGCCACCCACAGCCCATACAATTCGCATGTGTATGAAGCTCATGTCGGTTACGATTTCGGTCCACTGGCAATCGACTGGTACACTAACTTTGCCGGCTGTGATGGCTACAACCACAAGGGCAAGCGCGCTTATTCCTCTTTCGTGGAGGTGGGAGTACCCTTCTCAGGCCTCGGTCTTGACTGGCAGCTTGTGGCTGGAGCATCGCCTTACTGCACCAGCTTTTACAATGCCAATGGCTTTGCTGTTACCGAGGTGGCCCTAAAGGCCGCCAAGACAGTTAAGCTTAGCGACAGCATCAAGTTCCCAGTATGGCTGCAGCTCGCCGCCAATCCCAGAGATTCAAAGATGTACTTTGTAGCTGGCGTAAGCCTTTAACAGAAAAGAGTTTCCAATAAGCAACCCATACAACTATGAAAAAAATTGAAGCCATCATCCGCAAGACAAAGTTTGAGGATGTAAAGGAAGCGCTATTGGCTGCCGATATCGAATGGTTTTCATACTTCGAGGTGCGAGGCGTAGGCAAAATGCGCCAAGCACGCATCTATCGCGGTGTAATATACGACACCTCCGCAATCGAGCGCATACAGATGTCAATCGTAGTGCGAGACATCAATGTGGAGAAAACCGTGAAGGCTATCATCTCCGCTGCTCAGACTGGAGAGATCGGCGATGGCCGCATCTTCATTATACCTGTTGAAGACTCAATCCGCATCCGCACGGGCGAGCGCGGCGACATCGCTCTTTACAACGCAGAGAAGGCTAAGTAAGCCAAGACAATGGAAGTATAACCATTTACCTACACTAAGATGAAAAAGATTTTCACATCATACGCTCCTCTGAAAGCCCTTTTGCTGATGGGCTGCCTGATGGCCGCGCCAGCCTTGATGGCTGAAGGCCCTGGCACTGACAACCTCCCCGACCCCGCTGAAACAGTAGTAGAGCTGCAGAATGGCATCAACACTGTGTGGATGCTGCTGGCTGCCATGCTTGTGTTCTTCATGCAGCCTGGCTTTGCCTTGGTTGAGGCTGGTTTTACACGTACCAAGAATACAGCCAACATTCTGATGAAGAACTTTGTGGACTTCACCCTCGGTGCTCTGCTATTCTGGTTCATCGGCTTCGGCCTGATGTTTGGCGACGGCGGTTTCTTAGGTCTGCCCCATCTCTGCTCCTACTCATTCTGGGAGGGCGATGGTCTGCCATCAGCCGGCTTCTTGGTATTCCAGACTGTATTCTGCGCCACAGCGGCCACTATCGTCTCTGGAGCCATGGCTGAGCGCACCAAATTCTCTATGTACTTGGTTTACACCATAGCCATCTCAGTCTGCATCTATCCTATCTCAGGCCACTGGACCTGGGGCGGAGGCTGGCTTATGAACGATGCCGAGGACTCATTCATGATGCGCACTTTCGGCAGCGCTTTCCATGATTTCGCCGGCTCTACCATCGTGCACTCCGTAGGCGGCTGGATTGCCTTAGTGGGCGCCGCCATTCTTGGCCCGCGCATTGGAAAGTATGGCAAGGACGGCAAGTCAAAGGCTATTCCCGGTCACAACCTCACTATCGCCGCACTGGGTGTGTTCATCCTCTGGTTCGGATGGTTCGGTTTCAACCCCGGTTCACAGCTTGCAGCTGCCACGCCTGACGATCAATTGGCCATCTCTTCTGTATTCTTGACCACTAACTTGGCAGCCTGCGCCGGCGGCTTCGTAGCTTTGGGCCTAAGCTGGATCAAGTATGGCAAGCCATCACTCTCGCTCACACTCAACGGCATCTTGGCTGGCTTGGTCGGCATCACAGCCGGCTGCGACGCAGTGCCAGCCTGGGCTGCAGTATGCATCGGAGCCATTTGCGGAGCCGTGATGATTTATTCCGTAGAGTTTATCGACAAGGTGCTGAAGATCGATGACCCTGTAGGCGCCAGCTCAGTGCACGGAGTATGCGGCTTCTTAGGCACTATCCTCACTGGCCTCTTTGCCACAGAGGGCGGCCTCTTCCTGGGAGGCGGCTGGGGAATGTTCTTCGCTCAGCTCTTTGGAGCCGTGGTAGTAGGCTGCTGGGCAGCCGGCATGGGCTTCATAATCTTCAAGGTGCTTGACAAGGTACACGGCCTGCGCGTAGAGCATCGCATCGAAGAAGAGGGCCTCGACATCTACGAGCATGGCGAGAGCGCTTACAACCTGTAATTTCATGGTCTGTTATGTATATATTTCCTGTTATGTAGATTGAATGTCAGGTATTCATACAAAATTGCATAACCATTTCTGACATCATTTCTTTTTTTACCTTTACCGTCAGCGAGCCACCGCCTGTGCCAGGCAGTGGCTCGCATTTTTTATTACACCCCCCCAACTATAAACTATAAACTATAAACTATAAACTAATAATCTGTAACAATTTTTTAATAATCGGTTAATGTGGATGAAACATGGCAGCGGTAATTTTGTTTTGAATTTATTCACTATCCCACTCAATTATGGAATATGTTTTTCTTTGTATTATTATTTTTCTCTTTCTTCTGGCCGTATTCGATTTATCAGTGGGCGTCAGCAATGATGCATCCAACTTCCTCAACTCCGCTGTCGGAGCGAGAGCCGCATCGCTGCGAACAGTTATCATTATCGCCTCCGTGGGGATTTTCTTCGGGGCTGCCATGGGCAATGGCATGATGGACATAGCCCGCCACGGAATATTCCGGCCCGAACAATTCTCATTCTTCAATCTTATATGCATCTTCATGGCAGTGATGGTCACCGATATCATCCTGCTTGAGACTTTCAATTCACTGGGCTTGCCCACTTCCACCACAGTATCGCTGGTGTTTGAGCTCTTGGGCGCCACATTTGCGGTGTCTATCTTCAAATTGGCCCAAGACAATACCGGCCTTACTTTTGCTGACTTGCTCAACACAGAGAAAGCCTTGTCCGTCATTATCGGCATCTTCTTATCGGTGGCTATTGCCTTTGTGTTCGGCACTGTGGTGCAGTATCTGAGCCGTCTGTGGTTCTCATTTGACTACCGCAAAGGCCTATCTTGGAAAATCGGCCTATTCGGAGGCATCTCTATCACAGCGATCATATATTTTCTCCTGATTAAGGGGGCAAAGGATATGACATTTATGACCCCGAGCATCAAGGATTGGATTTCTTCTCACATAGCCTTGCTGATGGCATGCATTTTCGTGGCCTCTACCGCCCTGAGCCAGCTGCTGCATTGGATGGGAGCAAATGTTTTCAAGGTAATAGTGCTCTTAGGCACCTTTTCACTGGCCATGGCCTTTGCTGGCAATGACTTGGTCAACTTCATCGGAGTGCCTCTTACGGGATTTGCCTCATATCAAGATTACCTTGCCAACGGCAATGGCGACCCTCACGGCTTCATGATGGGCAGCCTGAATGCCCCGGCCGCCACGCCCGTGTATTTTCTGCTCCTCGCCGGCATCATCATGGTTATAGCCTTGGCCACATCCAAGAAAGCGCGCAAGGTGGTGGGCACATCGGTCAACTTAGCGCGCCAGGACGCGGGCGACGAACTCTTTGGCTCATCACGCATAGCTCGGCGCTTAGTGAGGCTCTTTCTCTCCATCTCAGAGTGGATAGTTAGCCATACCCCTGTGAAGGTGCGAGCCTGGATTGACAAGCGCCTCGATAGCAGCCAGGCCATAATGGCCCCCGGAGCAGCTTTCGACCTGGTGCGCGGCAGCATCAACTTAGTATTGGCCGGTGTGCTTATCTCGATAGGCACCTCCCTGAAGCTGCCCCTCTCCACCACCTATGTAACCTTTATGGTAGCGATGGGCACTTCGCTCGCCGACAGGGCTTGGGGCCGAGAGAGCGCGGTATTCCGCATCACCGGCGTAATCTCCGTGATTGGCGGCTGGTTCATAACGGCTGGAGTAGCCTTTATAGGAGCCGGCCTTATGGTGACCATCATGCACTTGGGCGGCACAGCGGCCATTTGCATCACCTCTGCCATCGCAATAATCATATTATTGCGCCGCAGCCTCTCGCACACGAAAGAGGCAAAAGAAGAGAGCCAGGAGTTTTTCCAATCGATACTCAGCAGCGAAGATCCCCAGAAGACTTGGAACCTGCTCAAGATTTTTATAGCTAAGAACCAGCGCGACTTCCTAAATTTCATAGGCGAGATGCAGCAAGCGGTGACTTCCGGCTTCTTAGATAACGATCACAAAGCCCTGGGCAAAGCAGTGAGCGCATTGGCTCAGAAAAAAGAATGGCTTAAATGCAATCGCCGCAAAGCCACTCTCTGCTTTCGCCGGATACCGCAAAGCGTGGCTATCGAGAAGAGCGCTTGGTTCTACTTGGCCGGCAATGCCCAGATGTCCATTCTTTACAATCTCCGGCGCATAGCCGATGTGTGCCATGAGCATGTTGACAACAATTTCCATCCCATCGCCGAAAGCATAGCCAAGCGAGCCAAGCCGCTGTGTGCTGAGGTCAACGACATCATCGGCTCTATCAACAATCTGATTGACAGCCAGGATGCTCCCGAGGTGGTGGCAATGCGCCGGCGATGCGACCAAGCAAAAGATAAGATTTCGGCTGAATGTCGCCTCATTCATGCCGAGCTGCGCAAGGTAGATCCCAGCCGCATATCAGTGCTGTATGTGTATCTCAACATGATGCAAGAACAGCAAGAAATGCTATCCTCGCTGCGCAAGCTGCTGCGCGCCGACATTAAGCTAATGTCAATCGACACCCCGAGCCTCACCCTCCTCGAACACGCCTAAATCCTCTCACAGCTTCAAGAAAGATGAAAATTTAATATTTTTGAAACATTATTATAGCTAACTTTGCTGTATAATTGGAATAAAGTATGAATTCAGCACGAATCCTCATAGTGGAGGACGATGTCACCCTGTGTGAAACCCTTCAGTTCAATCTTGAGCTGGAGGGATACCACGCCGACATAGCCTCCAGTGCTGAAGATGCCTTGCGACTGGATATTGCCTCTTACGATCTTATCCTCTTAGATGTAATGTTGGGCGAGCTGAGCGGTTTCAAGCTTGCTCGCACCCTTAAGGCAAATCCGCGCTATTCTAAGATTCCGATTATCTTTTGTACAGCAAAGGATGCTGAGGATGATATGATCACTGGCTTCAACCTCGGCGCTGATGATTACATCACAAAGCCCTACACCATCCGCAATGTTATGGCTCGCATAAGAGCAGTGCTCAAGCGCAGCCACTCAAACGAATCTGACAACATGGACAAATTAGAATATGAGGGTTTGTGCCTTTATCACGACTCAAAGCAATGCACAGTGGATGGCAACCCAGTGAAATTGGTGAAGAAGGAATTTGAAATCCTGGAGCTGCTGCTCTCAAATCCCGGTCGCATTTTCTCTCGCGATGAAATATTGGATCGAATCTGGAAAGGCGAGACAATCGTGTTGGAGCGCACTATTGATGTAAACATCACACGCATACGCCAAAAGATAGCCCCCTATGGGCGCCACATCATCACCCGCTCCGGCTTTGGATATGGGTTCCAATAAGCTTTCATTCCCCTACAGGCTTTTTATTCTGCTCATCTGCTTCACCAGCATTTTGGTAGGGTGCTTTGTTAACTACTAACTACAAACTACAAATTCAAGTCTATCAAGTCTTAAGAGCCTGAAAGGCACGTCTGTGGATAACCCCCGGCTTTATGCCGGGGGCCAAAATACTGATATAAGGCAAGTGCCCGGAGGGCACGTCTAATGCACTTGGATTTACAATTGGTTTGTAATTTGTGATTTTTTTCGTAGTTTTGCACCATGATTAAGAATTTGATATTTGACTTAGGCGGCGTGGTGGTGAAAATCAACGCCGACGAAGCTAAGCGCCGCTTCCGCGCTCTCGGCATTGATGCCGACTATTACCTGGATCCTTATGGCCAAAAAGGCTTTTGCTTAGAATGTGAAAACGGCACCATCGATGCCGATGAGTTCTGCCATAGGCTGAGCCAAGAGATAGGTCGCCCCGTAAGCTATGGCGAGGCCGAGCACTGCTGGCTGGGCTTTATCGAGGATGTGCCTGTGGAGCGGCTGCGCGATTTGGAGCAGCTTCGTAAAGATTACACTGTAAGCTTGCTGAGCAATACCAATCCCTTTGTCACCGAGTGGATGGATCGACCATCGCTTAGCTGCGATGGCAAGCCGCTATCAGCCTATTTCGACCATCTTTTCCTCAGCTACCGGATGAAGATGTACAAGCCGGATGCTGAAATCTTTCTCAAAGCCCTTGAAATTGGTGGCTTTAAGCCTGAAGAGACAATCTTTATTGATGACAGCCTGAAGAATGTGGAAGCAGCTCGCGCCTGCGGCATGCACGGCCTCCATGTCCCCAGCAACACTCCCTGGCTCCCCCAGCTTCGCGCCTACCTCGCCACCCACTAAAATCCATCAGCATAAAGAATGAAGGCGTGCGGTTCCGCACGCCTTCATTCTTTATGTTGCCATCACAAAACAAAATCTGGGTGATGTCTCGCGACATCACCCAGACTCCGTACAAAAAGAATTTGTATCAAAAAGTGTATTGTCTATTCGTTGATAAGTGGCATTGGGTTACTCAATCTCAGTGAACGCTTATCAATATTCTGATATTGGTTCTTTACTGGGAGCATTGACTTTGCTGGTGCACGCTTGGGCGATTGAGCAGCTTCATCCTGATCCCAAGATGTTACGGTGAATGTCTCATAACCGCTACCAAATTTCCCAGCGGATACATAATATACCACGTTGAAGTTAAATATGCCACTCTTATAGAAACTTATGCCATAGCCTGTAGTACCATAGTAGTCAACCAAGTCATCAATAAACACTGCTCCATAGTTGGGGTGGTTGTAACCGGTAAATTGATCCCACACAGTGATGAAATTGTTTTCATCCATATTGAAGTAGAAGTCAACTCCATAGCCCCAGTTAGTAATCTTGTACAAATCGGGTTCGGCTGAGCTTACATATACTTCCAAGCCTGGATCTTCAGCGCCTTCTCCGAAGAAGAGGTCATAGGTATATGTACCAGTGCATACATATTCCCAATCGCAAGCCAATACATAAGTAAATGTATCATAAGCATATTCCTGAGCATTCTTGCCGCTGTATGTAGAAACTACCAACAGATATTGACCACTTATAGCCTCTTCGGGCATAGTCAAAGTCACTTCACCAGAGGCTGTAATTTCAGTATAGTCTACACTTCCAGCCACTACAGCGTCATTAGCACCCTCAGGATCATTGCCTGCCACGATTGCTACGCGGGCTGATGTGACATCGTTACCCAGAGTAATGTTGGCTGTTACTGTAGCCTCAGCATCAGCAGGTGTGTTAACCTCAGTCACTGCTACTTCAGCAGAATAATCGCTCAATACGCCGCCAGGGAATACGATATAAATATAACCATCTTCCTGAGTCTTATTCCAACCTCCTACGCCTGACATATAGTAATAGGGAGCGAACTGAACTGCATTAGGCAGGCCATTTTCCTGATAGGAGAGCACCTTGTTGTGTGTCCAAGTATCCTCAGTTGCATAAGAAGAACTAATTTCGCCAGGGAAGTACACGCCCACTACTGCGCCATAGTCCTCAATGTAATATCCGCTGCTATAAGACTTGAAGTAAACCAAATTAGACAAGGAGATCTTTTGGCCTAAGCATGTCTCACCCTTCTGAAGCACTTGGAAATAAATATACTGGGAAGCTGGGGTAGCTGAGTTAGCAGCTCCATAGTATTCTACGGCTTCCTGATAGGGAGATTTCACACGGAATTGAGTGGTATTGACCACATGCTGCTGAATTTCGCATTCCCATGGACCATCAATAAGCCAGAAATCGTAGAGTTCTGCCGTACCAATTGAAGCCCAGCGATATTCGCTTGCCAACCCTGCAGTAATAGTCACTTGGTTGTCACCATAGACATAAGCTCCCGCCTCAGATATGGTAATCGTGATTTCATAATCCTGGGGTTCAAGATCTGATCCATTAAATGTAACAGGAATAGAAGCAAGGTCTTGGCCTGCAGGGAAAGATACTGACGCAGGCACTGTGAAGAGACCAGACTCATCATCATACTCCAATGCGAAAGTCTCAGCTGCAGAGGTATTGGTACGCATAATCGTCACCTCAAAGGTATCATCCTCGGGCAAAATCTCATCGAAGGTAGTATCCATCCCCTTGGGGAAGAATGCGCCTTGCGACTCTGGAGCGCCTACATAATCGTCATCATCGTCGCTGCACGATACTAAAGCGCTTGTGCCAGCGATGGCCAGAGCCATTAATGTATATTTGAATAACTTCATTGTTTCTTTATGTTTTATTATTCAACAATAGGAGTGGGTTGGGCACAAGTCTTATTGTTATCCGCGCTTGAAATCTGGCGGTTGGCTGTGATTTCATCCAAGGGGATGCAGTACAGCAGCTCGGGCGAGCCGGGTTCGATACGATAAGTGAAATCGGTGGGGAACAAGCCGCCTACGCGGTCGATGCCCTTGTTGAGACGCATCAGGTCGAAATAGCTAATGCCCTCGCCCCAGAGCTCGATGCGGCGCTGACGCCAGCACTCCTCTTGCATCTCATCGGCCGAGGTAGCATCGCATGTATAGTCAGCATCGCGATAGTTCTGCACAAAGCTCTCCAAGTATTGCTTGCCCTGAGCCACATTGCCAGCCATGGCAGTGGCCTCAGCCAGTGTTAGGTACATTTCCTCCACGCGCATCAGAGGAATATCGGATGCATTGGTGCTCTGGCCAAGCACGCCCTGGTAGGAGTTGAACTTAACCTGGGTATAAGGCATAATATTGGTCTTGTTGGATTGACCGGTATATACCACATCATCCTCGCTGATATACTTAGCCAGATAATTAAGCTGAGCCTGTGTCAGGTTGGGGCTGGTATAGTTCTCGTCAAGCCACCATCCCTTGCGCACATCAGTGTCAGGGATTGAGGTATAGAGCTTATAGTTGATCCAGCGCCATCCGCCGTACTGGCAGTAGCCATAATTGAATGAGCCCATGTGGGAGGGGAAGTTGATGATACCCGAGGTCACCACGCGGTCAGTCTCAGCGATTGCTACGCCCCACATCCAAGCAGCATCATCAATGCTTGTGAAAGTAGGCACAGAAACCTCGGCCATGGTATAAGGACGGCCAGAGAAGTTGCTGATAGCGCTCTGGGCATCAGCAGCAGCCTCAGAATACTTATGCATCGACAGATAAGCGCGGGCGCGAAGGCCATAAGCCACCGGGATAGAAATCATACGCTTGGGCTTGCTATCCATCACCGATGCGGGATCTACATTGCTGGCCTCAAGCAGAGAGATGCACTCGTTGAGGTCGGCAAGGATCTGATCGTAAACCTCACTTACGGCAGCACGAGGTGCGCCCTCAGAGGCCACTTGATCCTGGTTCTCATCAGTTACGATAGGCACGCAAGGAGCAGATGGATTTACAGAATAATTGAATTGGTAGAGCTGAGCCAATACCCAATAGCCAAAAGCGCGGGTACCCAAGGCCTGTGCACGGTAGAACTTCAGCTCAGCCACATCAGTGTCAGCAGAAATGGTGGCCAGCACGTTGTTGGCTACAAATATCTGCTGGTAAATGCAATTCCAGATAATTTGAGTAGCCGAACCAGTGTCGGTAAGGTCTTTCATTGACTCGCAAGAATAATACCAGTTGTAACCTGAGTACTTGCCTACCAAGTCTTGACCCTTAGAGTCCATGCAAAGCATGGCTGAAGTGTAGCCAAAGTCATTATCGCCAAGCGATGCGTCAGAGTCGAAGTTGCGGTTGATGAAGGCAGCGAAGCAGCCAGCCACACCCGCAAGGGCGCGGTCAGGATTCTGCTCGAGCACTTCCTCCTTTTGCTCTGTAGTGACATAACCGCCCAGATATTCGGTGTCGAGGTCGGCGCATGCACCAAGGGTAAGCGACACCAGAGCGACTGCCAATATTTTATTGTAATTTTTCATTATAGTCTTTTTAAGCGATTATCAAATTAGAATTCCACATGCAGACCGCCAGTGAATGTGCGCAGAGGCGCATAGGTGCGGTTGGTTGATGAGAAGTAACCTTGGCGAGGATCCATACCCTTGCGCTTTGACCACAGTGCGATGTTCTCGCCTGAGCCATATACGCGGATAGAATTGATGCCGAGCTTGCGGCACAGCTTAGTGGGCAGGGTGTAACCGATAGTAAGGTTATTGAGCGAGAGATAGTTGCTTGAAATCAAGAAGCGATCGCTGCGAGCATCAGCATAGTCAAGAGAAGCTGATGTGTAGAGAGCAGGAATATTGCTGCTTGTATTCTCAGGAGTCCAAGCATTCAGGATATCCTTGTGCCAAACTTGTCCAAGGTCGGTGCCAGGATGCATGGTGTACCAGTAGCCGTTATCGTAGATGCGGCCGCCAAACTGATAAGCGAACTGTACGCTCAAGTCAAAGCCATAGGCCTTAACTGATGTGCCGAAGCCGCCGTAGCCCTTAGGCATGCAGTTGCCGGTGTGCCAGAGGTTGGTGTCGCGAGCATCGGCCCACTTGGTGGTCTTGTACTCTTCGCCAGTATCTTCGTCCTTTGCCCAGTAGAGAGCTACACCATTTTCGTCAACGCCAGCGTACTTAGGCAGAGCCCACTGGTACATTGACTCGCCTTCGCGGCGGTACTGATATGTGGAAATCCACCAGTAGCCATCATCATCGAGCAGAGACTCGTCGAGCTTGATAATCTTGTTGTGAGGGATAGTAAGGTTAGCGAATACATCCCATTGTATGTCGCGGGTGTCGAATATGCGATAGTTGAGGTCGATTTCCCAACCATTGTTGCGCATTGAGCCCACATTCATAGGCACTGAGCTGTAGCCCAATGATGGAGCCACGGGCACGTTGAAGAGCATGTCCTCGGTCTGGCGGCTATAGTACTCGATAGTGCCGGTGAGCTTGCCATTCCAGAGAGCGAAGTCAAAACCAGTGTTGAAGTTGTTGCTCTTCTCCCAAGTGATATCAGGATTGCCCTTGTAATAGAGAGTACCATCTGAGAACACGCCATCGGCACCAGTCATTGTGAACTGGTCAGCATAAGCCAGGTAGTTAGCTCCAATTCTATCGTTACCGTTCTGACCGAAGGAAATCTTGAACTTGAGCAGATCAATCCAGGTCACCTCCTTCAGGAAGTTCTCTTTGTTGATATCCCAACCGGCAGAAGCCGACCAGAATGTGCCCCAGCGATGATCCTTGGCAAAGCGTGAAGAACCGTCGCGGCGGATAGAAGCCATGAAATAATACTTGCCGCCGTAGTTGTACTTCACTCGGCCAAGCCAGCTGCGGTGAGCTAAGCTGCTCTCAGCGCCATAGCCCTTGCGGCTGTCGATGGTGTTGTTGACAGTCCAGTTGTCGGCATTGTAGAGGTTCTCACCAAGAGCCTCGGTGTATTCATACTTGTAATCTTCGCTCTCATAACCAGCCATCAGGTCAATGGTGTGGAGGTTATTGAAAGTCTTGGTGTACGAAGCAATCACCTGACCCTGGAGCGAACGAGTGCGCGCAGCCACTTGGACGTTCTCACCACCCATTGAAGCGAACTGGCCGTAGAGGGGATTGAGCATCTCGTGTGTGCGTGTATTGTCAGTGTAATAGTTAAGGGTTCCTGTAACATTCAGGCCATCGATGGGGGTGATGGTAGCGTACCACTTGCCATCCATGATGTCCATCAGGTAGTTCTCCTTGTCATAGAGCAGCGAGCCCTTGGGGTTGCCGGCAGGTGTACGGCCTGTGCCCATGATGCCATTGCCATAATCCTGACCATCGCCATAGTCGAAGATAGGATTGTTGTAGATAGAATTCCACATTATTGTGCCATCGGTATCGCGCACATACATAGGGTACACAGGACCCAGAGTGTTGATAAAGTAGAATGTATTGCCGCTTGAAGTGGCGTCGTCGCTGGTCTGGTCGCGAGGATATGCGCTATCAGAGTAGGTGTAGCTTACATTTGTACCAATCTTCAACCAATCGTTAACCTGATAGTCGATAGCGGTGCGGGTATTCAAGCGCTCAAATGATGAGTTCTCCACGATACCATTATCCTCCAGGTAAGAACCTGAGATGTAGTAGTTGAACTTGTCAGTGCCGCCCGAGATTGAGAGGCTGTACTCCTGACGGAAGCCAGTGTTGAGTGACTCCTTCTCCCAGTCGTCAGCAATGTAATAGTACTTGCCATCAGAGTATCCAGGAGTAGCATTGGGATTGAACTTGCCATTGCGTCCGAAAGCAGTCTGGCCTTCGGGGATGGTCCAAGTCTGATAGCCAATGGCATTCCAGATAGAGTTGTTGGCATAGTTGTGAGCCTGCTCGCTGGTGTAGCCATAGAAGTTGGCTCCAGTGTTGTAGAGAGCTTGATAAGCTGTCTCCAGATATTGGCGCGAGTCGGTGATCACATCGTAGCTTGGCACAGCGCGCGAGCTTGCACCCCAGCGCATGTCCACATTCACCTTAGCTTTGCCCTGCTGACCGCGCTTTGTGGTAATCAGGATTACGCCATTGGCGCCACGTGCGCCATAGAGGGCAGTGGAGGCAGCATCCTTGAGCACGGTGAGGCTCTCGATGTCGCTGTTAGGAATTGAGGAGATGTCGCCGTCAAAAGGCACGCCATCCACTACATACAGAGGTGATGTGGAAGCATTGATAGAGCCCACACCACGGATAAGCACTGTAGCTGATGTGCCAGGCTGACCATTGGAGCTGAGGGTTTGCACACCTGCCATTCGGCCAGAGAGGGCGTTGGTAACGTTGCTCACCAGCACATCCTCCAGGGCATCGCCCTTGACTACGGAAGCCGAACCGGTGTATTCAGCCTTCTTTACAGTACCGTAGGCCACAACCATCACCTCATCGAGGTAATTCTCTTTGTCGCCCAAGCGCACCACGAGTTTCTTGCCGTCAGCGGGCACGTTGACCTGCTGTGGAAGCATTCCCACATAAGAAACTGTAAGGTATTTCACACTCGGAGCTACCTGAATGGCGAAATTGCCATCGATGTCAGTGACCACGCCTCGGGTTTGCCCTTGGGCTATTACAGAGGCGCCTACCAGTGGCTCGTTGTCGCCTTCATAAACCACTTGGCCGCTGATTGTGCGCACCTGCGCGCTCAGCGACAAGCTGAAAGCTACTACTGCCATAAGCAATAGACACAGTTTTTTCATACACTTAATCTTGTTAATAATTATTTACTTTTTATACTTTTGTTGTTTGTGATTACTTTTGATACTTTTCCTTTTTAATACTTTTCTCCTTTGTACATTTGATTTTAATAATGTTACTTTTATTCTTTTCGCTTACTCAGTCAGGTGAGGAAATTAGTCTTTTAGGCAAAAAAGTTTGAAATTTTGACTTTTAAGGACTGTTTTAAACTAATTTATCACAAAACTAAGCGCAAATCTACAATTTTTAAATTAAAACAAATTAACCCAAATGTTAAAATTAACCCAAATTAACTTTTTGTCCCCAAATTTCACACCAATTAACATAATTTCCTATTCTTCGATAATTTTCGATAATTTTCGAAAACTTTCGAGAATTTTCGAGAATTTTCGAAGCAAAAAAATTAGGAGCCTCTCCGAGGCTCCTTAATTTTAAAGAATTTCAATCTGATATTGCGCAAGGAATTCCTCGCCGGGCATCAGGCGGTTGATCCAGGGGCGATCAGCGAAATCTCCAGTGTAGCCCATGGTGTCGCAGCGCCCATACCAAGGCTCGATGCACACAAATGGAGCCACCACCCCATTCTTCACCGGAGCCCAAATGCCTATTACCGGAGCATTGTGGGTGACCTTAAGCCAGGGCGTGGCATCCAAGTCGATGAGGGTGACCGACTGCATGGGGCAGCCCTCCACTATTATAGTCTGCACCTCAAAAAGCTTGGCATTGATATCGGCCACCGGGCCAAGAGGTGTCTCGCGGACCTCTCCCGTGACACAGCCTTTCTGCCCCACCACTGTCAGAGGATACTTGTCGCGCGGGTCATCGAAGCGAAGATAGCCATGCACATCATCCTCCGCATTATAATCCGGGAAGGCAAAAGCGGGATGTGCTCCTATCTGGAAAGAGATCTCGCGGCTATCGGTGTTGCGCACCAGCCACTTAACATATATTATGCTGCCCTTGAGCTCATAAGAGATCTCCAAGCGGAAACCATAGGGATAAAGCTTGCGAGTATCCTCGCTGTCCACAAGCACGAAGCGTATCTCTTCGCCGGTCTGGCCAAGAAATTCGAACTCAGAGTCGCGCGCAAAGCCATGCTGACCCATGTGATATTCCTTGCCCTCGATGCGGCCTGTGCCTTCCCACATAGATCCCACAATGGGGAAGAGGACTGGCGAGTGGCGCTTCCACCAGCTCTCATCGGCATTCCACAGCAGCTCTTTGCCATCACTCTTACGCACAATCGAGGTGAGTTCGGCCCCGTGGGCGCTCACGCTGACGCGTATTTCATCGTTCTCTATAGTGTACATCGCTTTATAGGTGTTGATTTGCGCACAAAGTTCGTCAAATTTTCGATATTTACCAAAATTAGTGCTAATTTTGCACCATGAATTCCAAAATCACAGTATTTCTCACCAGCAGCCACACCATAGGCTGGGCTGGGCCGCTAAATCCCGCCAATGGCTTCGCCACTTACCTGCGGGCTGCCCTTAAGCCCCCTATCAGATGCGCGATGGTGAGTTCTTTTCCAGATGATGTAGAGATTACCGACCGCATGGCTTGGGAAATCAGGGAATGTTTCCAGCGCGCCAATATGGGCTTCGTCACCTTTGAGGTGATAGATCGGCGCACAGCCCAATATGCTCAGCGCATAATCGCCGATGCCAACTTTATAATTCTCTGTGGCGGCCATGTGCCCACTGAGAATAGCTTCTTCCATGATATCCATTTGAGACAGCTCCTTGAGAATTTTTCTGGGGTGGTAATGGGGGTGAGCGCTGGGTCGATGAACTGCGCCGAGACCGTCTATGCATCCCCCGAGAGAGATGGAGAGAGCTCGGATCCCAATTACCAGCTATATCTTCAGGGCCTGGGCCTTACCGATATCAATATTCTGCCTCACTTCCAACAGCTGAAGCGCACACGCCTCGATGGCAAGCGCTTGGTGCGCGACATTGTGGCAGCCCACAGCTTCAATGGACCTATCTTCTGCATCCCGGATGGGTCTTTCTTCATGATTAAGGATGGTGCCACGCTGCTTTGCGGCGAAGCTTACCGCATGCGCGATGGCCACCTGAAAAAGATATGCGACAATAATCAGCGCCGCCGCATCTACCCCTCGGGGCGCATTTTCAAACTGTAGCCAACTCTCTAATTATGAATTTCGTATATATCTCACCCAACTTTCCCGATGCGGCATGGAAATTCGCTGATGCCCTGCATCGCAATGGTGTCACCGTGCTCGGCGTGGGCGACCAGCATTATCCCGAGCTCAAGCCTCAACTCAAAGCTGCGCTCACTGAATATTACAAGGTATCGAACCTTGAAAACTACGACGAGGTTTATCGCGCCGTGGCCTATTTCGCTTGGAAATACGGCAAAATAGACTGGATTGAGAGCAACAATGAGTACTGGCTCGAGCAAGACGCGCGCCTGCGCACCGATTTCAATGTGAACACTGGCATCAAGCTTGACGGCATCAATGCCATCAAGGAAAAGTCGGAAATGAAGAAATACTATGCCCTGGGGGGTATCCGCACTGCGCGCCAAATCAAGAGCAGCGAGGGCATAGAGGCTGTAAAGAAGTTTGCCAAGGACGCTGGCTACCCCCTATTCGCCAAGCCCGATGTGGGCGTAGGCGCTGTGGGCACATTCAAGATTGTGGACGATGATGACTTGGAGGCTTTCTTCCGCGAGGCCCAGCATGCCCACCAGTATGTAATCGAAGAATTTGTCACCGGCAACATCTGCGACTACGATGCCATCATCGACAGCAAGGGCCATCCAATGTTTGAAAGCTGGAGCATCTGCCCGCCATCGATTGCCGACATTGTGGAGCAAAATCTCGACTCTATCTACCATGTGGAGAAAGACATGAATGAGAATCTGCGCTTCTGGGGGCGCCAGACAATCAAGGCTTTCGGGGTAAAGAGCCGCTTCGTGCACTTGGAATTCTTCCGTCTCGACCGCGCTCACCGAGGCTTGGGCAATCCTGGCGACTTCGTGGCCTTGGAGGTGAATATGCGCCCGGGAGGAGGATTTACCCCTGATATGATCAATTACGCCCACTCCACAGATGTATATAAGATATGGGCCGACATGATAGCCTACGACAGCACGCTGGTGCCAGAGAGCCACGATAATTATTATTGCGTGTTCGCCGGCCGCCGCGATGGCGTGAAGTATCGCCTGGACCACGAGGCTATGAAGCAGAAGTACGCCTCAGCCCTCAAGCAATGCGATCGAGTGCCGGATGCCCTCTCCGGGGCTATGGGCAATCAGAGCTACATCGCCCGCTTCCGCACCGAAGAGGAAATGAATGAATTTATCCGCGACATAGAGGACCGCTTATAGCATAACCATGAAAGAGGAATATGTAAAATGGTATAGCCAGCAGCTCCATCGCGACATGGAGTACAAGATATTCGGCCATGATGGGCGCACCATGCTGGCTTTCCCATCGCAGGATGGCCGCTTCTATGATTTTGCCGAGCGCGGCATGATTCATGTGCTCACCCCCTGGATCGAGGCGGGCAAGCTCAGAGTAGTGTGCGTTGACGGTATTGATTGGGAGACTTGGAGCAATATTGGAGGCGACCCGCGCTGGAGGATTGAGCAACACGAGCGTTGGTTCTGGTATATAACCGATGAGCTCTTGCCAAACCTGCGCCGCTGGGATGGCGAGACATTCATGGTCTGCGGCTGCTCAATGGGGGCTTTCCATGCTGCCAACTTCTTTTTCCGGCGCCCGGACCTTTTCGATACCCTGATTGCCATGTCCGGCCTCTACAATGCGGGATACAGCTTCCAAGGCTACAGCGATGACCTTACCTACGCCAATTCCCCGCAGGACTTCCTGCGCAACATGCCCGAGGATCATCCCTGGATGCAACTCTATCGCCAACGCAAGATTGTGGTGATGATCGGCCAAGGCCGCTGGGAGGATGTGACTCTATGGTCCACTCGCCAGCTCGACACTATATTGGCCGAGAAGCATGTGCCGGCATGGTTCGACTACTGGGGCACCGATTGCGACCACGACTGGCCCACTTGGCAGCGCATGCTTCCTCACGCAATCGGCAACATATTAGGGCCAGCATAATCAGAACTGTCAGCCACGCCTTCTCTTCGGCTGAGGTTTTTCCATCAGCCTCGGCTATAATCAGAAGATAGCGATAAAGCCTTATAATGTATTTCTTCACCAATTCTTCTTCCACGCCATACGACCGACACAGCTCCACTATAAGAAGAAGATTAGGATCGAGACCCACTTGCACATTATCTACTATGGCATGATATGCCTGGCTTGCCATGCCCGTTGACAAAGTCATGCGCATATTAATTTCTGACTGAAGGAATAAAGCGCCCCCTGGCACCAATATCAGATACACATAAATGGAAAGAAACAGGCTTTCCTCTCCTAAATCGTCAAAGTTATGCCCAAATTTCTTGAAGCCTTGCGCCACCTCCAACACACTTAGCACTCCCAGACGCGGATCAATGTCAGAGACGGGGAATGCTTTCAAAGCATCGAGCTTGGTTTGCTGATCGAAAGCCTCCAGTATTTGCTGGCTTTTCGACATTTCTTGCACACATGCATAGAGCTGTGTGGCGGCATTCAGGGCTTCTTCAAATTTTGTCATGGCATAGGGCAGTTAATTTCCACAAATTTAGTGACAATTATCCAAATATCAATAAATAAGTGTAATTTTGTGATTGATTATCCAAATTTCGAGCCCTAATATGACATCCTTTCTCCCCAATAAAGAGCAACAGGAAGTAATCGAATTTCACAATGGCGAGGCTTTGGTGCTCGCTCCCCCGGGCTGCGGCAAGACAGATGTGCTGGCTCATCGAGTAATCTGGGCCCGCAGATAGAGGCCGCAGCCAACGCGACACTGCAACGTCTGGCCAGTCGCAAGTAACAACATCAAGGCCGATGCACTCCACCAAACAGCAGGGACTATACTAGTCGTGTCTTTGCTGCAAAGTGGAAGCGGAAGCCAACAAGGATGCACGTATGCTACTGCCATCGGCATCGTGAAGTTCCTAACCCAGTGATGGCAACAAAAACTACAAGTACAGATGAAAGTACATCATAACTACCGTCGAGGTGCGGACACCCGACACACCCAAGCCCCCAAAGAGGTGGCAGTTCAGTTCGTGATTGACTGCATGGACAAGGGCCGGCAGATGGTCAGTAAGCAGGCCGACAACAATCACACTAAGCAACTTCCCGTTCTGGTTACGGCGCATACCTTTACTATGCGCAACGGCGAGACACAAGACATCATCCGTGTTGAGAACGGCAAGGACAAGGAAGGAAAGTTCTGCGCCTATTCGCTCGTTGCCCACAACTGCAACTACAAGGCATCGGAACTTGGCAAGGCACGCAATCTTACCGTCAGCAGGATTGCAGAGACCTGGCGCAAACTGCATGAGGAACAGAAGGCCAACCACGACAAGCACTTCTAACAACGACGGCGCACCATCCGTGAAGGGCAGTGCGCATTATGGGGATTGTAGGTAATGCTTGCTTTGCTTCTCGATTGCAGTGGTGTCACAAAAAACATCAAACGCAAGGACATTACCCCCGATATAGCCATAAATCTTTGGCGTTGGCCGAGAGCAACCATTCGGCAGACAGATTACAGCCAATGACAGCCCCGTCAGGGGCTGTCATTGGCTGCCTACTGAATAGCGCGAACGGACGAAACGAACGGCATTACACGACAACACAGCATCATTTGTCAATCAAAACCGCTCACAAATCAAGCAAAAAGAAATCAGATTGAAAATAATTCTATCTTTTTGCAACAAATATTTGGATTTAATAAAACAAAGTGTTAACTTTGTGGCATTATTGGAGTTTTAAGTAAAAAAGATTGTCATGGAAATGCTCATCAAAAGCCGCGACGCGGTAAACAAATGGATGGAGCGCTACGGCGTCCGCTTCGGTGTATATAAAAAAGGTGTGTTCAACGAGCAGTTGTTCCCGTTTGACTCGATCCCGCGCGTCATCCCGCGCGACACCTGGAGCTTTCTGGAGGCCGGACTGAAGCAGCGCGTGAAGGCGCTGAACGCTTTCCTGTGTGATGTCTACAACGAGAAACAGATTGTGAAGGACGGCGTCATCCCCGCAGAGTTTGTCTTTTCATCCAAGGGTTACGAGCCCCTTTGCGAGGGAATCATGCCTTCGCGAGGCATCTACAGCCACATCTCGGGCATCGACCTGGTGGA
>CAZRYC010000011.1:0-50247 GCA_964604175.1 uncultured Bacteroides sp.
GTTTTTTCATCGTTTTTCCCTCATTCTCGTTTTTTTGTTGTATCTTTGCAACAGATAACCGAAAATGATTTTTGCCATGAAAAAGTTGCATTTTGAGAATGACTACATGGCTGGGGCCCATCCCTTAGTGCTTGAAGAGCTGTGTAGGACCAATATGGATGAAACCGTAGGCTACGGAGCAGACCCTTATAGCCAAGAGGCCCGCAGCCTGATATTAGGTCTCTGCGGCTTGGAAGCCAACGAAGCCGAGGTGCATTTCTTCATAGGCGGCACACAGACTAATGCCACCGTAATCGATGGATTGCTGGGCAAATGCGAGGCTGTGGTATCGGCAGAGAGCGGCCACATCAATGTCCATGAGGCCGGGGCCATTGAAATGAATGGCCACAAAGTAATAGAATTACCCCAATATGGCGGCAAGATAGGAGCTGGAGACTTAGCCGATTACCTGGATGATTTCTATGGCGATGACACTTGGCCCCATATGAGCATCCCAGGCATGGTGTATATAACCCATCCCACAGAGATCGGCACGCTATACACGCTAAGCGAACTGAAAGCTCTGCACCAGATATGCCAAAAGTACTCGCTACCCCTGTATCTCGACGGCGCTCGGCTGGGATATGGCCTTGGCACTAGAGAAAATGATGTCAGCATGAAAGATATAGCAAAGTACTGTGATGCATTCTACATCGGCGGGAACAAATGCGGAGCCCTTTTCGGTGAAGCGCTGGTTATAAAGAAAGGATTGGTGCGCAATATGTTCACCCTGATGAAGGCTCATGGCGCAGTGTTGGCCAAGGGGCGCCTGTTGGGAGTGCAGTTCCAAGCCTTGATGCGCGACAATCTATACCAACGCATCGGTGCTCTAGCCGTAAAGCGAGCACAAGAACTAAGGAAAGTGTTGACAAAGGCTGGATTTATCGAAGCAGTGAAATCGCCCACCAACCAACTCTTCTTCGAAATGCCCAATGAGATTATAGAAACGCTCATGCACGAAGTGGGATTCCAATATTGGGGGCCCAAAGGCGAAGAAACCTCGATAGTACGCTTCGTGACCAGCTGGTTCACTACTAAAGCCGATATCGTCCAATTCAAAAAGATACTGGCTTCGATTCAAAAGACCTAAAAATCAGCTCTTTTTGCGAGCTCTAAGCAAAAGATAAGCTGAAAGCGCTATGAAAGCGCCCAGGACAATGCTCATCTCCACCACATAGTCCATGGGGTGGATCCAGATTTCCGTGAATATGCCATTTCGGCCTAATACCTCCACGAAGGTCCAGAAAACAATCACAGTGGCAATCGCCATGCGGATATTGGGTCCCCAAGCCTTAATCTTCAGCTCCTTGGCCAACATAAAGACAGAGCCAACCAAGCAGCCTATGCCTACGGCAAAAGTCACTGGATGCGATGGGCCCAAGAACACAGGATCATAGCAGAACATCAGCACCAGATACAGAGCCCAAAGCATTACATTTAGCTCCAAAAAGGTTACAATTGACGAGTGATGCGCCATTGGGCGCAACTCTATCTCCCCAGCCAAGCCGGTATGACGCTGAATCCAATTGATGAACTTGCACCCAGTGCGCGTACAGAAAACATAAAGCACCATCATCATCACCCACATGCCAAAAGTGGCGGGCATGATAAGATACTCAGGGCGAGAGCCTCGGATTTGTTTTAGGTCAGCTCTTGTAAAGTCTTCTAAAGGAGAGCCATTGAGCAAGAATTCATGGCTCACTCCCACCCCTTGGATATACTGAGTGGTGGTTTGCACCACACCATCGCCTATTAGGTCGCAATGCACGCCAAAGCGGGCGGCAAAGTACACGAACAAGAACTCCACCCAACCAGTCCAGAATAGCAAGCCCCCGAACAGGCCAAAGATTGTCTGCTTAGTGTCACCCTTGACAAATACTCCAGCTATCACTATCAGCAATCCCACAAAGCCCATGGCGAATGCGCAATAATGGAGCGCGTCCGGAGCCATGCAATGCTCCATAAGGATCATCATAGCATGGCCCAACGGCATAAGCAGGAGCACCAGCAAAAAAGAGGCGAGCGTTTTTCCAATATACATGCTTTTCATAAATTAAGAGTAAGGCCTATCATGAGGTTAGCGCCGGTGGTAACCGGGGTGTTGTAGCTATATACCTTAGGCTTGTAATTAAAAATATTGTCAACACCTATGGTGAGATGGGCATATTGGCTAATCATCTGAGTGATTTGTAATTTCCAAAGAGTATATGCAGGATTTTTGACAGTGTACTCCTCGAATGGCGCGTAAAGATACACTGACCTGTAATTCACGCTCGATAAAAATCTGCCGCTCAGGGTTATTTCTGTGGCCAGCGCCCGCGACCAGTCATGGGTATAGCTCCACCGAGTGGCAAGCGAGTGTGGGCGAGCCGGGCAATATTGCTTGGCACCGATGCCTTTGCTTTGTTCATGAGTGTAATTATAGCCAAGCTGGCCGGAAAAGCCATTGGTCCAGCGAGCTCTAACCATGGCATCAAAGCCAAAAACCTTAAGATGGTCCACATTGATATAATCCACATAGGGGTCACCATCGCTGGTATAGTAAATGTTGGAGTTGGTGATGCGATCGTTCACGAAATTATAGTTGCCCCCCAATGTGAAGTAGAAATTGCGCCACGCATATTCTGCTGAGATATTCAGGTTATGGCTTTTTTCGCTCTTCAGGTCAGGATTACCATGTATATCGAAAATGTCAGCCATATTGAAAATCATATATTTTTCCTTAAGAGTAGGCGCACGGAAACCACCGGCATATCCGCCGCGAATAGTCAGGGCATCTAAGCGGTAGCGAGCCGACAGCTTGGCAGTGGCATAATTGTCGCCTCCGTCTGAGAAATAATCCCACCGAGCCGCCCCTATGATTTCCCAATGACGATTTATATTCCAATCGTACTGCAGAAAGGCATCGGCGGTATATTGGTGATGAGTTTCGCCTGGGCCGAACTGATAAGTGTCGAGGAAATCGCGCATAAAATCAGCTCCCGTAGTAAGGACTTTCCCCTGATCGAACGCATGGCTGTACAAGGCTCGCACACTGTGCTGGACATTTCGATAATCCTTTACATCGTAACCGTATTGGCGAATGAAGTCAGATTTATCATACTGGTCAAAGGCATAGCTTACCTCCAAATTGTCAGCTGCGCAGATAGCCCACTGCGCACGAGCGCCACCGCTGAAAGCCCGATAACGGTCAGGGGCTTCTACATTGAAGAGCCTCTCTTTGAAATAATATCCTCCATGGGCCGAAAGTTTCAGCGTGGAAATGGGTCGATACACCAATCTGTCTTGAAAATTCCAGCAGCGGTACCCGAACACTTGTCGATACTGGCAATCATCGCCTAAGTCGGTGCACACGTTATAAGTGCTGATGCGATTGAAATTTACATCAAGGGTGTTGCTGAGATGCGTGCCTTTCAATCCTAACGACCCTCCTGCCCTCCACTCATGATGGTCTGCTCCTCGGCCGTGTAGGCTGAGGCTCACAGGCTTATCAGCTTCTTTAGATATTATGTTGATCACTCCGCCAGCCGCATTAGAGCCATACAGGGCGCTGGCGGCTCCTCGGATTATCTCTATGCGAGATACCGAACCCATGCTCAGGCGCGAGAAGTCAACATTCTCCAATGTCTCGCCCGCCAGTCGCTCGCCATCGAGAAGCACGAGCACGCTCTTGCCTCCAAAGCCAGCCAAATTCATGTTCACTTGCTGAGACATGGCATAGCTGAACTCCACGCCTGGCATCTCCTGCTGCAAAAGGTCCTGAATATTGGTGGCATCAACCGAGCGCAGGTCGCGCTCGGTAATCAAGCGCGTAGGCACTGGCGTGTCTTTCAAGGCCTTGGGAGTGCGAGTGCCCGTAATTACAATCTCATCGAGATTGAATACTCGCATAATAGAGTCGATTTGCTCATCGGTAAGCGCAGGGGAGGCTTCTGGCTGATATTCCGAACCAGCAGCCCACGGAGCCGAAGCAAACCAAGCCATCATGGCATAAGCGAGTATTCTTTTCATATTGTTCAATAAGGATATAGGATATCGATAGTCAGATATCCCTTAGTGCCTTTTGGGCTCATGTAGCTTAGCAGATGCATAGCTGCCAATTCGCCATTGGCCAGTTTCAGGATGTACACTTTGCCAGTGCTGGAGAATGTAGGCGGGGGATTAGAAATATCCATCTTCACCCACTGGCTCAGCACCTGGTTCACTTGAATGTTCTGATATCCGATGCGGTAGGCAAGCATATCGTTAATATCCACCATGACAGTGGCAGTGTCGTAGGCATCCGCCACCCAAGGAGAGCCATCGTACTGCCCATTATTTGGCGGCAGCTGATCCAAGCTTGTGTACTGAGTCTCAATCGCAGAGCCGCCATTAGTGCGCACGTCATAATGGTGAATAGCCAAATCCCAGGCAAGCGGCTGAGGCTGGGCATCGGTGGGCATGGTGCGCAGGGGAGTGCACTCATCACCCTTGACATAATTGTAGGTCCAGCCCGAAAGGCCATCCCAATCGCCAGTAAGGGCAGATGGCACTTCATAGCTTTCCACAGTCAGATCAGCGAGGCTCAGATAATGCCAGTGCTGATAAGATGTGGCATTAAGATATAGCAGCAAGCGGCCATTGTCGTGGTTGAGATTGAAGCCTTCGCCGAAATCAGTGTCGGGTGGCACATCATCATAAATGTTATCCATGATGCCGTTGCAAGCGCACAGCATCATGGAGGCAAAGAAAATCGCTATCTTAGATAACTGAGGAGAGGTGACGGATATCATTGCTTAGTGCCTTGATATACAGATTTGATTTGGAAAGGCATGCTTGCCAGTGAATACAGCACAGTGCACTCCAGTTTTCCGGCCTTCACAGATCCCTCGATGCTGCCATTGGCCTCATAGTCGCCAGCTTGGCATGAAAATTCGCTCAGAGAAAAAGTATAATAGCCATCCGACACCTGGGTGCAAGGCACATTGATAATATTCATATCACCCACTGTAACTGACATATTCATAGTCTCTGAAATAGTGACTGAATATCCACCAAGATACACAATAAGCTTTGTCTTTTCGGGATTAGCCCAGTTGAGGGAGACATAATTATCGCTGGTGCTGCCCTCGAATTGCGGCTGAGCCGGGATAGTGCTAAAACTTGTGCCCTGGTATTTTGCCGGGGCAATGCTCTCAGCTACAGGATCGTCATCATCGTCGCCACAGCTTGAGCATACTGCGCCAAGCGACACTGCCAGCCCAAGAGCCAGGGCCATATAGGCTTTCTTAAATTCAATCTTCATTTTTATGATGGTTTATTATTGTCGTTTAAAATTTTCACAGTGCAAAGGTACGACAATTTCCACATATCCCCAAATACCTAAATTTTAGTATTTTGTTATTTCTCAGCAAAATTGTATCTTTGCAAGGTAAAACCACATAGAATGAATAAGCGACAATTGTTGACTGCAATGGCAATAGCCGCCGTGTGCGCAGCTGAGGCACAAGCCGACAGGTTCTTAGCGCGCCAATTGCTGACCGACACAATAGCCCAGAGTGCTGGCTCCCTGCAGGAGCCAGAAGCCATGATGGCCCTGGGCGACACATACTACGGCGATGATTATGCCACCGCCTCCGAGATATACACTCAGGTAGATGCCACCAAGCTCACTCCCGCACAAAAGGCAACGCTATATTACCGGAGAGCTTATTGTCTGCTGAAGCTAAAATACTATGATGCCTCCTACGCCCTGTTTCAAAGTCTAATGAGCGATGAGGCTTACGCTTCACAGGCTCGCTTCTATCAGGGCTATATCCTATATGCGCAAGGCAAATATGCTGAAGCTCTGCCTATATTAGAGAGCTCGCGATCGGCCGAGGCTCCAGGCGACATGGCTGATTATTACCTAAGCCAAATATATTATTTGAAAGGCGACAATGACAAGGCCCTGACCACAGCCACAGCTCTTCTCAGCCATCAGCTCATAGAGCAAAGTTATAGAGCCGAAGCCTATCGCATAGCAGGCGAAGCGGCCTTTAAATTAGGCCAAGACCGCAAGGCAGCTGATTATCTTGCACAATATCTTAGCCTCACCAATAATCCCCAACCCTCTGCGCTTTACATTCTTGGAATTTACGCTTATGGACAAGGCGATTATAGCGAAGCAGTAAAGTTGCTTACCCCCGCCACACAATTGGGCGATGCCATGAGCCAGAGCGCCTATCTCTACATAGGGCAGGCACTATTAAAAGAGGGAGATACGGATGGGGCTGTCCTGGCCTTTGACAAGGCTTTGAACATGGAGCTGGATGCCGAGGTGCAAGAAGCGGCCTTCTACAACTATGCGGTTGCATCGCTTCAAGGGGGCCGCGTGCCCTTCGGCAATGCAGTAGGCACCTTTGAGACCTTTCTAAAGCGCTACCCCAATAGCCAATATGCACCACAAGCCCAGCAATATGTAGTCGCTGCTTATCTCAACAACCACAATTACCGACAAGCTCTAAGCAGCATCAACTCCATGGCCCGGCCAACAGAAGCCACCTATGCCGCAAAGCAGAAAGTGCTGTACATGCTTGGCGCACAAGCCTTGGGCACCGGGAATGCCACACAAGCCATCGACTACTTGCAGCAGGCCCAACAGCTCTCAAAATATGACACATCAATAGCCCAGGAAACCACTTTGCTGCTTGGCGAAGCTCTGTATCGCGATGAACAATATGCAGCTGCCGCTCGGCAGACAGAGGCCTACATCAGCTCAGCTGGCAATGCCCAGGGCAACTTAGCAGTGGCGCAATATGATCTTGGATACATACGCTTCGCCCAGCAGCAGTACGAGGCAGCTGCCCGCGCCTTCAGCACTATGCTACAAAAACCTGCCGGACTGAGCGATGCCATTCAGGCCGATGCCGCCAACCGATTAGGCGACTGCCATTATTACTTGCACGATTATTCCCAGGCCTCCCAAGCCTACGACAAGGCCTACCAACTCAATCCCGAGATTGGCGACTACTCTCTGCTGCAGAAAGGCCTGATGGAGGGCTATCAGCGACACCATCAAGCAAAAATCGACCTGCTGCGGCAGATGCAAGAGGAATTTCCCACCAGCGGCTTAGTGCCGGAGGCCCTACTGGAAATGACAGAAAGTTATATCCAGATGGGCGACAATGCCGGGGCCATCCGAGTGTATCAAGAGTTAGTGAGCGCATACCCTAATACAGATCCCGGGCGCCAAGGCGCACTGCAAATGGCCCTGACCATGCAAAATGCCGGCCAGCATGAAAATGCGATAGAGTCATATCGCACCGTGATCACCAATTACCCTAACAGCGAAGAGGCCGGCCAAGCGTCGGAACAGTTGAAAAGCCTCTATGCGGCTGATGGCCGCTTGGGCGATTATCTTGCCTTTATGGAGAGCGTGCCAGATGCGCCAGCAGTGGACCGGGCAGAAGTCCTATACCTGAAGGCTGTCAACGAACAAGAGCAAGGCAAAGACGCCTTGGCCTTGCGCACTTGGACAGAACTTGAGGCCAACGCACCCACCTCCGCCATGACCAACGCGGCCCGCATAGGCATAGCCCGATGCGGGGTTGCCACCGAGGAGTACGCAACAGCCCTGTCAGCTTGCAATGCTCTGCTGCAATCTTCGCTCTTAGACGATCCGCAGCGCATAGAAGCGCAATACCTAAAAGGAATGTCGCTTAAGGGCATGGGACAATCGAAGGAGGCGCAGTCAATCTGGAGAGAGGCGAGTTCTTCGCTGAGCTCCTATTTCGGGGCGGCGAGTGCGATTGCCTTAGCGCAAAGCTATTTTGACAATGGCAAAATAGAGCAAGCTGAGGAGGCAGCCAAAGCCCTGACGGACTCCGATACTCCATATCAATACTGGGTGGCACGCTCCTTCATACTGCTGAGCGATATTTATGAACATCAAGGCAACCACTTCAAAGCTCAGCAATATCTAAAATCGCTCCAAGAGAATTATCCTGGCTCCGAGGCCGACATTTTCCAAATGATCCAAGCTCGACTCAAATGAAAACCTATAGATATCTCACATACCTCTGCCTCAGCAGCCTTTGCCTCTTGCCTAAAGCCCAGAGCCTCTCTACAGAAATCACGGTAGATCGCACGGTGCTGCCCGAGCAGCACGCTGCCACTCGCCCAACGCTCATGCCCAGCTTAGCTTCAATAGACAATCACGATGTAAGGCTGGTGCCGGCAGAGTATTCTGAGCCAGGGACTCTTACCGCTCTTGTGGCCACACTCCCGGTTGCCCCCTGGGATGACAAAATCCCCCAAAATCCATATCGAGGGTATGTCCGCGCCGGTATTTTCCCCACATTCAATGCTCTGGCAGATGCTCGCTACCGCTTTGTAGAGGACAAGAAGCTCATAGTAGATGGCTGGGCTTCCGGATCTGCGCTGGCCTATAAGCGCAAGGGCGTGAAGATGCGCGAGCTCTTTGGCAGCGTAGGCGCCTGTGTAGATTACAAGGCCAACTCCTACTCGCGACTCTTGGCTAAGGCGGCTTACACATATTCCAGCATTTTGCATCCTCGCGATGACAATGGCAACGGGGATGCCGAGGGCAACAATTTCTACCGAGCCCGGATTGCTTGGGTGTCCCAGCCTTCGGCCATAAGCTATGATGCAGAGGCTGGATACCAATGCTTTATCTTCGGGGAGAGGGATATGAGCTGGAATACAGCCATCACATCCGGCAGCTATAATTACAAGAGCACCTTAGGCCAAAGCCTGATTGACGTGAAAGCTGGCATAGGCCTTAAGCAATCAGAAAGCGAGCCGCGCTGGGTAGGCATAGATGCAGATGGACAATGGATTGATACCAACCATAATTTCGGAAGTCTGGGCCAATATCATGTGGCACCCTATGTGCGCTGGCACAACGATCAGGCAAGCGCCACAATTGGAGCCAACCTAAGCTTCGGCAGCGGCGATGATGCCAAGGCCCGAATAGCCCCCAAGGTACGAGTGGCATACGAACCGCAAGGCTCCTTGGTATGGGCGTGGGTGAGCTTTACAGGTGGCGAACGCCTTAATCCACTCTCGGAACTCTACGCGAAAAACCACTATATCAGTCCCTACTTGGCATACGGACGCACCAACATCCCCTTAGATATCGAGGGCGCAGTGACAATTGGCCGAGTTCAAGGGTTAGCAGTTCAGATTTTTGGCGGCTATGCTCTGGCTCGCAACCTGCTGATGCCAGTCCTCACCAATACCGCATCGGCAAGCACATATACGGGAGCAAGATGGCTCTCGATATACGGCGGCAACAACCTGAACGGCTATGATGTCAACAGCTGGCATGCAGGGGCTAAAATCGACTATTACTATAAGAATCTCTGGTCAGCAGGCATAAGCGCGGAGACGGGAGGCAGCGATCAAGACTCAGCCTATGATGAAATCACCTGGAAAGACTGGCAGGATCGCGCCAAGTACATAGCCAGCGCCTATGTCAAGGCCACGCCGATAAAGCCGCTTGACATCTGCCTGAGCTATGAGATGCGCAGTGACCGTAGCGTGCCGTACTACAATGGGCAATGGCGGAAAGGAGACATAGGCAATGTGTACAATCTCAACCTCGGGGCCGCATACCAAATTAGCGACCAACTATCATTGGGCCTGGAGCTGGACAATCTCCTCAACCACCACTATATGAACACTCTACTTCTGATGAGCCAAGGCCTCCATGGCTTGGCATCAGTCACCTTTAAATTTTAGCTATGGAAAAGCAAATAATACCAGTTAAGAATACAAAGGGAGAAATCCGCATACACTTGGATTGGAAGCATGATATGGGTTTCTTCCGACGCGTCTTTGGCGAAGGAGAAATCGATTTGGACTTAGGCTGCTACTACCGCTTGCGCAATGGGCGGCAGACACTTATCGACAGTCTGCAGTTTTCGCGCATGCTGTCGCTCCCGCGCACAGAAGTTTCGCGCCAGGGCTGCTTCACCCAGCCCCCGTATATCTGGCACTCAGGCGATGACAAAGGCGGCACCACCGAGGGAGGCGAGACCATCTTGGTAAATCCCGAGGGCATAGGAGAGATTGAGAGCATAATTATCTACACCTTCATCTACGAAGGGGCCAAGCACTGGGGCGAGACCCAACTCAAGCTCACCATCTCAGTGCCCGGGCAGGAAAATGTGACAATTGACCTGGGAGGACAAGACAGCAAGAAGCGGTTCTGCGCCTTAGCACAGATTGACATACAAGAAGATAACAGCTTGGCAATAACACGCTTGTGCACCTTCCACGAGGGCCACAGCGACTGCGATGCAGCCTATGGCTGGGGCTTCAATTACCAGCAAAGGCACAAATAATGAATAATCGTTAAAATGGGGCCTAAAGAGCCCCATTTTCTTTATCGATAGTTCATTATTCATTAAAAATTCGTACTTTTGCAAAATATTTCCGCAGACACCACGCTACAAAATGAAGAAATACAATATTATCAATGATGCGCTGGGCTGGCTTTGCTTCGTAATCGCTGCTGTCACTTATCTGCTTACGATTGAGCCTACCGCCAGCTTCTGGGATTGCCCCGAATTTATCTCACAAGGAGCCAAACTGGAAGTGGGACACCCTCCAGGCAACCCCATCTTTATGCTCACGGCGCGCTTCTTCGTCACCATTTTCGGGGGCATCGAGCATGCGGCCGTGGCCGTAAATAGCATGAGCGCCCTGCTCTCAGCCGCTACCATACTGCTGCTATTCTGGACCATCACGCATCTTGCCAAGAAAATCATCGTCAAAGACGATGCGCAGGAGGTGACCACATTCCAGATGCTTATCATCATGGGCGCCGGCCTCTGCGGAGCCTTGGCATATACATGGAGCGACACCTTCTGGTTCTCAGCCGTAGAGGGCGAGGTGTATGCCTTTTCCAGCCTTTGCACCGCTTTGGTGTTCTGGCTTATACTGAAATGGGAGAACCGCGCCGACCAGCCTCATAGCGACCGCTATCTGGTGCTTATAGCCTATGTGATAGGCGTGTCAATCGCGGTGCACCTGCTTAATTTGCTCTGCATTCCTGCCATCGTGCTTGTATATTATTATCGCAAGCACAAAGACGCCAATGCCAAAGGGTCGCTCATCGCGCTGTGCATCTCCTTCGTCATCGTAGCAGCCATTCTATACGGCTTGGTGCCAGGATACATCAAGGTAGCTCAGGGATTTGAGCTGTTCTGTGTCAACACCCTGGGCTGGGGATACAATATGGGCGTGCTTGCCTATGCCATTATCTTAGTGGGCGTATTCATCTGGGCTATTGTTGCCAATTATCGAGGGAAGAGCCCACTGATGATGAAGCTCTCGGTCTTTGCCGTAGCCGTGCTTTCAGGCTTGACCTTTATCACGGACAATGGCTGGATTTGGCTTGCACTCTTTGTAATCATAGGTGGCTATTTGCTATTTTTCTGCAATCCCGTGCCTCAGCGGGTGTTCACTGTGGCAGTGCTGAGCATCTTCGTGATTTTTGTGGGCTACGCATCTTATGCATTGCTTCTGATCCGCGCCACAGCCAACACGCCAATGAACCAGAATGCGCCGGACAATGTATTCTCACTGGCATCGTACCTCAACCGCGAACAGTACGGCCAGCGCCCGCTCTTCATGGGCCCGGTATTTGCCGAGACAGTCAATGCCTACCGAGGCGACAACGGCAACATCGAGTATATCCAAGTAAACAAGCAAGGCCTGCCGGCCACTACAGCCCTTGGCCTTAGCGATGCTCTCTACTATCAGCTCTCCACCGATGAGACCGGAGCCGCTTCATATCTGCCAATCGACAATGGCAAGAAAGGCTGGGCCAAAGTGGCAAAGAGCAGCCCAGATGAGCCGGACAAGTATGTGGACAATCTCTGGACACCCGACTATGTGTATTCCCCAGGCTTGAATATGCCCTTTACCCGCATCTACAGCTTGGAGGCAGCCGATGTGGCCGGATACAAGGGCTGGATTGGATACCGCAATCCTGACTTTTCCAATGTGCTTCAAGCTCCTGAACAATTGCGCACCCAATGGGCAGAAGCTGGCTGGGCGCCATTCTACCAGATAGCCCCGTATCTGCAAAATCTCACTTATATTCCACTCTTTGAGGATGCACATGAATATGAGATGATTCCAGTGTGGAAAGCCACCTTTGCCGATAATTTCCGCTATTTCATGAACTATCAGCTCAATCACATGTATTGGAGGTATTTCATGTGGAATTTCGCTGGGCGCCAGAATGATTACCAAGGCAATGGCGAGCCTAATTTGGGCAATTGGATTAGCGGCATACCAGCAATTGACAATGCTCGACTTGGCGACCAAAGCTTGCTGCCAAAAGAGTATACCACTGGCAACAAGGGGCATAATGTGTTCTTCATGCTGCCTCTGCTGTTAGGACTGCTGGGCATCCTATGGCAGGCCCTGAGCAGCCACGCCAACAATCCGAAGCGTGGCATAGAGCAATTCTGGGTGGTATTCTTCCTGTTCTTTATGACCGGCATAGCCATTGTGCTCTACCTCAACCAGACCCCTGGTCAGCCGCGCGAGCGCGACTATGCCTTTGCCGGATCTTTCTATGCGTTCGCAATCTGGATTGGCTTGGGTGTGCCGGCCATTGCCCGATACATCTGCGACTTCTTTGGCTGGGTCAAGAAAAAAGCTCCCGAGGATTTGGGCAAGGAAGTGCTGATGCCAGCCGCCGGCGTGGCCTGTGCCATTGGTCTGTTCGTACCAATCCAAATGGTATCCCAGACATGGGATGACCACGACCGCAGCCACCGATACACCACTCGCGATTTCGGAGCCAACTATCTCAACTCTCTCGAAAAAGACGCCATCATCTTCACCAATGGCGACAACGATACCTTCCCCCTGTGGTACAGCCAGGAGGTTGAGGGCGTGCGCACCGATGTGAGGGTAGTCAACCTCTCATATCTCAGCACTGACTGGTACGCAAACCAGCAAATACACCCCTACTACGATGCAAAGGCCATCCCCATGCTGGCCAAGCCCACCGACTATGCCTACGACAAATTAGGCTACAGCCGCAATGCGAAGAATGCGTCGGACAGTGTGGTGGATGCGCTTGAGGGCCTGCGCCAATTCTACGCCAACCCCACCGCGGGCCTGGCCACTCCACGCATGGAAAGCCATGTGGGGAGCCGCACAGATGCCTATGGCACTGATGGAAAGTCATTCTCAACCATGTCGGCCGAGACTCGCGACAGCTTGGCCACTTGGATGGTGGTCGAGCGCTTTGGCTTAGATCCTAACAGCAGCGATGCCGAGAATGTGATCCCCTACATCGCGCCCATCACCATGAACGGTCTGGTAGGAGGCTTCGGGCTAAGCAAACTGCTGAGCTTCGATATGGTAGCCAATAGCGTGGCCCACAATTTCGACCGCCCAGTATATTTCGCCTCCACAGTGCCTAACAGGTATTATCTCGGACTGGAGCCCAATCTGTACTCTACAGGCGTGGCCCAGATGGTTACCCCGTTCCGCGATGCGCCCGTGTCGCCAATGGCCGTAAAGGCTTATGAAAACATGCTCTCTAAGTATCAATGGGGAGGGCTGGATGACACAAAGCATAATCAAGGGCTCTATCTCGATGAGACTGTGCGTCGCATGGTATCCACCATGCGCAACAGCATGATTGAGACAGCCGAGGCCTTGGCGGCTCTGGGAGATGAGCCAGCAACAGAGTTTGCCGTAAACTATGCAAAGGAGCATGGGCAGCCAGTGCCGCAGAACCGCTACGATATGGCTCGCACCCTGCTCACCCTGATGGAAGAGAAGCTGCCCGATTATGTAGCGCCCTACGAGAGCCTTACCGATTTCCAATTGGTACAACTTTATCTTCAGCTCTACGCCAACACAGGCAATTCTGAGGATCTTGACCGCGCAGAGCGAGTAATTGATCAGAGCATCGAGCGCTATGCCGCCCTCACCAACTATTGCGCCTCTCTGAGCAATGGATTGTTAGGGCTGATGGGCAACACGGACCTATACATGCTGCAGTACTTGCCAGTGATGATCGAATACAAGAACTACATTGATATTCAGCGTGCTTTGGCAGGCAAGGATGTTGATCCAGAACTCATAGCCCTGGCCAATGCTGCCCTGCCGATGACCATGGGATCGAATGTGGCTCAGTTCGTTTACTTCCAAGAAGATGCCACAGCTGAAGAGATAGAGAACGAGGTGGATCAATACGGTGAGACCTGGGCTCCAATCCTGCGCTCAGCCGCTGCTTTGATGCGCCTCAACGAGCAGGCTGGCATCAAGCCGGTTGACTACGCCCGAAACATTCTGGCCAAGTACGGCACCCGGCTTGAAGATGTCTATGCTTTCTCTGGCAATTAGAAACCATTAACCACAACCCCACGTCGTGGCCCACTGGATAGAGCAACCACCTTTGCTATATCGCCTCCTGTTCCCGGAGGCCATATGGCGAATAAAGAAGCGCCAGCGCAAGGTAGCATTCCTAACCTTTGACGATGGCCCCATACCCGAGGTCACGCCTTGGGTGCTGGATGTGCTGGATAGGTATCAGGTGAAGGCCACGTTCTTTATGGTAGGCGACAATGTGCGGCGCAATCCTCAGCTTTACGAAGAGGTAAAGCGCCGAGGCCACAGCTATGGCAACCACACCATGCATCATCTTCAGGGCTTCAAGACACGCTCAGTCAACTACTATCGCGACATCTTAGAGGCTGACAATTACATTGACAGCACCCTGTTTCGGCCGCCACACGGCATCATGCGCTGGAGCCAGAGCCATGCCATAAAAAGCCACTACAATATAGTGATGTACGATGTGGTGACACGCGACTATAGCAAGAAGCTCGGTCCGGAGCAGGTGCTGGATAATGTAAAGACTTACGCGCGCAATGGGTCGGTAATCGTTTTTCACGACTCACTGAAAGCGTGGAAAAATCTCAAGGAGGTGCTTCCGCAAGCCATAGAGTGGCTGCAAGCCAACGGATTTGAGCTGCTGCCTCTGCCCATGGAATAAGAGAATGCTGTCAATCGTCGACAAAGAAACAGTGCGCTCCCAGGCCTTGAGCTTGGGAGCTTGCGCCTGCGGCTTTGCCGCAGCAGCTCCCGTAAGCCAAGAGACTCAGGACTATTTCAGCTTGTGGCTCTCGCAGGGCCGCAATGGGTCTATGGATTATTGCGAGCGATACTGCGAGGTGCGCAACGATCCCCGACTGCTTCTCCCCGATGCCCACACTGTGGTGTGCTGCGCGTTCGCCTACCCCCATAAGGCTGGCAGGATAGCCTCTTACGCTTTAGGCGATGATTACCACTATGTGGTCAAAGCCAAGTTAAATGAGCTGGGGGTCTTTTTGACTGAGAGATGGGGAGGCGAGTATCGAGCGGTGGTTGACAGTGCTCCCATGCATGAGAGATATTGGGCTCAGCAGAGCGGCATAGGCTTTGAGGGCATCAATAATATGATTATAATTCCCGGGGTAGGATCGTATGTGTTTTTAGGTGAATTGCTATGGACTGGTGAAATCCCAGCCGATGAGCCATGCAAGCAAACATGCCAGGGATGCCTGGCCTGCGTGAATGCATGCCCCGGGCATGCTCTGGATAGCGAGGGGCATTTTGATGCTCGCAAATGCGTGTCGTACCTAACCATTGAGCACCGAGGGGAGCTGCCTGAGGATGCCAATCTCGGGGGCTCCATCTACGGCTGCGAGTGCTGCCAGAGGGTGTGCCCTCATAATCATTGCAATCCAGCCAGCCATTCTGAAACCAAAGGCCACGCACCATCCCTGCCAGAATTTGCGGCCAATCCGGAAATCGAGGGCCTGACCGATGAGGAGATTCTCACCATGACTCCCAGCCACTATAAGAAGCTCACTGCCCACTCAGCCATGCGCCGCATCCCACTGACCCAGCTGCGCCGCAACCTCCTGGCCTCCAAGAAGCAGAGTTAGTTCTTGAGGTCGTTCTAATGTTAATACAAACAACAGAAAAATTGGTGGTGTCCTCGATTTTTCATTTTGCCGCTGTAAAAACTTCAAGCTTTTTATGTACCTTTGCAAATGGATTGATACCAAGTGAGAAATTATAGTGGCACCCTTGTAAACGACCGATAAATTATCAAAGCCTATTGAAATGAGACACTTAATTGGATTCATATTAGCCGTCACCGCTACGGCTCTCTTATTTACAAATTGCCATAGAAGCAATAATGTGAACCTTCAGCTTGATTTGGCAGAAGAATTGATGTCAGAAGATCCAGCAGGATCTCTCCGCGTCCTCACAGATATAGCTTCCTCACCCACTAAACCAAAAGAGGAAGCGCGGTATGCATTACTGATGTCTATGGCACTGGATAAAAATTATATTGACACCACCACTTTTGATGTGCTTCAACCAGCAATCGACTATTACTTACAAAGTGGCAGCCCCGACGAAAAGCTTCGCACCTTCTATTATCAGGGGCGCATTTACCAAAACCAAGGAAATATAGACATGGCCATGTGCGCCTTTCTTAAAGGCGAAGAACAACAGAACTATACCGACACTATAACATTCGCCAATCTGCTTGTTGCCCAAGGCAAGCTCTATGCCCAATCATATCAAACAAAAGCCTACATCGAGAATAATCTCACTGCCGCCCATCTTTATGGTACTCAGCTTAAATATTCAAAACGTTTGTCAAGCCTAATCAGGGCCTTGGATGGCTGCATTGTTATCAGAAACAGAGAATTAGCAGACAGCTTATTGGATATTTGTGAAGAAATGGTTCAATCACTTCCTGAAGCCTTCGAGGAAATACATCTGGCCAGATTAACCTATACAATGAGGTTCGGTTCAGATAATGATATTAGACAATCAATTGATGCATTAGAGCACGCTGATTATCTTACAGATGTGACTCGGCTTGACCTCACATTGGGCTTACTCACTATAGGCGAACCAGCAAGAGCATTAAAAATATTCGAAACTATTGACTCCAACAGTCAGTCCGCCCATTATTTAAGATATCTTTCCATCAAGGCTGATCTTATGGAGGTCAATCAAAGATATCCTGAGGCATTATGTGCGTACAGAAAGTATTATTTAGAAAACGAATCCATTAAAAATAACATATATTTACAAAAGACCTCTGTTGCCAAAGAGCTATACGAATTGGAAACGAAGAACCTTAAAGACTTGAGATTCAAAGATAGGATAATTGCTGCCAGTCTTTGCCTCTTGTTCATTTCCATAATTGTTGGCGCCTTTATTTATTATAGACATTGCCTAACAAAAGCTAAGAAGAGACTCACGGAAGAAGAGCAGCGTCGCTCTCAGTTAGAGAACGAGAACATGCACATCCGGATTATGGCGCTTGAGAAAGAATGCGAGAGCCTAAAAGAGATAAAGAACCAGGCCGAATTGCCTTCTCCAATTAGAGAAACTATTAAGGAGAGAATCGCCACACTCAATTCTCTTTTTACAGCAGAGATAACCGACAGGACCAACTGTTCCAAACCTTATGGAGAGTGGTTGCACAAAATTACAGAAGACCAACACGCGTTTGTTAATTCAACTCGCTTAGTTTTCGGTGCGACACACCCGAAATTCATTAAATATTTGGAAAATCATGGTCTTACCATTGACGAGATAAACTATGCGTGCATGTATGCCATCGGATTAAGAGGAAAAGATATAGGTGAATACACACAGATGAAACGGCATTATCACACCAGCAGTGAAATCCGCAAGAAACTGGGTCTAAAGGAAGATGACACAAATCTAGGCCTACATATAAGAGACCTGCTGAATACCCTGCAATAGGTAAACTTTTCACTTCAAAAGAAAACTTTCGCTCTTTTACAAATTTTATATACTTGAATGACAAATGGTTTCGATTCCATCTGTCAAACTTTTCTTTTGTCTGAAAACTTCTTATGCCTTACATTTGTGTTGAAATTTTTAACCGCCACAGCATAATATATGAAAAGAATCTTATCCCTCTTAGTCGCCACAGCAATGATTTTCACATTGCAAACGTATGCAGAGCAAACCACCAGCTCGGCAGAAGTCCATCGCTGGAGCAATGGCTCAACCAGCTCAAGCATAGAGCGTGCCCCATCCCGCCTCCCTTCTATTGAAATGGTATTTGACTCGGAGGATCGCTCTATAACTATAATACCACATCTCAAATACATAGGCGACAATTCCGAAGCAATTCCATGCGTGGATGACATAATGCCTTGCAAAATTTGCAAAGTGAAATACATCTGTGGAGGCGGATGTTTTGCAAACAGGTACGCTTATACAAAAACTGGGCAATTTTCAGGATTGTTTTGTCCCATAAGATATGAAAATTCCTTGTCAATTTTACTTTCATTTGACAATCGATGATGTGAAAAAGTTATAGTGACACCGACTTAAATGAAACCCTACAGACAAATTTGGAGTATTGTTTTTATTTTATGCGCAGTGGCCACGCATTCGGAAACTATTAAGGGAATCGTTGTGTGGGGCGCAGGAGACGACCCAGTTCAAGGCGCAGACATTTCAATATGCCAATCTGACAGCTTAATACAAAAATTATGCACAGGACCATCAGGACAATTTAAAATCTCATTAGAAGAGGGCATATATAATTTTCGAATTTGGAAAGAAGGGTATAAATCGGTTGAGAAAAGGGTGATAGTGTCAGGATCAGAAGTATCAGAAGAATTAAGGTGCCAGTTAGAGCCTGCAGCGGTCATGCTTGACGAGGTAGTTGTGAAAGCCAACCCTATATATGTGCGCAAGCTTGATGATGGGATAATTTATAATTTATCAAGAGACCGCTATGCCCAAAAAGATAATCTGTTAAATGCTTTAAACCGTGTCCCACTGCTGATGGTAGATAGTGATGGCACTATAAATGTTGCTGGCAAGAATAAATTTCTGATATATCTAAATGGCAAGCCCTACAGCATAGCAAACGCTAATCCGGCACAGGTACTTAGGAGCATTTCTTCATCAAATATAAAACAAATCGAAGTAATAACAAAGCCATCTCAAAGGTTCGGCGAAAATATTCCAGTCATAAACATCATTACAAAGTCAAATTCAATAGAAGGGTATCATATCAACTTCCTTGGCTCGGGAGCCACAACTCCTAAAGCCAAAGGCGCCTCTTCTGTTTTGGCAGCAATCAACAAAGTCCAATTCTTCGCTGGATATACTTACGATTTGTGGGGGCAGCGCAATCAACGCTGGGATCATAAATATTATTACAGCAATGGCATCTATACCACAAGCAAGTCTGATTATAATCGCAAGAATAGGCACACTCATCAAGGGAGGGCTATGATTCAATGGGATATGGATACATTGTCCCAACTATACGCTGACTTTTATATAAACGGAATCAAGCGCAATGAAAAAATACATTACGATCAATTTCAATCCGCAACAAATATTACTACGCCATATCTGAGTGTCAGTGACACATGGGATGCGTCAATGGAAGCGAATATAATCTATTCCAACAAGTTCAAAACTAATAATTCACAAAAATGGAGAATAGGCTATAGATTTACCTTAAATCCAGACAATCGCGATTACAAGATCGAAGATTGCACCAATGATTTGATTTCCATGTCTAAGACTAAAGGAAGATTATATACTCACAATGTCCAAATTTTCAGAAATGTACAACTTTCCGAAAAACTACTTTCTTTTTTTACTCTGAATGGCAACTTAAGACATGGGGCCTCCACATCAGCTTATGCCATCAGCACAGCTATGGACAATACCGAGGGCTTTAGTTATACTCAAATCCTTGGATCACTCACTTGGGATTTAATATGGTACCTAACTGAATCCAAAGACTTGCGGCTCAATGCGACTAACAAGATTGAATATGTTTATGACAAAATTACCGATTTGGAATCTCATAGTCATTCCATATCTTATCTTCCCACTCTAAAGTTCATATGGCAGCCTGATTGGAGCAATGAGTTGGAACTTGCTTTCTCCTCCACAGTAAATCGCCCATCATTACAGATGCTTAATCCTTTCATTGGGGGAATAGTGGAGAATGATGTAATGCAGGGGTCTCCAAATCTAAAAGACGCACGGGCATATTCTTTGTCGCTTGGTTATTCATTTTATGGGGAAAGGGTTATAATCAGTCCCACTATCTCGGGCAGACTCACAAGGAACTCCATTATGAGCGTTTTCGATACCGATCTTTCCAGTGCTCAGGTAATCGAGACGTACAGCAATATTCCCAGAGTAGAAGATTTGTCCTTGGAATTATATCTATCTTACAGACCATGGCAATGGTTGACGTTGAGGAATGTTTCTTCTTTAGGTTTGCAAAACATTGTATGGCATTCAAAGTCATTGTCTCAATCTGATGGCTTTTACCAGTCCACTTCTGTTATGTCATTGCGTCTTCCTGCTTCTTTGCAGTTTGAAGCGAGCTTTACCCTTTACAAAAACCGGTCCAAGGCATGGCTGCATTATGAACCAGGGGCGTTGTATGGGTTCTCATTATCCAAGACCCTAATGGATGGCAATTTCTATATAAAGTTATTTGCGGATAGCCCATTTGACAGGCACGGAGTCATGGATTCACGCACCAATCTGTCCTCTCCGAACCTTTCATACACTAAATTATGGGAGATTCACACCCGAAGCGTCGGGATTGAGATTTCCATTAATTTAAGGGGCGGTAAGAAAGTCGGGCTTAAGCGCAACACTTCCTTAAAGGACTCAGATATTCGCAGCGGCATTGATAATTAGAGCCTGTTTAATAAGAAATGTTAAATCGAAAAGTGGCTCATTTTTTTAGTTAAATTTTTATCTGTGAGGAAGGAGCATAGCGAGCTATGTGACTGACGAACAGGAAAAATTTAACAAAAAAGGAGCCAAGGCGAAGGACTTTTAAATAACAACAATAATAATAAACATCATGTCTTTAATGAAAAGAAATTACAACCGCCTCTGCAATCCGTGGGCATCTTTTGCCCTTCGCCTCAGTCACATAGCTCGCTATGCTCCTTCGGCTCAGGACAAAATCTGCTCCACGGATTGCAGCTTTTCGATTAACATTTCTTATTAAACAGGCTCTTAATTCCTCCATAAGTTTGCCTCATGTTCAGAACCGACAATTTTAAATGGACACAACAAAAGGATTCTATGCTTTGCGGGGTAGCATGCCTTGAAATGGTATGCGCATCTTTTGGTCGCAAATTATCTCAAACCTATCTTAACGAATTGTGTCATCCCACCTCAGAAGGCGTTTCTCTAAAAGGAATAGCTGACGCATCAGAGCAATTAGGGCTGAAATCGTACGCCGGTTATGTAACTTTAAGGGATTTATTATCTATAGAGACACCATGCATATTACATTGGGACCAAGCCCATTTTGTAGTCCTTTATGGAATCGATCATAATGGCAAGCGATTTTGGATAGCCGATCCAGGAAAAGGGAAATACCATTTGCCCTATGATGAATTCATAGTGCATTGGAGCTCAATGAAGAGCGAGACAGAAGAAAAAGGAATTGCTATGTTTTTTGAGCCTGGGGAGAATTTTTATAGGCAAAAAAGCCTGACAATCGAAGATTCAAGATCCTTTAGCTTCCTATGGCAATACATATTGGAGTATAAAAAATATTTTATACAAATATTGTTTGGGCTGTTGCTTGGATGCGCTCTTCAATTGGTTATGCCTTTTTTAACACAATGGATAGTGGATATAGGCATTAACCATAACGATATAAAACTCATTTGGCTTATACTCCTGGGGGAATTAATGATTGTCATCGGCAGGACCTCTGCTGATTTTATACGCCGATGGTTGCTGCTGCATATTTCAATGAGAGTGAATATCTCCTTGATCAGCGATTTTTTTATAAAGTTGTTAAAATTACCAATGTCTTTCTTTGAAACTAAGCTCATGGGGGATCTTCTTCAAAGGATGAATGATCATAACCGAGTACAGACTTTTCTTACCAATCAGACATTGAGCATAATGTTTTCTTTGTTGACATTCGTTGTGTTTGGAATTGTGCTTATGGCTTATAATCGAGTCATTTTCTTTATATTTTTTATCGGAAGCGCAGTATATGGAGCATGGATCGCTCGTTTCTTATCCCGGCGCAAGGTGATTGATTACGAATTGTTTGAGCTACAGGCGATAAATCAAAATCGCACTTACCAATTTCTTACCACTATGCAAGAGATAAAACTCCAAGATTGCGAACGTCGGCGCAGGTGGGAATGGGAAGACACTCAGGCTGATCTTTTCAAGGCACAAATGAAGTCGATGAAATTGCAACAGGCTCAGGAAGCGGGAGCCATTTTCATCAACGAAGTCAAGAACATAATCATAACCGTTCTGTCAGCCACAGCCGTAATCAACGGGCAGATTTCCTTAGGAGCAATGTTAGCCATCCAATATATCGTAGGTCAGCTCAACTCCCCGGTAGAACAATTGATGTCATTTGTCTATTCTCTTCAGGATGTGAAAATATCCCTCGAGCGCATTAACGAGATCCAAGAGAGGGAGAACGAGGAAACGGAAAGAAATCATGCCAGGGAATTTGCCGCCGAGAAATCCATCTGGCTTGACAATGTAGATTTTAAGTATGACCTCCATGCCATCAAAAACACGATCAAGGGAGTATCTTTTGATATTCCTCCGGGAAAAGTTACTGCCATCGTCGGCACTTCGGGGAGCGGGAAAACTACACTCATAAAGCTTATGCTGGGCTTTTATCCAGTCATGTCTGGCAACATATTTATTGCAGGATGTAATATCAACGAGTATAACCTTAAATGGTGGCGCCAGCAGTGCGGAGTGGTCATGCAGGACGGGGTGATATTCTCAGAGTCTATCGCCCGCAACATTGCAGTTGATGACAGTGACATTGATGTGGCACGACTTGAAAAAGCAGCTACGATTGCCAACATCCACGATTATATCATGGGGCTTCCTCTAAGGTATAATACTATCATTGGGAGAGACGGCACAGGCCTTAGCCAGGGCCAGAAGCAGCGCATCCTCATAGCCAGGGCTGTCTATAAAAATCCGGATTTCATATTCCTTGATGAAGCCACAAATTCTCTCGACGCCAAAAATGAAAGGGCTATTGTGGAGAACCTCCATGAGTTCTACAAGGGTCGCACTGTGGTTGTGGTGGCCCATCGATTGTCCACGGTCAAGAATGCTGACAAGATTGTAGTGCTCGATGGCGGAAGAGTGGTAGAATCGGGCAGTCATGCCTCCCTGATTGAAAAGAAAGGAGCATACTATAACCTTGTGAAGAATCAACTTGAATTGGGAAATTAGAGCCAAATACTTATCTAAGATGTACCGTAAAAAACAAATACATTATACGCGGCAGGAAGAACTGCGATCGGAGAAAGTCAGAAATCTTCTTGGCGAAATGCCTCCTGCGCTTGTAAGATGGGGGACAGCAATCCTGGCAGCTATATTTTTAGCTTTTTTATTGGCAGTGTGCTTTGTGCCCTACCCGTACTCTCAGGGTGAGAGCATTCTGCTCCATTGGCTAATGTAAGTCAGGGGTTTCTGATGTAATCCGAAATTATAGTGTTATCTTTGGATTATAATCCGAAATTATATTGTTATTTTTGGATTAATGGAGTTTGGGGGGGGAGTTAGCGGTTTAGGGTTAGGTAGTATTTGAGGAGGATGGCCCAGGGCTTAAGGTCGGCTTGGGTCCACAGGTTGGCATCGCTGCTGGCTGAGGGGCGCAGCATAGAGCAGGTCTCGTCCTTGTCGCTAATCGACCACGCAATCCAGCTGATATTATTTTCATTTGCCATTTGCATCCACTGCTCCCAAGACTTAGGATCGATGACCCCGTCGCCTGTGTGCATCATCGAGGCGCACTCTGCCATAAACAGCGGCAAGCCGGCATCAAGAGCCGCCTGGGCCTTGGCGCGCAAGTCGTCCTGATGCGTGGCGGCATAATAATGGAGCGAATACATCACATTGTCAAAGCCCACCAACGGATCGGCAGCAGCCTTGTCCACATCCTGATCCCAGCGAGGGGTAGGCACGATGATTACCGCATTGGGCGCATACTGGCGAATGATTGGGATTAGCTCCTCGGCATACGCCTTGCACTCACCCCACTCCACCTCCATCGGCTCGTTCCAGATCTCAAAAAGCACATTGGGATTCTGACCGTATTTCTTGCCTACCTCGGTGAAAAATTCTTTGGCCAGAGACAGGTTGTTGGGATGACTATGGAAATCAACCAAGACATAGGCATCATTGTTGATGGCGCCTTGCACAATGCTGTCAACGCAGGCATATCCCAGCTCCGGGTCTTTCTCAAAAGAGCGGTCCTCGAGGTTCAGGCCGATAGAACATCGCACTATGTCGGCGCCCCAATTATTTACTACCTCATTGACCACTGACTGGTTGTAAAACCGCGGCCAAAGGCAATGCCACCCGAAGCTTGCTCCGCGCAACTGCACAGGCTCGCCCTTATCATTGACAAGTTGCTGGCCATCCACACGCAATTGCCCATCTTGTGATACCTTATGCACACCAGCCTCGGCAAAATTCATATTAAGAGCCACAACCGCAGCCACAATCATAAATATCTTCTTTTTCATATAAGTATTAAATTTTAAAGTTACTTTCCTAAATTCTAAATTCTATCCAGCAGCCCCTGACATGCATCCTCCAAGAGGTCAAGGGCATAATCAAAGTCCTTAGCTGTGCCGTAATATGGATCAGGGACAGTGGCAGGCCGAGGCCTGATAGTGGAGAACTCTGTCATCAGCCTAATCTTCTTGGCAAGCTCAGAATTGGGGGCTAAGCGGCGCAGAGCATTGACATTTGCATCGTCCATGCCGATAATCAAATCAAAATCTCTAAAATCCCGGGCCGAAATCTGGCGAGCACGGTGTGTGAGATTGTATCCGCGCTTATATGCGGCGCTGCGCATGCGGCTGTCGGGCAAGTCACCTATATGCCAAGCTCCCAAGCCCGCGCTGTCAATCACAAATCTGTCGGCGAGGCCACGCTCTTCGACTAATTTCTCCATCACTCCCTCAGCTGCCGGGGAGCGACATATATTGCCCAGGCACACAAACAGTATCTTAGTGGGCGATTTTTTGTCTTTGTCCATGATTACAAAGGTAAGGACTTTTCACGAGAAAGACAAATGATTTGCAATAAAAAGGGTAAATTGTCGTTTTGTAGAGGAATAATTCCTATTTATAGATTTTTATATCTCCAAATGGCTGGAATATTATAATTTTGAAACCTGAACTATTTAGCCTAAGAAAATGAAAACAAAGATTTACGCACTCATGACAGCAGCGCTATTGGCCGGCTGCAGCACTGACAACGATAATCCCTGGAGCGGAACCGATCCCACAATTCCCGGCACAGGCGGGGGTGGTGGCACTGGAGGCGGTGGCACTACCACAGATGATGGCAGCGCGCCTGATTTTAACCCTACCATCACCAGCTGGGATGGCACCAAGGCCAGCGACAGCGGATCCGATGCCGTAGGCACCGACAAGGACTTCTACTACGAGCTCAACACTTGGAACAATACCGTGACCATAGCCTACAATGGCTCATCAGCCACAGTGACCACATCCACCTCCGATATTCTCTATGATATCAGCGGAGCTTATGTCACCATCGACATGGCCACCAACGATGTTGACAAGACCGAAATCATAGTGAGCGGCACCAGCGACAATGGCGCTCTTAAAGTATATGGAGCGAGCAAGTATCTGCTCACCCTCAATGGAGTGGACCTGACCTCAAAGAAAGGTCCGGCATTCAACAGCCAGTGCAAAAAGCGCATCTATGTCAACTCGGCAGCTGGCACCACCAATAAGTTTACCGACACCACCGTCTATCTCGACGACCCCTATTATCTCGATCCTACAACGGCCGCCGATGAGGACCGCAAGGGCTGTTTCTTCAGCGAGGGCAACCTGATATTCAGCGGCACCGGAGTGGTGGAGGTGCGCGGCAATATGAAGCACGGCATCTGCACCGACGGGTATTTCTTTATGCGTCCCGGAGTGACTATCGTGGTGGATGATGCAGTGAAGAATGCCATCCATGTCAAGGGCGATGAGGATGATGCTATCGGAGTGCGCATCCTCGGCGGCCTTATCTACACCAACACCACCGGCGATGCCAGCAAGGGCATCAAGTGCGACATGCAGATCGAGGTGATGGGTGGCAATCTCCAGCTCAACACCTCGGGCAATGCGTACTACGACAGCGACGAGAAGGATACATCCTCGTCAGCCGGTCTCAAGAGCGATACCCATATCAGCATCAGCGGAGGCACCCACACCCTCAAGGCCACGGGCAAGGGCGGCAAGGGCATCAACTCAGATGGCACCATAGAGATTAGCGGAGGCGTGACCACCGTGACCACCACTGGGGGCAAATACACCTATTCGCAAAATCTCACCTCTTCTCCCAAGGGCGTAAAGGCTGATGGCGACATAAATATCAAGGGCGGCACACTTAACATAAGCGTCACCGGCTCCAGCGACAGCAGCGAGGGCTTGGAGAGCAAGAGCAACCTTACTATAGATGATGGCGACATCTATGTGTGGGCTTATGAGGATGGCATCAACAGCAGCGGCAACTTCACAGTGAATGGAGGCAGAGTATATGCATATAGCAGCGCCAACGATGGCATCGACAGCAATAGCGCGCTGTATATCAACGGCGGCATAGTGATCGGCATTGGTGGCAGCTCTCCCGAGGGCGGCATCGATTGCGATAGCAGCAACAAATTCCTCATTAACGGGGGCACAGTCATCAGCACTGGAGGCACATTGCAATCGAGCCCATCATCGAGCAGCAAGCAGAAAGTGGTAGTATGCAACGGCATATCAGCCAACAAGGCCGTCACCTTGGCAGTGCTTGATGGCAACAGCAAGCCGGTGCTCGCCTTCACCCTGCCACGCTCGCTGAGCTCAGGGAATTTCACATTCAGCAGCGCAGACTTGTCAAGCGGCACTACCTACACCCTCTCTTCAGGGGGCACCCTCTCCGATGCCACCACATCCTGGAATGGGCTAAGCCTCGGTGGCGCCTGGGCTGATGGCAGCTCCTTGACCACATTCACCCCCAGCTCCACAATCACTACCATCGGCAGCAGCAATGGGGGCGGAGGCGGCAACCCCGGCGGTGGAGGTCCTGGCGGCTGGGGCTGGTAATAGCCACTATAAATATCCTATAAGCCATAAGCCATGCTGGTGATGCCAAAAATACGGCGCCCAGCATGGCTTTTAGCATTGCCATTTTAACGATTTCACAGGGTGTTTGTATATGTTTTGTAATCCTGATTTATATGTACGATTTCTTAAAAATATTTAACTTTGTCGCGATTTGTAATGTACGACCTAATAATGAAGTATACAAATCTGAAAATAATAAAGCCGCTGAGTCGAGTGGTAGCGATGTGCCTGACGATTGCTGCCGTAATGGTTTGTTGCACACAGCAGGCTGATGCTCCTACGGAGTGCTACGCCAAGTTGGAAGAGGCACAGGAACTGGCCCAGCAGGGAAAACTTTCCCAAGCGCTTGCCATATACAAAGAAGTTGCGGCTACAGGCTGCAGTCAGGTAGATAAAGACAATGCTTCCTGCGTGGCAACAGCCATGGTGCAGGCGTTCAATATGTGGCAGATGATGGAGCAGCCGCGTGCGGCGGTGGAATGGCTTGATTCGCTTCGACTGGTCAAGGACACCGGCATTTGCGAGGCCGACTTGCACGCGCTGCTTGCGTATGCTCTTACACGCATAGACAGCGTCAGTAGGGCCGAGGAAATGGCCGATTATGCAATAAATAATGTCCCCGAGAAGCTGAGTGCTTTGCGAAAGATGCGCATCTACACGTATGCCATGGGCGCATTGTCCGTAAATCCGCAGCGTGATGAGCAAGCAATGCTGTGCGGCAAACAGGCTTTGGAGTGGGCTAAGGAGGTGGAAAACCCGCAGGGCGTGCAGTACACGCGCTCGACACTGGCACAGATATACCAGCGCCGCGGCGAGGTGTCGAAGGCGATCGACCTGCTGAACGCCAGTCTTGAAGAGGCCAAGTCTGCCAACGATGCCAATGGTACGGCCAATGCCCTCAACTCGATAGCGCAGGCATACGAGCGCTGGAACATGAACGGGGCGGCAGAGAAATACGTAGATTTGGCATTGCAGCAGCTTGGCAATACATCGGTTGTACACCCCGTGATAGCCGCCGAATCGCTGACGCTGAAAGCCAAACTGCTGATGGACAAGAAAGACAGGGCTGCCATTGCCTATCTGCGCCGTGCCGATTCGTTGTGCTCGCAGATGGCCTACAACATGGGGCAGGAAGATGTAGATCTGCTCATGGCTCTGTATCATCTGCAACTGGCCGATTCGGTGGCCGTGGCCGAAAAGAGACTATTGCGCATAGCCAGCAAAGCTGTTGACATGAAAAAGCCCGAGGCTTATTACCATCTGGCGAAAATCTACCACGACCGCAGCGATGCTGTGAAGACCGAGGAGATGCTCGACAGCATGAGGACATTGATGCAACGGCTTCCCGATGTGCAGTTCCCGAGTTCCTTTTCGCTGTGGGGCGTGCGTTATTACGCTGGAACGCATAACGCTGACAAAGTGCTTCGCTTCTCGGAGCTTCTGACAGCTTCGCACAAAGAGGAAGATTTGGAGAACATGCAGCGCATACTGGTAGAGAACCTTGTGGCTTTCAGCGACCGCCAGCACGAGGAGGAAATAGAAGTCATGCGGCTTGAGGAGCAAGCTAAATGGTATCGTTGGCTGCTGGCAGGTGCCGCAGTGTTGCTGTTACTGGTCGTTGGCGGTATGTGGGCATGGATTTCGCGGCTGAAACTGAAGGGCGAGCGCAACCAGCTTATGGCGGAGAAGACCGAACTGGAGCACGGACTTGCCACAGAAAAGGAGACGCACGAGCACAGCAAAATGCACTATGCGCAGATGCTTGACGACCTGAGCCGCCAGCAGTTGGCCGACGAAATAACCATAGAGAACATCCAGAACAAGGGCGAGGAATGGCTCAATCGGCATTTCATGGCCAGCTATCCGCATTTCGACCAGGTGCTGGCCGAAAAAGGAGTGAAGCTGGGTAAGCGCGAGAAACTGCTTGCCATGTTGCTGATATTCGGTTTTGAGAACCACAACATAGCGAAGATTCTGGGCATAGCCAAGCAGAGCGTAACCATCAGTCGCTACCGCATACGTCAGAAGTTCGGCATCTCGGCCGAGATGAACCTCGAAGCCTACCTGCGCAACTTGGCCAACAGAAAGCCGAATAACCCTGAGCAGAACGATGATGTAAAAATTAATGGCTCTCTGTACCCAGGTATGACACACTCATAGATTCAACAAGCAACAAATTTCCAAACTATGAAAAGATTCTACTTCCTTCTTGCAACAGCTCTTATAGGCATGTTTGTATCGGCTGCCACACTGTCTCCCGATGCAGCGCTGAAGCGTGTGCTCAACAGCATGCGAACATCGCGCTCAGCAGAAGTTGCCGAACCATCGCAGTATCAGTTGCAGCTCACACGCCAGACTCAGAATGGTGAAGCAGCCGTATATGTGTTCGCCCCGAAACAGGGCACGGGCTTCATCGTGGCTTCTGCCAACGACGAGGGCGAGGCTCTGCTCGGATGGTCAGATACAAAGGCTTTCAACAGCAACGATCTTCCACAGGGACTGCGCTGGTGGCTGGAGGCCCGCTCGCGCCACACAACTGCCAAGACCGCTTCAAGGGCCGATGAACTTGAGGCCGTGCAGCCTATTTGCACCACCACCTGGAATCAGGACGCCCCTTATAATGATATGTGCCCCGAGATGAAGGGCAATCGCTCTGCCACCGGTTGCGCTGCAACGGCAATTGCACAGGTGCTGAAGACATATAAATACCCAACAAAGGGCAAGGGCTCACACAAATACACATGGGAAATTACCAAAGACGAGGCCGCCGAATATGCAGGCACATACACAGCTTCAGCCGATTTCAGCACCACCACTTACGACTGGGCAAACATGCTCGATGACTATGCCACTGTAGACTACACTCCGACGCAGGCAAACGCCGTGGCACTGCTGATGTACCACCTCGGCGTGGCTTCAGACATGCAATATTCTCCCGAGGAGAGTGGCACCTCAAGCTGCGCTCTCGGTGCAGGATTGATTCGCTATTTCGACTACGACGCCTCGATGAGCATTCAGTGCCGCGAATGGTATACACAGGACGAATGGAATGAGCTTGTCTACAGTGAAATCTCTCAGGGATACCCGCTTATGTATGGCGGACAGAGCGAAGGCGGTGGCCATGCCTTTGTCTGCGACGGCTACAACAACGGCTATTTCCACATCAACTGGGGCTGGGGCGGCGTGTCGGACGGCTACTTCCTGCTGTCCGACCTCGACCCCGACTCGCAGGGCATCGGCGGCTCAAGCAGCGAAGACGGTTTCAACGATGGCCAGGAAATACTCTACGGGGTGCGCCCCAACTTCGGCACGGAGGCAACAGAAGTCTGCATGATAATATTAGGCGACATCTACAGCGACAAGGATGAGTATGATGCCAAGACAGACACTATCGTCATCAAGGGCCAATTCGGCAACAACACGCTCGACGACATAAAGTTTGCCGGCGGTCTGATGCTTCTTGACGAGAACGGCGAGTTCGTCGATGTTATCACCGACGGCGAGTTCAATACATTGGAACCAGGCGACGGTTTCGAGAATTATGAAATCAAAGCCAGCGAACTACCCGAGGGCGAATACTACATAACACTGGCCTACACCATAGACGGCAAGAATTGGGAAAGTCTACGCCACGGGCTGGATGCTGTATATCAGCTGAAAGTGAGCAACGACGGCGAGACCGTTGCCATCGAGAACACAACCCGCCCCTCTGAGGAAGAGGAAGAACCCGATGGAAGCATTCTCGGCTACGAACCTGCCACAGAAGAGGAGTGGTGCTTCGAGCAGGGCAAGAACTACACGTTCTACTGCAGCGTGCAGTCTGACGAAGCTTTCGAGAAGGACATGAAGATCATCCTGGTAGATACAAAGGAGGCTAACACCGTGCTTGAGAGCGAGACCGTACACATGGCCCTTGACCCGGAGAAGAGCGAGGTGGCGATAGAGGAGTTCAAAGTCACGTTCAGCTGCGAGCCCGGTGAATATATTCTGATGTGGGGCTATCCGGTAGAAGACGGCGACGACGAAGAAGAAGAAGACTTTGCAGGATTGGTAATTCAGTATATCAAGGTTGTTGCCGCTGGCGACATCACAGGTATCAGCGATGTAAGGGCCATAGACAACACCCCTGTGAAAATATACAATCTCTCCGGTGTCTCCGTGAAGAACGCTCGCGCTGGCATCTACATCATTAAGCAGGGCGCAGAAGTGAAGCGCGTGATTATGAAATAAAGCCATGATGACAGTACATTTGCGAAATATTGGAATGATTATGGCGGTGGCACTGCTGTCACTGGCTTCTTGCTCTGACGACGACGAGACTGTCTATATCGATGACACCCCCCTTGGCGACGACAACCAAAGCAGCGTGGTGTTTGTCTGCGGACCCGACCAGTTGGGCGACATAACCTACAACGATGAAATATATCGTGGTGTGGTGGCTGCCGCAAAGCAGAACAATCTGTCGCTGCGCTTCGAGATTCTGGGCGCACAAGACGACCTCTCGATAGAAGACGAGCTGGACATCTTTCTGAGTATTCAGAATATGACGTTCGAAGGCGACACCTCGAAGACACTCATCGTATGGTGCAACGACAACTTTGAACCATTGCTCAGCGAGCGCACGGCCGACCTGACAGCCAGCCCCTATGTTTCACACCTGCTCGTAGAGAGCAAGAACACCGCGCTGCCTATCAACACGATGTATTTCTCACTCTACGGCACCTGCTATCAGGCGGGCCTTGTTGTCAGCCAGGCCATGACCGACGTGTCGTCTTTGGCGCTGCTCAGTGCAAATCCCAAGGACGCTATGCTGGCCGAGATGCGCGAAGGTTTCAAGCAGGGCCTGGCCGACGACACGCGCTCGGTTGCCGCTGCTGAACTTTACATCGACGATGAAGACGGATACAACATGGCCGACTCAGCATATCGCATGGCCTACTACTTGGACAAGCAATATCAGATGGTGGTGCCCATGTGCGGGGGAAGCGTGCAGGGTCTGCTGCGCTACAACCGCGAATACACATCGTCGTTCTACACTGTGGGCCTCGACTGCGACATGAGCAAATACTCCACGCGCGTGCCGTTCTCTATGACTAAAAGTCTGGCCACGGCTATCGAACAGTGGATAGGTCGCTGGAACGCCGGTGCGAAGCAGGAACAGCATATCGTCTACGGCATCGATTCCGGTTTCTGCGGCATCACTGTCTCCGACAACTACAATTCGCTTCTCGCCACAGCTGTTGAGAACGCAAAAGCCGCTGCAATAACGAAAGAACATGAATATTTGAACAAATAGAAGAGCGGAATTTATTCCGCACTCCTAACATTACCGTATGAAGATTCGTCAAATAATATCGTCTCCATTTTTAGCTCTTCTGGCAGTCGCTTGCAACGACGGCGATACCATCGAGGTGCACTATTCCAGTCTGAAGGTGGACACATGCCGCGTGGCCGTCGTTGTGCCCATGACCGAGGACACCAGTTACAAGGAGCGCTACGAGCAAACCGTCGAGTGGGCGCAGTCGCAACTGATGACGGCACAGCATTATGCCGCCCTGCTTACCGGAGACAGCACCGCCGTGGCACTGGAGTTTGAGTGGTACGACGAAGACACTGAAGACCTCGGCACACTGGCCTCCACTCTGGCCCGGCGCGATGACTTGCTCTTGACAATCGGTCCTACGCGCAGCACGAGCGTTGAGCAGATGGCCACGCAGTTTGCCCGCGAGAACAAACCGCTGATATCTCCCAGCGCATCGAGCGAAGACATCATCCGCCGCTACTCAGTGGGCACCGCCGGACTTACACAGAAGAAGCCGTTCCTGTGGACACTCTGCGAGACCGATGTCAGCCAGTGCGAAGCTCTGCTGACGAAGGCCTGGGGCTCGGGCGCATGCAGCATCAGTCTGCTCGTGCCTGACGATGTCTACGGCAAAACCTTCTCAGACTGGATACCGTTCGTGGGCGCCGAAATGGGGCTCACCATCACTTCCATGGAGCAATACACCGGCACTGACGACCTCTCGGCCAAGGCTTCTGCAGCCTTGGGAAGCGGCGCCGACTGCGCAATATGCATCACGCAGACATTGCAGGAGACGAAGAGCGTGCTGCAGGTGCGCAAGCAACTCGGCGACAAGGCCCCGCGCTTGCTCTTTTCCGACGCCGCCATGACAGCCTCGCTACTCTCGCTCGGCGACCTTGCCGAGGGTATTGAAGGCGTTGCGCAGTATGCCGACCCGACAACCGGATTCCAAATTGCCTACGAGGAGCACTTCGGTCGCAACCTCTCGGCCGTAGAGGCACAGCTTTACGATGCCGTGTTGCTCGCCGATTTTGCCGCCACCGTGCAGAAGACCACGGGTCAGACCGACGTGAACGAGATTCTGCGCACCATGACAGCCAGCGGCACAGAGGAATCCGTGGTATGGAGCATGAACGACATGACGATGCAGATTTTCAACCTGAAGCGAGGACGATACAATAAGATGACAGGCGCGAGCGGCGTCCTTCGTTTCGACAAAGAGGCCTACACCAGTCTTGTCAGCAGCGCCTATGTTCATTGGACAGTCTACGACGGCAAGCTCGTGCCCATCGACTACCTGAGCACCGACGGCAGCAACCGCACCGAGGCAACGCTTGCCTCGTGGAACTGGCAGGCCAGGAACACACTGACAATCGAGGATATTGCCTCGAGCGTAACCTACGGCACGCTCCAGTCGCAGTGGGCAGTGCTCGTGCAAGGCTCCAGCGAGTGGCGCAACTATCGGCACCAGGCCGATGTGCTCAACATGTATCAGATGTTGAAGCGCAACGGCTATCCCGACGACCACATTATATTAATTATATCCGACGACATTGCCTACAACGCAAAGAACACCGCGCCCGGCGAGGTGCGCTGCCGCATTGACGGTGACAATCTTTACGCCGATGCCGAAATAGACTACTCTACCGACACGCTTACAACACAAGATATATGCGACATACTGCAAGGTCGCAGCTCGGCACACCTGCCCGTAGTGCTGAATAGCGACGAACATTCCAACGTGATGTTCTTCTGGAGCGGCCACGGCTCACGCGCCGACTCGTCGGGCACGCCTAACTCGTTCAACTGGCGCTCTGACGGCTATTTCACCGACCAACAACTGCGATCGTCGCTCGAGGGAATGTCTCAGCAGGGTCGCTTCCGCAAAATGCTGATGATGTTCGAGCCGTGCTATTCACAGAACATGCTTTTGCAGGCTGCCGGCATTCCCGGTGTCCTGTGCCTGAGCAGTGCGGCAGGCACGGAGCAGTCGTTTGCCGACTGCTATTCGCTCTCGCTTTCAACCTACCTGAGCGACCGCTTCAGCAACAATCTGATATCGTATCTCGAAACATATCCGGGCGAGACGTACAAGAGCCTCTACAGCTATCTCGTCACCCATACACTCGGCTCGCATGTGCAGGTATCCAGCGGCAAGCTGTTCGACAACCTCTGCCTTGCCACACCGGAGGAGTTCGTGAGATATAAACATTAATTCATTTATACAAACTATGAAAAAAAATCTTTTACGTGCCCTGATGTTGGCAATGGCCGTCCTGCCGATGGTATCATGCAGCGATGACGACGAGGATACACCAAGCAACAGCAGTTCAAGCCTAATCGGCAAGTATCAGTTGACGCTGGAGCTTAGCGATGACTATCTCGACATGGCCGACTTCTATCTGAGCTACACTGACTTCGACGGCACCTCGCAGAAGAAGCAGATTGTGAAGGGCGGCACCACCGTGGAGCTATCCACCAAGTCGTTTCCCGCAACAATGCAGATTGGGCTGACCTACGAGGCAAAGGACAATTCTACTGAAAAGACCTCCCTGGAACTCGGCTATACACTCACGCGCAAGATTATTGCTGTCAGCGGCAAGACGGAAGCTACCGTTTCGGGCGGCGACCACACCAGTGCGAAAAACTCCGGCGGCGTGAAGCAGGAGAACGCTGCAACAGTGATGGAATCGCAGTGCACGCAGATAGAGGCAGTGATGGGTCAGTATACGCTCTCGCTCTCCGGCTCAACCATCAGCTATACGTTCACATCTCTCGACGATATGTCTGCCAACGCGAAAGCCATGCACATCGACGGCCTGAAGTATTTCAAGAACTGCCTTATCGCCGAAGACAACGGCAGCAACGGCGAATACGAGTACAATATCGGCACTATTCTCAACGCCTTTATCTCGCCCTATGCCCTGAGCGTAGGCGTGGAGGACTACGACGAGGCCGTAGAGATGTTCAAGTCGTGGGTGTGCGACGACAACCAACTCACCGAGACCTCAGACGGCATTGTCTATAAACCGCTCGATGAAGACGGCTCTGTTTATGGCACCATCACGCTGAAGAAGGAAAGCGGCACGGACGGTCTCATCGCCACGGTAAAGTTCGACGACGGCACCCGCATTGATGGTATTGAGGTAATCAACTTCTATCTCACCTCGGCATGGCCGGGCAACGGCAGCACGAGCTACAAGAAAGGAGACAAGCTGACTGAATCGGTGATTCAGTTCAAGAAAAACAACTGTATATGGTGGGAAGCTGACGAGCCTCAGTTCGACAAGGCTTGGGCGGAGAAGGAGTTTGTGTGTATTAACGATGCCTCCAACGGCCAAACAGCTGTTTTCGTCTATGTGCACCCCCGCTGCACCTCGTTCTTGGTGGAGGCATGTCAGCCGTATGATGCCTATGAAGCTGTAAAGAACCACTTGGATCAAAATGCGCCATATCCCTTTGAATTGAGAGCCATCCGCAATATCATTGACAAGGATTTCGGCAGCTACGACAAGTTCAACTCGTGGATGAACGGCTACAATATGAAGCTTTCCGACTCTGAGGTCTGGACCTGCGCGTACATGTTAGGCATGCTCGACTACACAAACTCGAAAGGTGAAGACCTGTATGTGCTGCATCTCTATACCTTAAACCTCAAAAATGGTAAAGAGACGGAATATTACGTTCCCGCAGGCTGGCGCAACTACACTTATATGCAGATAATCACCAAGACGGCGAACTAAAACTGAAACTTTTTATTGATTTGGTGCGACAAAGATACCGAACATTGCAAACTGTTTTGTCGATCTAACATTAATAAAAAACGACAATATGAAAAAACATCTATTTAAACTAATGCTGTTGGCGGTCGTGGTGCTGCCGATGGCAACATCGTGCGGCGACGATGACGAGGATACACCAAGCAACAGCAGTTCAAGCGTAACCGGCAAGTATCAGTTGACGCTGGAGCTTAGCGATGACTATCTCGACATGGCCGACTTCTATCTGAGCTACACTGACTTCGACGGCACCTCGCAGAAGAAGCAGATTGTGAAGGGCGGCACCACCGTGGAGCTATCCACCAAGTCGTTTCCCGCAACAATGCAGATTGGGCTGACCTACGAGGCAAAGGACAATTCTACTGAAAAGACCTCCCTGGAACTCGGCTATACACTCACGCGCAAGATTATTGCTGTCAGCGGCAAGACGGAAGCTACCGTTTCGGGCGGCGACCACACCAGTGCGAAAAACTCCGGCGGCGTGAAGCAGGAGAACGCTGCAACAGTGATGGAATCGCAGTGCACGCAGATAGAGGCAGTGATGGGTCAGTATACGCTCTCGCTCTCCGGCTCAACCATCAGCTATACGTTCACATCTCTCGACGATATGTCTGCCAACGCGAAAGCCATGCACATCGACGGCCTGAAGTATTTCAAGAACTGCCTTATCGCCGAAGACAACGGCAGCAACGGCGAATACGAGTACAATATCGGCACTATTCTCAACGCCTTTATCTCGCCCTATGCCCTGAGCGTAGGCGTGGAGGACTACGACGAGGCCGTAGAGATGTTCAAGTCGTGGGTGTGCGACGACAACCAACTCACCGAGACCTCAGACGGCATTGTCTATAAACCGCTCGATGAAGACGGCTCTGTTTATGGCACCATCACGCTGAAGAAGGAAAGCGGCACGGACGGTCTCATCGCCACGGTAAAGTTCGACGACGGCACCCGCATTGATGGTATTGAGGTAATCAACTTCTATCTCACCTCGGCATGGCCGGGCAACGGCAGCACGAGCTACAAGAAAGGTGACAGGATTATGGCGCCTTTCGCTGATTTCAATAATTGCTCAATTATGTTTTGGGAGGCTGACGAATTGTCTCTGCATAGTGAAAACTTAGAATACATATGCATCAACGATGCGTCAAATGGCGAGACCGCCTATTTCATCGTTGCGGCAGACCGTTGTGTGAAATTGGTGGGATTCTCATGGAATGAGTTTGCTTGGACGGCGTTTGAAGAAAACATCAAGTATCTGCCCACGGAAGCCCAGATAAAACAGGTCTACAAAATCGTTAATGACAAGAATCAGTTCAACGGCTTCAGCAATTTCAATTCGTGGATAGACAAGAGCGATGAATACCCGCTCCCGGATGCCGAGGTATGGATAAAAGACGGTCTCAGAACCTCGGGCGAACGTTACACCGACGGAAGCGTATCGTCGGCCAAGACGTTCAATCTGAAGAACGGGGATGTCACGCAATACAATACATATCGCGCCTGGCGCAACTACACCTTCATGGGTATAATCACCAAGACGGCGAACTAAACGGAAATGAAACATAATAACGATGAAGGACTTGTTTGTTAAAACCATTCTTACGGCACTGGCCCTGGTAACCACTACGGCGGTCTTGGCCGATGACAGCGACGAGCGCAAGACGATGGTGGCTGCCATGACGGGCAGCAACCCCGACGAGGTGGAGGTGCCTTACGACATGCCCTACCCTGACGGTACGATTATCAGCATCGAGCCCACGGACGTGTTCGTCGCAGGCATGAGCGGCTCGTCTACCAACATTCCTGCGCTGAAACGTATCAAATACACCGGTGAGGAAGCTGCGAACACAGCGGATCTCGCCAACCACGAATACTACCAAAAGTTGCCGTTCAAGCCCTCCGATTGGAAGGAAGCGTTCAGCGTGGTGCAGCACTCGAGCAACAAAAAAGGCTTCGAGAAGCTCGAAGGCTACTTCGTGATCTTCAACGACGTGGCCGACCCCGGTACGAAGGAGTACAGCTACACCGGCCGCTGGGGCTACAACGACCAGGGGTCCTGGGATTTTATCCCCTCCAGCTACGCCCTGAGCTACCATGTGTATGCCTCGCGCTACGAGAACGAGACGGGCACCCTGTACCCTTCGTCGGCCCGCGACAAGGACATGCTGCTGTTGCCATCGATGTACAACCCTCGATTCTTGCGCACGCTCTACCACGAGGACATTCTCAACGCCACGCACGATGCGCCCTATGAGACGAAGAACATCCGACAGAACATTTTTCACACGATGGTGGCCACAGCCACGGCCAACGTGGAAGGCTTCAAGCGCGGCGACTATGTGATTTTTGGCGGCAACCGGATCTATGAGATGAACCCCATCGGCCTCACGCCCGACTACATCACCACCCTCGACGCGCTGCCCGTGGCTACTGAGCTTCGAGGCACCGTCCAGGACCTGATGCCTATCACATGGGATGCCATGACCTATGACTTCGATGGCAACGGCCGCATCGACGTCCTCGGCTTCTGCCAGGCCGGACTGAATAGCGCCCCCGAGTTCTACGGCGTATACCTCCCTGACGGAGATCCCGAGAAGGCCATCGTCCGCAAGTTGAACAGCCAGGCCGTTCCCTCCGGCGGCTTCATGCCCGTAGGCATCGACTTGGTATATCCCAATGGACAGTCGAACGGCCAGGGAAAGATAGTCTTTGCCTATTCCGCTTATGTTACGAACGGCTCAAGCGACGGCCGCAACGTGACGTATTACACCAAAGCATGCGAAATAGCCGATGTATATGCCGCCTTCACAGGCAGCGAGACTACTGTCGGTCTGCTCGACGATGTTAAGGAACTATATACCATAGACAATGCCCCTGGTCTGGACCCCGTGAATCTTGTGGTGGGATATCCACAGGGCAATGCCAACACTGCCTATGTGATGGTAGGCACGCGCTTCTTCAGTCTCGATGCCGAAAGCAATGTTTTCACTCAACGCGCCGAACTCGATGCCACGAAATACGGCATGCTCAACGGCTTTGCCGACATCACGCGCACCGTAACAAACGCCAACGGCGAGACTTCGCTGCTGAACGAGCAGTCATTCCTGCTTGCCGTGAGACAGATGAATGGCAAAGAGGAAACGGGCAGCGCCGTAATAGCCGTGAACTTCGACGCGAACTTCACGATGAGCACCAAGGATATAGCCAGCGAACCGTCAACCGAAGAGGCGATTGTGATAGCTCCGTGCTATTCGCCGGGCATGCAACTCAGTTTCAAGCAGAAGTATTTCACTGCCACAAATCCCGTGATAAAATATCTGATGGCCATCCCACCCTACGACATGACAGTCGATCGTTCGTCGTCTACCGCGCCAAAAATGGCCACCGTGCAGTGTCAGATGGCTGAGACTTCCGGCAAGAGCGATGCCTACACCAAGACGAACACGTCGGCCTACGGGGTCTCGGCCAGTCTGAACATCTGCAAAGTAATCAAGATTGGTGCCGATGTGGAGATGAGTACCTCCACAGGCAGTTCCAAAACAACGACCTACAGCACGACCTCCACACGGGGCTACGATGCCGGAGAGCGCCAGAATGTTGTGGTCTTCAACTATCTGCCTGCCTACACCTTCGAGTATGAGGTGACGGCTGCTGCCAACCCTGAACTTGTAGGCCAGCCTATAGCCTTCTACATGGGTCGCAGCGATGAAAGCGGATATATACCGGAATCAATGTGGACGCAGGCGTCTTACAACGCCTACGTGTCTGGAAACGATGTCATGCACATCACACACGATATCTTCCCGCACACAGTGGGCAGTCTGGACAACTATCGCCGTGTCTCTTCAGCGGCAACGAACGACGAGATACGGGCTATGTTCCCCGTAAAGAAAGACGGCTTCTTCGCCGTAGGCCCAATATGCACCACGGGCGACGGGGGCGCCACAATGACCTCGCTCTCCATAAGCGACGGCAAGTCAGAGGGTTCCTCCTCGGGCGAGACCACGAAGGGCAGCGTCAGCTTCGGCTTCGACATTCCGCTGGGCGAGAGCAGCTCCACCCTCGGTTTCGGCTTCAAGGGCACATGGAGCGAAAGCGAGACCTGGAACGTTACCACAAACTGGAGCAACAGCGTGAGCATGAGCGGTCGCGTGCCGTACACGCCGCTGTCTGACACCTACAACTTCCGCGAAGTGTGGTATGAATATGCCGACGAGGATACGGGGCAGGACTTCCTCGTAACCGACTGGGTGATGGTAGACTACACGCGCGTGCCGGTAAGCGCAAACCTTACTGTCACGGACATCTTCACAGGTACCGACGAGGAAACGGGCAACAACTACTATATGCCTCAACTGAACTGGAACATAGTCAGCAACGGCGAGATTGACGGCTGCGCATTAGAGTACAAGATTACGGGCATGAACATGTATCGCGACGACGAAAGCTGGGACGGCGAGGTTATACTCAATGCCAGCACGCTTGTCGACTGGAAGGAGATAGACAAGGTGCTCGGCGGCGAAGAGTGGGTAGACACCAACTACCTCGTCACTGACAAGCCCACCTTCAAGACCTACGAATACTTCGACCTGTTCAGTCTTACAGCCGATCAGCGCAGCGAGTTGAGAGACGCCGTGCGTATGGGTCGCAACATCTATATACAATACCGCGTGCGTGCCGACTACCACGGCACCTCAGTATACTCTAACGAAGTGGCCTCGCTGCTGTTCCGTGCAAGCTCATGGAAGGACCTGTCCACATCGATTGAGGACGTACAGGCCCCAGCCACTTCTTCCGCCAAGCCAGTCTACTACACTCTACAAGGCCTTCAGGTAGACTACTCATCTGCCGCACCTGGTATATATGTGATGGTCTGCGGCGGGAAGGCTACGAAAGTGGTGAAACGATAAGATATTACAGTGTGATTTTTTGGATTATAATCCAAAATTATAGCGTGATTTTTGGATTATAATCCAAAATTATAACGTGATTTTTGGATTATAATCCAAAATTATAGTGTTATTTTTGGATTATAATCCAAAATTATTATGAATCAAGCCTCTTAAGTAGTGCACGGAGTGCACGCCTGAGGGTAAGTAGAGGGGCATCTAATAACAGAAGGCTTGCGAGTTAGAAGGCGAACTGGAACATGAAGTCGAAGCGGTGGGCAGCAGCGCTTTCATGATTGAAGTTGTGACGGTCGCCCACAAGCCATTCGATGCCCGCTTGCAAGCGCGGAGTGGGCTGGTAGTAGAGATTGACATTGCAGTAGCGGCCATATTTGTACTCAGTGCCAGCCACGCCATTGCGGGCGTAATAGCGTACTTGGCCCACACTTGCTGATGAAAAGACCTTATCACTGAAATAATATTTCAGGCCCGCCGAAGCGGTGCCTACCCATGGCGCGTAAAGCTTGCCATCATGGCCCGGGTCAGCAACCAAGTCATAATTGCCTACCATCAAGTCGCCCACATGGCTGGCATACCCTTGGCCTGCGTTCACAGTGAAAAAGCCTTGAAACATTGATGTAATGTTCACCAAGCCGCTAACCTGCGCACCCCAGCCGAACACATTATGATTTTTTTGGGCCAAGAGATCACGGTAGCTGAGCACGCGAGTGATGGCACCTAAGCGCAGGTGCGCGCCATGCCCTAACCCATACTGGATATAAGCGGCAAAATCTGGCACCCAGGGAGAAAGAGCCTTGGTGTTGACCCCATCATCATCTACATAGACATCGGGCACCTCGATAGAGGCAGCCATGGACCAATGCCGATTGAAATCATGAAGCCAGCGGATAAGCATGGCCGAGAGGCTTGTCTTGCCATTGCTGCCTCCGCCGTCGATCATCGGGGCCTCGGCATCTACATCGCTGAATGTGGTAGTGGCATAGCCCACTGTCCAATCATTCACAGTGAAATAGGCTTTCTTAAGCTTGAAATCAGTGTTGTTATATCCAGAGAATTGGCCGAACACATAGGCTTGCACATTGTATCCCCACACATTTCGGCCCACCATCTTTAAGAACAGCCCGCAGCCAGCAATAGTGCCCTTGAAGTCTTTGCGGAAGAGCGGATTTTCCGGCACTGGTATCAACGACGGCTTGAACGCGTTGGCAGGAATGGCTCCATCGTAATCGGCCCAGGCACGCATGCGCACCACTCCGCCAATGCCCAAGGCGAGCTTGGCATCCTTGCTCATAAACATAAAGCAGGGGGCTGTAGGGTCCTGAAAGCTGCGGAACTGATCCACATAGAACATCTCAATAGCCTGAGCCACTGAATCGGCCTGGGGCTTCTCACCCTCCCCCGCATACACTATCACATGATGTTTTTTCATTTCCTCAATGCGCCGCTCCTCAGGGGTGACAGCTCTCTTTTCCACTCGCACCTCCGCTACGCTATCGCTTGGGAAACTTCTCAGGCCCTGAGGCAGAGCCACATGTTCTTGCGACAGGCTGGGGCATATCGCCAAGGCAGCCACGCCAAGGCTAAAAAGATATTTATGGCTTTTCATATCGTGAATTGTTGAAACGTTGATTTCAATAAAAACACCTCGGCTGCAAAAAGGGTTTGTGCCTTTGGGAGATATTCATTAATTTTGCTTCATAAAAATTTCGCACAATGGTATATCCTAAGAATTTAAATAAAGGGGACAAGGTGGCTATAATATCCCCGGCCACAGCCGTGAAGCCAGAATATATCGATGGCGCCTGCCAATGGCTTCGAGCCCAAGGTCTGGAGCCCGTGGTGGCTCCCCATGCCCTGGGGCCCAAGAGCGGCACTTATGCCGCAAGCGAAGCCAGCCGGGTGGATGACTGGTTAGCAGCGCTCTCTGACCCCGAAATAAAAGCTATTCTGTGCTCACGCGGAGGCTACGGCTGCGTGCATTTGGCGGATAAGACACCACTGGAAATGGTTAGAGCCAATCCTAAGTGGCTCATCGGGTATTCAGACGTGTCGGCTCTGCATGCTCTCTTCCACCGCGCAGGAATAGCCTCGATGCACGGTCCGATGGCCAAGCACCTGACATTAGAGGCTCCGGAGCATTACGCCACAGTAGCCGAGCTGAAATTGCTCACTCAGGGACTGCCAGTAAGATATGAGGCTGATGCTTTTGACGGCAATCATCACGGCAAAGCAAAAGGAATGCTATTAGGTGGCAATATGCAAGTGCTAAGCCAATTAGCAGGCACTGACCTGGACTTGCTCGCGAAGCCGCTGCATCAAGATGTCATCCTATTCTTAGAGGACATAAATGAGCCTATCTATGCGGTGCAGCGCATGCTGATGCGCCTATGGATGAGCGGCATCCTAATGGCTGCTAAAGGCCTGATTTTTGGCCGCTTTACCGTCTATCAGCCTGATGCCAACTATCCGGATATGAATGCCATGCTGGTTGATTTCTTCCGGCAGCATGAGGTAGGAGCGAAACCCATAGCTTTTAATTTCCCCGTGGGCCATGTGGCCGACAATGTGCCGCTGGTAGAGGGCGCAGAGGGGGAGCTTGAAGTAGGCCAATTCAATACAATTTTATCATTGAGTTGTAAATAATTGTCATTTGTTGGACAACTGTGTGGAAATTTATAATTTTGTAAAGTCAAATGAGCCACAGACCCTTATGACCTTACAATTTTAACCCCAATATCATGATTAAAGAGCAATTGCGCAGCGAGGTTATTGAAAACCTCCAAAAAAATATCCTCCCCTATTGGATGGAGAAGATGGTGGATCAGGAGCATGGCGGCTTCTACGGGCGCCGCGACGGCAATGACCAGCTTGACCTCACAGCCCCCAAGGGAGCCATCCTCAACGCCCGCATACTCTGGAGCTTTTCATCGGCCTACCGAGTGCTTGGCAAGCCCGAATATTTAGAGATGGCACAGCGGGCGCGCGACGAGATAATAGGCAAATTTTATGACCCAGAGCACGGAGGGCTTTATTGGAGCCTTGACTACGAGGGTAAGCCGCTCGACACCAAGAAACAGTTCTATGCCATGGGCTTCGGCATTTATGGCCTGAGCGAGCTGGCTCGCGCCACTGGCGACCCCAAAGCCAAGGAATATGCGCTCAAGCTCTTCCATGATATCGAAGACCATAGCCGCGACCGCCAGAAGAACGGCTACATCGAGGCGCTGACATGCGACTGGCAACCCATAGCCGACATGCGCCTGAGCGACAAGGATTGGAATGCCAGCAAGACCATGAACACCCACCTCCACATCATCGAGCCCTACACCAATCTGCTGCGCATTCTCACCCCTGCGGACAAGGACTATGCCAAGGTGCGAGAGGCCACAGAAAATCTGCTGGAGCTCTTCCTGACCAAATTCGAGCAAAAGAATGGCCACTTGGGCCTCTTCTTCGATGATGACTGGAATCGGCAGGACAAGATTATCAGCTACGGCCACGACATAGAGGCTGCCTGGCTGCTGCTGGAATGCGCCCAAGTGTTAGGCGATCCAGAGACTATAGAGCGCACGCTGCGCGAGACTGACCGCATAGCAATCGCCGCCCTCGAGGGCCGCTGCCACGATGGCTCTATGGTCTATGAGCGCCACGGCAATGGCACCTACGACAATGACAAGCACTGGTGGGTACAGGCTGAGTGCGTAGTGGGCCAGGTGTATCAATACCGCTTCCACAATCATCCCGAGGATTTGGAGCGCGCCTACCAGACATGGCGATACATCGCCGACAATCTGGTGGACTGCGAAGGGGGCGAATGGCACTGGAGCCGCAAGGGCTTTGACATCAACCGCGCGGATGACAAGGCGGGATTCTGGAAGTGCCCGTATCACAATTCGCGCATGTGCCTGGAAGTGTACGAGAGACTGTCGGAATGATTTTGTGGATTGGTGAAAATGTAGTACCTTTGTGGTATCAATCATTTTCACTAATCAAATATCATTCATGAAATCCTACATCAACTATTTAATTTGCGCAGCGGCAGCCCTGGGCTTGGCAAGCTGTGCACAGCGGCCAGCCGAGGAGGCGGCACCGCAATTGGGTCCCGAGGCCTTTGTGCGCGTATCGGGCAAGTATCTGATCGAGCCTGACGGCGACACCCTCTTTATCAAAGGCACCAACCTTGGCAACTGGCTCAACCCCGAGGGCTATATGTTCGGCTTCCGCCGCACCAACTCCCCCCGCATGATCAACGATATGCTGTGCCAGCTGGTGGGTCCCGACGAGGCGGCTGCCTTCTGGGCCCAGTTCAAGGACAATTATATCACTCGCGCCGACATTGAGTTCATTGCCGAGCAGGGAGCCAACACTATCCGCATGCCTTTCCATTACAAGCTCTTCACCAATGAGGATTATATGGGCCTCAACGACCCTGAGGAGGGCTTCCGCCGCATGGACTCTGTGGTGGAGTGGTGCCGAGACAATAATCTATATCTCATTCTTGATATGCACGATGCCCCCGGCGGCCAGACGGGCGACAACATAGATAACAGCTATGGCTACCCCTGGCTCTTCGAGAGCGAGCCCTCTCAGCAGCTCTTCTGCGATATATGGCAGACCATAGCCAAGCGCTATTCCAACGAGCCTGTGATCTTAGGGTACGAGCTTATCAACGAGCCCATAGCCCCATATTTCGAGAATATGGATAGCCTCAACACCAAGCTGGAGCCGCTGCACAAGCGCGCAGTGGCAGCAATCCGCGAGGTTGACAAAAATCACATAATACTGCTGGGAGGAGCGCAGTGGAATGGCAATTTCGAGCCTTTCACCGACTGGGGCTATGATGGTAATATCATGTACACCTGCCACCGCTATGGCAGCGAACCTACCAAGGAGGCCATACAAAATCTGATAGATTTCCGCGATAAGAGCGGGCTGGCAATGTACATGGGCGAGATAGGCCACAACACGGATGAGTGGCAGGAGACTTTCTGCCGCACCATGATCGACAACAACATAGGCTACACATTCTGGCCTTACAAGAAGATGCATGGATCATCGATGGTGGGTGTGAATCCGCCTGAGCAGTGGCGCGAGGTAATCGAAGAGTTCTCTGAGGCACCGCGAGGCTCTTACAAGGAGATCCGCGATGCTCGGCCAAGCCAAGCCTTGGCGCGGGAGCTGCTTTGGGCATATCTGGATAGCTGCCAATTGGCCAATTGCACCCCGCAAACTGGTTACATCCGTTCGCTCCTGCTTAAATAGGGGAGATTTAGAGACTGTATAATAAAAGCGGCGCCTTCACGGCGCCGCTTAAGCTTTTATGAGGGAGGTGCATAATTTTCTGTAGCAAAGATACTACTGAAAACCACGAAAACGAAATAAAAAATCCGATTTATTCTTAAAATTGATGATTTTTATTCTTAATCCACTGAATATCAGCGAGTAGAAAATGTTACACCAAATTACAATTACGCTACATAGACTTTTCAATTTGTAACATTTCTGGTTCTGGCCGAGACTTGAACTATTTAAACTCCACTGTTGTTAATATTTACACATCAAAAATATGAGAACTATGGAATTTAAAAGACCACTTACCTTGGCACAGCGCCGTAAGACATCACTATCGGATGAGTTGAGAGACCTGTTCGTACTGCAACTCCAGCATGAGCTTAAGAATTTCACCCTATATAACAGCTTCGCAGTGTACTACAGCGTGCGCGGCTTGGAGAAGCTTGGCAAATACTACAAAGCACGCGGCGACGAGGAGCTTCGTCACCAGCAGTGGATAATGGACTATCTGAGCGAATGCGATGCGTTCTTCGAATATCCGAGCATACCCGTAAATGAGAACCCGAAGATAGAGGACAATGTGACCCCATTCCGCTTAACAGTGGACCGCGAGATTGAGACCACGGAGATGATCAACCACATAGCGGACACAGCGTTCAATCAGGGGGATTGGGCTACTCTGAGCTTCCTAATGGGCTCTTACAATAGCGCCAAGCTCATCCCGGAGCAAATCGAGGAAGAGTCGCTCTCGCGCACAGCCCTCGACATCATGGAGACCGACGACCATATCCTGAAGAAGGAAGACCAGATCTATGATCTGTATTTCAATAAGAAGGACTAACTCATAGTTCTCCTCTCTCCCGGGCAGGGCGGCTGATGCCGCCCTGCCTTTTTTTTGTTTCTACTGAGCCCCTAGCCCAAGAGTCAAGGCGGCATGATAGTTTCCGGCATCGCCCATTAGCAGTATCTTCATGGCTATTCGTTTATTAACGGAAAATTTTGTCTATGACACGCTGCAATCGGCATAGCCAAGATTGATTTACCACCCCATTGCCACCAAGGAGCGAGCTGAAGTCTGCTAATGCCTGGGCATAGCCTTCGTTGAAGACTTCCAATTGGTCGTTGGCCCACGTGTCAATCCACCAGCGGCCGCTAAACAAACTGTTGCGCCGGCGCAGATAGCGCTTGAAATCGCGTAGCCTCCGGCGCTCATCCACGGCTGGCACTTGATAATTGTGAGCTTTGGCAAACTCCGCAAGATAAGGCGTGAGGGCATAGTAGAATGGCCCAGAGCCATAAGCCACAGGAAGCAGCGAGTAGGATGCCTGCACATACACAAGTTTGTGGCCAAGCTCCATCTCAACTATAGGCTGGAAAATGTTGCATATCGAGCTACGCTCGATAAATTGCACCTCGCACCCAGCCGGGATGAACACCGAATTGTGGGCCCCACTGCCACTGATTAACGCCACCACGGACGAGTTTGCCAGCAACCGGATCATCTCAGTCAGGCTCAACTGCTCGGGAGCCACCACCTCAAAGCCATTCTGCCAATAAAAATCATCGATAAACAGCAGCCCTATGTCATCACGCTTGGCATTTTTCCATGACGAGCGAGTGAAAAACACCCGTCGTCTGGGTTCATCACTTCCGTGTCCCTGCATAGCTCGGTTTCGCATCAGATCAAAAATGGCCACATATTCGGGTGTGGAGTATTGGTCAAGCGCAAACGAAAGGTCAGGCACCACAACCTCGCGGTATGTCTTTGGGCCGCTTAGAATCTCAACCTTGTCAAGGATGCCCAGCAACTGAAAGGCCTCGCGGAAATTGCCACTGAGCCCATCTGTGTTGTTGGTGTAAAACACATACCTGTCAATCTCCTGGTCCATAGTGGTGACCACCCACAGGCGAGACATCGTGTTGGTCAGGAAATGCCCCCAGGCATGATTATGTAGAAAGCCGCAGTATGCCACTCGCACATCCTCAACCGGGCCATCGACATCGCTGATGATGTCGGCGCACCAATCCAAATCATCGACCACCATGTTGGGTCCAGGGTGCATCCAAGCATCCTCAACAACACCCAATGGCACAATTTTGACTAACCGCAAGCTTTTGGCCGCGAGTTCATGTCTGGGCTTAGAGCTTAGCACTTGATACTGATGGCGCACATATTCGGCCCTGATCTTAGGCAAATAATCCACATTTAGGGTCATATTCTGATCAGTTTGTTTCAATTTATGGTATTCTAACTTGGAATAGTCTACAAAATTACAAACAAGTTTGTCATTTTGTATTTGTTTTTTGTAAAAAATAATTGAGGATATAGTTTTTGAAAGCGATTTGTCGGCACAAAGATAAAGATTGAGCCGCTGAAAGACATTGTTTTGAGGAATATGCCGTAACTTTGCCTACAGGAATGTGGATTTCTATAACACCTATTTGAAATGACAATAGAACGATTTTGCAATGACAATAGAACGATTCCAACAGATGATAGCCGACGGCCTTCCACTCGAAGGCACGGAGATGATTGAGTTCATGCGGGAGCAGAGCGACCTCTCGAGGCGTGTGCAGATGCAACTTAACAGCGAGTACCACACGCCAGAGGAGATCCGGGCGCTGATGAGCCAGATTGTGGGCTATGAGGTGGACGAGACCTTCCGCATGTTTCCGCCCTTCTACACTGACTTCGGCCGCAACATCCACCTCGGGCGTAACGTGTTCATCAATGCCTGCTGCCAGTTCCAGGATCAGGGAGGCATCTTCATTGGCGACGGTTGTCTCATCGGCCATTCAGTGGTTATGGCCACGCTCAACCACGACCTGAGCCCTGAGCGCCGCCAGAACCTCACGCATGCCCCTATTCGCTTGGGAGAGAATGTTTGGATTGGTGCCCATGCAACGATATTGGCAGGCGTGACCATCGGCGACGGAGCCGTCATCGCTGCCGGAGCCGTGGTCAACAAAGACGTGCCAGCAGGTGAAATATGGGGCGGCGTGCCAGCAAAACGAATAAGTACAATAGCGAGAAAGCCTTGGTCCGCGAGCAGCGAATGAGCACTGTGGTGCAATCCGGCATTTCCGCCCGGCAAATAGAAAAATCTCAGGACAAAGATGCCTCTGAGGCCATACGCCGTATCCCAGGGATTTCTATAATTCTGTGATAGTCCTGTGCCCCTCCTACCCCCTCAATCATAAATTTTGAAGAGTTTGAATGGAATCGGGAAACCAGCTTTCTCGATATAATCAAGCACTGTTGGCCATGTGCAATCTGGATCATAGCTAATTTCCATTTGTCCGGAGTCTTTTATGTGGAATTTGAGCTTGTCGATTTCATCTAAGGGAAACCCTTGGACTTCCTGACCCCAGTCTTTTCCAAGGATGAACTCCGAGCCATCGGCTTTATACAACAGACGTAATCTTCAGCCGTCGGTATGGAATGTTATATTCCGTCATTTATTCCGTCATTTTTTATTGTTAATAATCAACAGGTTGCATAGGATACACATATAAATCACCGCTCAATTGAGACCTTTGTTTCGTCACTTGTTCCGTCATTTATATTCTCGAGATCGTTCGCCTCGTGCATAATTTGTGTGAGTCCAATTTGTGTAGCTCTGTTAAGTATTTTTAACTGGTCGATATAATCGGGAGCAATGGAATAGACTGTATTCGTTGTCTTTCCGCTTTTATTAAGA
>CAZRYC010000012.1:0-49971 GCA_964604175.1 uncultured Bacteroides sp.
ATAATAAACCAACACTAACACAATGAATTGGTATTCAACAGAATTCATCTGGCTTGACTGGGTTGTGCTCGCGCTTGGCATAATCGCTGTTATATGGATAGTATGGTGGGCGATTGTCAAAGACAAAAAAGCTCAGCAAGGCGAAAGCTCATCGGCCTATCTCTTTGGCAAGGGTGAAGCATGGTATGTAATTGGTATGGCGATTTTCGCCGCCAATATTGGCTCAGAGCATCTCGTAGGCTTGGCTGGCACTGGTGCAAAGAGCGGTGTGGGAATGGCTCACTGGGAAATGCAGGGCTGGATGATCCTTATCCTCGGCTGGCTCTTCGTTCCCTTCTATCAGCTGCTAATCACTAAGATGGGCAAGATTATTACGATGCCCGACTTCCTGAAGTTCCGCTACACCAAGGCCACTGGCTCTTGGCTCAGCATCATTACCCTGGTAGCTTATGTGCTGACCAAGGTCAGCGTGACTGCTCTTACTGGCGGTGTATTCTTCAAGTATCTGTGGGGTCTCAACTTCTGGGTTGGCGCCATCGGTCTGATTCTTATCACTTGCGTATTCACCGTATTCGGCGGTATGAAGGGCGTGATGAAGCTTTCGACCATCCAGACACCTATTCTTATTATAGGTTCATTCTGGGTCCTGTTTGCTGGCTTGGCTTTGCTTGGCAATGGCAACATCGTAGAGGGCTGGCACGCAATGATGGATTATTGCTCCAAGCTCAACAATGGCTATGGCACCACTCACATGTTCCACTGGGAGGAGGGCGATAGCATGTATCATGAATATCCCGGTTTTGTAGTGTTCATCGGCGCCAGCATCATCGGTTTTTGGTATTGGTGTACCGACCAGCACATCGTGCAACGTGTGCTTGGCCAGATGCCTGAGGAAGAGGCTCACGAGGTAATGAAACGTGCTCGTCGCGGTACCATCGCTGCTGGTTTCTTCAAGATCCTCCCCTGCTTCATGTTCCTTATCCCTGGTATGATTTGCGCCGCTCTCGATGCCAATGGCACACTCAAGCTCGATGATACCGACTCGGCTTTCGCCCTGATGGTAAAGACCGTGCTCCCCGCTGGTGTAAAGGGCGTGGTTACAATCGGCTTCGTTTGCGCGCTTGTAGCGTCGCTGGCTGCTTTCTTCAACAGCTGCGCCACCCTCTTCACCGAGGACTTCTACAAGCCAATCAAGCAAGGCAAGACAGAGAAGCATTATGTAAGCGTAGGGCGCATCGCCACAGTGGTGGTGGTAATCCTGGGCTTCGCTTGGCTGCCCATCATGATGAGCCTGGGCTCGCTCTATGATTATCTGCAGGGCATCCAGTCGCTGCTTGCTCCTACCATGGTAGTAGTATTCGCCATGGGTATCTTCAGCAAGAAGATTACGCCGAAGGCTGGCGAATGGACAATGATCGTAGGTTTCGTAATCGGCATGCTCCGCTTGCTCACCAATGTGATCACTGACACTGGCAAGAATGTGATGGAAGGAGCATTCTGGCATTACACCGAATGGTTCTGGCAGAGCAACTGGCTTGTATTCGAGTGCTGGCTGCTTGTATTCCTGGCTGCGTTCATAGTGATTGTCAGCTTCTTCACCGCACCACCCACAGCCGAGCAGGTGTCAGCTATCACCTTCACCAAGGATTTCAAAGAGAGCATCAAGAAGAGCTGGGGCGTATTCGATATCGTAGGATCGCTGATTGTGATCGGCCTCTGCGTGCTGTTCTACGTTTACTTCTGGTAAACACCTCACCCCAACTCACAAATTCCAAAACCCAATACTAATATGTTAGAAGAACTGAAAGAAAAAGTGTTTCAGGCCAATCTGGACCTGGTAAAGCACGGTTTGGTAATCTTCACCTGGGGCAATGTCTCTGGCATTGACCGCGAAAAGGGCTTGGTAGTAATCAAACCCAGCGGAGTGGACTATGATACTATGAAGGTCAGTGATATGGTAGTGCTTGACCTGGATGGAAATGTGGTAGAGGGCGATTTGCGCCCATCGAGCGATACTCCTACACATTTGGCTCTCTACAAGGCTTTTCCTGAAATCGGCGGCGTGGTGCACACCCACAGCACTTATGCCACCGCTTGGGCTCAGGCTGGCAAAGACATACCCAATATTGGCACCACGCATGCCGACTACTTCCACGAGGCCATCCCATGCACAGCCGATATGACTGAGGCTGAGGTCAAGGGGGCTTACGAGCTGGAGACTGGCAATGTGATAATCAAGCGCTTTGAGGGCATGAACCCTGTGCACACTCCGGGTGTGCTGGTTAAGAACCATGGACCGTTTGCCTGGGGCAAGGATGCTCACGATGCTGTGCACAACGCAGTGGTGATGGAGCAGGTGGCTAAGATGGCATTCGTGGCCTTTAGCGTAAATCCCAACCTCACCATGAACCCGCTGCTGATCGAGAAGCACTTCAATCGCAAGCACGGGCCCAACGCCTACTACGGACAGGCTAAGAAATAAGCATATAATTTACCTAAATAATTCTATAAATTTACCATGAGCAATTTTGATAATCTTGAGATTTGGTGGGTCACTGGTGCCCAGCTTCTCTACGGTGGCGACGCAGTAGTTGCCGTTGACGCACATTCAAAAGAAATGGTAGATGGCCTGAATAATTCTGGCAATCTCCCCATAAAGGTAGTGTACAAGGGCACAGCCAACTCTTCCAAGGAAGTGGAGGCTGTGATGAAAGCTGCCAACAACGATAGCAAGTGCATCGGCATCATCACTTGGATGCACACTTTCTCACCCGCTAAGATGTGGATCCATGGCCTGCAGCAGCTCCACAAGCCTCTGCTCCACCTCCACACTCAGTACAACGCCGAAATTCCATGGGATACCATGGACATGGACTTCATGAACCTCAACCAGAGCGCCCATGGCGACCGCGAGTTCGGCCACATCTGCTCACGCATGCGCATCCCTCGCAAGGTTGTCGTAGGCTACTGGAAAGAGAAAGACACCCAGGATAAGATAGCAGTATGGAGCCGCGTGGCTGCCGCTTGGGCTGACGCTCAGGATATGCTCATCATCCGCTTCGGCGATCAGATGAACAATGTGGCCGTGACCGATGGCGACAAGGTAGAGGCTGAGCTTCGCCTGGGCTACCATGTGGACTACTGCCCGGTAAGCGAACTGATGGAGTATCACAAGAAAGTAGATGAGAAGGCAGTAGATGCTCTTGTAGAAGAGTACTTCAAGCTCTATGACTGCGCTGCTGATGTAAAGCAGGGCGAAAAGCTCCAGGTAGTGCGCAATGCCGCTCGCGCTGAGCTTGCTATCCGCGCTTGCCTCCAGGCTAAGGGCGCCAAGGGCTTCACCACCAATTTCGATGATCTTGGCACTGATGACATCAACGATCCTAAGTTTGTTGGTTTCGACCAAATTCCCGGTCTTGCTTCTCAGCGCTTGATGGCTGAGGGCTATGGCTTTGGCGCCGAGGGCGACTGGAAGTCGGCTGCTCTCTATCGCACAGTATGGTATATGACCCAGGGCCTTGAGGGCGGTTGCTCTTTCCTGGAGGACTATACTCTCAACTTCGATGGCAAGCAGAGCTCTATCCTCCAAGCTCACATGCTTGAGGTATGCCCCCTGATTGCAGAGCAAAAGCCCAAGCTCGAGGTGCACTTCCTGGGCATCGGTATCCGCAAGGCTCAGACTGCTCGCTTGGTATTCACCAGCAAGCCGGGCAACGGCGTAACGGCTACCGTGGTTGACATGGGCAATCGCTTCCGCCTGATAGTCAACGATGTAGAGTGCATAAAGAGCAAGCCTCTTCCCAAGCTCCCAGTGGCATCTGCTCTTTGGATCCCCATGCCTAACTTTGAGGTTGGCGCAGGCGCTTGGATCTTGGCCGGCGGCACACACCATAGCTGCTTCAGCTACAGCATCACTCCTGAATATTGGATGGACTATGCCGAGATGGCTGGCATCGAGATGCTCCATATCGACAAGGACACCACAATGGAGGGCTTCCAGCGCGAAATGCGTTACAACGAAGTCTATTACATGCTCAATAAAGCCCTGAAATAATGGAGCAGAAGTATGTAATCGGTCTTGACTATGGCAGCGACTCAGCTCGCGCCTTGGTCGTGGATGCCGCCACCGGCGAGGTGCTTGCCACATCTGTCAAGTACTATCCGCGCTGGAAGGAAGGCAAATATTGCAATCCGGCAATCAACCAATATCGCCAACATCCCCAGGACTATATCGATGTGCTGATCGCTTCAGTGCGCGAGGCTCTGAGCAAGTGCCCCGAGGGCACTGCTGAGAAAGTGGTGGGCATGGCATTCGATACCACAGGCTCTACCCCCGCATTCACTGACGAGAATGGCACTCCTCTGGCTATGCTCCCAGAGTTCGCCGAGAATCCCAACGCCATGTTCGTGCTCTGGAAGGATCATACAGCCGTAAAGGAAGCTGCGGAGATCAATGACCTCTGCGCCAAGTGGGATCCTGATTATTCAAAGTACGAGGGCGGCATCTACTCATCAGAGTGGTTCTGGGCCAAGGCTCTGCATGTGCTTCGCGAGGACGAGGCAGTGCGCAAGGCAGCCTACTCGCTGATTGAATATTGCGAATGGCTTCCGGCCATGCTCACCGGCGTGAAGAAGAGCAGCGAAGTGGTGCGCAGCCGTTGCGCTTGCGGCCACAAGGCTATGTGGCATCCCAGTTGGGGCGGCCTGCCCAGCGAGGAGTTCCTGGTAACTTTGGATCCGCTGCTGGGCGGTTTCCGCGAGCGTCTGTTCACCGAGACAGAGACAGCCGACAAGCCAGTGGGTCACCTCACCGAGGGCTGGGCTGAGAAGCTTGGGTTGACTACCAAGGTGGTAGTAGCCGGTGGCGCATACGACTGCCACATGGGCGCTGTGGGCGCGGCTATCACTCCGCACACTTTGGTGCGTGTGATTGGCACATCTACATGCGATGTGATGGTGGCCAGCTACGAAGAGATCGGCGATAACCTGATCAAGGGCATTTGCGGCCAGGTTGACGGTTCGGTAATTCCTGGCATGGTAGGCTTGGAGGCCGGTCAGAGCGCATTTGGCGACATCTATGCATGGTTCCGCCGCGTGCTTGAGTTCCCGCTCACCCATATCATTATGGAGAGCGACCTGCTGCCGGCTGAGCTTAAGGCAGAGGTTGTGGCCGAGGCCAGCGACAAGATTATCCGCGCACTCACAGCCGAGGCAGAGAAGCTGCCTATCAGCGAGAGCGCAGTGCTTGCTACTGACTGGATGAACGGTCGCCGCACACCGGATGCCAACCAGCTGCTCAAGGGCACTATCACGGGCCTGACCTTAGGCACCACGGCTCCGATGATTTTCCGCGCATTGGTAGAGGCTACAGCCTTCGGCACACGCGCTATCGTTGACCGCTTCCGCAGAGAGGGCGTGCGCATCGACAATGTGATCGGTATCGGCGGTATCGCCCTGAAGAGCCCCTTTGTGATGCAGACGCTCAGCGATGTGCTCAATATGCCCATCAAGGTTTGCAACACGGACCAGGCTTGTGCGCTGGGCGCTGCTATGTTCGCCGCTGTAGCCGCTGGGGTATATCCAAAGGTAGAGGATGCCATCGCAGCCATGAACTCCGGCTTCGCCAAGGAGTACTATCCCAATGCTGCCAACACAGCCATCTACGATAAGCTCTACGCCAAGTATCTGGAGCTGGGCCAGTTCACCGAAACCAAGCTCTTCAACAAGTAGTGCATAAGGCCTTGAAACAAAGAAGCCTCCAGCATTTGTTGGAGGCTTCTTTATTTTAGGGTCTTGCAGCTTAGTGGGGGAGGGCCAGGAAGCGGAAAGCGTTGACGAAGAGGAGGTTCTGGGTGGGGGAGAGATATTCTTCATCGCCATGGCCCATATTGAGATAGACCATGCGGTAGCGCTTGTTGGTCCACACCACTGGGAAAGGCCCGAAGTGCACTACGTCCTTGATGCCGATGGGATAGTTCTTCTGCGAGAGCGACACCAGCACCTCGACATCCGGATTTTCTGTGACGTTAGGGCTCCACTGATACCATTCGCAAGACGCTGCCACGAACTCTGCGGGCAGGTTCTTAGTGATAGGATGGTCAGTGATGTTGCATTCAAGCAGGGCTGGCTGCGGAGGCCAGGTGTTGCAGTAAAATTGTCCGCAACCTAAGAACTGGTTAAGCCATGGCCATTGCGTGTCCTTGTCGTTGTATCCGCTTGCGTGGAAGCCCATCCAGCCTCCACCCTCTTCCATGTAGCGCTCGAAGTCGGCGCGCTGCTTGGGGGTGTTGGGGAGCTCATTGACCATAATGATAACCTGATACTCCTTTAGCTTTTCGTAAGGATAATCATCAAGAGAGGTGGTATAGTCGATCAGGAAGCCCTCGCCATAGCTGAGCTTATGGAAAAACTCCCGTGTCTGGTTGGCGAAGTCGACATGCGCAGGCTCGGCAGTCTGAGTGTAAAGCATCAAGGCTTTAAAGCGCGGGGCCTTTGCATAGTCGCCGGGATAATCGCTGTTTTGAGCAAAGCTCGAGGCGATGCATAATAGCATGGCCCAAAGGAAGATCTTGAATCTCATGGCTATTCAATGAAAAGATAAGTGGTTACAGACTCTTTGCCTTGATAGAACAGGCGAGCGCGAATATCTTTCAATCCCTGGGCTGAGAAAGGCTCGGAATAAAGAGAAGACTGGGCTGTGGGGGTGCTGCCATCGGTGGTGTAGCGGATTTCGGCACCGGGGTAGGGGCTGTTCATGCAGATTTTGCCGTCGATTTCCTTGATGCCGGGCTGGCGCAGGTGGAAGTTGCGACCCTCTTTGGCCCAGCGCGGAATTTCGCGCATGCCTATTATGGCATTAAAGTCGCGGTCGGTGTAAGTGCTATCGTTGTTCCAGGCACGTTCGGTCAGACCCAGCATCTTGGGGAAGAGATAGTACTCCACAGTCTGGGGATTGCGCATGGTCTCGGCAAACAGGTGGCCGGACACACCCTTGATATAGCCCTTAGCCTTGCTCACATCGATGGGGCACAGGCGAGCGGGATAGCCGTGGAGGCTCTGGAACTCATCCACAGTGCCTCCCCAGTTGAGGCCCGGCTCCTCTGGATGATTGCTGTAGACCATGTCCACATAGAAATAGTTGACATTGCTCAGGATAGTGGGAAAACCGTTGGATACGGACTGCGCGCCCACCGGGTTAGGGCCTGTGGCTTGTGTCCAGCAGTTCACGCTGTACACCTCCGGGGCTGTCTTGGCATTGTACTCATCGCTGTGGCCTAAGGCTATCTCTTGCCAGCCGCTGACCTGGATGCCCTTTTCGCGCATCATTTCGATGATGCGGTCAACAAAGTAGCCGTGGAGGCCCGTCTGGCCGTCGAGCTTGTTCTCCTCGATGAATTTCTGAGCCACCTCAGAGCCGTCCCAGGCTCCTCGGGCCACCTCGTCGCCGCCGATATGGATTGCCAGAAGAGGTACGCCGGCCTCGGTGTACATGCTCTGAATCTCGGTCATCACAGTATCCATGAATTTGTATGGGCCGGGAAGAGCCGGGTTCATCACATTGTCGTGGAAAGCTTGAGCAGAGGTGTATTTGGATGTGTCGCCATCATGTATTAGGCGGAAAGAGTCATCGCCAGTGCGGCGATAGCGTGCCTCCATAGACTTCACGGCAGCGCGGGCATGGCCGGGAGACTCTATCTCAGGAATCACATTGATGCCACGAGAGTAAGCGTACTTGATAAAATCGATATATTCCTCGCGAGAGAAGTAACCGTTGCTGCAATTGCCCTGGGTGTCAGGGTTGCCATCGCCGGCGAAAATTTGGGCTAAGAAGTCATGCTCATCGGTGGTGTATCCACGGCGAGCGCCTACCTCGGTAAGCTCGGGCAGTTGCTTGATCTCCAAGCGCCAAGCTTCATCGTCGAGGAGGTGGAAGTGGAGGGTGTTGAGGCGATGCTGGGCCATATAATCAATGAATTGCTTCATGGCCTCGGGAGTCTGGAAATTGCGGGATATGTCGATCATCAAGGCGCGATAGGGGAGGTCGGGCCAGTCCACAATCTCCACATTGGGGAGAGTCTCGTAATTTTCAGCCACCAGCTTGTCGAAAGAGTATTTTGCCGCATTGGCCATGCGCTCGTCGGCAGCCCCGATGATAAGGCTGTCGTTGCGCACAGTGATGGTATAGTATTCAGGATTGTCGTTGGTTACTTTATGCCAGCTGTATGCCAATGGCATTTTGCTTTCGCCTCCAGTGAGAGTCACTTGCTTGTAGCTTGGCACCACGGCATAGGGGCTGGGAGCCTGATCGGCGTAGATTTCTGCATTGCGGTCATAGATTTCAGGGCCGTAAGGCATCTTGTCCACTCCATCGGGGGTGGCCCATTGCTTGCGTTCGGTCACCGGGATGCGGGTAAATGCAATAGGAGCTGTGGAGCCGTCGGCCCCGATGCGATGCAAGCCGTCGATGGCATAAGAGCGCAGGCGGTAGGAGCCCTTGGTGATGATGTCCACAACAATGCTATCGGCATCTTGGCCAAAGCGACCTGATGACAGTACATAGTAGCCAGGGACGATTTCGGTGATGGTGTCGAGTTCGTTGACGGGAGTCATGGTGCGGGCGAAGCAGTTGAACCCGATTTTGTCAAAACTCATGTCGCCTTTGATGGTTAGCCGATGGGAGTATTGACCATCTCCATTTTCCAGGACTTGCCAAGTGGCCGAGGTGGGAGCCTTCTCAGCGGAGCAGGCTCCAAGCAAGGCTCCAGCCAGTGCAATCAGTAAAGATTTGTGCATGATTGAAAAGTTTATTTATTAAATACATTTTTTATCCCGATACCAGAAAGTCTGCGTTAAGGAAGCAGACCGGAGGGATTATCAAATAGTCTCTTGTAGTACTGAGCTTTTTGTTCGAGCTTCATTGGGTAGGCTCGCGAGGTGGAAGGCATGCGCCAGATAGCGATGTGGCCCCAGCGCACATGCTCACCCATCTTTGGCACCGGGGTGCCAGTGAGCTCGGCCACCACTTCGGCGGCTTTTTGGCCGGTGGTAGCGATAGCCTGAAGATTAGGCATTCGAGCGGTGAGACCGCTGAGATTTACCGGCTCGATGATTTCCAGAAATTTGTCGCTGGCATTGCCGCGCAGGCGGCGTATGCGGTGGCCGGTGTCATGAAGTGCTATTCCTTGTTCATTTAGTATCTCCTTTATTTTGTTAAGATTAAACGTGCGATGCTCACTATCGATCAGAGCCTCCTTGTCGCCTAAGAAAATCCACCCGATAATTCGCCAAAAATCATTGATGAAATTGGGATAATAGAAATCCATAGTCCATCGATTGGGAGCCGGGGGAAATGTGCCCATTACCAGAACTTTGGCATTGGCGGGGATGAAAGGCTCCCAGGGGTGCCATTCATCTGCAGATTTCAACATTTTTGCGATTTTATTTGTTTTATCTTGCAAATATCTTTAAATTTGCTGAAAGAAACAAACATTTTCAACTATTTTAACTTTAGAGTATGAAAAAATTCTTAGCTGAGGGTGTAGGCACGATGTTCCTCGTCCTCCTGGCCTGCGGAAGCGCAGTGCTTGCTGGCCCCGTGATCGGAGGCTATGGCGTGGGTGTATGCTTTGGTTTGGTTCTGATTTGCCTGTGCTATGCAATAGGCAACATTTCAGGCTGCCATGTCAATCCAGCAGTATCGTTCGGTGTGTGGCTGGCAGGCCGCATGACGCTGGGCGAGATGATCGGCTACTGGATTTCACAGTTGATAGGCGCTACGATTGGTGCCGGTTTCCTGTATGTGTTCATGCAGCTTGGCGAGGGCTTCACGTATGGAGGCATCACCGGCGACTATGACTTGGCTACCAATGTGCTTCAGCCCGGAGCCACATCCGGCATGGCCCTGCTTGCTGAATGCTTGCTCACTTTCTTCTTTGTATTTGTAGTGCTTGCAGCCACCGACTCCAAGAAAGGTGCTGGCAAGTTTGCCGGTCTGGGCATCGGTATCGCCCTGGGCTTGGTCAACATCGTTGGCATCCCAGTGGATAACTGCTCAGTGAACCCTGCTCGTTCGTTCGGCCCCGCAGTGTTCGATCCCGCAGCCTTTGGCGATTTCTGGATTATGCTCGTAGGTCCGCTTGTGGGCGCAGCCATCGCAGTGCTTTGCTGGAAGGCTATGGCCGGCACAGATGCCCAGTCAGTAGAATAGAAGCGTAACGGAAAAAATCCGGCTCTATTACAATTAAAATCTTAAAAAGTGCTTAAAACTGACGTTTTGAGCACTTTTTTTGTGCTAATACGAAAAAAAGCAGTAACTTTGTAAATAATTACTGACAAAAGTAACGACAATAAACCAATTATTCACTAACATCCAATTGCCTATAGCACATCTCTACTCCAACAAAAACAGAGAATAGAATGTTAAATACAACCGCGCAGCGCACCGATGATCAATTAGTGGCTGCATACGTGCAAGGCGACAATTCAGCCTTTGATACACTGCTAAAGCGCCATCAAGGCAATGTTTTCTCATATATCCTGCATCTTGTCAAGGATGAGGAGATAGCCAACGACATATTTCAAGAGACTTTTGTGAAGGCCATCGTGACCCTGCGCCAGTCACGCTATACGAGCGATGGCAAGTTCGGGGCTTGGCTGGCTCGCATTGCTCATAACTTGGTGATTGATTATTACCGCCAGGACAAGGGAATGATATCCACAGATAATCAGGACCTCAATATCCTCAATCGGCGCGATCTCACAGAGGGCACGATCGAGGATGCCATCATCGATTCACAGATTCTGGATGATGTGGTGGCTCTGGTGGGGCAGCTTCCGGAGGAGCAGCGCCGAGTGGTGGAGATGAGGTATTACGAGGACTTGTCGTTCAAAGAAATCGCTGAGCGCACCGGGGTGAGCATCAACACGGCCTTGGGCCGCATGCGTTATGCTCTGCTCAACATGCGCAAGCGGGCAAAGGAGACCGATATAGTACTGGCTCGTTGATGGATAAAATAGCAGACATAATAGTAGCGGCAGCCGACTTTTTAGGAGGCTATCCGCTATTTTTCTTGCTCATAGGCGGAGGGCTCTACATGTTTCTGCGCTCCGGCATGGTGTCGCTGCGCCGGCTGCCGCATGCCATGAAGGCTCTTAGGCATAAGAGCGATGCCAAGAATGGGCAGATATCCTCAGCCCAGGCTTTAGCATCAGTAGTGGCCGCCACTATCGGCATGGGCAACATTGCGGGCGTGGCTATCGCTCTGGTGATGGGCGGCCCCGGGGCTATCTTTTGGATGTGGGTAAGCGCCATAGTGGGAATGAGCACCAAATACCATGAGGGCGTGCTGGCCATCATGTACAAGGGCAAGAGCGACACCGGGCGCCCGGCTGGTGGCACAATGTATATAATAGAGAATGGATTGGGCCAGCGCTGGAAGTGGCTGGCTGTATGCTTTGCGGTGGCTGGAATGTTTGGCACGCTATGCATCATGAATGCCAATCAGCTGACTGAGGCAGTGATGAGCGTGTTCACCTCGGCGGAGAGCATTGAAGGCAGCAGCCTGCTTGGTGGCATCTCAGGCATTACGGGCCTGAGCAATGCGCAAGCCTTTAGGCTCATATTTGGCATAGGCGTGGCTCTGATAGTGGCTTTGGTGGTGCTTCGCGGCATCACTCGCATAGCGCGGGTGGCTTCGATTTTGGTGCCTTTCATGGTCACTCTGTATTTTATAATGGTGCTCTACATTATTATCAGCAATGCTCACCATGTGCCCGAGGTAGTGGCCAGCATTTTCCGCGAGGCTTTCAGTCTGAGGGCTGGCTTCGGGGCATTCATTGGCATAGCCATAATTGGGGCTCGGCGAGCCATGGTTGTCAATGACGCAGGCGTGGGCACGGCCACTATAATGCATGGCGAGAGCCGCAACCACGAACCGGTGCGTGAGGGCTTGGTGGCCATGCTTGGCCCCAGCATTGACTCTGGATTGGTATGCACGCTTACGGCTTTGGCAATTCTGCTCACTTGCGACATCAATGTAGAGGGAGTGAAGGGCCTGTCCTTAGCTATGACCGCATTCTCGGCAGGCATTCCCTATGGCGAGTATTTGCTGATTGTGGTGGTGATATGCTTTGCCATGTCGTCGATGTTCTCATATTCATTCTATGGCACTCGCTGCGCCGCTTATCTTTTTGGGGAGAAGCGGAGCAAATACTATACATGGGCCTGGATTGCCACTCTGGTGCTCTTTGCTGTCATTCCCATAGAGGCTGCCGTGGGCCTGTGCGATCTTTTCTATGCGCTTATGGCTATTCCCACAATGCTGACCCTGCTGATGCTCTCATCGAGGGTGAGGAAAGTGACCAAGGACTACTTCGGTCAAATACAAAATACAAAGTACGAAATACAAAATAAAACTGAAAACTGAAAACTGAAAACTGAAAACTTCATATGCTCCAATACATTGTCTGGGATGCTAATCCCATTTTGTTAGATTTTGGTCCGCTGCAAGTGCGCTGGTATGGACTGATGTTTGCCGTAGGCTTCTGGCTTGGCACCAATATAGTGGCCAAGATGTTCCGCCACGAGGGCGCTCCGGAGAAGTGGGTTGGCATTCTGCTGATCTGGGTGGTAGCCGCCACGATTATTGGCGCGCGCTTGGGCCATGTGTTCTTCTACGAATGGGACTATTACAGTGCTCACCCGGACAAGATTATCAAGTTCTGGGAGGGAGGCTTGGCCAGCCATGGCGGCACCATAGCGATTGTGATAGCTGTGTTTTTGTTCTCGTGGATAACAGCTAAGCGCAGCCCGATGTGGACATTCGACCGCTTGGTGATACCCATAGCCCTGGTGGGGGCGATGATTCGCATAGGGAACCTGATGAATAGTGAGATCTACGGGCATGCCACCACTTTGCCTTGGGGCTTTATGTTTGTTCGATCCAGAGAATGGCATGAGTTCTATGAGGGGCTTGCATGCCATCCCACTCAAATTTATGAGGCGTTGGCGTATTTGGCGCTCTTTGGTGTGCTGATGTGGATGTATTGGAAGAAGAATGCGGAGGAGCGTCCGGGCTTGATATTTGGCGTGTTCTTCACATGGCTCTTCACAGCCCGCTTCTTTATCGAGTTTCTCAAGAATCCGCAAGTGGATTTTGAGCGCGACATGGCACTCAACATGGGTCAGCTGCTGAGCATACCCTTCATCATCGCGGGCATAGTGATGATCATTGTGGCGCTGGTGCGCCCGCGCCAGCATCTGACATTCCCCAACCGCTTCGCCGACGAGAAGAAGCCTGCTCGCCGCTAATTGGCTTTGCCGCCAATTCCAAATCCCTCTATTTTGGGGTGTATTTTTGATAGGAAGAGTTGGCTGATTGGGTTTTACTTTTGGAGGATGGCGGAGAAGATGCGGCCGGAGGCGATGCCGAGGCGGCGAGCGGAGAAATAGGTTTCCGGGTGGCAGCGGGTGCATGCCCGAGGTGCTATAATATTCGAGCTATCCACGCCGCATTGGACCAGAAGGGAGATTACATAGCCGGGCAAATCTACATGGGGCTTGGCTCCAGAGCGACTGACGAACTCTTCCGGGAACTGGCAAGCCACCTCCTGGCCCACCTCGAAGCAATTTTGGCAAATGCATGGGCCCAGCCAAGCTCGCATGCTGCTCGCAGATGCTCCCAGCTCCCCCATGGCTCTCACTGTGCGCTGCACTATGCCACCAACGGCCCCGCGCCAACCGGCATGCGCCGCGCCAATGATATGTGCCTTTTCGTCAGCCAACAGCACTGGCACGCAATCGGCAGTGGAGACGCCTATCGCCACGCCATGCAATGATGTGACCAGGGCGTCAACGCTTTCCAGCGCGCCTGCTGGCAAACTCTCTATAACCTTTACATTGACCGAATGTGTCTGGCGAGGCACTATCAGACATTCTCTCCCGATGCCCAATGCTTTGCATAGCATCTCCCGGCTCCAAGCCACATGCTCAGTGCTATCTCCCACATAATGGCACACATTGAGACCTCCATAATTATCCCCCTCTGCATAGCGGCCCCTGACAGTGTTGCACACCTCAATCCCACCATCCCGGTATATCTCCTCTATCCACTCCATACCATCCCTTCTTAGAGGAATGCATTTAATGTATAATCCTTACCCAAGATTCATCAAACTGGATGCTCTTTAAGATAGCTTCCTGTGAAATTTTTGGAGGAATCTTTAACTCAAATTTAACCGCAGTCTCCGGCACTCTTTCTATAATAGTAAATTGGCTGCCATGAGGTTGCCAAGTAAAGCAATGTTCTCCAGTAGATACATCCCTTCCGATTAGATTGCCATTGTTATTAGCCTCCCATACATAATTATTTGTAGCGTAGCGATGATTTTCTTCCTCAAAAATTACATACTGATTTAATTCATTATTGCGAATTAATACCGACGTGCGAACCTGACTATAATTGTCTTGTGCAATGTTTACTCGCTCATTCCATATTCCCAGGACAGCTCGGCCTGTGAGTTGGATATCTTCATGAGGATCTGTAATGCCATAGGAATAATCAGGAGAGCAACGCCCACTGATTAGGCGCACGACATTGGCCTTGAATGGATTGGAGACTTTGACAGTCTTCATGCTCCAAGCCATTTTATCCTTTACCACATCTGCTATTCCCACTGGAGAAGCCAGATGTTCACCCCCGATAGCTTGGGCAAAAGCATCGCCAAAATCATCGCCACTGATGTCTTTGCGACCAACATACATCAGATACACAAACGAGCCAGCTATTTTAGTGATAATCTCTTTTGGTATCTCATTGAGAGGATAGAGCTCGCTGGCTGTAAGCTTATGGGAATCTTTTAATTTAGGATGCTCCATTTTCTAAGATGTTGTTAATTTTTTGTGCTATGGCACGAATCATTGGTACAGCCACAGAGTTGCCAGTCTGGCGCCTTACTTCGCCATGAGGCACTACTATTTCAAAATTGTCAGGGAAGCCCTGAAGTCGCAGCAACTCTCTGGAAGATGGGCGGCGCACACCATTGACAAGCAGATAATTATAGCTGGCACCAGTCCTAAGGGCGCAAGAGTAAGGAAGCACCGAGATGTTGCCGGATTTGTTTTCGTGCCACATTGAGGGGTAAAATACAGTTTTGCCCTTGGTTTTTTCTCTTCGCTTGTTAACAATGGTGTCAGAGGCATATAGCGAATTGTCTATTTTTTCCTCTGGCTCCAATATTTTGGACAAATCGTATTTAACTTTAGGAAAATCAAAAGAGAAAGTGTCACAGAGGTGCTTATCTGTAAAACCTACTATGATGACACGCTCTCGCTTCTGTGGCAAGCCAAAGTCTAATGCGTTGAGCACCTGCCATTTGAAATGATAGCCTAATTTAGTAAGCCTGTCTTGGATTACGGCGAACGTCTTTCCTCTATTATGGGTTACCAATTGCTTAACATTCTCCAAGAGAATGGCTTTGGGATGATGGTAATTCAATATTCTTTCGATTTCAAAGAACATTGTGCCGCGGGTGTCGGCAAATCCCAAGCCCTTGCCTATGATGGAGAAAGCTTGGCAGGGGAAACCAGCCAGAAGAAGCTCATGTGGAGGAATATTTTCAGCCTTGATCTTGGTAATGTCTCCAAAGGGCATTTCTCCGTAATTTGCAAAATAGGTGCGCTGAGCCGGAGCATCCCATTCAGATGAGAACACGCATTTGTAACCCATTTCGCTAAAAGGGAGTCGTATGCCTCCAATGCCGGCGAATAGGTCGATAAAAGTGTGTCGATATGTATCGGGCGATGGGAAGGGAACATTGAAGAATTGGTCAAAAAGCCCTTTTGGCATAGGCGTGTCGGAGAGGTTCAATATTTCCTCATCGCTCCATTCTCGAGCTTGACGGATTTCTTTTCGGACCAAAAAGCTGCGTATGGCCTCCACTATTTCATTTCGGAGAGTCTCGTCTTTAATTTTGAGGCTACCGTGAAGATAATGCGAGAGGATTGCCATGTGGTTTTCCAGCGAAGTCTCACCATAAATTTTTGCGCCATCGCTGGTGACTTCTTCTGGGAAATCTTTTAGCTTTACGGGGAAGTCTTGCTCTATTTTATTTATTGCGGTATGGTACATCTGTATAGGGCAGCGTCAGTTGTTGCATTGCAAAGATAGAAATTTTTGGTGATTACACCAAGAGAAAGGCCTGTCTAAATTTTCAATAAATCTTCAGAGTGAGCGAAGGCCTTGCCCTTGGACTCTACAAAAATTGTTCAGAGAGAGCTTACACCTAAATAAATAAGAAATAATTTTCATTTCTCGTAAAAAAGCGATAAATTTGCAAGATAATTAGCTTGCAATGAACGAAGAGGCACTTAGTCAATTATATCTCAAAGACATATCATTTCAGGACTTGATGCAGAAGCGCATTTTCAATGTGCTTCTGATAGCTGCACCCTATGACGCATTCATCATGGAGGAGGATGGGCGCGTGGAAGAACAGTTGTACTTTGAATACGTATCCCTTAACCTTAGCTCGCCTCCCCGAGTGTCGCGAGTGGCGCATGTAAGCGAGGCCTTGGATGCCATGGCCCAGAAACAGTTCGATATGGTAATAGCTATGCCCGGCGTCGATATCAGCGAGACATTCGATGGCGCTGCCGCAATCAAGGAGGCTCATCCTAACGTCCCCTTTGTGGTGCTCACGCCATTCTCTAAAGAAGTGTCGCGCCGATTGGCCAACCAGGATCTTACGCATATCGACTATGTGTTCAGTTGGCTGGGAAATGTTGACCTCTTGCTCGCTATTCTGAAATTGCTTGAGGACTGGATGAATGCCGAGCACGACCTGCTGGATGTGGGCGTGCAAGCCATCCTGCTTGTGGAGGACTCTGTGCGCTTCTACTCATCCGTGCTTCCGCCTATTTACCGCTATCTGCTCAATCAGTCGATGGTGTTCTCCACAGAGGCCCTCAACGAGCATGAGCAGATGCTTCGCATGCGCGGGCGCCCAAAAGTGATACTTGCCCGAAATTACGAAGAAGCGGTAGAACTGTACGACAAGTACAAAGATCATCTGCTGGGAGTGATTAGCGATGTGTCGTTCAATCGCGAAGGCAAGAAGGATCCGGATGCCGGTATACAGTTAGCGCGCTATATCCGCGAGAAAGACCCCTATATTCCGCTTATTATAGAGTCCTCCGAGCAGCGAAATGCCGAGAGGGTGAAAGAGTTTGGCGGAATCTTTCTGGATAAAAATTCCAAAAAGCTTCCGGTGGATTTGGGCAATGCCATAGCATCTAATTTCGGCTTTGGCGATTTCGTGGTCAGAAATCCGGAGACTGGCGAGGAGATTATGCGCTTGCCTACTCTAAAGGATTTGCAGAAGCGCATCTTCGACATCCCCGATGACTCGATGCTCTATCATTGCCAGCGCAACGATTTCTCACGCTGGCTCTATAGCCGCGCCCTCTTCCCGATAGCCGAGGTGATGGCTATGCATCGCAGCCAGGGATTGCAGGACATTCCGGCCACTAAGAAGCTTATCTTCGACCTGATAGTGAAATATCGCAGGATGAAGAACAAGGGAGTGGTGGCAGTGTTCCAGAAGGACCGCTTCGACTATTATTCCAATTTCGCTCGAATAGGCCAGGGCTCGCTCGGAGGCAAGGGCCGCGGCTTGGCCTTTGTGGATAGCATAATCAAGAAGAATCCAGTGTGCGATGATCTTGATGGCGTGATGATTACCATTCCGCGCACGGTGGTGATATGCACTGATATCTTCGACCAATTTATGGAGGCCAATGAGCTCTATCCATTTGCCTTGAGCAATGCTACCGATGAGGAGATACTCGAGCGCTTTGAGCAGGCCTCATTGCCCGACAATATTCGCGAAGATTTGCTGGCCTTGTGCGAGGTGATTGACCGCCCCTTGGCCATACGCAGCTCCAGCTTGCTTGAAGACTCTCACTACCAGCCCTTTGCCGGCATCTATAACACCTACATGATTCCCTATCTCGAGGATCATGAGAAGATGCGCCAGCTAATGTGCGATGCCATCAAGGCTGTGTATGCCAGCGTGTTCTATGCTGCTTCGAAGGCTTATATGACTGCCACCAGCAATGTGATTGATCAGGAGAAGATGGCTGTGATTATTCAAGAAGTGGTGGGAGAGAACCATGAGGGATATTATTTCCCTTCGTTGAGCGGAGTGGGCCGCTCGCTCAATTATTATCCTATCAATGATGAAAAAGCCGAGGACGGTGTGGCCCAGGTGGCCGTAGGCCTTGGCAAATACATAGTGGATGGCGGCAGGAGCTTGCGCTTCTCGCCCCGGCATCCGGAAAATGTGTTGCAAACTTCCACAATAGATCTGGCCCTGCGAGATACCCAGACCCATCTCTTCGCTCTTGAACCTAAGCAGGAGATAGAGCAGATGAAGGTTGACGACAGCTTTAACTTGGTAAAAAAGCCAGTGCAAAATTTTGCCGACACCGGGGCTCTGCGCCATTGCGTGAGTACCTACGACTTTGCCAGCGACATGATGTTGGACTATGAGCGCGGCAAGGGGCGCAGAGTGGTGACATTCAACAATATGCTGCGTGACAAAGCTTTCCCTCTTGCCGAGTGCGTAGATTTCATGCTCACAAAGGGGCAGAGCGAGATGCGACGCCCAGTGGAGATAGAATTTGCCGGAGTGGTGCTTGATCCCCGAGTGCAGCGCGAACACACAGTGCCTGGGTCAGACAACCTTAAGGGCCTGATATATTGGTTGCAGATTCGTCCCATTATAGACAAGAAGGATATGGTGGATGACGAAATCTTAGAAGTAGAAGACCGGGATTGCATACTCAAGAGCAACACTGCTCTTGGACATGGCAATATAGAGAATGTGGATACTATCATCTATGTGCGCCCGGAGAAATTTGACTCATTCAACAATCCTAAGATTGCTGATGAGATAGCTGAGATTAATCGCAAATACGTGGCCGAGAGCAAGGGCTATGTCTTGATTGGACCCGGACGCTGGGGCTCAAGCGATCCGGCCCTTGGCATTCCTGTGAAGTGGGCTTCCATTTCAGCTGCTCGCTTGATTGTGGAGTCATCGCTGGCCAATTATCGCATAGAGCCCAGCCAAGGCACCCATTTCTTCCAGAATCTGACATCGTTCGGCGTGGGATATTTCACTATCAACCCATCGATCAACGATGGCATAGCCAATTTGGAGTATCTTGACTCGCTTCCGGCGGTCTATGAGAACGAACGCATACGCATAATCAAATTTGACAAACCGCTTGCCATCTCCATCAACGGCAAAAAGGGCATTGGGGTGGTGGCAAAGCCAGAAACATAACATTAGTGGGACTTTTCAAAAAAATAGGACGAGCATTCGGATTCGGCAACGATGTCGATGATGAATATGATGACATATTGCGAAGCGATGTGCCCGATACGCCCACTATGCCTGCGGCTCCCAAGCCAGTGGAGGCCATGGGCATTGACAAAGAGCATGTGGAGATGATCTTTGCGGGGGTGGTAGATGTGTTTAACAAATCCTTGCCCGGCTTTTTATCCGAGAGCGTAGAGAGCCAGAAACAGAGAGAGTATCTGTACAAGTCGCTTGATGATTCTCTGAAGCAGTACTTGGAAGAAGTGCGCCGTAATGCCAATGAGAAATGCCGGGCCGACTGGGGCATAGAGCGCGACAAGCTGCAGAAAGAGGCGCAAGAGCTTAGAAAGCATGCCGAAGAGCTGGAGGCCAAGCGATCGGAGCTCAAAGACCGGCAACTTAGCGCTGACCGACAAAAGCGAGCCCTCTCCGAAAGAGTGAAAGACCTTGAGGATCAGGTAATGCGCTTGGAAGCAGAGAAAGAACAGCTCGATATCGAAAATCGCAGCATGCTCAACAAAGCCAAGGCAGCCGCAGTGCTTGAGCAGCAGCTCCAAGAGATGCAGCAGGACCAAGCTCAAGTCTCCATCAATGATGCTATGCAAAGCAATTTCCGCAAGCAGGCCGCTGAGGCCACACAGGAGCTCCATGCCTTAAAAGAGAAATATGCTGAGGTGGAAAAAGACCTTGCCGTGAAAGAGGCGAAGATAGGGGATTTGGAAAAAGCTTTGGAAGCAGCTAATGCTGCGCTACATCAGAAAGATGAAGAATTGGCAGAGGCCCAGGCCCAGGCTCAAGTCCGCAGTGAGGAGCCTCGCACCCATGATGAAGAGGCGGTGACACAGGAAGAGCTTGAACAGATACAGCAGCAAATCAGCCAATTCGAGGAAGTGCGCAATAAAATGGAAGCCCACATCGAAAAGCTGCGCGAAAGCCTGCGCAAGAGCCAGGAGGAAAACAAGAATCTGCGACAAGCCATAGAATACCATATAGAAGAAAAGGCGAGAATCGAACAGGCCGCAGCCACATCGGGCATGCAATTCCAGCTTCCGGCAGATCAAGCCCCGGCTAAGAAGCGCCCCGGTCGCAAGCCGAAAAATGTGGTGGACAAGGCTGTGCTAAGCGACAATGTGGATGAGATAATCTCGGGAGCAGACTGGCTGGTGTCAGCTCCGGAAGAGGAATCGCCCATGCGTGCTGCCGAAGGCCAGGCTACTTTCGGCTACACACCGCCACAGCGCCGCAAATATGATGACGACAATCAACCCTCTCTCTTTGACTAAGAATATGAATCTGAATCTGAAAAAAAATATAGCCATAGCATTATTGGTAGTGACAGCAGCCGGGGCGCAGGCTCAGGTGTCAGCCACCGTGGCGGACATTGCGGAATATGTATATCCTAAAAACCGCCCAGCCACTCCTCCGAGTTTTGTTTATGCTCCGGATGGCAACGGCTACCTGCTCCTTTCTGCTGACAGGAAGACCGTGGATCGCTACGACATTACCACGGGAAAGAAGCTGGAAACTCTCATCGACATCTCCGATACGCGCGAAAGCACCATTCCGCTAATCGAAGGTTTTCAGCTTAGCGAGAATGGGCGTTACCTTTTGGTACACTATAATCGCAAAGAGATTTATCGCCACAGCTTCACAGCAGAGTACTATGTGTACGAGGTGCGCACCAAGCTGCTGAAACCTCTGTCAACAAATTTCAAAGTACAGCAATCGCCTCTGATTTCACCAGATGGGCTCATGATCGCTTTCGTGGCCGAGAATAATATATACATCAAAAAGCTTACCTACAATAGCGAAGTGCAAGTGACCAAGGATGGTGAAATCAACAAGATAATCAATGGCATCCCGGATTGGTGCTACGAAGAAGAGTTCACCACAGATTGCTCCATGGCTTGGGCTCCCGACAATCTTACCCTCTGCTATCTGCGCTATGATGAGAGCCAGGTGCCAATGTACACTCTGCCACTGTATCAGGGCACTTGCGACCCTATGGATCAGTACGCTTATTATCCTGGCGCTTATAGCTACAAATACCCGGTGGCCGGAGTCAACAACTCTATCGTAAGCCTCCACAGCTATGATGTGGAGACTCGCAAAGTCAAGGACATAGAGCTGCCAGACAGCAAGATTGAGTATATCCCGCGCATACGGTATGGAGGCTCGCCCGAGCGCCTGATTGCGGTAACACTTAACCGCGACCAGAACCATCTGGAAATATATTCCGTAAATCCAAAGTCAACGATTTGCAAATCGATATATACTGAGGATAGCAAGGCTTGGATCGACCCCTCAGCTTATGAGGATTTGAAGCTTTGTGCGGATTATATGCTTGTGCGCAGCACTCGAAGCGGATGGAACCAGCTTTATCGGTATTCTTATTCTGGAGAGCTGCAAGCTACAATATCACAGCCGGATATGGATGTGACAGCCACTTATGGCCAAGATGCCAAGGGTAACTGCTATTATCAAGCCGCTGCCCCCACGCCAATGGACAGGACTATATACAAGCTTGATGCCAAAGGCAAGCAGACTGTAATTTCCCGGTCAAATGGCACCACAGATGCCAACTTTTCGCCCGATATGGCATACTGCATGATGAAATACAGCGATGTAATGACACCGCCTATTTACACCATTAATAATTCGGAGGGGAAGCAGGTGCGCGTGCTTGAAGACAACGCCGCCTATGCAAGCCGCGTGGCTAACTATCCGAAGAAAGAGTTTATCACAGTGCCCAGCGATGGCAACTCGCTTAATGGATACATAGTGCGCAGCCCCAATGCCACCGGGGCTCAGCCGGTGATTATGTACCAATACAGCGGACCAGGCTCTCAGACAGTGCTCAACAGCTGGGGCATGGATTGGGAAACATATTTCGCTCTCAATGGCTTCACCGTGGTATGCGTTGACGGGCGCGGCACCGGTGGCCGAGGCCGAGCCTTTATGGATGCGGTATATCGCCAATTGGGACGTTATGAGACTGTGGACCAGGTGAATGCGGCCAAATGGGTGGCTCAGCAGAGCTGGGCCGACGCAAAGCATATTGGTATCTTTGGCTGGAGCTATGGCGGATATGAGACCTTGATGGCTGCTTCGGCATCAGGCGCTCCTTATGCTGCGGCTGTGGCTGTGGCCCCGGTGACAAGCTGGAGATTTTATGACAGTATCTACACCGAGCGATACATGCTCACTCCACAACAGAACGAACAGGGATATTACGAGGGCAGCCCACTGTATAGAGTTGACAAGTTGGCATGTCCCTTGTTAATAATGTATGGCACAGCAGATGACAATGTGCACCCGCAAAACTCGCTGCAGTATGTATCGCGGCTCCAGAGCGTGGGAGGGCTGTGCGATATGTTTATCTTCCCTAACAAAAACCACAGCATCTACGGTTGCAATGCCCGCGCTGTAGTATATGGCAAAATGTACGATTATTTCAAAAATCACTTAAAATAGCAAGCGAATGACAGCTTCAGTAAGTTTTAAGAGGGTATTCAATCAATTATTCAGCACCTGGGCTATATGCCGAGGGGCTCTCATCACGTTGATAGTATTGGGCTGGTGCGTGCCTTGCACTTGGCTGCCATTCATCGGATTTGCTTTGATTGTGCCGGTTATCAGTTTTGGCAATTACAGTATGTCAAGAGGGTTCAACAATTGTTCGCTGGAGACCCACTACACATGCTATTCGCTATTTGTCTCTTCGTTTATAATGCTGGTTATCGACATTATGAACACAAAGTGGTGTCACTGGGGAATAGCGGGGCAGATGCATGATCCACAGCCGTTTATCAGCACTCTGATTGTGTATCCTGTGTCCGCAGTATTGTTTGGTGTGGGCTTATTGCGTCGCACCCACACTCATTATTGCAAGGCTTGCAAGGAACAGTTTACATTTTCGGTGAGAATGTCCATTGAGAGCAATGTGTTCCACGTAGAGGCTCGGCAGCAGATGATGATGCATATGGTGATGTCCGCAATTATGTCGATAGTGCCTTGGACTTACTATTGCCTATTCTATATCAATGTCAATATCAACTCTCCTGATACATTCTTCTTCTTTATTGTGCCTTTGACAGTGTATTTGTTGTCGCTGGTGTATTACAGTTCAAAGTACTCCAGCATGCACTTTGAGGCTTCCATCGCTCCCAGCCGCACAGAGCATGAGACAATGTCGAAGCTCCGCTATATGGTGGTGGGTGGAGACAAGATAATGCTTCAAGAAGTAGCTAAAGATCAGAGCGGCATGGCCCTGTGGGACACCCCGGCAGTGTGCGAGGTGCCATTCACGGATGATGTTGGCATCGGGCAAGCTCAGAAGCTCTTCCAAAGCATCTCAGGGGCAGACAAATTTAATGTCCGATATCTCTTCTCTACCAATATGGGCAAAATCAACACTTTCCACTATGCTGCCTTCCTGACAGAAGAAGAGGAAAAACTGCCAGGCTTTGAGGGAGAATGGTTTAACCTCTATCAGGTGGACATGATGATGAAATCCGGTATGATTGCCCGTGCGTTTGCTTTGGAGATGCATAGGGTTTTCACCATCACAATGGCTTGGAAGACATACAACCGAGAGGGCAAGCGCCTATACGCCATCAAGAATTATCGGCCTACTTTCCGCCTGCGCGACTTTAAGGATTGGACGGTAGATTATACCGATCAGCATTGGATTTCGATTTCTCAAAACAATGAGGATCGACCCTTTTTCAAGCTGCGGAGGTTCTGGCGCCGCTACATATCGGGTGTGGATTTGCGATGGAAAAAGCATCACCATTAATTGTTGTCACCGGGCCTACGGCTTCTGGCAAAACCAGCAAAGCCGTGGCCTTGGCGCGTGAAATCGATGGCGAGATTATCAGCGCGGACTCGCGACAGGTGTACCAAGGCATGGATCTTGGCACCGGCAAGGATTTAGAAGAATATGGCGATGTGCCATATCATCTGATTGATATAGTGCCGGCAGGCTATAAATACAACCTGTATGAATATTTGCGGGATTTTGCTCGGGCTGAAGCCTTGGTAAGGTCGCATGGGCGTGTCCCTATCCTTTGCGGAGGCACAGGCCTTTATGTGGAGTCAGTGCTCAAGGGGTTGCTGTTGCCCGAAGTGCCAGCCAATCCCGAGCTGCGAGCTTCATTGGAGAATAAAACGCTTGAGGAGCTTACTGTAATGTTAGCAGCTCGCAAGGCCTTGCACAATACTACAGATGTGGATACCGTAAAGCGAGCCATACGAGCCTTAGAGATAGAGATATACTATGAAGAACATCCGGATTTGGCTACAGCTGCTCAACCGCATCCGCGCACGGATGCGATAGTGATCGGAGTGGATATCTCTCGTGAAGAGAGGCGGCGGCGCATTAGTGAGCGCCTGCGCGCTCGCTTAGAGGCTGGCATGGTAAGGGAGGTGGAGAGGCTTCTTGCTGAGGGCATCCCAGCTGAAGACTTGGAATATTATGGGTTGGAATATAAATATCTGACACTTTATGTCACTGGGAAGTTGGAGTATAAAGAAATGGTGAGGCAATTGGAGATAGCGATACATCAGTTCGCCAAGCGTCAGATGACATGGTTCAGAGGCATGGAGAGGCGTGGCTTTCCAATTCATTGGATAAATTACACCTCGCCTTTGACGGCTGAGATGATTCAATCATTTTGATATAGGCTCATCTTTGCCAGTGATGTCTCCAGTGGAGATGGTGTAAGTGAGGGTATAGTCCAGCAGCTCAACTACATATTCGATGGAATTGCGAGATGCTTTGTAGACATTGTTGGTGTTCTCTGTCTCTTGAAGATAGTTATAGAGGTCTGGAGGAAAGTCGTTGAAGAGCAGCACTTGAGGGAGTACCACGCCATTTCCGTTGATTTGTGTCCATTGGTAATTAAGGCCAAAGGTAATGGTGGCGCTATTTTTGAGCTGTGCCACATAGCCGCTGTCAGAGCTGGTAAAGCTCTCCAGCACTTGGTTGGGATAGTATTGGGATATGAACTTTTGTATTGTTTCGGGCATATCGTCGTAGGCATCATTGCTTGAGCAAGCAAAGCCCAAGAAAGCCATCAATGCAATGAATATGTAGGATAATCGTTTCATATACAATAAACGCAAAAAATCCCCATTTAGTTTAACAGAATTTATAATTCTATTCGAATTTATAATTCTATTCGACAAGGGTCAGCCGAGGGGTCATGGCAGGCAAAAGAGGCAATGCATCGGTCATCCAAGCTCTCCTCGCGCACCCACTCTAAGGATTTGCGAGCTAACTCCTTGTCATCGCAGATGCCAGGAAGCACAAGCTGTTGCCAAGAGCGCGCTCCATAGCCAGCATCGGCAAAGTAGAGGAAGTATTTGCCGCTCTTTCCGCTGACTTTGACGCAGAACATGCCTTCGCTGTGCCCGGGAGTCCAAATCAGCTGGATGGAGCCGTCACCCAGCAAGTCGTAAGACTTTTCCATAGGCCCCAGACCGGTGCGACCGAAGCGGAAGGTGCGGATAGGTGTGCCACGCCACATCTTATTGCAATAGCGCAGCTTGCCCCAGAAGCGCGTAGCAGCATTCATCTCGGGCTCCGACACCAGAATGTTGCGAGCGGCTGTAAGCGACTTCAGACCGCTCACATGATCCACATCGAGGTGACTCAGGAGCACATAGTCCAGATCGCTTGGCCGCACGCCTAATTGTGCCAGCTGCTCCACTACCGTATCGCCAGCGCCCACCACACCCTGATTGACCATATACAGGAGTGGCGACATGTGGGCTATCTGGGCGTTGCGGTCGTAGCTATTGTTGGGCGACATGTCTCTGTGCCAGCCAGTGTCGATAAGCACTTTAGCGTATGGGTGCTGAATGAAGAGGGCAGATACAGGGAGCCATATCCTGTCGGCTGACCGAGTAAAAAGGCCAGTGGCTCCGAGCATGTTGCCATCGCCGTAAGGCAGTTTCTCAGAAACCCTCACTCTGCCGCAATGCAGCCAGTAAATCTTCATCTTTGTCATAGTTGTCGCGTGAAAATCTTCATATAGAGAAACAAAGATGCGGTATTTTATGTTCAATTTTGTATTTTCCCGAAAATAATTGTAACAATTTTTGGAAATGCGACAATTAATGGGTAATTTTGCGAATGATTTAAAACCAAAATTGGGGGACGATAACAAAGGTTATCTGTATTGGTATATGATCTGACGGGCCCTATAGGTGTAGAGATTCCAATTTTTACATAACTATAAACGCCACTGCGCTGAGCAGAAGCTCGGCCCGTAACCTAATTGTATAGATGCAATTGGGGATAAAAGTGGAGAGACAGCGTGAAGCTGTCCCTCCATTTTTTCTTCCAGGGCATAAAGCCCTGGGTTATTTCGTATTTCGTATTTTGTATTTCGTATTTTGTATTTTGTATTTTGTATTTCGTATTTCGTATTTTGTATTTTGTATTTTGTATTTTGTATTTTTCACAGGTATGGGTTATGGCTCTTCTCTGCACCAATGGTGGTGGGGCCTTCATGGCCTGGAAGCACGGTGGTGCGCTCGGGCAGCGTGAGCAATTTAGACCGGATGCTATTGATAAGCTGTGAATGGCTGCCTCCTTGGAGGTCAGTGCGGCCAATGGAGCCTTGGAAAAGACTGTCGCCGGAGAAAAGCAAATTTCCCTCCTTATAATATAATGCCAGGCCGCCAGGAGAATGGCCGGGCACATGCAGCACATGCAGCTCGCTCTCGCCAATTTTGATGATGTCGCCATCTTTGAGCTCTATGTCGATGTGTACTTGCTGGCCCGTAGGACGCATGCCGAACTTGATTCGCTGAGCATCGATGTTAAGAGCTAAGGGCTGATCTGCCACATGAGCTGCTACTGGCACACCGTATTTATCCACCACATAGTTCTCGCCAAAGCAATGGTCCAGATGCAGGTGCGTGTTGATTACCTCGATTATTTTGAGTTTGTTCTCACGCACATAGTCATCGAAGCGCTTTTCTTCGCTTGGGTCGGCCATAGCAGGGTCAATCACAGCTGCCTCGTTGGTAGCCTCGTCTATGGCAAGATAGGTGTTTACGCCAAAGAGGCTAAATCTAAATTGTTTTACTCGTAGCATCGGAAATTTTGGTGTTAGCCCACGCCTCTGATGCGCTCCCAGAGTGTGAGCTCGGGATCTTTGATGTGTATGGAGGTTATAGGCTTTTTATGGTTTAGGAAAAGAATGGAGGCATGCATTACCACAGCTGTCCACTCTTCAAAAGGAACAATTGCGTAGATATTCTTCAAGGATATTTCATGGAAAGGAGAGTCGGGCATCACTGAGCCGATTGTCATCATAGCAGTCTCCGGCTCAATCATAATATCATGCATAATCCCTGCTTTTTCAAAAAGAGTTGCCAAATCCAGGCAATCAATGCTTTTGGGCTTTTTATGATATTTCTTGTATATTTCAGCTATTACTTCATTTGTAATCATAGCTCTAAGATTTATTCATCGCTTGCTTTGCAGTTCCTGTTAAATAATTTTATAAAAACAAAACAAAAAAATTACAAAAAGGTTTTCCCTGTAACAGGATTGTAATATGAGAGCAAACGATATGGATGAATGAAAAATGATGGTGAATGGAAAAAAGTGGCCCCCTGCGGGGCCACTTTTTGAGCTATTCAGCGTATAGGATATAGCTGGCGTTAGGAGCCAAAGAGCCGGTGATAGAGCCGTCAGCCACCTTGAACTCTTGGTTATGGACAGCATCGCTGTAGAGGCCGTTGGGCAGTGTGGTGCCCATGGTTATCTCTACCGGTTGTGAGCTCAGGTTTACCAACGCAGCGCCGCGATCGCCGCGAGCCACCTCTACCACTGCGCCATTATCGCTGGTGTAGAGGGTCTCGGGTTCGCCACTCATATTCTTGCGGAACATATTGGCAGCCACCACCTCCGGGTTCTTGAATTCATCGTTGCCACGAGCCCCGATGCGATTGTTGCCCCAGTAGTTTTCTCGAGTGCTTCCTGCCGGGCGGCTAAAGAATAGGGGAGTGCCATGCTGGCGAGCCGTGATGAACACATATCCGGCGCGCACTTGATCGTCGGTCATGTCAGCGCTCTCATGCTCGTTGCAATATGTATCATGGCTTTCCACCCAAGTGATCAGCTGCTCGGGAGCTGCGCTGTGGCGCCAGTCCTGTAGGTTTTCGGCATTAGCGTCGCCGGCCTTGATTGCATGGCGCAGAGCATGGCCGTAGCTGCTGGCTACCAGATCCATATATTCTGCATATTCTTGCTCTTTGACATTGCGATCCTGGAGCACCTCTCCGTAGATGAAGAGTGAGTCAGCCGGGATTGCCAGGCTAACGCCGTCAACAGCCTTGCGGCCGGTAGCAACATCCCAGAAATCGTTCACCTCAACATTGGAGAGCGAGTCCACTGGGTCGCTGGGCAGCCCGATGTGCTTTGCGGTGTCGTAGCGGAAGCCGCGAGCTCCAAGGGCGAGAAGGTCATTGACATACTCCATGTAATATTTCTGGAAAGCAGGATTCTCAGTGTTTACATCGGGTAGCCCTCCTGAAGCCCAGAGCGTGCACTGCAGGCGGTCGTTGTAATCTTGCACAGGCTGCAAGCCATTGGAGTGGTAAAGCTTGTCATGGCCACCCACAGCAGCATTGAAGGCTTGAGTGACGGCAGTAGTGTCGAAAGCAGTGTGATTGGGGAGAACGTCCACAATCACCTTTACTCCATATTTGGCAGCGCTATCGCACATTGCGGCAAAGGCTTGGCGATCGCCAAGCATCCAGTTGCCCACAGTCCAATCAATAGGCTGGTAATAATAGTACCATTTGCCCATTACAGAGTCGCCTTCCTGGCTGTAGAGGGCTCGGCCCTGATTGTCGCCAGGGTAGCAAGCCTGAGCCGGGGAGGTCTGTACATAGCCGTAGCCCGCGGCAGCAATATCGGACATATTAGCGGCTATAGTGTCGAAAGCCCACGACCACGCATGGAGGATAGCGCTATCTTCGGTGGGCACAGGTTGGTGTTGAGGTTTGCTGCAGCTTGCCATTATGGCTAAAGCTGCAACGCATAAGATAGAGGTTGATTTCATATGAATTCTGGTTAGAACATCTTTTCAGGATAATCACCCTTGGCATGGAGTTCGGCGAGCTTGGCTACCACATCGGGGCGGTCTTCGGGATATGTTACGCCGAACCAGCGCGAAGTGGTATCGAGCACCTTGACGGTAGCTTCGCCCGAGCGGATTAGGGCATCAATGGATGGCGGGATAGTCATCTCAGCCTTGGGGGTGTTGAGATCCTTGTCGAGGAATTTTTTGAACTCGCGCATTCCGTATTCGAAATAGTCGGGGGTGAAGCCCCACATATTCATTGATACGGGAGTTTTGGGATCGAGGATCTGTTCTTTGCCTTGCTCGTCGGTAAAGCTGATTTCATGCTTGTCGTTATAGCCAATGGCAGTGCGCTCCACCACAGAGGTGAGCAGGCCCTGCTCATTCTCGCATACTCCGCGCGATACAGTGCCGTTCTCGCTCATGGTGTTGCCCACTCGGAATCCCACCATGCAGTAGTCGCCTTTGCGGTCGCGAGGTTTGCTCAGCTCTTCTGCGATTACTCTGAAAGCGTCCTGACCGTAGAAGTCGTCGGCATTGATTACAGCGAAGGGCTCTTTGATGACATCCTTAGCCATGAGCACGGCATGGTTGGTGCCCCAGGGCTTGGTGCGGTCTTCGGGACACTTGTAACCCTCTGGCAGCTTGTCCACAGCCTGGAATACAACCTCAGTGGGGATGTGGCCCTTGTATTTGCTGAGAATCTTCTCGTTGAAATCTTTTTCGAAATCTTTGCGGATAACGAATACGACCTTGCCAAAGCCGGAGCGTATGGCATCAAAAATTGAGTAGTCCATGATGGTTTGGCCCTTGGGTCCTACTCCATCGAGCTGCTTGAGGCCTCCGTAGCGACTTCCCATGCCAGCAGCGAGCACATATAATGTAGGTTTCATGTTAGTCTATAGTTTATAGTTGATAGTTTATAGTTTTTAGTTTATGGTTTATTGGATGCCGCGTTCGCGGAGCTTGAGTTGCCAGTTCCAAGCGGAGCGGAGGGTGTCCTCCAGCGAGGTTTCGGCCTTCCAGCCCAGCACATTGTTGGCCTTGTCAGGGTTGGCCCATACCTTTTCGATATCGCCGGCACGGCGGGGAGCATAGCACCAGTTTAGTTTTACGCCAGTGGCTTTTTCGAAAGCATCGATAATCTCCTTGGTGCTGCAGCCATGACCGGTGCCCACATTGAATACTTCGAGCTGCGGAGTATCCATGTCGAGCACTCGCTGCATGGCCTTTACATGGGCTTTAGCCAGATCCACTACATATATGTAGTCGCGGATGCAAGTGCCATCAGGAGTGTCATAGTCGTTGCCGAAGACTTTGAGTTGCTCGCGGATGCCAATGGCAGTCTGGGTCACAAAGGGAATAAGGTTCATCGGCACACCGGTGGGGAGCTCGCCGATTATTGCGCTTGGGTGCGAACCGATGGGGTTGAAATAGCGCAGCAGGATGGCTTTGATTGGGGCTCCGCTGGCAATGTCGTCGCGTATGATCTCTTCGTTTATTTGCTTGGTGTTGCCGTAGGGGCTCTCAGCGGGCTTGATGGGCGCCTCTTCGGTTACGGGCAGATTCTCTGGGTCGGGCTGTCCATATACGGTGCAGCTCGATGAGAAGATGATGCCTTTCACATCATGCTTAGGCATTAGCTCGAGCAGATTGATCAGCGAGAGTATGTTGTTCCGATAATAAAGCAGAGGCTTTTGCACGCTTTCGCCCACAGCCTTGCTGGCGGCGAAGTGGATGATGCCTTTGATAGGGTACTTAGAGAACACTTTCTCCATGGCTTCTATGTCGCAGCAGTCGGCTTTGACAAAGGCTGGGCGCACGCCTGTAATCTGGGCTATGCCATCGATTACATTTTCTTGGGAGTTGGAGAGATTGTCAACGATTACCACATCGTAGCCGGCATTGATCAGCTCCACAGTAGTGTGTGATCCGATAAAGCCGGTGCCTCCAGTGACTAAGATTGTCTGTTTCATTAGGCTAAGTTTTTCGGTATAACAGGTATCTAAATATATATAGGTGCAAAGTTAAAAAATAATCGTCAAAATGAGAAAAAAACCATGGTTTTTTTCTCATTTTGACGATTATGTAAAACATAATTATGCTGGCTTGAAAGGCGGAGGCAGGGCCTTGTCTTTCTTTTCGTGCTGTTCGGCGATGATTTCATCAGTGCGCGATGCCCAGGCTCTCTTGCCGAAGATGCTTTCCACATCGGCAGTGAAGATTACCTCGCGGTCGTAGAGCATATTGGCCAGAGCTACCAGTCCGTCGTGGTACTGGTTTAGTATGTCTTTGGCCCTGTTGTATTGCTGCTCTAATATGCGCGATACTTCCTCATCGATTATCTTAGCGCGCTCTTCGCTATATGGCTTGGAGAAGCCGTAGCCTTGACCGCTGCTGTCATAGTAGCTGATATTGGGCAGGCGGTCGCTCATGCCGTAGTACACCACCAATGAGTAAGCAATTTTTGTGGCTCGCTCCAGATCGTTGAGAGCACCGGTGGCTACGCTGCCAAGGAGCACATCTTCGCTTGCGCGGCCGGCCATGAGCGAGCATATCTGGTCGAGGAGGGCTTGTGCCGGCACTCTCTGCCTTTCTTCCGGCAAATACCAGGCAGCGCCCAGAGCTTTGCCGCGCGGCACGATAGTAACCTTTACCAAAGGGTCTCCGTATTGGAGATGCCAGCTCACGGTGGCGTGGCCGGCCTCATGGATGGCCACGCTGCGCTTTTCTTCGTTGGTGGTGAGCTTGTTCTTTTTCTCCAGGCCTCCGATTATGCGGTCCACGGCAGCGTTGAAGTCGTCAAGATCCACGCTGTGCTTGTTGTGACGAGCCGCGATTAGAGCAGCCTCGTTGCACACGTTGGCGATGTCGGCTCCGGAGAAGCCTGCCGTCTGGCGGGCCAACAGCTCCACATCCAGGCTGCTGTCGATCTTGATGTTGCGCAAGTGCACATTGAATATAGCTATGCGGTCGTTGACATCCGGGAGCTCCACATAAATCTGGCGGTCGAAGCGGCCAGCGCGCATCAGGGCTTTGTCAAGGATATCGGCGCGGTTGGTTGCCGCCAGGATGATCACACCGCTGTTGCTTCCGAAGCCGTCCATCTCGGTGAGCAGTTGGTTAAGGGTGTTTTCGCGCTCATCGTTGGCTCCCATGTTGGGGTTCTTTCCACGTGCGCGACCCACGGCATCGATTTCATCGATGAAAACGATGCATGGGGCTTTTTCTTTAGCTTGGCGGAAGAGGTCGCGTACGCGGCTGGCACCCACGCCCACGAACATCTCCACAAAGTCCGAGCCGGACATTGAGAAGAAAGGCACATTAGCCTCTCCGGCCACGGCCTTGGCAAGCAGGGTCTTGCCAGTGCCGGGAGGCCCTACCAGGAGGGCTCCCTTGGGTATCTTGCCTCCTAAGTCGGTATATCTCTTGGGGTTCTTAAGAAACTCCACTATCTCTTCTATCTCGGTCTTGGCTTCGGATAGGCCAGCCACATCTTTGAATGTGACTTTGTTGGCGCTGTCTTTGTCGAAGACTTGGGCCTTGCTCTTGCCTACGCTGAACACTCCTCCGCCACCGCCGCTGCCTCCTGTGGTCATACGGCGCATCATATAAATCCACACAGCAATCAGCAGAATCATCGGGCCCCAGCTTATCAGCATGGTGGTGAGGCCGCTGCCACGGTCGTATTTCACCTCGCCGTGCTCAGGGAAGGCTCCTATCTCTTTCCAATAGTCAATCTTGCTGTCGAGCTTGTCGGCGCTTGGGATGTCGGTTATCACAGTGGCTTGTATTCCCTTACCAGCCTGATATTGTCCTGGGAAGAGCTTGGAGGCCAGAGAGTCGGTGAGATAGCCCTCGGCCTGGCGCTTGTCGCTGAACACGATTATCTTGTCGATGCCGTGATCTTTTACGATGTAGCTCTCGAATTCGGAATAGCTGACCTGCTTGGTGATGGAGTTGTCATCGAGGTAGAATAGTCCTACCAGGACAATCAGTATTATTGCATACATCCAGAATAGGCTGAGGCCGAAAGGCTTCTTGCCGCCGCTGTTGTTGCTATTTGGTTTGATAGGGAAGGGCATTGTAATTGGATTAGGAGTTTAGATGGCAGCTCTCGTTAGTCGAGGTCTGGGATGTTGGTGATTACGGCATCGGACCATAGCTCTTCGAGGTTGTATTTTTCGCGGTCGGAGGGCAGGAATATATGCACCATGGCCCAACCGTAGTCGATCACGATCCATTCGGAGTTCTGGTAGCCGTCGTAGTTGTATGGTTTTATACCGGAGTGCTCTTGCACATATTCGCGCACGCTGTCGGCTATGGCTGCGACATTCATGCTTGAGGAACCCTCGGCGATTACAAAAAGCTGAGTAGGAGCCGACTCTATCTGTGACATATCCACCAGGGCTATGCGCCGGCCCTTGCGTTCTTGTATGCCCTCCACGATAAGTCGTTGTAATTCTTGGTTATTGCTCATTCAAAAATAAATAGTTTGAAATCAATTTACAAAGTTACGGAAAAAATCACGATTTAACTTAAGATAATGTCGCACATTAGTTGTTTTTAACATTTCTGTGATCTCGAAAAGTCGTAATATCTCTCTCATAAATCTAACAAATACCGTACCAAATTAGTTCTTTCCCTTGGCCCTGATGCAAAAGAGGCCCGCAAGCGGACCTCCCCCGGGATTGGAGCATGTCCGCTAACGGGCTTGATGTTAAAGAGGCCCGCAAGCGGACCTCCCCCGATTGGGGTGACGGCTGCCATATCACAAACTAAAAACTTTTTTGGTGCGGGATAGGGGTTTTGTGGAAAAATTTTAGTAATTTTGCCAATTGAATGATACCAATCCAATTTGGAAGACTTTCTTTTTGCTTTGATGGACTTGCAACTCAGGTAAAAAAAGACGAATCCAATAAACATAAAATAAGGTTCCGCATATGAAAAAAAGCGCATTGCAAAAGGCTCGTGCAGCCTACCAACCCAAATTGCCCTATGCACTGAAGGGCGCCGTAGTGGCTGTTGAGGGTAAACCCACCCAGTCAGTAGCTGACCAAGAGGAAATCAATCATCTTTTCCCCAATACCTACGGCCTGCCCGAGATCACTTTCGAGAAAAATCCCAATCCCACCATTGGCAAGCCTATCAATGTAGGCGTGATCCTCTCCGGAGGCCAAGCCCCTGGCGGTCATAATGTAATCTCCGGCCTCTTCGATGGCATCAAGAAAATCCATCGCGACAGCAAGCTCTATGGCTTCCTGATGGGCCCCGGCGGTCTGGTAGACCACAACTATGTAGAGCTCACCGCTCCCATCATCGATGAGTATCGCAACACTGGCGGTTTCGACATCATCGGCAGCGGCCGCACCAAGCTTGAAAAAGTAGAGCAATTCGACAAAGGCCTTGAGATTCTCAAGGATCTTGGCATCAAGGCTCTTGTAATCATCGGTGGCGACGATAGCAACACCAATGCCGCCGTGCTCGCAGAATACTATAAGAAGATAGGCGCCGGCGTACAGGTAATAGGCGTGCCTAAGACCATCGACGGCGACCTTAAGAACAGCCTCATCGAGACATCTTTCGGCTTCGATACTGCTACCAAGGTGTACAGCGAGGTTATCGGCAATATCCAGCGCGATTGCAACTCCAGCAAGAAGTACTGGCACTTCATTAAGCTGATGGGCCGTTCGGCAAGCCACATCGCTCTGGAGTGCGCTCTTCAGACTCAACCAAACGTCTGCTTGGTATCTGAGGAAGTAGAGGCCAACAACCAGACCCTCGATGAGATTGTAACCTACATCGCCGATGTAGTGGCACGCCGCGCCGAAGACGGCAACAACTACGGCACAGTGCTTGTGCCCGAAGGCTTGATTGAGTTCATTCCCGCTATGAAGCATCTGATTGCCGAGCTGAACGATATGTTGGCTGCCAACGCCGCACAGTTCGCAAGCCTTAGCGCAGCCGATCAGCGCGAATATATCCTGAAGAACCTCACAGCCGAGAATGCCGCTGTGTACGAGTCGCTGCCCGAGGGAGTGGCCCGCCAGCTCACTCTCGACCGCGACCCCCACGGCAATGTGCAAGTGTCGCTGATTGAGACCGAGAAGCTGCTGAGCGAAATGGTAGGTCGCAAACTGGCCAAGATGAAGGAAGAAGGCAAGTACAAGGGCAAGTTCTCAGCCATGCACCACTTCTTCGGTTACGAGGGCCGCTGCGCAGCCCCGAGCAACTTCGATGCTGACTATTGCTATGCTCTTGGTTTCAACGCATCGTGCCTGATCAATGCTGGCGTGACTGGCTACATGAGCAGCGTGCGCAATCTGGTGAAGCCCGCCGTGCAATGGCTGGCAGGAGGTATCCCCATCACCATGATGATGAACATGGAGCGCCGCAATGGCGAGCTGAAGCCTGTAATCCAAAAGGCTCTGGTTGATCTCAACGGCAAGCCATTCAAGAAGTTTGCTGCTCAGCGCGCCCAGTGGGCTGTTGAGACCAGCTATGTATATCCAGGCCCTATCCAATATTTCGGACCGGCCGAGGTATGCGACCAACCCACAATCACTCTTCAATACGAAAAGTTAGACAAGTAGATAAAGGGCGGGCCTTAGAGCCCGCCTTTTTCTTGAAACATTGACGGTAAAAAAGATAGAAAGATGCAGATGATAACGACCGACAAGGCAGTGGCTCAGGAGATGGCGCGGCTTATGGTGGAGCATGGCATACGGCATGCTGTGCTGTGTCCGGGCTCGCGCAATGCGCCGCTGATAGTGGCCATCAATCGGCAGCCGGGAATAGCCACATACAGCATTATCGACGAGCGCAGCGCAGCCTTTTTTGCGTTGGGCTTGGCAGCTCAAATCCAGGAGCCAGTGGCCGTGGTATGCACCTCTGGCACAGCTGTGCTAAATTTCGCGCCGGCAGTGGCCGAGGCTTTCTATCGCCATGTGCCCTTGGTGGTAATTTCGGCAGATCGCCCATTAGAGTGGATCGACCAGGATGACAGCCAGACTATCCGCCAAAGCGGGGCCTTGGGCAATATCACCAAAGGCACCTGGACATTGCCCACGGAGAACGGATCGGCACAGCAAGCGTGGTATATAAATAGAATGCTCAATGATGCGATGCTTGCTGCCACAGCTTATCCGCAAGGCCCGGTGCATATAAATGCGCATCTGGATGCCCCGCTTGGGACATTGGAAGAACAAGCGGTAAAGAATCTGCGATGCATCACAGCCGTGAAGCCCGAGCTTAGGATGGAGACGGTCCAAGCTCGCGCAATGGCCGAAGAGATTGCATCGACACGCAGGGTGCTGGTAATTGCCGGCTTCATGGAGCCTGATCAGAGGGTGAGCAAGGCTATGGCCCGATTGGCTGAGATGCCCAATGCGGGAGTGATGTGCGAGGCTCAGGCCAATGTCCATGCCGGAGAGAGGCCTGTCTACAATATCGACAGTGTGCTGAGTGTGATGACCTCCTGGGACAAGGAGATAATGGCTCCCGACATTGTGATTACCGTGGGCGGGGCCTTGGTGTCGCGCTTTGTGAAAGACTGGCTGCGCACCGAAGGAGCGCGAAGAAATAAGATAGGCAAGGAGCCGCTGCGGCACTGGCATATAGGCAGCCAAGATTACTCGGTTGACTGCTTCCAGTGCTTGGAGAGGCGCATTGAGATGCCAGCCCCACAGTGGCTGGCCCAAGTAACAGCCTTTAAGCCCTATGGGGCTGAAGGCAATTACTCCGATAGGTGGCAGGAACTGAAGAAGAAGGCCGCGAACTCAGCCGAGACATTTGCCACCGGCTGCGGTTGGAGCGACTTTATGGCCATGAAATATGTGATGAGGCACACTCCGCCTCACTGGAATATGCAGCTTTCCAATGGCACGGCAGTCCGATATGCCCAGCTTTTCCCCTACACCCATATCCACCGCATTGACAGCAACAGAGGAGTGAGCGGCATCGACGGATGCACCTCCACTGCGGTGGGGGCGTCGGTGGCTTATGACAGCGCCACCTTACTTGTCACCGGCGACATGAGCGCGCAGTACGACATCGGGGCTTTGGCCAACACCCAGATCACGCCGCGCTTCAAGATGGTGGTGCTAAACAACCATGGAGGAGGCATCTTCCGCTTTGTGGCCACTACCGCTAATCTGGAGGAGAGAGAGGAATTTTTCTGCGGGAATGTAAAGCTACCCCTGCGCGAACTTGCCATTGCATATAACTTTGCATACTTCGAGGTGCATAACATAGATGAGATGGAAGAGCAGTGGCAAAGATTCGTGGGAGAACGCGAAATGCCAGCTATCCTTAATCTTATCACTCCGCCGCAAGACTCTGCTGATATCCTGCGACTGTATTTCAACCGGATTTCCTAAATATTGCAAAGTGAGGATTAATGGTCGTGAATGTGGCCATTTATCAGTAAAAATTCGTAAATTTGCAGTTTGAATAATCGGCGGCAGCCAGCTGCATCGCCTCCAAATACAAAATAATGGCACAAAAACCATCGATACCTAAGGGCACGCGCGACTTCTCACCGGCTGAGATGGCGCGTCGCAACTATATATTCAATACCATCCGCGAGGCTTTCCGCCTCTATGGCTACGAAGCCATAGAGACACCGGCTATGGAGAATCTCTCCACTCTGATGGGCAAATATGGAGAGGAGGGCGACAAGCTCCTTTTCAAGATACTTAACTCTGGCGATTATCTGCGCGGAGCCGACAAGGCATTAATCGAATCGGGCGATACCGCCAAGTTGGCGGCTCAGCTCTGCGAAAAGGGTCTGCGATATGATCTCACAGTGCCATTCGCGCGCTATGTGGTGCAGCACCGCGATGAGCTGCAATTCCCGTTCAAGCGTTATCAGATGCAACCCGTGTGGCGAGCTGACAGACCGCAGAAAGGTCGCTATAGAGAGTTCTACCAGTGCGATGCCGATGTGGTGGGCACTGATTCGCTGCTGTGCGAGGTAGAGTTGCTGCAGCTTATTGACGAGGTATTCTCGCGATTGGGCATTCGCATAACCATTAAGCTGAACAATCGTAAGGTGCTTGCCGGCATTGCCGAGCTGATAGGAGCGCCCGACAAGTTGGTGGATATCACCGTGGCTATCGACAAGATTGACAAGATAGGCTTGGAGAAGGTTAACGAAGAGTTGGCTGAGCGAGGCTTGTCAGCAGAAAGCATCGCTGCCCTGGAGCCTATACTGAAAATAAGCGGAAGCCTTGACGAGCGCCTGAGCAAGCTTGCCGAGCTATTGGCAAGCAGCGAGGTAGGGAGCTTGGGGGTAGAGGAGCTGAAAGAGGTGGCAGAGACTACGATGAGCTTGGGCTTGCGGGCAGAGCTTGACTTGGATGTGTCGCTGGCTCGCGGCTTGAATTATTACACGGGCACCATCATCGAGGTTAAGGCCAAGGATGTGGAAATCGGCAGCATCACCGGCGGCGGCCGCTATGACAATCTAACCGGTGTATTCGGCATGCCCGGAGTATCAGGCGTAGGCATTTCCTTTGGAGCTGACCGCATCTATGATGTGCTGAATGCTCTGAACCTTTATCCGGCAGATGCCAAGGGAGGCCCGAAGGTCATATTTTTGAATATGGGCCAGGCTGAGGCTGCGACCTCGCTGCGCTATGTAAAAGCTCTTCGCGAGGCTGGGATAGCAGCCGTGCTTTATCCTGATTGCGCCAAGATGAAAAAGCAGATGGCTTATGCCAATGCCATGGCTGTGCCCTATGTGGCAATAGTAGGCGAAAGCGAGCTTGCCGAGGGCAAGATTACCCTAAAGGATATGACTCAGGGCAGTCAAAGCTTGGCAACAATTGAAGAAGCGATAAACAAATTAAAATAAACCCTGCGAATATTCTCGAATATCATCGAAAGTTCTCGAATATTTTCGAATATTCTCGAATATTCACGAAAGTTCTCGGAAATTCTCGAAAACACAAAATTATGAACAAATATTTAAAAATTTATTTGATAATCGCCCTATGCTTGTTGGTGGCCGTTCCGGCCCAGGCGCAGTTCCGCCGTCAAGCAGTGGTGGGCGGTCTATTGACAAATCTGAGCTTTAAGCAGGATCTGATCACAGTGGATCAGACTGGCGGCTTTCAAGCTGGTTTTGCCGGCGAGATGATGTTTCCGGGCATCGGCTTTGGCATTGACTTGGGCTTTATCTACAATATGGCCGGGGCCAAGGTAAATTTGGGAGAGCGCAAGATATGGGCCAGCGAAGGCTATGGCAACGAGCGCCTGATGCTTCATCAGCTCAATATTCCCTTCCATTTGCGCTTCAAGTGGACCAGAATGAACGGATTGGAGGATACGATAGCCCCCTTTGTGTATGGAGGGCCTGAATTTAATATTTTGCTTGCCCATAGCCATTGCCATGCAATAAAATGGTCCGGTGGCGATCTGAGCCTGGCTGTGGGCGGAGGCGTGGAGATACTGCGCCGCTGGCAAGTTTCCGCCGGATATACTTGGGGCATGACCTATGCCTTGAAGACGAAGCTGTTGACTAATTTCAGCGCCCGCACACGCCAGTTGACAGTCCGGGTAGGGTATTTCTTTTAGGATTTTGGATTATGAAAGTCAGTTGGAAACCCGGAACTATGGTGTATCCTGTGCCAGCAGCTTTGATTAGTTGCGGCAGTACACCGGCAACTCGCAATCTGTTGACAGTGGCTTGGACCGGCACTATATGCAGCGAACCACCGATGCTTTACATCTCGGTGCGCCCAGAGCGATACAGCTACGACATTATAATGAGGGAGAAAGAATTTACTCTCTGCCTAACGACCAAGGCCATGGCTCGCGCCACAGACTGGTGCGGAGTGCGCAGCGGACGCGACTATGACAAGTGGAAAGAGAGCGGCCTGACTCCGGTACCGGGGCAGAAGATTGGATGCTATATGATAGAAGAGTCGCCTATTTGCATAGAATGCAAGGTGAAAGAGGTGATGCATCTGGGAAGCCACGATATGTTTATCTCTGATGTGCTCAATGTGGTGGCTGATGACAGGTACCTTGACCCAGAGACAGGCCGATTTGATTTGGCTCGGTCCGGCTTGATGGCTTATAGCCATGGCTTTTATTACGAGTTAGGGGAGATGATAGGCAAATTCGGATGGTCAGTGCAAAAGAAGCCGTAAACAATATTTAGGATAATAAAACGTTTCTTTAATTGTGAACTGACCGCGATTAATGAAATTAAGGAAACATACAATGGCTCTGATTGTGGCTTTGGCGGCGATGGCTGCTGAGGCGCAGGATGGGTCGTCGGCCTATAATTTTTTGGACATTCCGCTCTCAAGCCGCATTTACGGCCTGGGAGGTGTGAATATATCCCTGGTGGATGACGATGTGACCACCATCGATCAGAACCCGGCCCTGCTTGGCCGGGAAATGAGCGGGCAGTTGGCTCTGAGCTATATGCGATATGTGTCGGGGAGCAATTTTGCCGGAGTGCGATATGCGCATGGAGCCGGCAGCCATGGAGCTTGGTCGGCGGCTGTGCAGTATTTTGGATACGGTGATATGGACGAGCGAGATCAGACCGGGGCTCTACTGGGCACTTTCTCACCAAAGGATGCACTTTTTATGGGAGCCTACAGCCATGACATCACAGATAATCTGCGCGGTGGCGTGGCTTTGAAGTTGGCTTACAGCTCTTATGCCGATTATTCGGCTTTCGCCATAGCCACTGACTTGGGCATCAACTATTACAATGAGGATAATGACTTGTCGCTATCATTGGTTGTGGCCAATCTGGGCGGACAAGTGAAGAGATTTGATGAGAATTATGATCGGCTCCCGATAGATGTGCGCTTAGGGTGGTCACAATCGTTCTCCGGCTTTCCGCTACGCATTTCGGTGACAGCGTGGAACCTGACCAAATGGAAACTGCCCTACTATGATTACGGTGATGGGACATCGGACGCTCAGGTGGTGGAGAAAGACTCGTTCGGAAGCAATCTGTTCCGCCACTTGGTCTTCGGAGCCGACATAATCACATCGCCCAATTGGTATTTAGGCATCGGCTACAATTATAAGACCCGCACAGATATGCTAAGCTATCATCGGAGCATACTCTCGGGCTTCTCCTTATCCGGGGGAATTAGGGTAAGCAATTTCGGAGTGGGCTTGGCTTTGGCTACCCCGGCATCAGGAGCTACAACCTTTATGGTAAATCTGAGCATGAATCTGGCCGACATATTGTGATGTGAAAATACAGAACCCATACAGCAATGACTGACAAGAAGATAATAATAGCACTCGACGGATATTCCTCATCAGGCAAAAGCACAATGGCCAAGCGTCTGGCCTCACAGATAGGATATCGCTATGTAGATACCGGGGCCATGTACCGCGCCGTGACCTATTATGCCATAAAAAAAGGCATGATTGATGAGAATGGATTGATAGATGAAGCTCGCCTGGCTAAGGATATGGACAATATTCACATTGACTTTGCGCCTCAGCCCGACGGCTCGCAGCACACGATGCTCAATGGCGAAGATGTGGAGCGGGATATCCGCATGCAGTATATAGCCGCTCATGTGTCGGCTATTGCCGCCATCCCTTTTGTACGCCGTTATTTGGTGGCTCAGCAGCAAGCCATGGGTCAGCAAAAAGGCATAGTGATGGATGGACGCGACATAGGCACTACTGTTTTCCCTCAAGCTGAGCTTAAAGTATTCGTGACCGCCACTGCGGAAACACGCGCTAAGCGCCGCTATGAAGAAATGAAAGCAAAAGGCCAAGAAGTGAGCTATGAGGAGATTTTGAAGAATGTGACCACTCGCGACCATATTGACGAGACACGCGCGGAGAGTCCCCTGCGCCGTGCTCAAGATGCTGTGCTGCTTGACAACAGCTATATGACCATAGCAGAGCAGGATGCGTGGCTTTTACAACGATATCATGAAGCCATCGGTTGAGATAGACGAACAGTCGGGCTTCTGCTTCGGCGTGACCACAGCCATCAGCAAGGCTGAGGAGGAGCTTCGCAACACAGGCCGGCTATATTGCCTGGGCGACATAGTGCATAACAGCGATGAGGTGGAGCGATTGCGCTCTATCGGACTGATTACCATAACCCATGAGCAGATGGCAGGACTACACGATGTAAAAGTGTTGCTGCGAGCCCACGGCGAACCGCCATCCACTTATGCACTGGCAGCTCGGAATAATATTGAAATCATTGATGCGACCTGTCCAGTGGTACTGCGCTTGCAACAGCGCATCAAGGATACATACAACCGTGAAAAAAGGCCTCAGATAGTGATTTATGGCAAGAACGGCCATGCTGAGGTGATGGGCTTGGTGGGGCAGACACAAGGCGAGGCTATAGTAGTGGAAAATGCCTCGCAACTCGACTCTGTGAATTTTGACAAAGATATAGCCCTGTACTCACAAACGACCAAGTCGGTAGAGGGCTTCCAAGAGATGATCCACGAGATTGAAGTCCGGAAATCCGAGGGCAGCAAATTCGAGTCGTATGATACTATTTGTCGCCAAGTGGCCAATAGGGTGGAACATCTTCGCGATTTTGCCAGAAAGCACCACACCGTGCTATTTGTAGCAGGGGAGAAGAGCAGCAATGGCAAGATACTCTACGGGCATTGCCATGATGCCAATCCTCGATGCTATCTGGTGTCGAATGCAAGCCATATTGAGCCAGAATGGCTGTCGGGAGCCTCAAGCATAGGCATTTGCGGAGCCACCTCAACGCCTCGCTGGCTTATGGAAGAGGTCAAGGACCGGGTAAATGAGATATTGCAGTTATGAGAAAGATATTGATTTGTGCCGCCTTGTTGGGGATGTCAGCCTGCAACCATCATGAGGCGCGCATACGCAGCGCCAACGAGGCTCTTGCGCGAACCGAAGGGGCCAAGGCCGCCGAGCTGGCGATAAAAGCGCGGCCAGGCATGGAGCGCGAACGCGCAGTGCTCTCCATTCGCGCCAAAGCTCAACAGATAAGCGCCGCGGGCGACACTTTAGCTGCCGCCGCATATCTAAGCGCAGCTAAAGCGCGATTGGATTCGGCTGGAATCTTGAAATAAAAATGGCAGTCAAGGGGGATATTTTGGGAGATTATTTGTAACTTTGCGAAAGATAGGAAAAAAAGAAATAACACAGATATGGCAAATATGAAACCGAAACTAAGCAAAGTCTTGGTGCTTGGGTCTGGCGCCCTGAAGATCGGGCAGGCCGGCGAGTTTGATTATTCCGGATCGCAAGCTCTGAAGGCATTGCGCGAAGAAGGAATTAGTTCAGTGTTGGTAAATCCCAATATCGCTACCATCCAGACAAGCGAGGGTATTGCCGACACTGTTTATTTTCAGCCGGTGACACCTCACTTTGTGACCGAAATTATCAAGAAGGAGCGTCCAGACGGCATCCTTTTGGCTTTTGGCGGCCAGACAGCCCTTAACTGCGGCACCGAGCTCTTCAAGAATGGCACCTTGGAGAAATACGGAGTGCAGGTGCTTGGCACATCGGTGGAGGCTATCATGGATACTGAAGATCGCGACCTTTTCGTAAAGAAGTTGGATCAGGCTGATTTGAAGACTCCTATAAGCCATGCTGTGACAAATATGGAGGATGCCCTGAAGGCAGCTCAAAGCATAGGCTATCCCGTGATGATACGCTCTGCTTACGCGCTCGGGGGGTTAGGCTCGGGCATCTGTCCTGACGAAAAGAAATTTATAGAAATAGCAGAGAGCGCTTTCACTTTCGCTCCTCAGATTTTGGTGGAGGAGAGCCTGAAGGGATGGAAAGAAATAGAGTTCGAGGTTATTCGTGATGCCAATGACCATTGCTTTACTGTGGCATCGATGGAGAATTTCGATCCTCTGGGCATTCACACTGGCGAGAGCATAGTGGTGGCTCCTACCTGCTCCCTGACAGCGGATCAGGTGAAATTCTTGCAAGAGATAAGTGTGAAGTGTGTGCGTCACCTCAATATAGTGGGTGAGTGCAATATACAATTCGCCTACAATGCTGTTACTGGCGACTACCGAATCATTGAGGTAAACGCCCGCTTGAGCCGATCTTCGGCCTTGGCTTCTAAGGCTACGGGTTATCCTTTAGCTTTCGTAGCTGCCAAGATTGCTCTGGGCTATACTCTGGATCAGATAGGAGAGATGGGCACGCCCAACTCCGCCTATGTGGCTCCGAGCCTTGACTACATGATATGCAAGATACCGAGATGGGATCTTACGAAGTTTGCCGGAGTTAGCCGCTTGATAGGCTCTTCTATGAAATCTGTGGGCGAGATAATGTCTATTGGCCGCTCTTTCGAGGAAATGATCCAGAAGGGCCTGCGCATGATAGGACAGGGAATGCATGGCTTTGTAGGAAATGACCATGTGAAGTTCGATAATCTTGATGAAGAATTAGCCAATCCCACTGACCTGCGCATCTTTGCCATAGCCCAGGCCCTGGAAGAGGGATATAGTGTGGATCGCATTGAAGAACTCACAAAGATTGACAAGTGGTTCTTAGAGCGCATGAAGAATATCGTGGATCTTAAGAATGAGCTTCTTCAGTACAATAGCCTGGCAGAGATCAGCGATGAGAAGATGCGGGAGGTAAAGGCAGCCGGCTTCAGTGATTTCCAGATTGCCCGCTTTGTGCTCAAGCCTACCGGCAGCATGGAAAAAGCCAATCTTGAGGTGCGCCGCGACCGCAAGCAGCGCGGAATCTTGCCTACAGTGCGCCGCATCGAGACCGTGGGAGGCGAGCATCCGGAGCTTACTAATTATCTGTATTTCACATATCTTGGCGAGGTAGAGCCCACCAATGCTGATAAGAAAACCACAGAAGAATGGCGCAAGACTTGTCTGAAGCCCCAGCCTCACAGCATAGAGTGGTACAAGAATGAGAAGTCGGTGATTGTGCTTGGTTCCGGAGCTTATCGCATTGGCAGCTCTGTGGAGTTCGACTGGTGCTCTGTGAATGCCATCAACACAGCTCGCAAGCTCGGCTACAAGTCGATTATGATCAACTATAATCCAGAGACAGTATCCACAGACTATGATATGTGCGACCGCTTGTATTTCGATGAATTGTCGATGGAGCGAGTGCTGGATGTGATAGATTTGGAGCAGCCTCGCGGTGTAATCGTAAGCGTGGGAGGCCAGATACCAAACAACTTGGCCATGAAGCTTTATCGCCAAGGGGTGCCAGTGCTTGGCACCAGCCCAGTGGACATAGATCGCGCAGAGAACCGCGACAAATTCTCGGCCATGCTCGACAAGCTTGGCATTGACCAACCAGCATGGCGCGCCCTTACCAGCATGGACGACATCAAAGAGTTTGTAGAAGAGGTTGGCTACCCAGTGCTCGTGCGCCCGAGCTACGTGCTCTCCGGGGCTGCCATGAACGTATGCTACAATGATGAGCAGCTTGAGCGCTTCTTGGAGATGGCTACTGAGGTAAGCAAGGATTACCCAGTGGTGGTAAGCCAATTCATGCAGGACACTAAGGAGATAGAGTTCGATGCTGTGGCCGACAAGGGCGAAATTGTGGAATATGCGATTTCAGAACATATCGAGTATGCCGGAGTGCACTCCGGAGATGCTACGATGGTATTTCCGGCACAGAATATATACTTCAGCACAGTGCGCCAAATCAAGAAGATAGCCCGCCGCATAGCAGCTGAGCTTAACATCTCAGGCCCATTCAACATCCAATTCTTGGCCAAGAACCGCGAGGTAAAGGTGATTGAGTGCAATCTGCGAGCCTCTCGCTCGTTCCCATTTGTAAGCAAGATCTTGAAACGCAACTTTATAGAGACAGCCACAAAGATTATGCTGGATGCGCCGTATAGCAGAGCTGAGAAGAGCGAGTTCGACATCGACCGCATCGGAGTGAAGTGCTCGCAATTCTCATTCAATCGTTTGTCGAATGCCGACCCGGTGCTCGGTGTGGACATGAGCTCTACCGGAGAAGTGGGCTGCTTAGGCGATAGCATGAACGAGGCCATACTCAACTCTATGATAGCCACTGGCTATAAGTTGCCCAAAAAGAACATTCTGATATCATCCGGAGGTGCCAAAGGCAAGGTGCAACTGCTGGAGCCGGCTCAGAACTTGGTGAAAAATGGCTTCAAACTCTATGGTACCGCAGGCACCGCAGACTTCTTGAATAAGAACGGAGTGGCGTGCGAGGCAGTATCTTGGCCCGATGAGGATGGAGAGAACAATGTGGTCGATATGATAGCCGCCCACAAGTTTGACTTGATTATAAATATCCCGAAAGATCAGACTCGCCGCGAGCTCACCAATGGCTATCGCATACGCCGCGATGCCATCGACCACAATATCCCCTTGATTACCAACAGCCGCTTGGCTCGCGCCTTTATTGAGGCTTTCTGCGCCTTGAAGCTTGAGGATATCAAGATCAAGTCCTGGCAAGAGTATAATAATTGAATAATTACGAGTTCATATCATTCGCAAAGGACCTGTATGGGGCCGAAAAAGTGCCGCTGAGCGTGCCCAAATTCGTGGGTAACGAAAAGCGGTACTTGGAGGAGTGCATCGATACTACTTTTGTATCGAGCGTAGGCCCCTTTGTTGACCGCTTTGAGAAAGATATGGCACAATACACCGGTGCTAAGCGTGCTGTGGTGTGCGTAAGCGGCACCAATGCGTTGCACATGGCCCTGATGCTCGCTGGCGTGGAGCGCGGCGATGAAGTGCTTACCCAGGCTCTGACCTTTATAGCCACCTGCAATGCCCTGGCTTATATTGGAGCCGAGCCGGTGTTTATTGATGTAGATACAGATACGCTGGGACTTTCCCCAGAGGCTTTGCGCCAATGGTTAGAGACTAATGCGGAGATTCGCGCAGGCCAGTGCTATAATAAGCGTACCGGCAGGCGCATCAAGGCCTGTGTGCCTATGCATACATTTGGTCACCCTGTGCATTTGGCAGAGCTTGTGGCGCTGTGCAATGATTGGCGCTTGGAGCTGGTGGAAGATGCGGCAGAGAGCATAGGCAGTCTTTACCGAGGCAGGCACACTGGCACGTTCGGAAAGATAGGAGCTTTGAGCTTCAACGGCAATAAAACCATTACCACCGGCGGAGGCGGAATGCTGCTTTTTCAAGATGAGGAGCTTGCTACCCTCGCGAAGCACCTGACAACTCAGGCTAAGGTGCCACATCGCTGGGAGTTTGTGCACGATCATATCGGTTATAATTATCGCATGCCCAACATAAATGCGGCTTTAGGCTGTGCGCAGCTGGAGCATATCGAGGAATATGTGGCCGATAAGCGACAGACAGCCCTTGAGTATAAGGCCTTTTTTGACAATCAGCCTGATGTGAAATTTTTCACCGAGCCGGAGGGTTGCCGAAGCAATTATTGGCTAAATGCGGTGATGCTGCCAGATCATAAGTCGCAACAAGAATTTCTTGAGGATACTAATGATAATGGCGTGATGACCAGGCCGGCATGGCAGTTGATGTCGCGGCTCCCGATGTTCGAGCATTGTCAGACCGATGGCCTTCGAAACTCGCAATATATTGCCGATAGGTTGGTAAATATTCCAAGCAGTGTGAGATGCCTATGAAACGAGCAGACATAATATTAGTGGGCGGCGGTGGCCACTGCAAGTCGGTAATAGAAGCTGCCGAGAGCGCTGGAATGAGGATTCACGGCATTCTTGACTTGCCAGAAATGTTAGGCAAGAAAGTCCTGAACTATGAAGTGATAGGCACCGATGATGACATAGCCCGGTATGCGGCTGATTATGAATTTGTAGTAACCATGGGCTGCATAAAAGATTTTCATCGGCGCAAGGCCCTGTGTGACAAAGTGGAAAAAGCTGGAGGGCGCTTTGCCACGGTGATAGCCCACAGTGCCCAGGTATCAGCTTACGCCGAGGTAGGGGCTGGCTCTGTGGTGCTCCACGGAGCCTGTGTGAATGCTGATGCGAAGATAGGGAAAAATTGCATTATCAATACCTTGGCAAATATAGAGCATGGAGTAGAGGTGGGGGACAATAGCCATATTTCCACCGGAGTGATGGTCAATGGCGAATGTAAGATAGGTGAGAATACATTTATTGGCAGCGGCTCTGTAGTGGTAAATGGCGTGTCAATACCGGCAGGCTCATTTGTCAAGGCTCATTCTTTGGTAAAACCGGTTCGTTAATTCTCATTCTATCTTTATGATCATAATTGCCGAGGCTGGAGTAAATCATAATGGTTCGCTGGAGATGGCAAAGCGGCTTGTGGATGCTGCAGCCGCAGCAGGGGCTGATTATGTGAAATTTCAGACATTCAAAGCAGAAAAGTTAGTGACCCGTTATGCCCAGCAAGCTGAATATCAGAAAGCCAATGCCGGAGACCAGGGTAGCCAGCTGGCTATGCTCAAAAAATTAGAATTGAGCGCAGATGATCACCGAGTACTCATAGACTATTGCAATGCAAAAAGCATAAGGTTTTTATCTACGGCGTTTGATTTAGAGAGCATTGACTTTTTAGCCACTCTGCATTTAGGCCTATGGAAAATACCGTCAGGGGAAATTACAAATTATCCTTATCTTAGGAGGATTGCAGCTTTTAATGAACCGGTGATTTTATCTACAGGAATGAGTATTATCCCTGATATAGAGGCAGCTATTGCGGCGCTTGTAGCTAACGGATTGGATCGCGAAAAAATCACCCTGCTTCATTGCACCACTCAATATCCCACACCCATGGAAGAGGTTAACCTGAGGGCAATGGCGTCAATGAGAGAGCTTTTTGGCTTGCCAGTTGGGTATTCTGATCACACCCCGGGAATCGAGGTGCCCATAGCCGCTACAGCTTTAGGGGCGTCGGTAATAGAAAAACATTTCACGCTTGATCGCAATCTCCCCGGACCGGATCATAAAGCTTCGCTGGAGCCTGCAGAGTTGAGGGCTATGGTAAGTAGCGTGCGCAATGTAGAGGTAGCTCTTGGCTCAACGGAAAAACAGATAAGCCCCACAGAAGAGGCCAACATAAAAGTGGCTCGCAAAAGCATAGTAGCCAAGCGAGCCATTAGAAAAGGGGAAATATTATCTGAGGACAATCTTGATGTAAAGCGCCCTGGAACTGGCCTGAGTCCAATGCTCTGGAACCAGATTATTGGTACATGCGCTATCAAAGACTTCGAAAAAGACGAGTTAATAACAGGCCCTAATCTACTGGCATAGCGTTAGGGATATCGCCAAAGCGGTTAGGAGCCGCTTCGCTTGGCCGGCATGCCCACACAATGAGCCAAATGATGCCAATGCCGGTGAAGAAGAGCAGAAGCCATCCGGCACCCTTGCCGATGTCATGCAATCTGCGTGCGCCTACCCCAATGCTTGGGAGGAGCAGAGCCAGGAATGCAAATCCAGGCAACCAAGGGATAAAGCTGGTGATAGCCGATACAATAAGCATAAACAGCCACCACCACCAGAATTCGCTGCGGCTGCTTCGCCCAGTGATAGAGCAATACTGGT
>CAZRYC010000013.1:0-48729 GCA_964604175.1 uncultured Bacteroides sp.
ACCCCCTCATCCAGAGGGGGCAAAAAATCGTCTACCCCCAATTGAACATTTACACGAATCTAAATAAACTAATCAATCATTTTACACACAGTCAAAACAAATAGGGCGCTTCTTCTCAGAATGTTTTGCCCTTAAGCTGGAGATTACTGCTTGTTGTAACCGTTGAAGTAAGGTGTCCAAGCATAAGTCTCGGCAGCTTTTCTCACATACCATGCAAGGGTATGCTTTACATGGTGCAACATAGTCGTTAAGATTTAGTTAAACATATTCGGTCAGCTCTCTGACCTTCCTTTTTCGTTTATCTTTTTAACGATGCAAAGTTACGAAATGTTTTGAAATTATGTTGTAAAACATAAAAATTATTTAGTTAAATTATGCAAAAATTTAACTAAATAATTGAATTACAATATTTTGACTTATAAAGTAGTTGAACTTAATTCTTGATTATAAGCAGCATAGGGCGGCGAGTGTCGCAAGAACGAAGAGTGAGAGTGTCGCAATCGGCAGGGATGCAATCGCAACCCAAGGCTTGTTGCAAGGAAGTAGGGTCGCCGATAATCGCGTACGGCCTGGGTGGGATTTGCTCAGGATCAAGCCGTCGCAGACGATCTTCGAGGTAGAAATTCAGAGTGTAATACCGAAGCAAAGAGTCGTTGGCAATGTGTGTGTAAATTGGGATGCCGCGATTTATGATTTCTTGGCATTGGGGCAAGAAAGTTTTGTCGCTCTTGCCATTGAGCACCATGGGCTGGATTGCACTCGCATATGAAAAGTAGATAGCCAATGTAGCCCCCAAGGTCATAACCAAAGCATCTTCGCGAGTCTTATGCAAGATATAAACGACGGCCCAAGGCATCAAAGCCAAGGGGTATCGCCACCAAGGCATCAGCTCAAGGGGATGCTTTAGGTGAATAAATTGAGCGGCAATAGCTGCCAAAGGCAAAATCAGAGCTAAGGCTACTATTATGGCGCGATAAATGCGCAGAGCTTTTGAACGGCGGATTTTTATCAGTATCCAAGCTACGCCCAAGGCCATGAAAGGGTACATAGGCAGCAGATACACGCTGCGTTTGCTCTCGGGTATGCAGTAAAAGATCAGCACAGTGAGAGATGTCACCCAAGCGAATAGGTATGGCGCATGATCAGCCGAGGCGATTTTGTCCCAAATTTGTTTCAAGCGAGATCTGCCATTTCTGCTGCGCTTCATGGCAAAAACTGACATGATTGCGAGCAGGGTCCAGGGAAGCATACCGGTGAGGATGGTTATAAAGTTGTAATACCATGGATTGATATGGCTTTCATAACCCATGGAACCTGTGAGGCGCCCGATGTTTTCTTCCCAAGCAAGGGCTGCGAAGTGATCGCCTCCGATTAGGTATGCTTGCCAGTACCACAGGGCCGGAATAATGAAAGAGCAGAGGCACATCAGAGATAGCCAACCCACAGATTTGAAGAAATTGTCGCGGGATATCAGGCAAAATAGGCCCATGCAAAGGCATGGGAGCAAGGCTCCTACGGGACCTTTGCTCAGAACGGCTCCGCTTAACAATAGGATGCCAGCCCCAAAATTGACCAAGCGCTTGCGGGAATGCCATCGCTCGCCTTGCTTGCCCTGCTGCCACCAAAAGTACATTTGGTACAAAGCGAGCACCATGCAAGCTGTAAGCACCATATCCACGCGGCAAGCTACAGCGGCTCTGTACACCTCAAAGCATGTGACGGTCACCAGAGCCATGGTGGCAGCTATGCCAACATTGATGAATTTGCGAGCCCAGGCGTATCCGCCCATAATCATGGCTATGGCAGCCAGGGCGCTGGGCAGGCGGCTTACGAATTCATTGACCACCCCGCCATTGAGGTATTTGGCAAATATGGCTATTAGCCAAGCTAAGAAAGGGGGCTTATAGGGGATATCGGCACCGTAGCTTACGGGCAGAACCCAATTTCCTGACTGGAGCATTGATACAGCCACAATGGCCTCGCGGGGCTCTCCCTTAGTATTGAAGAGCGTTTCGCCCAGCCAAGGCACCAATATCAGGGCCAGAGCTGTCCACAATAGCCACTTGGGTAGTCTCATATACGGTTTTATGCTTTAGGTTTTGAATTGGGCTTTTGGACTCGAGGGATCATGATAGAGGTATAAATCTGAATGACGCCTCCGGCCAATGTAAAGGCCAGGACATCGCGGAGATTATTGCCTGGAGGGAAGAAAAGGAAAAAGGCTGCCACACAGAAGAAGATGGAGGCCCAAAGCTCTATTCTGACCAAGCGTTTCAGTCGCATATTGTCGCCTTTATACTGTCCTAAAATGCGGCCTATAAGCAGGAGCAAGGCCCCGGCGGCATAAAGCCAGCGATAGACAGGGTTCTGTACTCCGCAAAATATTGGAATCAAGATGGCAGCTGCAATCAGCAGCATGCCTAATGTGACAAGCAAGAGGTTTCTCATTTCGATAGTTGTTATTCAAAGATGTATACATCTTCATCTTCGCGCACCATGCGGTACTGCTCGCGCACCACTTTTTCCATTAGTTCGGGATCGGTAGTAAGCAGCTCATTCATGCGCTTATAGTATGTCATAGTGTCAGTGGCCTGTTTGATTTCGTGACGCAGAGAGTCTATGGTATTCTGATACTCCATGTATCGGAATACTGAGTTGTCCTGAAAGAAAAGAGTATAGCAAATGAATGCTATCACCAGGATGTTCATTATCGATATGTACCTGCGGCACCAGGCAAGAAAGGCTTTCACTGGTTAGTGGTTAGTGGTTAGTGGTTAGGGGTTTTCAGTTTTCAGTTTTCAGTTTTCAGTTTTCAGTTTTCAGGGTTTGTGGTTAGTGGTTGACTTCCGACCATTTGTAGAGGCGGTCGCTGGGGCGGACTTTTGAGGGTACTTTAATGGAGAAGGCATCGCCTTTTACCGCACGAGCGACTGGCTTGCAGTCAACTTGTATCTCCTGAATCGTGAGCATGATAGCTCCGGTGGTTGGGCCAGTGATAATCACTTCATCGCCCACGCAGAGCTCTCCTGCCTCCATCAAGAATTCAGCCACACCGAGCTTTGAGAATGTCTTTACGCCTTTGGCAATGTACTGCTTGGTGCGAGTGGCGCTGGAGCCGTATTTGGCTGACCATTCTCCTAAGCGTTGACCCAGGTAATAACCATTCCAGAAGCCTCGGTTGAAAACCTTGCTAAGGCCCTTATCCCACTCAGCTATTTTTTCTGGGGAATATGAGCCGTCGCATAGGGCTTGGAGAGCTTCGCTATAGGCCTTAACCGTGACATATACATACTCGGGGCCTCGAGCTCTGCCCTCGATTTTGAATACCGATACTCCAGCCTCAACCAAGCGGTCCAGGAAGTGTATGGTTTTCAAATCCTTTGGCGACATAATGTATTGATTGTCCACCTCCAGTTCATCGCCAGTCTCATTGTCGGTGAGGCGATAGCTGCGTCGGCAAATTTGTGTGCAAGCCCCTCGGTTGGCGCTGCTGTTCATCTCATGGAGGCTGAGATAGCACTTTCCGCTGGTGGCCATGCACAAGGCTCCGTGGCAGAACATTTCAATTCTAATCAAATCGCCTTTTGGCCCTCTGATGTCCTGCTCGATGATAGCCTTGTGGATAGCGGCCACTTGGTCGAGGTTGAGCTCCCGGGCGAGCACCACCACATCAGCCCATTGGGCATAGAAGCGGAGGGCTTCTATATTGGTGACATTGCACTGGGTAGAGATATGTACCTCTACTCCAATCTGGCGTGCGTACTGGATGGCAGCTATGTCGCTGGCTATGATAGCCGAAATGCCGCTCTCCTTGACAGCATCGATGATTTCATGGCAGCGAGGTATGTCGCTGTCAAAAAGCACTGTGTTGACTGTAAGATAAGTTTTTACGCCCGCCTGGGCGCAGGAAGCGGCAATGGATCGGAGGTCGTCCAATGAAAAATTAGCGCTCGATTTCGAGCGCATATTCAGACCTTGGACACCGAAGTACACAGCATCGGCGCCTGCGTCAATGGCAGCGTGGAGCGACTCATACGACCCCACGGGAGCCATTATTTCCATTTCGCTGCGGAGCATTTACTCTTCAGGGAGTACGGGAGCATCCGGTACTGGAATGCTGGGAGCATCAGTAGCGTACTGGTTCTCGCCGGGCATGGGAGCAGCTTGCTCCTGCTGTGTGCGCACGCCATCAGTAGTGGCGGTGGGGATAGTGTACACAGATACGATAGAGAGCACTACCAAGAGGGCGGCAAGCCACCATGTGCCTTTCTCGAGGAAAGAGTTGGTCTGGCGTACGCCCATCATAGCGGAGGCATTGCCGAACTGCGATGACAGACCGCCGCCTTTGCTCTTTTGCACGAGTACGATAAGGATGAGGAGGATAGAGATAACTACTGTAAGGATAATGATAAACAGATGCATATGTTTTTAGTTTTCAGTTTTCGGTTTTCAGTTTTCAGTTTTTAGTTTTCAGTTTTCAGTTTTTAGTTTTCAGTTTTCAGTTTTCAGTTTTCGGTTCAGAGCTGAGAGGCTGATTTATATCTTTGATTGTTGATTAATTTTTGGAGAAAGCGTAATTGGTCTGCAAAGTAAGCACTTTTTTCTGGATTTTTCAAACTTATATTCTTAATAATTTCAAAAGCGCGCTCATATCGCCGCTGTTTTATGAAGATTTTGGCCAAGGACTCCATGAAAAGCGGTTCTTCCGGGGCTGGCACGGGCTCATTCTCTGAGATGGTGTGCATAGCGGGGAGCGTTTCTTCAGGTGTCTGTGTAGAAGCAGCTTGGGAGTTGTTGGAGTTTTCTTCCAGAGCCTCTTCAGTGAGTTCATAAGGGGCTACGGGGTTGAAGATGAGCTTCTCCAGCAAAGCATCGTCGGGGCTGTTAGGATCGCCATAGGCGCTCAGGAAAGTATCGATGGTGTCGAGCGTTGACTTGTGAGCGGCAGGCTCCGCAGCCGGATAGAAATGCGCCCAGTCGCTACCGGAAAGGTCAGCAAAATCTGCCATGGCTGTGGGGTCCGGGGCAGCCATAAGCATCTTGGAGATAAGAGATTGCGAGTCAATGTTGGAGCAGTGCCTTTGGCCTTGGCGCAACAAAAGGGCAACTGCGATGGCAAAGGTGGGGTGGGCAGCAAGGACTTCGCTGACCCAATTTGGGTCAACGGGGAGCGATGGATCGCTCAGGTACTTATGCAGCTGCTCTTCTAAGTCCATTACCAATTACCGAGTGTAGCGTTGAAGATAAGATCCACAAGCTCTGTAACGATTTGCTGGCAAAGCTCGTCTTGCACATCAGTGAGCATCTCCGAGGCATCGAAGTCGCGGTAAGCGCTGAAGCTCTGGTCCACATCGTTCTTATCATCACGATTGTCAGTGTATTTAAGGCGCACGGTGATGGTGAGGCGAGTCTTGGAGGCGTAGGCATTCTCGGTTACGGCTTGCGGGGTAAGCTGGTAACCGGTGATTTCGCCCTCCATGTTGAGGTCGCTGGAGCCATCTATTGTGCGTAGGCGGGTGTTGCGAGTGATATAGTCCAGGAGCTCGTTCTCGAACAGCTGCTGCAGAGGAGGATAAACCAGAGCGGCGCGGATAGGGAACTCCCCCACATGTATGGTTTTGTACACAGTGTAGTCGATGGCGGCGCCATTGAGTTTGTAGCTAATGGTGCAGCTTGGCATCAACAGAACCATCAGTGATAATATGATTAGTTTGATACGCATTGGCTCTTATTCCAGATTATATTCTTTGATTTTGCGGTAGAGGGTGCGCTCAGAGATTTTGAGCTCTTTGGCCACGGCCTTGCGGCGCCCATCGTTGCGACGCAGTGAATCTCGGATTAGCTCTTTCTCGGTATCTTCCAGTGAGAGCGGTTGGGGCTTCACATCGTTCTTTTGAGCCAAAGTACTCTCTACAGGCAAGGGGTTATCCTCCACTACGGGAGCCACATCCACTACCGAGGAAGAAGCGTGAGACGAGACGAATGGCACCAGAGCCCGAGAGCGAGGCGCATCTGCCGGACGAGAGATTTTGGTCTCAGGGTCGCCGTTGATTTGTGACTTGAGCTCGGCCAGCTCTCTCTGCAACCTGAAAATCAGGCTGAATAGCATCTCTCGCTCTTGTTCGTAGCTATGAGTGCGCAGGGCCGGAGTGAATGAAGCGGAGGATGGGACTGGGGCTTCTGGAAGATAGCGGGCCACTGTCTCCATAGAGATATTGGTGCCCGCCTCGAAGAGGGCCAGCTGTTCAATCGCGTTCTTAAGCTGGCGCACATTGCCAGGCCATTGATAACTGAGCAATAGGCGCTTTGCGTCGTCGCCTATTGTTATGGCCGGTGTGCGATAGCGATCGCTGAAGTCATTGGCGAATTTGCGGGCGAGCAAAATTATATCGTTGCCTCGCACTCTCAGAGGAGGCACTGCGATTTGCACAGTGCTTAGGCGATAGAACAGGTCTTCCCGGAAGCGGCCTTCTGCCACCGCTTTGGCCATATCCACGTTAGTAGCGGCTACCACTCTGATATTGGTGCGCTGCACTTGGCTGCTGCCGACTTTCAAGAATTCTCCAGTCTCGAGCACGCGAAGCAGGCGAGCCTGAGTGGTGAGCGGGAGCTCAGCCACTTCGTCGAGGAATATTGTGCCTCCGTCGGCTTCCTCAAAGTATCCTTTTCGGGTGGCGACGGCGCCGGTGAAAGACCCCTTTTCGTGGCCGAATAGTTCGGAATCGATGGTGCCTTCAGGGATAGCGCCGCAGTTTACGGCAATGTATTTGGCGTGTTTGCGAGCGCTGAACTGATGGATAATCTGAGGGAAGAACTCTTTTCCGGAGCCGCTTTCGCCGGTTACCAGGACGCTGAGATCGATGGGAGCAACCTTAATGGCACGCTGCACCGCCTCGATCAGAGCCGGTGTGTTGCCCACGATGCCGAGGCGCTGCTTGGCAGAGATGACATCGGGCGGGAGGTTGGACAGTGTCAGAGAGCTGGAATTATCCATTTCGACTGCAAAGTTACGAAAAAGTTTTCAGTTTTCGGCTTAGAGGTCAAAAGAAAAGGCAGCTTTCGGCTGCCTGAAGTGGCGGAGGTAGGGATCGAACCTACGACCTCCGGGTTATGAGCCCGACGAGCTACCACTGCTCTACTCCGCAATATTTTCGTGGTGCAAAGGTAGTGACATTTTCCCTAACCACCAAATGATTTAACATACATTAACCCTTTTTCTTGAAATATCCCGGCGCAAGGCATACCCCCACTGCCAAATAGAGGTAATAGGTAATCAAGCGCCAGCACAGGGCTATGACCAGGGCCAAGTCAAGGCTGCCGATCAGGTCGCCGTAATATTCCGTAAATAGCCATTCGCTGATGCCGCTGCTGCCGGGGGTAGGGCTGACCATAAGCAAAACCCAGACTACGAACTGGCGGGCGAACACCAAGCCCATGGAGCAGCCAGGCACGAAGGCCCAGAAAAGAGCGTTGACAACCAAATAGCGGCAGAACCAAGACAGGGTTGTGGCGCCAAAGACATTAAGCCACCATCGGCGGGGGCATTGGCGTATCCACTGGCTGGTGGCTATCATGTTGTCGGTCATCGCATCGGCCTTGGCGCTCCAGCGGCGCAGCCATTTTAGGCTGAAAAGCCATGAGATAAGCCGCTGCACTGCTTGCGGCTTCCACAAGATGCCGGCGTAGAGCAGCGCAGTGTAGGCGCAAATCCCGGCATACACAGTCCAGAATACGATTTCTACGCCTTGGAGAAAGGCACCGCGAGTTTCTGGCGGGCCGAATAGGTCGCCAAATGGCACGCAGAGGACAATGATGGGGCAAAAGACTACGAAGAAGAGCTCGTCGAGGAAGAGGGTGGTGAGCGTAAGGGCGGTGGCTCTGCCCACTCGCACCCCTTCTTGGTTAAGATAGAATATGGCAAGAGCGCTGCCTCCCACGGCGCTGGGTGTGATAGCGCTGGTGAAAGCACACATCAGGTCAGTGCGAAGAGCGCGCTTCCAAGTGAGATCGGGCGACGCTATCGTGTGGAAGCGCCATGTGAGGCCGAAGTCGCGTCCGCATACGAAGATGCATGCCGCCGCGAAGCCCAAGACTGTGCGCCAACCCCAATGCAAGGAGCCCAGGACCGCCGGATTGAAATCGCGGACGAATAGCCATGCCACCACAGCGAGGCCAATGGCCACTGGCAGCCCCACACGCCATATTAAGCTGGTACGTTTCGTAATTTTACTGATTTTGTCGCAAAATTAGTAAGAAATTGGGGAAATTTTACTAATTTTGCGCACAATTTTGCCAAAATGCCGTCCAAGACGAGAGAAAAACTGATTGACGTCGCTCGCCAGCTGTTTATTTCCAAGGGCGTGGATAACACCACTATGAGCGATATAGCCAACGCCTCAGACAAGGGGCGGCGAACCATCTACACATATTTCAAGAACAAGGTCGATATTTACAAGGCGGTGATAGAGCGGGAGAGCGACAAGATGGTAAGCGCCACGCGCGCCATCCTCACCAGCAAGGACACTGCCGAGGTGAAGCTTCGCGCATATCTGGAGTTGCGGGCAACGCAATTCCGCACGCTATCTACCCCCACCACCACTCTGCGCAACCTGATTACGATGGATTACGCGCGCAATGCCAAAGCACGGCGCCTGGCTGCAGAGAAAGAGGAGGTGATGATGCAAGAAATCATAGAGCAGGGGATACGAGAGGGCGATTTTGACCCCGAGCGCGGCGATATGCTGAAGCAGAGCCTTTATGCGCTGGTGGTGGCTGTGGAGCAAATGCCTGAGGCAGAGCGCAGCAGGCTGACGCCGAAATTCGTGGACAATGTGATTGATTTCATAGTATTGGGGGTGAAGAAATATTAGGCTAATCCAGCTGCAGTCGCCAATTACAGAGAGCTGCGAGGTCAGGGGTGCCTAATAACGTTAATTATTGCAAAAAGATGATTTTATTTGCGATTTTAACAGGGCGATTTGCATTCTGATTTGTGAAATTGTACTATTTTTGCTTTCTGAAAAAAGTAATATTTGAATTTGCCTCTTTAAAAAAATGCGCGTTGTTACGTATGACAGCGCGAAAGACCATTTATCCAAAGCTTGAAAGCGAGTATAGCTCAAAACTTGACATTATTCACCGCATGGGTTCTTGCTGTATTGGCAGTCCAAGGAACAGAGTCTGGGAACTCTAACACACAGTTCTCTGACACATTGCCCGTGTATGTGCGCATAATAGAGGCAGAGACAGGGGAAGAAATGAGGCAAATGCCTGATTCACTTTACAATGAGATTGCCGGAAGCACTATTTTCCGAGTCAACAGCACCCATCTGCGCCAGAATGATCCGTGGCTCCGCGAGGTATGCGATTTGGTCTTGCCATCGGCTAAGGCTGCTGGCTATCAGCTGGTTGGGATAGACTTGCGCGGCGCAGCTTCGCCGGAAGGCCCGTATGAGAACAATGTGCGCTTGAGCAAGGGGAGGGCCCAGGCTCTGCGCAAGGCCCTGAGCGAGTGCATTGATGAGCAGGGAGATAGCGCTTGGACCATCCACGCTACGGCTGAAGACTATCAAAGGCTGCTGTGGCTTATGAAAAAGCGTGATGATCCCGAGGCTGGAATGTTGGAGACCATAATCCAGCATGCCGGGCCGCAGAATGCTCCGGTGATAAAAGACAAGCTAAGGCGCCTGAATGGGGGCATCACCTGGAGGCGCTTGCTGCGCGACTATTTCCCAGAGTTGCGCGCGGCACGGGTGGTGCTATACATGCGAGCTCCCATAAGGAGAGTGATAGTGGCCGATGACACCCCCTATGAGCGCTTGGTGCCTGTGGAGACTTGGAGTACTGATGAATTGGTGCTTTCTAACCAAGTCCTTGAAACGGCCGATAAGGCTTCCGTGGGCGTGTCATTGGCGAAAGGCCCAAGAAAACACATGCTCTCCATCAGCACAAATCTCCTGGAAGATGCTTTCTATATGCCCAACTTCGGCTGGGCACCCATGTGGAATGTGGGCGTTGAATACTATCCGAAAAACAGCAGATGGACTGTCAAGGCACAATTCATGAGTCCGTATTACCACAGATGGAGCAAGAACAAGTTCTTCCAGATACGGGACTATCATTTGGAGGTGCGCCGGTACTTCCGGCCTGGCTGGTGGCACACAGGAGGCTATGTGGCAGCTTATGTCAATGGCACAAAATATGGCATAGGCCTAAGCAAGACCAAGGGCTGGCAAGGCGAGGGCGGCGGAGCAGCCGTCAAGCTCGGTTACGTAGTGCCTCTTGGCAAGGGCACCTGGCGCCTGGACATGTACATAGCCGCAGGCGGGTGGTATAGCCGCTATGACCCGTATGTGTATGGCAATCCCATCACGGGTGAGGAAAATGGCGACTATTATTATGACTGGACCGGCACGCGCTTGGAGTTCAAGAAGCGCAATCACAAGTTCACCTGGTTCGGGCCCACCGAAATAGGCGTTGCGCTGACTTTCGATGTGCTTTATCACAAACGTAATTCCTTGTAAGCGATTATGAAGATGAGGAATTGCATATTAGATGTACGCACCTTAGCGCTAAGCGCAGCGCTTGCCTTAGGGCTGGCTGGCTGCCGCATAGAGCCGCCTTTGGAGCTGGCTGAGGACGGAGGCATTGTGATCACAGGCGAATTTGGAGGAGTGGATCTTGATCTCAATGTGGTATGGGGGATAGATGCTGATTGGAGAGAAAGCTGGTGGTACGGCTGGGACGATACCGATGTGGATCAGTGGGGCGAGTTGGCCTATACTGACCCCAGCAACTACGAACTGCGCTTTTTCTATCTTGGGGATCGCAACACCACAGATGGCAGCTACCAGGGCCTGTCGGCATTTAGGGTGTATGAGACAAGGTTCCGCAGCCATTTTGAGTTCGGATATCATGATCTTTTAGCTTGGAGCAATGTCGATAGCAAGGACGGCACACAGGCCGTAACTGTGGAAGAGGCCAATCCGAGAGATGTCAAGGCTACCACCAGCGTATCACGCGTTTTGGGCAGAGATACGGAGCAGCCGGTGTACCATGCTCCAGAAATATTCTATGGAGGCGGCATTGATGGCTTCTATATCAGTGGCGATCCAGAGGATTATGACTATTATGATTCGGCTTCCCAGACATGGGTGAAAACCATTGAGGCATTTCTGCATCCGCTGGTTTATATCTATGCGGTGCAAGTGGTGCTTTACAATAATAACGGCAAGGTCACTGGCATGGCCAGCGATCCAGTAATAGGCAATCTGTCGCATGGGGTGACAGTGAATACCGGACATACCTGGGATGAGCCGGTAAGCGTGATCTATCCGATGCGCTTAAAATCAGGACTTCCAGCCCGCGATGGCAAGGAGGCTGATATCATAGGTGGCAAATTGCAAACCTTCGGCCTATGTGATATGCCTCAATGGAAGCCTGGGACTGTGTCCGCATATGCTGGAAGCCGCGGTGAACTGGCAAATGAATTGGCGTTGGATTTCAAGTTTCGCAACGACGCTGACTCTATAATTGCTTATGATGTAACTCAGCAAATGCAGCGCCAGAGCCATGGCGGTGTGATAACCATAGAGATTGACATGGACACTGTGAAAATGCCGCCGTCAAAGAATCCCTCAGGCAGCGGCAGCGGCTTTGATCCCAGTGTGGAGCCCAGCGACACAGTGGAGCATGAATTTCCCCTTGGCGCTCCTTCACGCAGATATTTCCGACAATATAGATAAGAAGAAAATAAACAAACAAAAAATACAAGATCATGAAAAGACATGTCAGATGCTTAATTGCGATGCCTGCCCTGTGCTTATGGGCATGTAGCAGCAACGATTTGGTGGAAGACATCACGCCATCGCCCATTCCTACCACGCCCAAGGAAGAAGTGAGCCAAGATGTGCCTATGGCATTCTCTCTTTATGTGGGGAATATGGGTCGCGCCGAGGCCACAGGCTTGCAGGAGCTTGCTGGCAACTTTGGAGTGTGGGCTTACACCGGCGGCAATGAGTACTCCAACAATACATTGGTAATGGGGAATTATCTGGTAGGCTTCAATGGCAATTGGAAACTCAACACAGTGAGCCAGCCAGGGTACTATGACCTTTTTACCACCCAGTACGATGCTGTCACAGGCGAGGCAGTAGCAAGCGACAGCTGGATATACGCTTTCTTGGGTACGGAGCAGTACAGCAGTGTCACCACTAATAATGATCCGGCCGTGCCGTCAACGGGCTGGATCCAGCCATCCCAGACTGCATATATGTCCAACAACGCGTCGCAATTCCTCAAATACTGGGATAATAACACCAACAACACAAAGTTCTACGCCTATGCTCCCTATATTAATGGCTCGGAGACTCCCGACTTCGACAAGGTTACAAAGGTGATGACATTCAAATCTGAATTTGATGGATCAAGTCCCCTGTTCTATGCCTATACGAATGTGAGAAATGCGGCTTATGGGCAGAATGTGTCGATGGTATTCTCGCGCTTGACCTGCGAATTGAAGCTCAAATTCTATGAGGACATCACCGGTTATATGATTCGCTTGACTCAAGTGAAAAAAATAGAAGATGACGGCAGCATATCCACAGAGCCTTATGATGAGGCAGGCAAATATGTGGTGGCAGTGCCGGTAACAGAGACTATAGATGGCGATAAGGCCAAATATGAAAAGGCCACTGCAGCGAATGGTTATGTAATCTCCGGCATCCCCACCATAGCTTTCCCGGCAGATGATAGCATGAAAGCGCCAGCGATCAGCTGGAGCTCAGCATCGGGCCCATCCCCTAATACCACAAATGACAATCTCTACTTCAATACCACAGTGCAAACCACTCCGATGACGATAAAGGGCACGATATACAATGACTTCATAGGAGAGACCCAGGCCTCAGCCACACTTTCCGAGACAGTGCTTTACCCGGTGCCTCACGGCAGCCATAAGAATTGTGGTTTCCTATTCTATGTTTCCTATGAGCTGGTGGCAGTGGATACGGGAGAGAAGATCCAGGTTGACAATGTGCCAGTGTATGTAGAGCCCAAATTCACGGTGTGGGAGGCCAACTCTTCATATACCTACATATTTAAAATTACGGACCAAGGCCAGGGAGGCAATGACCCGGACAATCCCGGCTCCTCTACTGATCCTACACTGCAGCCAATTGTGTTTGATGGCTGTACCGTAAAGTCTTACGAAGACAATAGTGAGGAATGGATAATCAACCGCCCCGCCTCTTCGGGCTCTGAGAGCTGATGGAAGAGTATAAAAAAGTTTAAAGAAAATTTGGAGGAATAAACCAAATGTGTTAACTTTGCGTTAGAATAACAAAGGCAAGAGAGCCACGGAGAGCTACTCTCCGGATTAAAATACTACCACATCAAAGTAGATTGGGAAACTCGTCAATTATATATGAATTTCCGAGACAAGCTTAGGCACCCAATGGCGGGCCCCAGCTTGGGCGCAAGCTCAAGCGTCTTAAGTGACCAGGCGGATTACAAAGGATGCCGAGCACTCAAACCCTGTCATTTCGGAGTTTCATCGCATCCTTTGGTGTGGTTCCTATAAAGCAGGCGGCAAAAGCTGCCTGCTTTTTTTATTTCACCGCAATGGCATATCGCATTTTTTTGTAACTTTGCATCGTAATAGATTTGCTTGACTATGGAACCAATAATCGAGTATGAGAATGTGGAACTCAGGCGCAAGGAATTGACAGTGCTCAAGGATGTCAACTTCACTATCGACCCTGGCGATTTCGTGTACTTAGTGGGCAAGGTGGGTTCTGGCAAGAGCACCTTGCTGAAGTCGCTCTATGCCGATGCTCCTATCGTGGACGGCGAGGCTCGCGCACTCGATTATGACCTGCGCCGCATAAAAAAGCGCAAGATACCATATCTGCGCAGGAAGATAGGTTTTGTGTTCCAGGATTTCCAGTTGCTCTCTGACAGGAATGTTTTCTCAAATCTGGAGTTTGTGCTTCAAGCCACCGGCTGGAAAGACAAGGCAGCACGCGAAGAGCGCATAGAGCAAGTGCTCAAGGCTGTGGGCATGGAGAAAAAATATTACAAAATGCCCCATGAACTTTCCGGAGGCGAACAGCAGCGCATAGCTATCGCTCGCGCGATGCTCAATAGCCCGGAACTGATTTTGGCAGATGAGCCTACAGGCAACTTGGATCCCGAGACTGGCAAAAATATCTTGGAAAGGTTATACGAAATCTCGCAGCAAGGGACAGCCGTAATAATAGCCACCCATAACCACTCAATAATAGAAAAATTCCCTGGCACCATACTGCAATGCCGCAAAAAGCAGCTAAGCATGTGCGCCAGCCTCTAAGACAATGAGAAAAATATTGATATTAGGCATTGCCTTGTGTGCGTGCTTGGCTTCATGGGCCCAGGTGACCTTGGGCTTTGAGGGCGAAAGTGCCAGCACAGTAGGCATAATAGTAAAGGAGCTAAGCTCGGGCAAAGTGATAGCGCACAATGACGAAGGACGAGCCATGGTGCCAGCCAGCATTATGAAATCAGTTACTTGTGCCGAGGCTTTGACAGCTCATGGAAGCGATTTCCGCTTTTCTACCCCAGTGTATTTGTATGGCTCTCAAACAGGATCTACTTGGAATGGCAATCTGGTGATTGAGAGCGTGGGAGATCCCACGATTGAAAGCGCCCAGTTCAAAGATGATCAGAAACCTCTATGGTCAGAGATTGTGGCGGGTTTGAAACAACTTGGAGTAACCAAGATTAGCGGCCGTGTCATCATTTCTGAGCCTCAGCCAAACCAGGGGTGCAATCCCGAATGGGAGATTGAAGATACGCCCTATGCCTATGGCGCAGGATGGTACGGCTTCAATTTTCAAGATAATTCCTATAAGTTATGGCCTGCCAGCGGGCGCACGGTCCCATTTATCCCCAATCTTCATCTCTCTGTAGTCCAAAGCGATGATGGCACTGATATGGAGCAAGGTGTCAATAGTGATAATCTGACCATATATTGCAAGGAACCTGCCAATCCCAAGCTTATGCTTAATGTGGCCATGCTCCATCCGGCGCAGGCTTATGAGCATTTGCTGAAAGCGCGATTATCTGAGGCCGGAATTACCGTGGAAGACGGCGAGGCACCCGATGAGAGCTCACGTGCCTTGGTATGCGAATATCAATCACCCGCCATGATTGATATGCTTAGAGAGATGATGTACGAAAGCCATAACCTCTTTGCCGAGGGAATGCTGCGCAGCTTGGCCCCCGGAGAGAGCCGCAAGGAGGCCTTGAAGGCGGCATCGGCTGTGCTCAAGCAAATAGGAGTGTCGGCAACTCGCAACCGCATCACCGATGGCAGCGGCCTATCGCGAGCTACTCGGCTCCAGCCGCAATTTCTGGCCAATGTGCTCACGCAAATGGCTAAAAGCGACAATTGCGCCCTCTATGTGAGCACCTTTCCAAAGGTCGGCAAGGAGGGTACGGTAAAGAGCCTGTTGGAGAAGACTACTCTCAAGGAGCAATTAGCTCTCAAAAGCGGCAGCATGGGCGGTGTGCAATGCTATGCCGGATACAAACTCGATGCCGAAGGCAAGCCCACTCACGCAGTGGTTATAATGGTGAACAGCTTTTTCTGCCCTCGCGGCGAGCTGCGCGGCTGCATCGAGAAATTTCTGTGTGAGACCTTTGGAGGGTCGAAAATTACTAAGAAAAAATAATGGCTATGGTAGAATATACTAAAGTGACTGACTTGGAACAACTTCTGGAACTCAATCTGGAGATAGAAGGGTGCATAAGAGTACTCATAGCTCGCGAGTCGCCCGAGGCTCGCCTGATGCTCCGAGGCAAGATCGAGGCTCTGGCAGAAGCTTACACCGAGTGGGAGGATGGGAAAGATATGGAGAAAGAGCAGATGCAGCATCCAGAGGAGGAAGCTGATGTGGCTAAGAAGCCCTCTGTAGTAGATGAGGCAGAGATTCCCACGGTGGAAAACCGCATTGCGCAGCAGGCCTCGAGGGATTTTTCAAAAGCGTTTACTCTCAATGACAGGTATCGTTTTACGCAAAGCCTGTTCCATAACGATACTGAGAATTTCTCAATTGCGGTAAACCGCATAGAGAAGATGGAAAGCCTGAGCGATGCGTATGACTATCTACTCAACGAGCTCAATTGGGATGCAGATCAGCCGGAAGCCTCGGATTTCTTGGCCATCGTAGCCAACCACTTCAATTCGGCAGAATGAGTGGCAAGCTATACATAGTGCCCACCCCGGTAGGGAATATGGGAGATATGAGCCCACGGGCAATAGAGGTGCTCAAGAGAGTAGGGCAGGTGCTGGCTGAGGATACGCGCACCAGCGCGGTGCTGATGCAGCGCTTTGGCATCACTACCCCGATGGCGAGCCATCACAAATTCAATGAGCATGACACTGCGCAAGGGGTGATTGACCGCATAGAGGGAGGGGAAGACATCGCTTTGATCTCTGACGCCGGCACTCCGGGCATAAGCGACCCGGGCTTTTTGCTCTCGCGTGAGTGTAGGCGCCGAGGCATACCGGTGGAGACATTGCCAGGCCCCACGGCTTTTGTGCCTGCCCTGGTCAATTCCGGCCTTCCCTGCGATAAGTTTGTATTCGAGGGCTTTTTGCCCCCTAAGAAAGGAAGGGCCTCCAGATTGCAAGCATTGGCAGAGGACAGCCGCACGTTCGTACTCTACGAGTCGCCTCTGCGCTTGGTGAAAACTCTGGAACAATTGATTGAAGCCTGCGGTGAAAACCGTGAGGCATCTGTGAGCCGAGAGATATCCAAGATGCATGATGCCACGCATCGGGGCACCCTGAGAGAACTTTTTGAATATTTTTCACAGAACCAACCCAAAGGTGAAATTGTTATTGTTGTCGGAGGAAAACAAGATGACGCCCCAAAAGTGCATGTAAACAAGTATAAAGAAACATAAAGGTTCATTAAATTCAATGACTATGAAAAAAAGTCTGATTTATCTGGCTGTGGCCGCTTGCTTGGTAGGCTGTAGCAATAAGGACAAGGAAGAGGCAGAAAACGCCAAAGCTCTGGCAGCTGCCACTCACGAGGAACTGGTGCAAGCAATCCAGGAACGCGACCAACTGCTCGACATGATGAATGAAATCATCAACACCACCAATGACATCAAGAATGCCGAGGGAATAGTATCGATCAATACCGCTGGCGGCGAAGGCACCACCCAGCAGGCTCAAGTGATGAATGATCTCGATGCCATTAAGGCTACCTTGTCAGAGAAGAGCAAGAAACTTTCCGAGCTGGAAAATTCTCTGAAGAATTCCAAGGGCAATAACAGCAAACTGCTGGCCACCATTGAGAGCTTGAAAACTCAAATCGCCAATCAAGAAGCAGAAATCAATGATTTGCAGAGCAAACTGGCTACCGCTAACACACAGATCACCAATCTGACGGCTCAGGTTGACACCTTGCAGAGCAATGTAGCCGCTGTGACTGACGAGCGCGATGTGGCAGTGGCCGAGGCACGCCGCCTTGACGACCAAGCCAATGCGTGCTATTTTGCCATTGGCAGCAAGAAAGAGCTCAAGGAGCACAACATCATCGAGGGTGGCGGCTTCTTGCGCAAGAGCAAGATCCTGCCTGGCGATTTTGACAAGAGCTTCTTCACACAGGCTGACAAGCGCACTCTCACACAGATACCTTTGCACTCCACAAAGGCAAAGTTGATTACCAATACCCAGCCCAAGGAGAGCTACGAGATTGTGGATGAGGGCGGTCAGAAAGTATTAAAGATTACACAGCCCTCAACTTTCTGGGCTACCAGCAACTATGTAGTTATCCAAATCGATTAGGAAGGTTTAAAAGCCTCTAATATGATAAAAGGGAGACAGGTAGCATCCGATGGATGCGCCTGTCTCTTTTTCTATGGCATTTAGACAAGAGTGTAAAATATGTTAAAATGGGTAATAATTTTAGGAATTGCAATTAGATTTTTAGATTTTTTTACTATCTTTGTCGGCACAAATATTCTTATTTTTCATCCAAATACCTTAAGTGGTGTGTTAAATTTTTTAACCATGAATAAGATATGCAAGGGTCTGATGCTGGCATCTGTCCTATACCTGATACCAACCAATGCCATTGCGGGGATAAATGAAAACAAAGCGCAAAAGGTGCTCAATGACTATGTGCCTGATCATGCCGGCTATGTGCTGCCCAAGGTTAAAAAGGTGGCTATCAGCGATGCGGCCAAAACCATAAAAATAGAGCTGAGCGAAAGCGCAAGCTACATACCCCTGAAATCGGATGATGTGGCCGACTTGAAGGCGGACTTCCGTGAGGCCTTAGGCGATAAATATGCCCAGTACAAGGTGACTATAACGACCACAGGCCATAGCCTGGATGAACTTGCCTCTGATGCTAAGCGCAAGATCGTGGCTCCTGCGGAAAGCGGCAGATTTATAACGCCTATTGGAAAGGAGCTTCCAACTAAAGGATTGGACGGAGCCAACATTGCTATGTGGCAGAGCCATGGCTGGTACTTTGAACCCAAGCTCAATCGCTGGGAGTGGCAGCGCGCACGCATTTTCGAGACTGTGGAGGATCTATACACCCAGAGCTATGTGATGCCACTGCTGATGCCGATGCTACAGAATGCGGGAGCCTATGTGATGAGTCCGCGCGAGCGCGACACCCGCACTCAAGAATTCATAATAGACAATGACGGCGCCCAAGGCTATGAAGAAATCAATGGCTCTCAGAAGTGGCAAGCCACAGCGCAGCCAGGCTTTGGCTATAAGGGCGAGCTTCTCACAGAGGGAGTGAACCCATTCCGCAACGGCACTGCTCGCATGGCCAAGGCTGTGAGCGATGATAAAAAGCCGTCGTTTGTCAATTATAGCGCGGATGTGCCTGAGGATGGAGAATATGCAGTGTATGTCTCTTACCAATCTTTGCCTAACAGCGCCACTGACGCTCAGTACACGGTCAATGCAGCTAACGGAAGCCATGTGTACAATGTGAATCAGAAGATGGGCGGCGGCACTTGGATATATCTTGGCCATTTCCCTTTCACAAAAGAGGGTAAAGAGCCAAAGGTGGTGCTCAATAACTACAGCTCGGATGCAAATGCCATAGTTACTGCTGACGCGGTAAAGATAGGTGGAGGAATAGGCAATGTAGCTCGAATCGTAAAGGAAGGAGAAGAAGATATTGACTATGAGTATGTAAGCAGCAAATATCCTCGCTTTACCGAGGGCGCGCGATATTTCTTGCAATGGGCCGGGGCCCCGGACAGTGTGTACACTCCCACCGAGGATGTGAATGATTACAAGGATGACTATATGAGCCGGCCCTTGTGGGTGAACTGGCTGATGGGTGGCAGTTCTATGCTTCCTAAGCGTGAGGGCTTGGGCATCCCTGTTGATTTATCCTTTGCATTCCACAGTGATGCTGGCACCACTAAGAATGACTCAATAATCGGTACGCTTGGCATTTATTACACGCAGTTCAACGATGGTGTCTATGCCAATGGCACTGACCGCATGGCAAGCCGCGATCTTACCAATTATGTAATGACCAACATTGTGGATGACATTCAGGCAAAGTTTGAGCCTAATTGGATGCGGCGAGGCATGTGGGACAAGACCTATGCCGAGGCACGCATACCAGAGGTGCCCACAATGTTGCTCGAGCTCCTGTCGCATCAGAATTTTGCCGATATGAAGTACGGCTTGGATCCGACCTTCCGGTTTGCGGTATCCCGCGCTGTATATAAGGGGATGCTTCAGTTCTTAGCCAATAGAGATGGTAGAGAATATGTGGTGCAACCGCTCCCGGTACAAGCCTTCGCCATCAATGGCGGCAATAGCGGAAAATACACTCTGAGCTGGAGCGAAACCGTAGACTCTCTGGAAGAGACAGCGCATCCGACCTATTATATAGTGCAAGAAAGAAGAGAGGGAGAAGTTGGCTTCCGAGACATTGCTACGGTGAAGGAGACTGAATATACAGTAAACATCTCGGACAATGATATTCATAGCTATCGTATAGTGGCTGGTAACGATGGAGGCATTAGTTTCCCATCTGAGGTGCTTGCCCTATGTTATAAGCCTGGGGCTAAACAGGTATTGATTGTAAATGGCTTTACCAGAGTGAGCGGGCCTGATTGGTTCGATAGCGGCGAGATAGCCGGCTTTTACAATGCGCGCGATGGTGGGGTGCCTTACGTACAGGACATTAATTTCATCGGAGAGCAGTTTGAGTTCCGCCGTGAAATTCCCTGGATGGACGATGACTCTGCAGGTTTCGGAGCCAGCCGCAGCAACTATGAGACACAGGTGATAGCAGGAAACACATTTGACTATCCGGCTATTCATGGACAGTCTATCAAAGCTGCCGGCTATGGCTTTGTATCGATGAGCGTCAGAGCCTTTATAGTCTCGAATACAGCGGATAATCCCAAAATGCTTGATCTGATTTTGGGCAAACAGAAAGAAATAAAGCGAGGCACCGGCTTATACGGCACTGATTGCAAGGCTTTCCCAGGACCGCTTCAGGACAAATTGCGCGAATATACCCAGAAGGGAGGCTCGATATTTGTGAGCGGCTCGTATATCGCAACTGACATTTGGGACAATCCTTACTCAAGCAAAGATGTAGCATCAGCTGACAAAAAATTCGCCCAAGAAGTGTTAGGATACACCTGGCGCGTGGGTCAGGCTTCGGTTACTGGCGAGGCTTATGAGGTGAAGAGCCGTTATAAGGCCTTCTCTGGCGGAGACTTCGAATTTTACAATACCCTCAACTCGGAAATGTACGCAGTCGAAAGCCCAGACTCTTTCTTTGCGTCAGATAGCGACAAAGGCGCAACCATCCTGCGCTATAGCGAAAATAACTTGGTGGCAGGCACTGCCTACGATCAGGGCAAATACCGCACAGTGGCTTTGGGCTTCCCATTTGAGACCATTCGCGCAGTTGACGGTCGAAACCTCTTGATGAAACAAATCATTAAATTCTTAAATAAATAACAATGATCACAGTATTTTTGCCATATCAAGGCGATAAAAAGGATACTGAGCAATCTGTAAAGGCTCTCACAGAATCTCCTCTTGTTAGCGGAGTGGAATTGCTTGATACAAGCAAAATCCCCTTGGAATCAACCGAAATGATCAAGAAGATAGCAGAGCTGGCTAAGGGAAGCCAGTACATACTGCTATATACCAAATACAACACCTTGGTGCCAGGATATTTCGCGCTGGAGCGCATGGTGCGCATCGCCAAAGACACAGGAGCCGGAATGCTATATGCTGATCACTATATGGTGGTGGAAGGCGAGCAGAAGAATGCACCCGTTATTGATTATCAATTCGGATCTCTGCGCGATGACTTTGATTTTGGCTCGCTGCTGTTCTTCCGCACCGATCTTTTCTGCCAAGCTGCAGCCGGCATGGACAAGGATTACAAGAGTGCGGGACTCTATGACTTGCGCTTGCGAATAAGCCGTTTGGCACCGGTGGTGCATATCAACGAGTATTTGTATCAGGACGTAGAGAATGACAATCGCAAGAGCGGACAAAAGCTCTTCGATTATGTGGATCCTCGCAACCGAGCTTCGCAGCTTGAGAAAGAGGAGGCATGCACTGACCACTTAAAAGCCGTGGGTGGATACCTGAAACCAGTGTTTGAGCCCATTGACTTCAATCAGGGAGAATTCGAGACCGAAGCTTCCGTGATAATCCCAGTGCGCAACCGTGTGCGCACCATCCGCGATGCTATTGACAGCGTTCTTATTCAAGAGGCTCCATTCAAATACAATGTGATTATTATCGATAATCACAGCACTGATGGCACCACAGAAGCCATTGAAGAGTACAAGAATGATCCGCGCGTAATCCATCTCAAGCCCGAGCGCACCGACCTCGGCATCGGTGGCTGCTGGAATATGGGAGTGGAGGATCCCAGGTGCGGGAAGTTCGCCATCCAGCTTGACAGCGATGATGTGTACTCCGGGCCAGACACTCTCAAGAAGATTGTGGATGCTTTCTATGAGCAGCAATGCGGCATGGTAGTGGGCACCTATATGCTTACCGACATTGATAAAAACCCCATCCCGCCGGGAGTGATTGACCATAAGGAGTGGACTCCCGACAATGGGCGCAACAATGCTATGCGCATCAATGGCTTGGGGGCGCCTCGCGCATTCTACACTCCGCTCTTGCGCAAAATCCATATTCCCAACACCAGTTATGGCGAGGACTACGCTTTGGGCTTGGCCATAAGCCGCCGTCACCAGATTGGGCGCATTTATGATGTGCTCTATCTCTGCCGCCGCTGGGAGGACAATAGCGATGGCGATCTCAATATTGACAAGCTCAATCGCAACAATCTCTATAAGGATCGCATTCGCACCTGGGAGCTCGAAGCTCGCATAGCGATGAATGGGAAGTAGTTTATAGTTTTTAGTTTGTAGTTTATAGTTGGAAATTGATAAATTCATAGAGGATCAGTTGGCTGGGTGGAAGAAGGCCCATGACAACTTCGAGGCCTTGAAGGGTGTGGAGACAAAGACCGTCGAAATGCCCGGAGGCTTTGAGGTGAAAGTGCAGTACAATCCAGCCAGAATGGTATCCACGGGAGCAAAGATGGATGCAGCCACTCTCAAGAAGCGTCCTTGCTTTCTTTGTGACCAAAATCGTCCGGCTGAGCAAGGCGATCTGGACTGGGGCCGCTATCATGTGCTTGTGAACCCATTTCCGATTTTTCCCCGGCATCTGACCATACCGGTAAAAGAGCATGGACCTCAGATAATATTGGGGCGCGCCGGTGATATGGCCCAGTTGGCTCTGGAGCTGCCAGAGTATGTAGTGTTCTACAACGGGCAGAAATGCGGAGCCTCCGCTCCTGACCATATGCATTTTCAGGCCGGCAATCGAGATTTTTTGCCGCTGATAGAGCAGCTCGGTGAGATAGAATGGGTGGCCGATGGCATAGGCTATCCTAAAAGCGCAGCTGTTCTGCCAGGAGTGATAGTGATAGATGCCGCATCTCCAGCTCAGGCAGCCGCTCGCTTTGATAAGGTGGTCAAGGCATTGCCTGTAGATAAGCAAGTCGAAGATATCGAACCGATGATGAATGTGTTGTGCTATGCATGTGGAGAGGGTGTGCGAATGCTCGTAATACCTCGCAAGCAGCATCGGCCAGATTTCTATGGAGATGGCCCGGGGCAAATGATCCTCTCGCCGGCATCGGTTGATTTGGGCGGTGTAATGATAACCCCCCGCAAGGAGGATTTTGAGGCCGTTGATGCTCAGATTATAGCTGAAGCATTCAGACAGTTGTGTTATAACCATGAAGAAATAATTGACTTATGCAAGAGAATGAAATAGCTACGCGAGTGATAAGTGTGGGCATAATGAGTGAAAAGAATGTGGAGCTTGAGCTCCATGGCGATTATATGCTGGATGGCGAAGTGGTCACTGGCGCTGTAAGCCTATCGGCGAAGAATGTCAAAGAAAAAATGATTTTCCAGCCTACCAGCAATGATTGCGCCGCTGAGGTCAAGGATGTGACCATAGGGGTAAATTTCCACTGGGAGCGCAAGGAGAACCAGAAGTTCTTGGGTACGATTACAATATTGCCTCATGATGGAGAACTGATAGTGATCAATACTCTATCGGTAGAAGATTACTTGGCCAGTGTGATTTCATCAGAGATGAGCGCCACCTCCATGATAGAGTTGCTGAAAGCCCATGCCGTGATTTCACGCAGCTGGGTGTTGGCGCAGATTGAAAATAAGGCAGGCAAAGAGCCTCAGGAGTGCATTGAGACCGCCGAAAGGAGGATTCGCTGGTATGGTCATGATGACCACGACCTATTCGACGTATGCGCTGATGATCATTGCCAGCGCTATCAAGGCATTACACGCCAGACAACAAAGCTCGCGCAGGAAGCAGTAGATGCCACTCGCGGTGAAGTACTGCGCTGTGAGGGCCAGCTATGCGACACCCGCTTCTCGAAATGCTGCGGCGGAGTGTTTGAGCAGTATGAATATTGCTGGGAGGATGAACATTATCCTTATCTTGTGGCACGACGCGACAGTGCGCAACCAATGGATTTCCCCGATCTTCGCAATGAAGAAGAGGCTCGGCGCTGGATTTTAAGCGAACCGGAAGCTTTCTGTAACACTCAAGACAAAGAAGTGCTCTCGCAGGTACTCAACGGTTATGACCAAGAGACTGCAGATTTTTATCGGTGGAAAGTAGAATACACCACCGAGCAATTGAGCGAGTTGGTGGCTCGGCGCAGCGGTATTGACTTTGGCACAATCATTGACTTGATACCGCTGGAGAGGGGTACTTCGGGGCGCATCAGCTTGCTTAAGGTAGTGGGCAGCAAACGCACCATGGAGATTGGCAAGGAACTGGAGATTCGCCGCATTCTGAGCGAAAGCCATCTTTATAGCTCCGCATTCGTGGTAGAGAAAACCAAGGCTGGTTTCCGACTGATAGGAGCTGGCTGGGGCCATGGTGTGGGCTTATGCCAGATAGGCGCTGCCATGATGGCGCAGAAAGGTTATGATTATAAGCAAATACTGCTGCATTACTATCCCGGCAGCGAAATAGTGAAATGAAAAAGAAGGAGAAAGTAAAGAGGAGAAGCCCATGGGCTTGGATTCCTACGCTATATTTCGCGCAGGGCTTGCCATATGTGGCCGTGATGACGATATCGGTGATCATGTACAAGAGATTGGGCATGAGCAACACCGATATAGCCTTATACACAGGCTGGCTTGGCCTCCCATGGGTAATCAAGCCGTTTTGGAGCCCCTTCGTTGACCTGATTAAGACAAAGCGCTGGTGGACCTTGACTATGCAGTGGGTGGTGGCGTTTGCGCTTGCCGGCTTGGCATTTACTATCCCCACAGCATTCTATGTGCAGTTTACTTTCTGCATCTTTATGCTGATGGGCTTTGCTTCCGCCACGCATGACATCGCAGCTGACGGTTTTTATATGATTGCGCTCAATGAGCATGATCAGTCGTTCTATGTGGGCATTCGCTCCACTTTCTATCGCATAGCCACGGTTGTGGGGCAGGGAGTGCTTGTGATTTTGGCCGGAGTGGTGGAGGAAAGCTCTGGCAACATCCCGCTGGCTTGGACAGTGGTGTTCATTGTGCTATCCGTATTTTTCTTCTTAGTGGTGATATACCACAGCTGGATACTTCCCAAGCCATTAGGGGATAGCATGAGGCAACATACATCAGCAAAGGCCATCTTTTCAGGTTTTGTAGATGCTTTTCGCACTTTCTTTGTGAAGTTCTCGCCTTGGCAGACGGTAGCAGCCATTTTGTTCATGTTATTTTATCGGTTCCCGGAGGCGCAACTGACCAAAATCATACAACCCTTCTTGCTCGATCCAGTGGAAAAGGGCGGTTTAGGACTAAGCACTGCCGAGGTTGGCATAGTGTATGGCACCGTGGGCATCATAGGCCTGACCTTGGGGGGCATCATAGGGGGTATGGTCGCAGCAAAGGGAGGCTTGAAGAAGTGGCTTCAGCCTATGGCTTGGAGCATGTCGCTTACCTGCCTTACCTTTGTGTATCTGTCCGCCGTGCAAGACCACTCACTGCTTACAGTGAATATATGCGTGTTTATCGAACAATTCGGATATGGCTTCGGCTTTACAGCCTATATGCTTTATATGATTTATTACAGCGAGGGGCAGTTCAAGACTTCCCATTATTCGATATGCACTGGCCTGATGGCCCTGTCGATGATGACCGGCATGATTGCCGGCTGGATACAGGAGCAGATTGGCTATCAGAATTTCTTTATATGGACCATGATTTGCTGCGCCGCCACCATAGGGGTGGCCATGCTGGTAAAGGTGGATCCCAGCTTTGGAAAAAAGAGATAACACAGAGGCAAAACCGCTGAGCACGAAGGCGGCTATCGCTTGAGATTTTGATAATTAAAAGAGATTAAGAATGAAGATAAAAAATATACTTATACTGGGGATAGCAGTGACGGTAGGCTTGGGCGCAGGCGCTCAAGTGAAGCCTGGAGTGGAAGTGCTCAGAGATGGGGGCTTTGCTCAGCTTCAGGGCAAAAGGGTGGGCCTAATCACCAACCCCAGCGGAGTGGACAACAACCTGAAAAGCACCATTGATATCCTGGCAGAGGCTCCAGGGGTGGAGCTGGTAGGGCTGTATGCGCCAGAGCATGGCGTGCGCGGCGATGTGCATGCTGGAGACAAGGTGGATAATTTTGTCGATCCCAAAACGGGCGTGACTGTGTACTCCATGTATGGCAAGACTATGAAGCCCACAGCAGAAATGCTACAAGATGTTGATGTGCTGGTGTACGACATTCAGGACAATGGCTGCCGCTCGTTTACATTTATCTCCTCGATGGGCAAGGCAATGGAAGCATGTGCCGAGCTTGGCAAGGAGTTTATGGTGCTTGATAGGCCAAATCCGGTAGGAGGCAACAAGATAGAGGGCAATCTGGTAGAGGATGATTGCATATCATTCGTAAGCCAATTCCCGATACCCTATCTCTATGGTATGACACCCGGCGAGCTCGCAGTCTATCTCAATGAAGAGGGGCTGCTTGGCGGTGGCAAGAAAGCTAAGTTGACGGTAGTACCGATGGAGGGCTGGAAGCGGGATATGAGTTTTGACCAGACAGGCATGCCTTGGGTGCTGCCTTCCCCGCATATTCCTCAGGCAGAGACATCCCTGTACTATCCCGCATCGGGCATCATAGGTGAAATGGAATATATGAACATTGGCGTAGGCTACACACTGCCGTTCCAATTGTTCTGTGCCACTTGGATCAATGCAGAACAGTTGGCGGAGGACCTGAACGCGCTTGAGATCCCAGGCGTAAAATTCCGTCCTATCCATATCAAGCCATTCTATGCATTTGGCAAGGGTGAGAATATGCAAGGTGTGCAAGTGTACATCATGGACAAGGATGCGGCGCCCATCACCTTGATCCAATTCTATGTGATGCAAGAGGTGGCTAAGCTCTACCCTGATCACAAAGCGTTTGAGACCGCTAATGAGAAGCGCTTCCCGATGTTCGACAAAGTGGTGGGGAGCAAGCAAATTCGTCAGCTTTTTGGCCAGAATTATCAGGTAAGCGATATGGCAGGCTATTGGAATAAGGATGTTGATGCATTCCGCAAGGCCTCTTCAGTCTACTATCTTTACGAATAATTGATTATCGACATGAATACTCTCCAAGGCAAATATTTACAGTATCATCAGGCCATCTCAACTTTTATACCCAAGGATCGCATATATACAGATAACTTGCGCGCCTTAGCGTGGGGTACCGATGCGGGCTTTTATCGCTTAGTGCCCAAGATGGTAGTGCGAGCAAAGACAGAGCGAGAGGTGTCGCTTCTGTTGAAAGCGGCTTCGGCCTTAGGGGTAGCTGTCACATTCCGCGCAGCCGGCACCAGCCTTTCAGGCCAGTCGATCAGCGATTCAGTGCTTATCGTAGCGGGAAAGCATTGGGAAGGCTACAAGGTGAATGGCAATGGAGAGAGCATCACATTGCAGCCTGGCATCGTAGGGGCTCGAGTAAATGAGATACTGAAGCCTTACGGCCGTATATTTACACCCGATCCAGCCTCGATAAAGAGTGCAATGGTAGGGGGCATAGTAGCCAATAATGCCAGTGGCATGAACTGCGGCACCCATGCCAATAGCGACAAGATGCTGATTTCGGCTCGCATAGTGCTTGCTGACGGCACAGTAGCGGATACCGCAGCCGAACCTACGGATAAGGTTGCCAAAATTTATCAAGGCTTGTCAGAGATTCGCGATGAAATCCGCGCTAATCAAGACTTGGCAAAGAGAATAGAGAGAAAGTACAGCATAAAGAATGTCACTGGCCTTAATCTGCGGCCCTTCGTGGCTTATGATGACCCACGCGAGATATTGGCGCATTTGATGGTGGGCAGCGAGGGCACCTTAGGCTTCTTGAGCCAAATAACCATGGCCACAGGCCCGCTGATACCGCTCACAGCTTCGGCAATGGTGTACTTCAGTGATATGCGGGAAGCCTGCGAAGCTGTAGTTGCGCTGAAAAAGGCAGATGTGGGAGTATATAGCTGTGAGATGCTCGACAAAAAGTCGTTGGCCTCGGTTAATGACAACACTGGTGAAGACCTGACAGCTCTGCTAATAGAGACACGAGCCGAGAGCAAGCCAGAGCTGAACAGGCATATGAATGATATCCTGAGTCTGCTGAAGACATATAATCTGTATGTAAAGCCAGAATTTCAGGTCAATCCCCAGAAAACAGCCGAGCTATGGAAGATGCGCAGCGGAGTGTTCCCGGCAGTGGGTGGCACTCGCCCCATAGGCACCACTTCGCTGATTGAGGATATTGCCTTCCATATCGAGGATCTGCCGCAAGCTACCATGGACTTGGCAAAGCTGATAGATGATTGCGGCTACGATGACGCATGCATTTATGGCCACTGTTTTGAGGGCAACTATCACTTTGTGATAGCTCAAGCTTTCGACAGCCAGGCAGAGATTGACAAGTACAATCATCTTATTGAAGAGATTGTAAAGCTGGTAGTTGACAAATACGATGGCTCCCTCAAGGCTGAGCATGGCACCGGTCGCAATATGGCTCCCTTTGTGGAAAAAGAGTGGGGGAAGACCGCCCATGACTATATGCTCCAGGTGAAAAAGCTGCTTGATCCCCAAGGCATACTTAACCCCGGGGTAATATTCAATGACGACCCTCAATGCTACTTGCGCAATATGAAGCCTCTGCCCATTACGGATCCGATCGTGGATCGCTGTATAGAGTGCGGCTTTTGCGAAGTAAATTGCGTGAGCTGCGGCCTGACGCTTTCGGCTCGGCAACGCATTGTGATTAACCGCGAGATGGCGCGGTTGGCAAATGCCAATCCAAAGAGTCAGGAATTGAAAGAGCTTAGGCGAGCTTATAAATACTTGGGAGAGGAGACCTGCGCCGCCGACGGCCTGTGCAGCACTTCTTGCCCTATGGGCATCAACACTGGCGATCTTACCCATAAGATACGCCAAGCAATGAAGCCCAACAACTCTCTTTCACAGAAGATTGGCATGTGGACTGGCGAGCATTTGGCAACTATCGAGGGCTTGTTGCGCCCAGCATTGGCGGTGGCTAATGCGGCACATCAGGTAATAGGTGATGCCGGTGTGGAAAGGCTTGGCAAAGGAATGCATAAGCTTGGCATGCCTTTGTGGACGCCTTCGCTGCCGAAGCCTTATAAGAAGCCTAAGGAGCTTGGTGAACCGCAGAAAACGGGGCTGAAAGTAGTGTATTTCCCATCATGCATCAATCAGACTATGGGAGTGTCGCAAGTGGGAAGCTCTCCAAAGCTCGCTCCGCTTGTGGATACCATGGTAGGCCTCTGCAATAAAGCCGGCTATGAGGTAATATTCCCGGAGAATATGCATGATCTGTGTTGCGGCATGATATGGGAAAGCAAAGGACTGCCGAGGGTGGCAGCGCAGAAGACCTCGCAGTTGGAGGCAGCCTTGCTAAAGGCTTCAGAGAATGGCAAATATCCAGTGCTCTGTAATCAAAGCCCATGCCTGCATCGCATGCGAGAGCATATAAAGAGCATGAAGCTATATGAGCCGGTGGAATTTATATATGATTTCTTGGCAAAAAGATTAGATTTCCAGCCTATTGATGAGCCAGTATCAGTACACATTACATGTAGCAGCCGCTTGATGGGCTTGGCCGACAAGATGGTAGCTTTGGCTCAGATGTGCAGCACAAATGTTTTAGTGCCGGCAGAAGTGGGGTGTTGCGGCTTTGCTGGAGATAAGGGCTTTACGCATCCAGAGCTGAATGCTTGGGGATTGCGCAAGCTGCGCAGCCAAGTATTGGCAGCTGGCGTACGAGAAGGCTTCTCTAACTCGCGCACATGCGAGATAGGGTTGACCACCAATAGCGGAGTGCCTTACCAGTCCATAGCCTACCTTGTAGATAGAGTAACCACACCCAAAAACCTAAATCCCAAATCCTAAATCATAATGAGTAGTAACCAAAAAAGACTTTTATCTCTGGATATCCTGCGAGGATTGACTGTGGCCGGGATGATCTTGGTCAATAATCCTGGCACTTGGAGCAGCATCTATGCGCCATTGGAGCATGCGGCTTGGAACGGCCTAACGCCCACTGACTTGGTGTTTCCGTTCTTCATGTTCATCATGGGCGTAAGTACCTATTTTTCTCTTCGCAAGTATAATTTTAGCTTCAGTTGGCCGGCCTTTGGCAAGATTTTGAAGCGTTCAGTTCTGATTTTATTGATAGGCTGGGCAATTGCTTGGTTTGGCATATTCCTTAGGGGGATGGCTAATCCTGAGATGACAACCATGGAGGCCATATTTAACTTCAGCCATATCAGATTTTTAGGAGTGTTGCCTCGCTTGGCCATCTGCTACGGTGTATCGGCGATTATTGCCATCTGTGTGGATCATAAGTGGCTTACATGGATTATTGGAGCCATGTTGATAGTATATACCTTGTTGCTTTATATGGGCAATGGCTTTGAGTTCAGCGACGACAATGTGATTTCCATCGTTGACCACAAGGTGCTTGGGGCTGACCACATGTATTCCGATACCATTAATGGAGTCACACTCAAATTCGACCCGGAGGGTCTGCTAAGTACTTTGCCCTCAATAGCCCATTGCTTGATAGGCTTTCTCTGCGGAAGCATGATTATCCGAGTGAAAGATAATGAAAAGCGCAGTTACAATCTGCTTATTATTGGAGCGGTGCTTACCTTCTGCGGTTTTCTTCTTGCCTATGCAGTGCCCATCAACAAGAAGATATGGTCGCCTACATTTGTATTCACCACCTGTGGCTTGGCGGCTACCCTTTTGGGCTTGTTGATTTATGTGATAGATATTCGAGGCAAGCGCAATTGGTGCACCTTTTTTGAGGTGTTCGGAGTGAATCCGCTATTCTTGTATGCTCTTTCCGCTGTGCTATCCATCCTTTTTGGCTTCATTCAGATTCCATTTGATGGTGGCATGGTGTATATCCACTCATTGATTTATCAATATTGTCTATTGCCTGTGTGCTTGGGCGACACTATGCTGGCATCGTGCTTGTATGCCATCTTTTTCGTACTGATCAACTGGATAATAGGCCTACCCCTATATAAAAAGAAAATATACATAAAGCTATGATTTTAATTGCAGACTGTGGAAGTTCGAAAATCGACTGGTGCCTGATCCGACAGGACGGCGAGGTAGAAAAGCGTTTCAACACCCCTGGCATGAATGCTGTGATGCTGACACGCGAAGAGATAGATGCGCGAATGCTCTCAGAGCTGATGCCAGAGCTTGATTACGACCGCACCAAGGTGAGCAACGCTTTCTTCTATGGAGCGGGCTGCATCTCCGAGGAGGTGTGTGGCAATGTGGCCGGGGCATTGAAGAAAATCTTGCCTAAGGCAAAGATTGAGGTACACAGCGATTTGTTGGCTGCAGCCCGCGCTGTGTGCGACCACAAAGCCGGCATCGCGTGCATTATGGGCACCGGGAGCAACTCTTGCTACTATGATGGTGAGAAGATAGTGGAGAATGTGTCGCCGCTGGGTTATATCCTGGGCGATGAGGGCAGTGGAGCCGTGCTGGGCAAGCGCTTGGTCGGCGATGTGCTCAAGAAGCAGCTTCCCGAAGATCTGTGCCAGCAGTTCCTGGCACAGTATGATCTGGATTTGATTACCATAATTCACCGAGTGTATCGCAAGCCCATGGGCAATAAGTTTTTAGCCTCTCTATCGCCTTTCTTGAGCGAGCATATGGATTGCCCGCAGATCAAGGCCATAGTGGTTGACGAGTTTGGAAAATTCTTCGATCACAATGTGAGCGCATATAAGCATTGCGACGAGGTGAACTTCGTAGGCTCGATAGCTCACTACTATCGCGATGTGCTCAAAGAGGTGGCTTCATCAAGGGGCTATAAGATTGGCACAATCCTGCGCACTCCGATGGCCGGGCTGATAAAATATCATACTAATTAGGCATGCTATGGATTCCAGGATAGGCATCCTATAACTAAAGAAGTAGAGAATGGCTTTTGTAAAAATTAGTGAGCAAGACTCGCTGTACAATAATCTTGAGCAGAAAAGCGTAGGTGAAATTCTGCATGATATCAACACCGAGGACAAAAAGGTGGCTCTGGCAGTGGAGAAGGCTCTGCCTCAGATAGAAAAGCTCGTAACCGGCATAGTGGAGCGGATGCGCAAGGGCGGCCGCATCTTCTACATCGGAGCGGGCACATCTGGCAGACTCGGAGTGCTCGATGCCTCAGAGATTCCTCCCACATTCGGCATGGAGGATACTTGGGTAATAGGCTTGGTTGCCGGGGGCGATTATGCATTGCGTCATGCTGTGGAAAATGCCGAGGATGACACTCAGCAGGGATGGAAGGATCTGATGAAGTTCAATATCAATGAAAAGGACACTGTCATTGGCATAGCAGCTTCTGGCACCACCCCTTATGTAATTGGAGCCTTAAAGGAGGCTCGAAAGCACGGCATCCTCACAGCTGCCATCACCAGCAATCCCGATGCTCCGGTAAGCGAAGCTGCCGAGATACCAATTGAGATGATAGTGGGGCCAGAGTATGTCACCGGCAGCAGCCGCATGAAGAGCGGCACCGGGCAAAAGATGATATGCAATATGATCACTACCTCGGTGATGATCAAGCTGGGTCGCGTAAAAGGCAATAAGATGGTGAACATGCAGCTCACCAATGCCAAGCTTGTGGATCGCGGCACTCGCATGATCCTCGAAGAGGCAAAGGATCACAATCTGAGCTATGAAGAGGCAAAGCGCTTGCTTCTCTTCCATGGATCGGTGAAAAATGTACTTGATTCTCTTAATGGGTAATGTGATGAATGGTATGAGGCATTGGATGGCTGGCCTGTTCATGGCTATGTCTTTGGCTGCTGGGGCGCAGGAAGTAGAGCATTATCAGTATAATGCATTCTATTATCAGCGAGCCTCGCTGTTTGAGCTTTTGCCAGTGGATAGCGCCGACATAGTGATGCTTGGTAATTCGCTCACCAATGGGTGCGAGTGGCATGAGCTCTTAGGGATACCCAATGTTAAAAACAGAGGCATAAGCAGCGATGTGATTCAGGGGGTGTCAGATCGTATGCAGCCCTTAATCAATGGCAAGCCGGCCAAGATATTTCTGCTCACCGGTGTCAATGATGTGAGCCATAACCTTGGAGTTGACTCGATTGTGGAAGCTTATGGTAAGCTCATAGACCAGATTCGCACTGAGACACCGGAGACTAAGCTGTATGTAGAGTCAATGCTGCCAATCAATATTGTATATGGCATGTACAAGAAGATGGCCGACAAGGAGCAGCAAATCCGTGATATCAATGCGCAGCTTGCCGCCATGGCTTCGGAAAAGGGTTTCACATGGATTGACCTTTATCCTCACTTCGCTGATGAGGATGGTCATCTGAAAGCTGAATATTCCAACGATGGACTGCATCTGTTGGGTCCCGGCTACCTAAAGTGGAAAGAAGTAATAATGCCTTATATCTTGGAATGAGTAATTTGGTTGGCAATTCTTACAATAGCTCAGGATACATAAGAAAAGCGGGTCGCAGAAGCGGCCCGCTTTTCTTATGTAGTGGGAAATGCTTATTCTTCTTGGTTCTTTTCGGCATATTCCTTGAGGAGCTTCTCCTGTACATCGCCTGGCACAAGCTCGTAGCTGGCAAACTTCATCGTGAACGATGAGCGGCCGCCGGTGATAGAGCTCAGGGCCGTTGAGTAGTTGGCAAGCTCCTTGAGAGGCACCTTGGCAGAAATCTTGTCGAAGCCATTCTCGCTGTGTGTACCCATGATGATGCCTCGGCGACCAGGCAGATCGCTCATTACATCACCCATCATATCGCTGGGCACCAGCACCTCTACATCGTAGATAGGCTCGAGCACCTTGGGGTTGGCGTTGCGGAATGCCTCGCTGAAGGCATTGCGGCCAGCCAAGCGGAATGAAATTTCGTTGGAGTCAACTGGGTGCATCTTTCCATCGTAGATGCATACGCGCACGTCGCGAGCATAGCTGCCGGTGAGGGGGCCTTGCTCCATGCGGTCCATCAGACCCTTCACGATAGCAGGGATGAAGCGGGCATCGATAGCGCCGCCCACGATGCAGTTGCATACTACCAGCTTGCCTCCCCATGCCAGAGGTATCTCTTGGGTGTCGCGCACGCTCATCTTGTACTCCTGGTTACCGAACTTATAAGTGTCGGGAGCGGCCATGCCTTCGGTATAAGGCTCGATGATCAAGTGCACCTCACCGAACTGACCGCTACCGCCTGACTGCTTCTTGTGGCGATAGTCAGCGCGTGCAGCCTTTGTGATGGTCTCGCGATAGGGAATCTTAGGCTCCTCGAAGATGATGGGGAGCTTGTCATTGTTCTCCACGCGCCATTTCAGAGTGCGCAGGTGGAATTCGCCCTGACCGCTGAGGATGGTCTGCTTGAGCTCCTTGCTTTGCTCGATAACCCAGGTGGGATCCTCCTCGTGCATGCGGTTGAGGATAGCGCCAAGCTTTTCGGCATCGCTTTCGGTGACTGGGCGCACGGCGCGCTGATACTTAGGAGCGGGATATTTGATAAAGTCGAACTCGTAGCTGCAGCCCTTTTCATCAAGGGTATTGCCAGTGCGCACATCCTTGAGCTTGACGGTAGCGCCGATGTCGCCAGCGCAGAGCTCGTCGATTGGTGTCTTGATTTGGCCGCATACGCAATAAATCTGAGCCAGGCGCTCTTTGGAGCCGCGGCTAACATTGTCAAGATCCATGCCCACCTTGAGAGTGCCGGACATTACCTTGAAGTAGCAAACCTCGCCGATATGGGGCTCGATAGTGGTCTTGAACATAAAGATGCTCACCGGGCCGTCGCTCTTAGGCTTCACTTCCTCGCCAGCAGTGTTGACGGGAGCAGGCATCTCTTCTACGAAAGGCACTACATTGCCCAGGAACTCCATCATGCGGCGCACGCCCATGTCCTTGAGGGCGCTTACGCAGAACACTGGGTAGAGGCTGCGGGCTACCAAGCCCTTGCGGATGCCTTCGCGCATCTCATCCTCGGTGAGGTTTTCACCTTCGAAGAATTTCTCCATCAGGCTCTCATCGTTCTCAGCTGCAGCTTCTACCAACGCAGCGTGGAGCTCTTGTGCCTTGTCCATCTGGTCAGCGGGGATTTCCTCCACCTTAGGCACGCCGCCCTCCGGACCCCATGAATATTTCTTCATCAGGAGCACATCGATGAAAGCGTTGAAGTTGGGACCGCAAGCGATAGGATATTGCACCGGCACAACCTTTGAGCCGAATACCTCTTTCATGTTCTCCATCACATTGTCGAAGTCGGCCTTTTCGCCATCGAGCTGGTTGATAGCGAAGATGATGGGCTTGTCCACAGATGTGCAAGTGCGGAAGATGTTCTGGGTGCCTACCTCCACACCGTACTGGCCGTTGATTACGATCACGCCAGTGTCGGTCACATTGAGGGCGGTGATTGCGTTACCTACGAAGTCATCGGCTCCGGGGCAGTCGATTACGTTGAGCTTCTTGTTGCCGAACTCGGCATAGAAGACGGTCGAGAATACAGAGGATCCGTATTCTTTCTCCACGGGGAAATAGTCGCTGACGGTGTTGCCAGCCTCTACGGTACCGCGACGTTTTATCACTCCACACTCGTAGAGCATTGCCTCAGCGAGTGTGGTCTTACCCGAGCCTTTGCTTCCAAGCAAGGCTATGTTCTTGATTTCGTTTGTTTTGTAAACTTTCATGTTATACGATTGTGTAATTAGATTTCGGTAGAAATTAAAATCAAGTGCAATTTAAGCATTATTTTTGAAACAGCAATCAGAATGGTCAAAAAAAATGAAAATATTTACGATTTTTATGAATTGACCTGATTATTTACTAACTTTGCACTATATAAGGAAAAGAAATGAAGACAGCGCTAATCACTGGAGTCACCGGGCAGGACGGCTCGTATTTGGCGGAGTTCTTGCTCGACAAGGGCTACGATGTGCATGGATGCATACGCCGCAGCAGCGTGGACTTTCGCGAAAGGATAGCCCACTTGGAGGGCCATCCCAATTTTCACTTGCATTTTGCCGATATGAGCGATAGCACCAGCCTGCTGATGGTGATGCAGCGAGTGCGCCCGGACGAGGTGTATAACCTGGCAGCTCAGAGCCATGTGCAAGTGTCGTTCGATGTGCCGGAGTACACCGCCAATGTCGATGCTACCGGAGTGCTGCGGGTGCTTGAGGCTGTGCGGCAGGCTGGGCTTGCCGATACATGCCGCATCTATCAAGCCTCTACCAGCGAGCTGTACGGCAAAGTGGAAGAGGTGCCACAGAATGAGAACACGCCCTTCCATCCCTATAGCCCCTACGCCGTGGCCAAGCTCTATGGCTTCTGGATAGTGAAGGAGTATAGGGAGGCATATAATATGTACTGCTGCTCGGGCATTCTCTTTAACCATGAGAGTGAGAGGCGAGGGGAGACCTTTGTAACTCGTAAGATTACCCTTGCCGCGGCCCGCATAGCGCAGGGCAAGCAGGAGAAGCTGCAGCTTGGCAATCTGAGCAGCAAGCGCGACTGGGGCTATGCGCGCGACTATGTGGAGTGCATGTGGCTGATGCTCCAGCAGGATCAAGCCGATGATTACGTGATAGCCACGGGAGAGCAGCACACAGTGCGCGAATTCGCCACCCTGGCTTTTGCCGAAGTGGGCATACCGCTGCGCTGGGAGGGCGCGGGTGCCGATGAGAAAGGCATTGACGAACGCACAGGCAAGATAGTGGTGGAGGTGTCGCCCGATTTTTATCGACCAACTGATGTGGTGAACCTCTGGGGCGATCCGACTAAGGCCAAGGCTATGCTGGGTTGGAACCCGCAGAAGACCACTTTTGAGCAGTTGGTGAAGCTGATGGTGCGCGCCGATATGGAGCGCGTTGCCATAGAGCGCGCTGGCGACCATGTGCGCACCAACTTGGCCGAGTTCCTGGAGCGTGGCATAGTGAAGTAATGCCCCTATGATACCTAAGATCATACATTGGTGTTGGCTGAGCGATGATCCCCTGCCCAAGGAGATACAGGAATGTGTGAATAGTTGGGATAAGGTATTGCCAGACTATGAGATAAAGAAGTGGGATTTTTCCGTTTTTCCTAAAGGGAAAAGCCGATGGGTGGATCAGGCATTTGAAGCCCGCAAATTCGCATTTGCGGCTGACTATATCCGAAATTATGCGCTGTACACCGAGGGAGGAATTTATCTTGACTCTGATGTGGAAGTGCTTAAGAGTTTCAATCCCTTGCTCCATCTGCCGTATTTCTTAGGGTATGAGAATGGCAGTGGTTGCATTGAAGCTGCTGTGATGGGAGCGGAGGGAGGCAATCCGATATTCAAGATGCTGCTTGATTATTACGACACTCATGATTTTGTGAAAATGGATGGCAGTTACGATATCTTGCCTCTACCGCGTAGGCTGAGAGAACAGTGGTCGCCACATTATGACTCTGTACCGATCGAGAATCCAGAAGAATTTGTAAGAGATGAAAAGAAGTTATGTATCCTTCCGTACGACTATTTCAGCCCCATACATTTGGAAACGCGAGGACTTATGAAGACGGATCGCACCTACTCAATACATCATTTTGCTGCCTCATGGTCAAAAGGTTGGCCATACTATCGCCGGAAAATCAAGTTCCTGCTTGGCCCCCAACTCACCCGCTACGGAATCATAGTCAAAAGATTTTTCTTCGGAGTTAGGAAAGATTGAAAAAATTGTCGTTGTGGCATATATAATATTAAAGGGACTATGACGTTTATTATTGAATAAGGTCACCAATCATTAGACCATTTTCAGTTACAGTAATTCAATTAGAGACCTCAATGAAATTGATAAGAAATTGTGTGGTGCTTGGCATAGTGTCGTTAATGGCCTCATGCTCAACCCATCGTGCGCCTCTCACCTATTTTGAAAATATTGAATCTTCTCAGAGTGTAATTCCGGCAGGCGATTATTTGGTAAAAATACAACCGTCAGACGAGTTGCTTATTACTGTAACATCGGAAGTGCCTGAAGCTACTGCTATTTATAATCTTCCATTTACAAACCCCGCTACGGCTACGAGTTTAGTCACTACCACGCAACCTCGCCAGCAAACATACATTGTAGATTCTAAAGGAGATATCAATTTCCCTCACTTAGGCGAAATCCATGTGGCAGGCATGACTGCCGAGCAGGTGCGCGACTATCTCACCCAAGAGATAAGCAAAGAGGTGCTTGACCCGATGGTCAATGTGCAATTGGTCAACTTCGTAGTCAATGTGGCTGGAGAGGTGAAAGAGCCAAAGAGGATAGAGGTGAATTCACCACGCTTCTCAGTGCTTGATGCACTCACTGCCGCTGGCGATCTCACACCTTATGGAATGAGAGAGAATGTGCTTTTAATACGAGAGGAGAATGGTGAGCGCACTTTTACCAGGCTCAACCTAAATGATCCAGCTACCCTCTCGTCTCCCTACTTCTATGTGAAGCAGAACGACTACATCTATGTGGAGCCATCCCCAGTGCGCAAGGACAATGCCGATTACAACACTAATAACTCGTTCAAACTTTCCGTGATATCCACCATCGTGAGTGCTTGCTCTGTATTAGCTTCTCTTATCATAGCCCTTACCAGATAATTGCCATGACAAAGGATAAAAACACATCAGATTTCCGCGACCTGAAAGGCCTCTTGCGCCAATATATAAGCAAGTGGTATTATTTCGCTATCTCAATAGTTATAATGGGTGTCTTAGGCTTGATTTTCGCCACAGTGAAAAAGCCCGTATATCAGGTGAATGCCAACATTGTGCTCTCTACTGGAGGAAATTCCAGTCCTTTGATGAGCGCAGCGATGGGTGTGCTTGGCGATTTTGGAGGCATGCTGGGAGCAAATGCAGAGATTGAGGATGAAATCTTCATTATCACCTCACATAGCGTGCTGAAAAATGTGGCCAAAGACCTTGATTTGAATATTAATCATCAGGTGAGTACTGGATTTTTGAGAAAAGAATTTAAATACAAGGATTTTCCGGTACAAATCTATCCAGCTCCAGGCATCACTGATACACTGCGCACCTCCATCACTTTCAAGATTAAAGCCAATGAGCAAGGGAAAGTATGCGTAAAGGCCAAAGCTCGTAAAAAGACAATAGTCGATATCAAAGACGGTCAGTTCCCTCTCACTCTTGATACTCCCTATGGCAGCTTTGTGCTTGATAAGACAAGCAGTTATCCCGCTGAGCAGTCAGTAAAGACCACTATTAGTGTTTGCGGTTATGGTTCAGCCGCAGAAGCTCTGGCAGAGGATATCTCGGTAGATATGGCCAGCAAGCGATCTAATGTGATAAGGCTTGGATACTGCACACCCTATCCTGAGTATGGCGAGTTGGTGCTTAATAAAGTCATCCAACTGTATAATCAGCGAGGGATAGAGATGAAGAATAATCAGAATGGCCGCACTTCGGCATTTTTGCAAGAGCGCGTAGCCATGGCGCAAGCTGATCTGAATGAAGCAGAGCGATCGATGCAGCAATTTAAGGAACAAAATAAGATAGTGGAATTTGAGGCTGATGCTCAGTACGCTTATACTCTGCGAGGTGAGAATGAGGGACGTCTTACCCAAAGCCTGACCAGGGCAGAAATCCTCAAAAGCAATCTTGACTTCCTGAAGAATCCGGAGAATTCCTATAGCCTGATACCAGCTCTTTCCGAATCAGCTGGCTTTAGCGATGCTCTTAACACCTACAACTCCCTGATTTTGCAGCGCATAGATTTGGCTCGCACTGTAACACCCACCAACCCAATGCTCAAGAAGCTTGACGCTCAGATTGATGCTATGCGGGCTAATCTGATAGAAACCATGGGTAAGGCGTATAAGAATGCCCTGATTGTGGTAAATGATTTGCAGAAGAACATGGCTAAATCTTCATCTACCTTGGGCAAGATGCCAAAGCAGATTAATGATTATGTATCCTTAAGCCGGGACTTGGAGGTTAAGCAACAAATTTATCTCTTTCTGCTGAAGAGTTTGGAAGAGACAGAACTCACTATAGCAAAAGCTGATCCCAATGCGGAAATCATAGATGAAGCTTACACACTGGATGAGCCCCTGGGCCTGAGCAAAAAGGCTTGGTTGGTAGTGTTTGTATTCATAGGTTGCTGCATTCCTCCGATAATCATATATATACAAAACCTAATTAAGGAAAGTAAAGAAAAAGACCAGGAGTAAGTAATATTGACAGAGAGCGCCACATATTCCCCAAGTGCTTCTCAGCCGGGAAACAGTGAGAAAAAGTACTTTGATTTACAGCCTCGTGAGTGGCTGTGGCCCTTAGCTGCATTGCTGAGCTTGTCAATGGTAGGCCTTTCTTTTCCATTGGGGTATATTGGCTTGGCAATCGTTTTGGTTAACCGGTTTTTTAAGGACAGATACGATTTCCTGATAGTCTTCTGTATATTGTGTGGAGGTTATGCGTTTGTGGCTCTTGATAATTTCAAGATGCAGCCTTGGAATATTGGCTTTGTTATAAGCATCATTGCGGCTATAGTACTGAAATGGAATGCAGTAGGAAAGAAGGTTTTGATAGCCCTGATGATATATGCTGTGGTGCTTTTCTGTCTGGCTTTACAGAGCGATGAATCGATGAAGGTTCAATTCGTCTTGATGAAGTTCTACATCTTCTTTATCTATTTTACACTGCCAGCACTTTTTTTTGCCAATAGACCATTTGATATCTCATTGTTTTTTCGACGGTTCTTTCCCTATGTCATAATAATTTGTGTATTCTATATCTTGGATTGTGCCATCTTTAACGGGAATATATTAATACCAAATTCTCATCTTTCCAATGGCGTAATTTCCCGATTTTATGATTTGTATTGGGATCCCTTTTCTTTCCGCTTCCCAAGAAAATATCCTCCAGGTTTGTACTGGTTGGCCTTATTGATATATCCAGTACAGAACTACTATAAGTTACGTCCATGGCAGTGGACGGTAATAGTGCTGGCTCTATTGAGTTGCCGCACTTTCTCTGTGATTACTGCTTTTGTCCTTGCGTATTTGTTGTTCCAAAAGAGTACACTGAAGACAGCTCTCTACCTGATGGGCGCATTGATAGTACTGGTGCCGATTTATTTTGTAGATAAGGCCTTGGGAACTGCTGGTAACGAGCAGAGTGCGTTGCGCATCAGTTCGTCGGTGGATCAGTTTATCAATCTTGGAAGCGCTCAAGATGATGAAGATATTGCAGAGTTCGGTTCTGGTCGCATGGCACAAGCCATCCCCAAGATAGCCCTTGTCTATGAATATAAAAAGCAATGGACAGGGCTCGGCTTTTTGCATCCGGAATTAACAAAAAATCCGAAGTATATAATATTTAATGAATACTATGTGGATGAGACCCAGGCAGAGGAAGCGGCCTCTGGAATAGAGGTAGAGCTATTGCAAACCTTTGTCAATTGCGGATACCTTGGGCTTATGGCTTATTTCCTGTTCTTTGGATATACCTGCTGGGTAGTGAGGAAATACAGATTGGCTAAATTCTATTATACAGTGCTGTTCTGCATGTTTTGGATGGGGATGGGTGGCTTCGCTACCTTGTACCTTCCCCATGGGCTGATTATTGCTGGATTAACTTATGGCGTGGTCCTGCTTTCTGAGAAGACAGAAGAAAATACCAGGGCTACTTTGCAATTGATTGACAGAAAGGAGGAGGCATTATGAAAAGTAATTCTTTCTCCTTGATTTTACTCTGTGCTTTTTCTCTAAGTATGGTTTTGATGTCATGCTCAAAAGATGATGAGCCATATTTGGCAGATACATACCTAAGGAATGCCCGATATGGTGATAGAGAAAATCAGAACCTTGACGTGTATTTTGCTTCGGATGGTACAGAAAGCCTCCATCCTGTGATAATTTATGTCCATGGCGGCGGATGGAAAGGGGGAAATAAATCGGACTGGGGAGATTGGGCTGTAGAGGCTTTTAGAGATTTGGGATATGTAAGCGTGAGCATAGGGTATCGCCTTGTACCCTCAGTATATTACCCTGACAATCTGCGAGATGTGATAGATGCTATAAATTGGGTGTATAATAATATTCAGAGATATGGAGGCGATCCTCATGATATGAGTTTAGTAGGCCATTCTGCCGGCTCTCATCTTGTAGCATCCGTGGTATGCAATCAGAAGTATCTAAAAGATGCAGATTTCGATATCCATGATATCCGGTTGGCTTGTCTGCTTGATGGCGGAGGCTATTTGGCCATGCAGGATGCGATTTATGAAGATGCCGATGTCTATGATATGGTGATCAATGCCTTGAATAATAGCATGGATAATTGGACAGATTTTGGACCGGCTAATTCTATAGAGAATTGTGAATATCTGCCGTATTTTGTCCTTTGCCATTGTGAAAATTACTATCGTATGAAAGCCAATAGGGAATTTGAAGAAAAATTAAAGGCCTGTGGGTTTTCATATTCTGATTATACAATAGAGAAACTGGTTCATAATGAAATCTTATGGAACTTCCCATATTATGATAATAAATATGATGTAGTATCGCATTTTTATCAATAATGGATGAGAATGGAGCAGAGGTCCTCACATAATAAACGCATAGCCAAGAATACTGCATTCCTCTATATTAGGATGTTAGTGGTGATGGCTGTTACCCTATATACTTCAAGAATTATTCTTGAAGGCTTGGGAGTAGAGGACTATGGCATCTATAATGTAGTGGGAGGATTGGCCGCCTCCTTTATGTTCTTTTCTTCAAGTCTGTCAAATTCCACCCAGCGGTTCCTCAACATTTTCTTAGGCAAGGGTGATGCCACTTTATTAAAGAAGATATTCAATCTTTCTCTGCTGGTATATGTAATAATTGCAGTAGTAGTATTTCTTCTTATAGTCATCTTTGGGCAGTGGTTATTGGATACCAAATTAGTTATCCCTTCTGACAGGCTTTCAGCTGCTAACTGGGTACTATGGTGCTTCAATATCTCATTATGCTTGACTTTTGTTGGTACGGCTTACGATTCTGTGCTTATTGCCCATGAGAATATGAAGATATATGCCTGGGTAGGAGTGTTGGATGCTATTCTAAAGTTGGGCATTGCTTTTATCGTGTTATATGTGCGAGATGACAGATTGGTGCTCTATGCCATACTTATTATGGCAACTACGATTGTGACTAAGGCAATCCCTGCTATTTATTGTCATAGGGTATATTCAGAATGTGATTTGTCGTGGCATTTCGACTTTGCTTTATTCAAATCGCTCTTTAATTTCACTGGCTGGAATTTGATTGGATGCTTTGTGTATATGCTCAATAACCAAGGAATCTCCATTCTGTTAAATATATTTTTCGGCCCAGTGGTCAATGCGGCAAAGGGCATAGCCACACAAGTCGATTCGGCAGTGAATAATTTTGCGACCAACTTTTTTGTGGCCGTGCGACCGCAAATAGTTAAGCAATATGCGCAGTCAAGATTATCGGAAATGTTAACTCTGATTTTTGGCAGCACACGGTATGGCTTTTATTTGCTTTGGATGATAAGTTTGCCACTAATGTTGCGCATTGACTATGTACTGCATTTGTGGCTTACTGAGGTGCCTGAATATACTGGCCAGTTTGTCATTTGGATAATGATTTATAATCTTATCAATGTGCTTACCAATCCCTGGTGGGCTGCTATCCAGGCTATAGGCAAGTTGCGCAAGTATATCATCATAGGCAGCAGCGTGTTTATGCTTGCCTTCCCTATTGGATGGATTTGCTTGTACTATGGATATAGCCCTGTAGTAGTTTTCCAAGTCTTATGTGTGGTTAGAGTGATTTATCTCATTGTGACCATAAATATCATCCATGGCTATCTGGATTTCTCCCGCTGGGATTATGTAAAAGTGTCCATTTTGCCAGTATGCGCAGTAGCATTGCTAACCGGAGTAATAGGAACCATGATCGATAGATTAATGCTACGGGATAATTTTCTTATGTTGGTAGCCGTTGTAATTTGTACGCTAATTTTAAATAGCATAAGTATATATCTGTTTTCTACGAAGGCTGAAAGGCAATTCATGGTGCGACAGGTTCGCAAATATTTATTCAAATCGGTATGAAACTCATAGATAAAATAAGAGAAAAGGGCATAAGGCAATCATTGCGACGGATTGATGAACTTTATGGCATAGGCCGTTTGGAGAGGGCATTGGCAAGCAATTGGCTAAATCCCTTTGCCACCTTGTGGTTGAATTTCCGGTGTTTGCCATTTGCTCAAGCAATTAGGCTTCCCATTTTTGTATATGGGCGTCCAAGAATATATTCTACTTCAGGGCAGATAAAATTTCTGTGCAAGCCAAAGGTGGGAATGGTGACATTCAATCGATCACATCCAGGCTCCCCATCGCTTGGCTCTGTGCAATCAGAGTTTTATATTGCTGGGAAAATCCTTTTTCATGGTTCTGGACAAATTGACACAGGTGTCAGATTGGTGGTTTCACAAAATGGCATATTTGAGGCAGGACATAATTTTAAGCTCTGTGATATGGTTAATTTCTGTTGTACTAACAGGATACAGTTAGGCAACTATGTGAGGATTACTCATCGGTCCCAAGTTTTCGATAATAACTATCATTCTGTCGCCCATTTAGGGAAAGGGGTCATACCATCCCGCACCAAGGAGATTGTGATAGGCAATAATGTATGGGTATGCAATAGCACTACTATCAATGCTGGTGCCAGGATAGCAGATTTTGTCATAGTAAGCTCCAACAGCCATGTTAGCAAGGATTTTTCAGATTGTGCTCATGGCACTGTCATAGGCGGCATCCCAGCCAAGGTAATAGGAGAGAAGAGTTATCGCATAGAAAACAAAGATCTTGAAGACCAATTATTGCAGTATTATCTTACCAACGATTCTCCCTATAAAATCTCCTCATCTGATTTAACAGAGTCCGAGGTTCTGAATAATATAATTCTCAAAGACCTCACAAATTAGAAATGTGCTTAGCTTTTAGTAAAGGCCGAAGTTGGCGGCAGAGGAAATGTAGGCAACTCTGGCGTTAAGCCATACCTTTAGCTCCTCGACATGGGTTCTGAAATCATAAGAGCCAAGGGTTTTGGGGGTGGCTGGCCAGAACTGGCCATTTTCAATGGCCGAAATTTCAATCATGTCAGCATATTCATCAATATAGTTGCATAGTTGCGGCCACAAATCGTCCACAAAGGTTTGCCATCGCTTTGCATAGAGATTCTGGAACTCATCTGAAATGAAGAATTTCTTAAAGAAGAGATTCCCTGGAGATGAGGACTTGGAAGATGCCAATGTCCACTCTGGAGGAAACCATTCAGCTACATTTCCGCTGTTATAAGTGAAAGCCCAATCAAAATCCCACACCGGACCGAAATAATAAGGAGAGTCAAGCGAAGGCTTATAAAGATAGGTGCTTTTGGGATGCTGGAACTCACGATTTCCACAGAGATTATAGACAATAATGTAATCCACTAAGGATACTAAATCATAGTCCACGCCATTAACAGCCTCATCGTTATAGGCTTTCTGTTCAAATGCCTCGAAATCGGCTTGCCAGAGTGAGAGCATTTCTGTATCAGAATATCCAAGGGACGGAGCTATATCTGACAAATCCGGATCTTTGACCATAACAGGGAGTTGGTATATGGCACTTTTAAATTTGTATTCTTCATCATAGTAAGAATCAAGTTCCCAGAGGATACCCTCTTTTTCTTTAATATTCACGCTCGTTTTTGAAATTCCTACTTTCTCGGTGGCCATATAAGCTCCCTTGAAGTTGCCATTGAGATATAATCTGATAGGAACTACATGATTTGTGTAAGGCATTCCTAATAGCTGAGCAGCTTTGAAAGCAATCGCATTCCGCATCAGGGTACAGTCAATATAATTGGCAAGGAGTACATAACTTTTTTGTTTCTCAAAGCCCAGGATGGAAGTCTTGGTTGAGAATTTTAGGCGATATGGTTTTTTTGGATATGACCACGAAGAGTTGCCACGTCCTTTAATGGTACATTCCAAGCTGTCAACATCCTCACATAGGTTGCTTCCATCTATTGAAATTATGGCATTTAGATAAGTACGTTTATCCCCAAGTTCGTTCAAGTCAGGATAATCCGACAACGTGATGTATAAGGTAGGGACCTTTATGCTGTCAACGGAATCCTCCTCCCCGGGTTCGGGGTCTGGGAGAGGTTCTGGTATGGGTTCGGGTTCTGGCTCAGGGATAACTATATCATTTTCCTCGCTGCATGCTGCCATCATCAAACCCATTAATAAGAAGACACCAAATTTAGTAAAGGTTTTAGAATTATGTTTTAACACCATATAAATATGATTTGTAAATATAAATATGATTTGTAAATTCACAAGTAGTTTAGAGAAATGTTATTCTTCTGCTTTCCACTCGCCGATTGATTTGGTCTTGGGATTGAAGGAGATGCCTATTTTAATGATTTTGCGATCCCCCGGATTTGATTGCCATTACCAGCTTGCTTATCTCTTTTGCGCTCTCTGAGGTTTTTACTGATGTGTAATAGGGGAGCAGATAGCGGAGGAAGCCCTCGCGTACTTCTCTGTTGGGATATCCTAAATGGTAGAGCGAAAACTCTGGATCAAAGTCTTTGATGGTGAGATATCCACTCTGATAGATAGTGGGGATGGGATCGGCAAAGTCATAATCGATGTTGGAGAGCTGGGATTCGGGCACCTCAAGGTGATCAAGGTCCGGGAGCAGGTAGTCGGAGTCTCGGAGCAGCTTGACCAAGTATGAAGGAGTGCCAGTCTCGAACCAATATGTGCGGAAATCCCGGTCTTGGAACACATTCAACAGGCTAAAGGGATTGAATACCAAGGTTTTGTTCTTGGAGAATCGGTAGCCATCGTAGTCCTGCTTCAGTTTCTCCACAGTGGCATCTACGCTTAGATTGTTGGCATTGGCCAAGTCTGCAATGCTTTCATCAAAATACTGATGCAAATCATCCATAGTGATGCCACAGATGGCTGCGAAGTCGGAGCTGAGCGATATGTCTTTAAGCTGATTGAGATCGCTGAACACGCTTAACTTGCCCATCTTGGTGACACCTGTGAGGAAACAGAACTCAATGCATGCGCTTTTGGTCTTTAGCGCAGCTAAGAACGGCTTTATGTGATTTCGGAATGTCTCAGTAAGTCTTATATTGCCAATTGCTTGTAATAATGGCTTGTCGTATTCATCAATAAGAATGACTACTTTCCGCCCTGATAATTCGCATGCGCGTTGGATGACACCGCCAAAGCGTAGGCCTAAATCTATTTCTGCACTATTTTTGCCATATTTAGCCTCCCATCGGCACAAGGCCTCGTTGAGAATGTTATATAGGCCATTGGGGTAATCGTAACTGCCGCTGTTGAGATCGAGATGCAGCACTTCGTAAGTGTTCCAAGCCTTCTCATAATTATATATTTGGAGGCCTTTGAACAAATTCTTTTCCCCCTTGAAATATGCCTCTAAAGTGGATAGGAATAAGCTTTTCCCGAAGCGGCGAGGACGACTGAGGAAGAAGAATTTGCCCATGTCTCTGAGTTGGGAGATGTAGCGGGTCTTATCCACATATACATAGCCCCCCTCGATTAAAGAGCGGAAATCCTGTTCGCCAATAGGGTATCTGAGCTTATTCATATTGCGCTGAAAGAGTTCGTATTGCAAAGATAGCAAAAAATTAGATACTTGACAAACCTATGGGGAAGTAACTGGGAAAATAAGAACATTTTTTGAGAAAGGATTGTGGGATTGAAGATTATTGGTTAAATTTGCAATCGGTAATCTTTCAATAAATGAATGACAGAGTAAAATATTGGATAGATATAGCGGAATATGACTTGGAGACAGCAGAAGCCATGCTGGCTACAAAGCGGTATCTGTATGTGGGCTTTATGTGCCATCAGGTAATAGAAAAGATGCTAAAGGCCTATTGGTCCAAAGTCTTGGAGGTGCCTCCTCTGAAAATCAATGATTTATCAAGATTGGCACAACGCTCAGGTATTGATGCTATGATGAGCCAATCTCAATTGGATTTTATGGATTTGCTTGAACCCTTGAACATCCAATCGCTTTATCCATCATATAAAAAAGAGATAGCAAAAGATCTAACATATAATTCAAGTGATAATGTTTTAAATGAAACAAAAAAATTACATGCATGGATAAAAAACAGGCTATAGAATTGGTGAAGAAATACAAGGACTTGGTGACTGAAAAGTTTCCTGTGAAATGTATGTATCTTTTTGGTTCTTATTCTAAAGGTAATTATCATGAAGAAAGTGATATAGATGTGGCTGTCATAGTTGATAATATGACTGATGAGCTTTTTGATGAACAATATAAACTTTGGACACTTCGGCGTAAAGTAAGTCTTCTCATTGAGCCCGTGATGCTTGAGGCAGATGAGGGCAATCCCCTATATTATGACATTGTGCGCACTGGTACCCTGATATGAACTAAGATATTATAACTGCCCATACACTTCCCTTAGTGGTAAATGTTCAATTGGGGGTAGACGATTTTTTGCCCCCTCTGGATGAGGGGGTT
>CAZRYC010000014.1:0-47712 GCA_964604175.1 uncultured Bacteroides sp.
TTTAACTAAAAAATGAGCCACTTTTCAATTTAACATTTCTTATTAAACAGGCTCTAAGCTTGGTGGCGCAGCTTGTCAGTATAGGCTGCAATGTTGGCCATTTCTTCCGGGATCTTGATTTCTTGGGGGCATTTCTCCAAGCATTGGCCGCACTGTATGCAGCGACTGGCTTGACGCTGGCGGGGCACTTGGCGGTCGTAACTGATCAGATAGGCGCGGCGAGCCGCATCGTAGCGAGGGTCGCGGTGGTCGCGAGGGGCATTGTCATCATTTATGCATTTATTGTAATGCGCGAAAATGCCGGGTATGTCGAGCCCATAGGGGCAGGGCATGCAATACTGGCAAGCTGTGCACGGCACCAACTTGTTCTCTAAGTAATCATGGGCGCATACGGCCAGGAACTCCTTCTCATCCTCGCTCAGGGGCATGTGAGGGCTATAGGTGCGCAGATTGTCCTTAAGGTGATCCATATATGTCATTCCGGAGAGCACGGTCAGGATGCCCGGCTCGTTTCCAGCGAAGCGGAAAGCCCAGGAGGCTACGCTGCCCTGCGGGTCACGCTGCTTCATCTTAGCCTCCACATTTGCCGGCACATTGGCTAAGCGGCCTCCGAGCAGGGGCTCCATAATTACGGCAGGAATATCGCGCTTGGCAAGCTCGTTGTAGAGATACTGGGCATCAACATTGTGATTTTCAAAAGTGTGGTCGCCATTCCAATCTACATAATTGAGCTGGATTTGCACGAAATCCCAATGTACTTGACCCTGGTCCATCCACTGGAGCATGGTATCGAATACTTCGGCATCGCCGTGGAATGAGAATCCCAGATTGCGGATTCTTCCATTGGCTCTCTGCTCTTTAAGATAGTCGAGTATGCCATTTTGGATGAAGCGCTGGTTGAAATTGTCCATGCCTCCACCGCCGATGCTATGGAGCAGCAGATAGTCGATATAATCAGTCTGGAGCGCTTTCAGGGAGTTTTCAAACATTGCAATCGAGGCCTCGCGACTCTGAGTCTCTGGATCGAAATTTGACAGCTTTGTGGCAATGAAGTAACTTTCGCGCGGATGTCGCGCAAGAGCTATCCCAGTGGCAGTCTCGCTGCGTCCTTTGCAGTAGCGAGGGGAAGTGTCGTAATAATTTACGCCATGGGCCATGGCGTAGTCCACCAACTCATTGACCGCTTCCTGATCTATGCGGTCTGTTTCTTGGCCGTCCACTGTTTCCGTGATTAGGGGCAGGCGCATCATGCCGTAGCCCAACAGGGATATTCGGTCACCCGTGTTATGGTTGGTGCGATATGTCATTTCGCCGGTGCCAGCGGCAGCGAGCGATTGGGATTGGTCTTTTTTAGGCTTGCAGCCCACTGTGGCAGCGACAGCTCCCAAGCCGAGCATTTCAATGAATCTTCTCCTTGTAATTTTCATTGCGATTGTATATAGTTAAAGATTCTGCTAAATTTCGCGGTGCGCTTCCAAGCCCTCGACATGAATGGCCGCTTGGTTCTCGCTCATAGAGGCCACTGTGCCCACTGGGCAATAATATTCGCATGCTCCGCAGCCTATGCAAAGAGAGCCGTTGACTATGGGCATCAGGTTTTGAGTGCCTTCTCCCACCGGCACCATCATAATGGCCGCGGCCGGGCAGTGGCGAGCGCAATTGCCGCAGCTTTCCGCACCCGTTGCCGCCAAGCAAGCCTCCAGGTTGACCTCGGCAGTGCCCACCTTGATAGAGCTTTTGTGCTCCACGGTCACTGGGTGGTAAGCTCCTACTGGGCATATGTCGCTGCATACAGTGCAATCGGGCCGGCAATAGCCCTGGGTGTAGTCCACTACCGGTTGCATAAATCCGTCGAAGCTTGGATTGGGGTGAAGCACATGGTTGGGGCAGGCCTGAATGCAGAGTTGGCATGCTGTGCAGTGTTGCTTCAAATGCTTAAGCGATAGAGCGCCGGCAGGGACTATGGGTGTGCGGCGATAGGGGGCTTGTTTCTGCTTGAGCGGAGCCAAACCGCCATCGGTAGCGGTGGCAGCCTTGAGCATCGCAGTCCCCGCAATTGTAGCTCCCGCAATGATAAATCCTCGGCGCGAAGCATCGCAGGTTGTGTTGTTTTTATTTTGTGTTTCGCGCTTGGTGTTTTGTATTTTGTATTTTATCGCTCCTTCTTGGCAAATGCTGATGCAGTCCATGCAATCTACGCAGCGGGTGTAATCAATTCGATGGTTTTTGGCATCGATGCATTTGGCTTTGCAATTGCGTGCGCACTTGCCGCAGCGGATGCATTTGTCGGTGTCGATTACGGGCTTAAGCAGGGAGAACTGGGCGAGATATCCGAGCATGGTGCCTACGGGGCAAACTGTGTTGCAGTAATCTCGACCCCCGCGCCAAGCGAACACTACAATCACCACCAATGTGACAATGGACACGATAAGCACGGGGATGGATACAATGGTGGCCACGCGGTAGAACCAATAGTTGCCTTGAGCCTCGCTCCAAGAGGCCAGCAAATTGTTAAGCCCATCCCAGCCGGGAGCGAAAATCTGAGAGGCAATCCTGCCATAAGCGCTATATGGCTCTATTAGCCCAGCAATGGCAGCCGCCAGCACGGTGGTGAGGCCTAATATTACAAGAATGGCGAAGATGGTGAGGATGGATAGGCGCGTCTTGGTCCAGGCCTTGGAGTATCTGAAGCGGTTAATCCTTTTCTTGCGGGAGCCCACATGGCCTCGCACCCAATTGACTACATCTTGAAAGATGCCCAGCGGGCAGATTATGGAGCAATATATGCGGCCAAATATCAGGGTGGCAGCTAAGATTATCAGCAAGGCTACAATATTGGCTGATAGAATCGCCGGCATCAGCTGTATCTTGGCCATCCAGGGCCACAATCTGGCAGCAGTGCCAGTAAAGTCCACAAACAGCAATGTTACCGCCAGAATGCTCAGAATAGATAGGATTGTCCTTATAGTCTTCAGCATAACATTAGTTTTGGGCAAATTTACAAAAAATAATCGGTTTTGAGGGATTTATGCGCCTAATTTTCGTGAAAATTATCTAAATTCGCACCAGAAACAAATTCTTGTGAAAATGGATAGGAAAAAGCCCGTGATAGCCATAGTGATGCCATGCTACAATGAAGAGGAGGCATTGCCCCTGTCGTTGCCCGTAATTTTAAATATCTTGGATAAGATGGTGGCAGATGGAATAGCATCGGATGCGAGCTATGTGATGTGCAGCAACGATGGCAGCCGCGATTCCACTTGGGCTGTGGTAAAGGACTGGCATAGTCGAGAGCCGCGTGTGCACGGGGTGAGCCTGGCCCATAATCGCGGCCACCAGTATGCGCTCTTGGCCGGCCTGATGGCAGTGCGCGGCAAATGCGATGCAGCTATCAGCATTGATGCAGATTTACAGGACGATCCGGCCGCAATCATAGAGATGGTACAGAAATATAGAGAGGGCTGCGATATAGTATATGGGGTTCGCTCGAGCCGCAGGACTGATACTTGGTTCAAGCGCACCACAGCCCATGCTTTCTATAACTTCCAGCACAAGATGGGTCTCCAAACAATATACGACCATGCCGATTATCGCCTGATGAGCTCCCAAGCCTTGGATATGCTCAGCGAATTTAAGGAGCAAAATCTCTTTCTTCGCGGCATAGTGCCGCAGATAGGCCTGAAGACTGCCGTGGTCTATTATGAGCGCAATCCCCGGGTAGCTGGAGAATCGAAATATCCTCTGTCGAAAATGCTGAGCTTCAGCATTGATGGTATCACATCATTCTCTTCTCGCCCCATACGCTATATTTTTTTCTTGGGCTTGCTGTTTTTGCTGATAGATCTGGTGGTGGCGATCTATGTGCTCCACGCATATTTCACCCACCATGTGGCGCCAGGATGGTCCTCGCTAATGCTTTCTATATGGTTTGTGGGGGGCGCCGTGCTTGTATGCATGGGAATAGTAGGGGAGTACATCGGCAAGATTTTTATCGAGGTCAAGGCCAGGCCCAGGTATCAAATAGAGGAGGAGATATGAAAAAAGCTGCGCCCAGCGCAGCTTTTTTCATATCTCCTCCTCTATTATTAAGCGAGGAAGCCAAGCAGTACACCGGCAGCTACGGCGGAGCCGATTACGCCAGCCACATTCGGGCCCATAGCGTGCATCAGCAGGTAGTTGCTCGGGTCGTACTCGAGACCCAGATTGTTGGAGATGCGCGCGCTCATCGGCACAGCAGATACGCCGGCATTTCCGATAAGCGGGTTGATCTTCTTGCTCTTGGGCAATACCAGATTGAACAGCTTCACGAAAATCACACCCGAAGCGCTGGCGATAATGAATGCCATGAAGCCCAGGAGGAAGATGAAGATGGTCTGTGTGGTAAGGAAGTGGCTTGCCTGAGTACTGGCGCCGACAGTCATGCCAAGGAGGATGACCACGATGTCGTTGAGAGCGTTGCTGGCAGTCTTAGCCAAGCGGTTGCAGACACCGCATTCGCGCAGCAGGTTGCCGAAGAAGAGCATACCCAGCAGAGGCAGGCCGCTCGGCACCACAAAGCAAGTAAGCAGCATGCCCACGATGGGGAAGATGATCTTCTCGTTCTGGCTGACGGCGCGGGCTGGCTTCATCTTGATGCGGCGCTCGTTGTGAGTGGTTAGCAGGCGCATCAATGGGGGCTGGATCAGAGGCACCAGGGCCATGTAGCTATAAGCCGATACTGCGATGGCGCCCATCAAGTTGGGAGCCAACTTAGATGAAAGGAAGATAGCTGTGGGACCGTCCGCACCGCCGATGATGGCGATAGCGCCAGCCTGATCGGGAGCAAATCCTAAAGCCAAGGCCACCATATAGGCACCGAAGATGCCGAACTGAGCAGCAGCACCGATGAGCATCAGCTTGGGATTGGCAATCAGAGCCGAGAAGTCTGTCATGGCTCCGATGCCCAGAAAAATCAATGGGGGATACCATCCGGCACTTACGCCATTGTAGAGAATGTTGAGCACTGATCCCTCCTCGTAGATGCCAATTTCGAGGCCGGCAGAGGTGTTGAAAGGGATGTTGCCGATGAGCATACCGAAACCGATAGGCACCAGCAGCATGGGCTCAAAATTCTTCTTGATGGCAAGCCAGATGAAGAATAGACCAACGGCGAGCATGACAAAGTTGCCAATCTCGGCATTGGCGAAACCTGTGAGTTCCCAGAACTGTTTCAGGTTTACATTAACAAATTCACTGAAAGAAAAACTCTCCATAATTCGCAGTAGAGGTTATTATTCGAGAGTAATCAGTGCGGCGCCTTCGAGCACAGAGTCGCCAGCGTTGGCGTTGATGGTCTTAACCACACCGTCCTTGCCGGCATGGATGGCATTCTCCATCTTCATAGCTTCAAGCACTACCACGGTGTCAGCGGCCTTTACAGCATCACCAGGCTTAACATTTACAGAAAGCACCACACCGGGCAGAGGAGCTTTCACTACAAAACCGCTTGCGGCGGCAGCAGCTGGCTTAGATATTACCTTTTCGCCAGAGGCAGTGCGTGGAGCGGGAGCAGCCTTAACTGAAGCTACCTTTACTGGCTTTTGATCTTCAGAGAGCTCTACTTTGTACGGCATGCCGTTGACCTCAACCTGGGCGATATTGCCCTCGATGTCGCCAATGGCTACCTTGTAAGTGTTACCGTTGATTTTATATTTGTATTCTTTCATTGCAAGTAAAAATTATTGGATCATTAATGGTGAGGTAGTTGGCGCAAGCCGTAAATCTTTGAGCTCCAAGGCGAGTAAGCGCGCTTAACCTTGTTGATGGTAAGCACAGCGGTCTCGGTATCGTGAGCGTTGAGATGCTGGTACATAGCCATGCAGATGGCAGCAATCACTTCACCGGAGTCATGCTCGATTTGGCGCTTTTCTTCTGATGTCTCCACTCCGTGAGCCTTGGCCTTGTTGTGGCGGGCAGCCGACTGGCCGAGGCGGTCTATAGCCATAAAGGCGAGGCAGAGCACGAGCAAAGAGCAGAACACTATGCACATAGCCATTGCAGCCATTCCAAAGCCGTGGCCGTCGTATTCGGCAAAGAGCTGAATCTTGTTGTTGGTGTCGTTGATTACATTGGCACTCTTGGGAGTGATGTACTTTTCGCCGCCGGTGCGCACTTCCCATTGGCCTTCGCCATCCTTGGAGCGGGCGTAGGTCTGGTCAGCTTGCAGAGCAGCTGGGATTACTACCTCATCGATGAGGGTCTTTCCGTCAGCATCATAGATGCCGATCCAATTGTCCTGGCCAGGGGTAAGCTCGAAGCTCAGATGGAGCGGACCGCGGTTGGGCTCGTTGTCAGCATAGAATACGATATGCTGGCGCTTGCCCATGTGGGTGCTTTCGTCGCCCATCGGCACAGGGTACTTGGTCTTGTTGGTGCTGTCGTTGGTGATATACACGCTTGAGATATCCAATGGGCCAAAGTTGCCATTGAAGAGCTCTATCCACCCATTGTGGCAGCCGTATTCATCCACGACACTGTTTTCGTTGGTCACCATCACCTCGTTGATGCGCAAGGCTTTGCGGTTTTGAGCTGAAACAAAGCCTACGCAAGCGAGCAATGCCATGACCAGAAAGAAACTTTTCTTGTTCATAAGCATTACAGAGGTATGTTACCGTGTTTCTTGGCCGGGTTGGTCACCTTCTTAGTAGCGAGCTGCTGCAGGGCGCGGATGATGCGGAAGCGAGTGTTGCGGGGCTCGATCACATCATCGATGTAGCCGTACTTGGCAGCATTGTAAGGATTGCAGAAGAGCTTGTTGTATTCGGCTTCCTTCTCCTCCAAGAATTTCTTGGGATCCTCAGCAGCCTTGGCTTCTTTGGCGTATAGCACTTCCACAGCGCCGGCGCCACCCATAACTGCGATTTCGGCAGTAGGCCAAGCATAGTTCATGTCGCCGCGCAGCTGCTTGCAGCTCATCACAATGTGGCTGCCGCCGTAGCTCTTGCGCAGTGTTATGGTCACCTTAGGCACAGTGGCCTCGCCGAAAGCGTAGAGAAGCTTGGCACCGTGGAGAATTACGGCGTTGTACTCTTGGCCGGTGCCGGGCAGGAAACCGGGGACATCCACCAGGGTTACCAATGGGATGTTGAAAGCATCGCAGAAGCGCACGAAGCGTGCGGCCTTGCGGGAAGCGTTGCAATCGAGCACGCCAGCCAGGAACTTGGGCTGGTTGGCCACGATGCCGACAGCCTGACCATTGAAGCGGGCGAAACCTACGATGATATTTTTGGCGTATTCAGCCTGCACCTCCAGGAACTCGCCATTGTCAATGATTGCGCCTATTACCTCGTACATATCGTAGGGGCGGTTGGCTGAGTCGGGGATGATTTCGTTGAGAGAGTCCTCCAATCGGTCAATCGGATCGTTGCACTCCACCAATGGGGGCTCCTCCAAATTGTTCTGTGGGATGTAGCTGAAAAGCTTACGGATGATTTTGAGAGCGTGCTCGCCGTCCTCAGCAGCGAAGTGAGCCACGCCGCTCTTCTGAGCATGAACCTCGGCGCCACCCAGAGCATCCTGAGTAACATCTTCGCCAGTCACAGTCTTCACAACCTTTGGGCCTGTAAGGAACATGTAGCTGATGCCCTTAGCCATGATGGTGAAGTCGGTGAGGGCAGGCGAGTACACAGCGCCGCCGGCGCAGGGGCCAAGAATAGCGGAAATCTGCGGAATTACACCGGAAGCCATAATGTTGCGCTGGAAGATTTCGCTGTAGCCAGCCAGAGCGTTGATGCCTTCCTGGATACGCGCGCCACCAGAGTCGTTAAGGCCGATAACGGGAGCGCCCATCTTCATGGCCATATCCATGATCTTGCAGATCTTCAGGGCCATGGTCTCAGAAAGAGAACCGCCGAATACGGTAAAGTCCTGAGCGAAGACATATACGAGGCGCCCCTCGATAGTGCCGTAGCCAGTGACTACGCCATCGCCCAGGAATGATTTCTTCTCCTGGCCGAAGTTGGTGCAACGGTGGCGCACAAACATGTCAATTTCCTCAAAACTGCCTTCGTCGAGAAGTTGAAGGATGCGCTCGCGAGCGGTGTATTTTCCGCGCTCGTGCTGCTTATCGATTGCCTTTTGGCCGCCACCCAGGCGTGCTTCAGCGCGCAATTCGATGAGTTCTTTTACTTTTTCAAGTTGATTGCTCATTATATCAATTAGTTAAATGAAATAAGAGCCGAATTCGGAATTTGGCTCAGAATTCGTCTCTTATTTTCTGTTTTGTTTACTTGTTGGGGTCTTCGCAGAGCTCGATTAGAGTGCCGCAGGTTGACTTCGGGTGCACGAAGGCGATGTTCAGTCCCTCAGCGCCTTTGCGGGGAGCTTTGTCGATGAGCTTGCCGCCCTTGGCCTCTATCTCAGAGAGAGCGTTGGCCACGCCGTCCTCGATAGCGAATGCCACATGCTGGATGCCGCCGCGGCCGCCATTCTTCTCGATGAACTTGCTGATGGCGCTTTCAGGGCTTGTGCCTTCGAGCAGCTCAATCTTTGTCTGGCCTACACGGAAGAATGCTGTCTTTACTTTCTGATCGGCTACTTCTTCGATAGCGAAGCACTTGAGACCAAGCATGTTCTCGTAGAACGGTATAGCCTCCTCGAGGCTGGGCACTGCAATGCCTATGTGTTCGATATGGGAAATGTCCATAATAACTGGTTTTAGATGGTTTATTTTTCTTTTCTGTTAATTATCGGCAAAATTACTAAATTTTCGTGAGAAACTCGCTTAATTACACTAATTTTTATATTCGCTGGTGTAGTAAAGAATGATGTTGCGCAGGGCTTGCTGGCAAGCTGGGCAGAAAGCCTCGGCTTCGTTGAAGCGCATTCGGCACGACACATCCGTCGGGCGATATATTCCGTGGAAGGCATATCCTCCGCCTTCGTACACACCCACAGGGTACTTCTCGGCGTCCTCCGACAGGGTGGGTATGGGAGTATCGGGGGCTAAGAGGTTTTTCCACTTGCTGTCGAAATCTACCAGAGTGGTGATGTTGGGCTCCCAGGGCTCTACATCCAGGGCATAAGTGTCGGACATCACTTCCACTTCGTAGAAATACTCGTCGGCCAGGCCGCCGAAGCTGTGTCCGAACTCATGCACCACTACTGGGCGGAACTTGTCGTGGTGAGCAGCCGTGAGGGTATAGTCGTTGAAAATGCCGCCACCGCCGTACACTGGCGAGTTAACGAGCACTATGATGTGCTGTGCCGGTATTCCATTGAGGGCATCATACATGGCGAATACGGCCGGGCTTGTAAGGTAGCGGTCGCTGTAAAAAGTGGAGTAGTGAGAGCCGAAAGCCGTGCTCTTCCAGATGTTGTCCTTTGGTACGCTCACGCCAGAGTCAGTGGATGGGGTGCGCACGGCAATGAAGTCGAAATGCTCCTTTAGCTCTTTGAATGGTTCGTGTGAGAACATGGCATCCACAGCCTCGCGGCAATCAGCCAAATAGAGGTCCATTTCTTCCTCGGTGTAGCCCTCTGCCAAGAAGGCTACTCCCACTTTGGGACCGGAGGCAGAGCCTTTGAAGATGTATTCATGCGGCATGACAGAGGCTGAGCGGTCGCGAATAAGAATGTCGGCGGGATCCACCACATGCTGCACACTGGCCACTGGTTGCATCCTCTCGTCGAGCAAGCGGTTGGTCACGCGCACCTTCTCCTTTGGCCAAGGCACCAGGAGGCTCACCTCGCAATATCCGGGCACGCTGTCGTTGAGGCGCAGCCATTCATTGAAGAGGGTAGAGTAGGAATTGCAGTAGAGGGTATCTCCCTGGAGAGACTCTACGGTGATGTCGCCGTTGCCAGCGTAGAATAGCTTGTCGAGCTGCCCCTTTCGGCCAGCCCAGCCGGGCATCTTGGTCATGTGGCGCAGTCCGATGTTCACATTCTTGTTGGTGCCTTGCAGCACATAGTCGATGCGAAGGGTGGAATCGGCGAAATGCTCTGTGTATTTTAAGGCCTTAGCTTGAGGAGCTGCCACGCAGCCCAGAGCTGCAACGAGCAGAAAATTAATTGCTTTCATCGGAAACAGATATAGGTATTTGGCGCTTGAACACTTCCTTGAACGAGATGATAGTCTCGGTGCGGGTGGCATCAAGCTTTTGGAAATGTGTCTGTATGATATCGAGCAGATGATCGTTGTTTCGAGCTACCACTTTGGTGAAGAGGTCGTAATGTCCAGTGGTGAAATGGCACTCCACGACTTCGGGAATTTGCTCGAGCTTTTCGATTACTTGGCGAAATTTAGTGGGGTCAGTGAGTAGGATGCCAATGTAAGCGCATGTGTCGTAGCCCAGAGAAGCCGGATTGATAAGGCACTCGGTGCCGCGAACCACGCCTTTGGCGGTAAGGCGTTGCAGTCGCTGATGAATAGCTGCTCCGGAGAGGCCCAGTTCGCGGGCTATTTCCAAGATAGGTTTGCGACCGTCATCGGCCAGTTTTTTCAGGATTTGGAGGTCTATTTTGTCGAGCTGTTGATTGTTCATGGTGTTAGATTGTAATTGTATTGTGCAAAATTAGTGATAATTTTTCACATCTGAACTTTCTATCCATTACATTTTATTGCGGATAAAAACATAAAATTTGCAAATGAGGCCAAATTTTTTATTTTTTAAATAAGTATTATGGTCAATTGAGAAAAAAGCATTAATTTTGTACTTTAAATTGAAAACCCTCACTTAGGATGCTTAAACGTTTCTTCATAACCATGCTCGGCACCATGGCCGGCTTGTGGCTCTCTCTGTTTTTCTTAGTGATCATCGGAATTTTATCCTTGGTTATCCTTATGGGCAAGGCCTTGGCCTCGTCGAGCGCACCTTCATACGACAAGGCAATTCTCCACATTGAGCTTGCTGGTGATATCCCTGAGCGCGCCGCCGATGTGTCGCCGGTGGATATGATTCTCTCCGGGGTGTCTGATGGGCCCAGCCTCTCGGATATCATCACTGCCGTGCGAGCAGCCGCCGATGATGAAAAGATTAAGGGCATATACCTCGATTGCAGCGGTTCAGCCATGGGCATCGCAAGCCGGCAGGAGCTGATGGAGGCACTACAGACTTTCAAAAGCGCCGGCAAATGGATATATGCTTATGCTGACAATTATACTCAAGGCGACTACTTTGTCGCCACCACTGCCGACCGCATATACCTCAATCCTGTGGGGATGGTCGATGTGCACGGCATAGTGTCCACCTATACATTCTACAAGGACCTGCTTGACAAGCTTGGCATCCAAGTGCAAGTGGTAAAGGTGGGCGCGTACAAGAGCGCTGTTGAGCCTTACATCCAAACACAGATGAGCGAGCCGGCCCGGCATCAGGTTGAGGTCTTCGCCAACCAAATATGGGAGGACATGACCAATGCCATGGCCGACAATCTCGATATCAGCCCTATTAACCTTAACCAATGGGCCGACAGCATCACATTCACTTGGAATCCTGAAAAGTATGTGGATTACAAGCTTGTGTACAGCTTGCAGTATCGCTCAGAGGTAGAGGACAAGCTTCGCGACCGCTTAGAAATAGATGCAGATGACGATATACCCTTTGTGGAGCCGATAGAATATCTTGACAACAAAGCTTCTAAGCTATGGAGCGCAAGCGGCGACCATATCGCGGTGCTCTATGCCGTGGGCGAAATTACTGAAGATGGCACCAGCGGCATCGCATCGAGCCAATTAGTGCCTGAGATAGAAAGATTGGCTAAGGCCGAGGATGTAAAGGGCATGGTGCTCAGGGTCAACTCTCCAGGCGGCAGCGCTTTCGCAAGCGAACAGATATGGAAAGCCTTGCAAGATTTCAAGGCCTCTGGAAAGCCTCTGTATGTGTCAATGAGCGATTATGCGGCTTCCGGAGGTTATTACATCTCATGCGGAGCTGATAAGATATATGCCGATCCGGCTACTCTGACAGGCTCTATCGGCATCTTTGGCCTGATACCTAACGCCAAGGGACTGCTGACCGATAAACTGGGACTGCATTTCGAAACAGTGGCTACCAACAAGGACAGCAACTTCCCAGCCTTGACCCAGCCCATGACCGATGCTCAATATGCTGCCATGCAACAATATGTAGAGCGCGGATATGATATCTTTACTCGCCGCGTGGCAGAGGGCCGGCATATCTCACAGGACTCTGTAAAAGTAATTGGCGGAGGCAGAGTGTGGGATGGGGCGACTGCCCTGAAAATTGGTTTGGTGGATGAGATTGGCTCGCTTAATCAAGCCCTTACCGCCATGCTCAACGACCAAGGGCTCGAAAGCAAAGACTATGTGTGCTACCCCACGCTTGAGGATAAGTGGAAAGCTATTCTCAAGAATCTTGGATTGGATGTGGATGCAAGCATAAAAATCGAGGATTTGAGTCCCAAACAGATCCGGGAAGCTATCCAGGCAGCTCGCAATCTCGAAAACCTGGATCCGCTCCAAGCTCGAATGGAACCAATAACGGTCCAATAATATTAAACAGGCTCTAAACAGGCTCTAAGCCTACCACCCCCAATCACTCCATGAAACACAAGCGGTCACTTTTAGCTAAGATAATCTTGCTTCCCATGTCGAAAGTATATGGGATGGTGACTGCTGTGCGCAACTGGATGTTCAATGTCAATATGATCAAGCAACGCCAGTTCTCGGTGCCAGTGGTGGTAGTGGGAAACTTGGCTGTGGGAGGCACGGGCAAGACGCCTATGGTGGATTATATCATAGATAATCTTCGCCACAGCTATCACATAGGCGTGGTGAGCCGTGGGTACAAGCGCTCCACCAGCGGCTTTGTGATGGCCACAAAGCGCACCACACCGGCTGACATCGGCGATGAGCCATTCATGCTCTATGACAAATATGAGGGTCAAGTGGCTGTGGCTGTGTGCGAAGATCGGGTCAAGGGCATCTCTGAGCTTCTGACTATAGATCCGCAAATAAATCTGATTCTTCTCGACGATGCTTTCCAGCATCGTTATGTAAAGCCATCGGTGTCGATTCTGCTGACAGAATATAACAGGCCAGTGTTTGAGGATTCGATGCTGCCTTATGGGCGATTGAGAGAGTCAAAGCGGGGGCTTAGCCGCGCTGACATTGTGGTGGCAACAAAGTGCCCCGATAATCCCAAGCCTTTGGACTTGCGTATCTTCAAAGACAAGCTCGATTTGGTGGCTTATCAGCAGCTATTCTTCTCTCGCATTGTGTACGGGAAGTTGATGCCCGTCTTTCCTGACCAAGCCCCGTCAGTGGCCCCCTCGCTCGATTATTTGAGTGAGGACGACCGAGTACTTTGCGTGGCTGGCATTGGCAATCCCCGACCTTTCGTGAAATTCATCAAACATTTTAAGCCCAAGGTGCGAGTGAATGTGTTCCCTGACCATCACAACTTCACCCGCAAGGAGATGGGCATGCTGCAGCAGCGATTTGAGACTATGGAGGGACGATACAAATTTCTTATCACCACCGAGAAGGACGCTGTGCGCATGGCCAATAGCCCATATTTTCCCCATTCCCTGAAGGCCTTTGCTTACTATATGCCGATAAAGGTAGATTTTATGCGTGATGAAAACCAGACTTTCTTAGAGGCAATTCGCAAACTTATACGCCGTCAGCAAGCCCCTCAACTCTATGAATAAGACAAGAATGGCTGCTGATATGGCGCAAACAATACCCCTCATAACTCTGTTGTATAATTAATCTAAAACCCATATAACCATGATCGATACCATTAAGCAGACCGCCGAGTACATCAAGGCGCAAGTGTCCTCAATTCCCGATGTGGCCATTATCTTAGGCACAGGGCTGGGAGCTCTTGTGGATCATATTGATGACAAAAAATTCATTCCTTATAAGGAAATACCTAATTTCCCAGTGTCCACTGTGGAGGGGCACAGCGGCAACCTGATTTTTGGTAAGTTAGGCAACAAGCCAGTAATGGCTATGCAGGGCCGCTTCCATTATTATGAGGGCTACGATATGAAGCAGGTTACATTCCCAATCCGGGTGATGCAGCAGTTGGGCGTGAAAATCCTTTGCGTGAGCAATGCCGCTGGGGGAATGAACAAGGAGTTCCGCGTGGGTGACATCATGATAATCACTGATCACATCAACTTATTTCCGGAGAACCCGCTTCGCGGACGCAATGATGACCGCCTGGGTCCTCCCTTCCCATCAATGACGAATGCTTATGCGCCTGAGCTCATCAAGAAAGCCGACCAGGTAGCAGAGCAGTTGAAGCTTAGAGTGATGCACGGAGTGTATGTAGGCACTCCTGGCCCAACCTTTGAAACCAAAGCCGAATACGAATACTTCCGCATCATCGGAGGCGATGCCGTGGGCATGAGCACAGTGCCGGAGGTGATTGTGGCAAATCATGCCGGCATCAAGGTATTCGGAGTATCTGTAATCACCGACCTGGGTGGCAAGGAAATCACTGTGGAGCCTACGCATGAAGAGGTGCAAAAGGCCGCTGCCGAAGCACAGCCGCGCATGATGCAGCTCTTCTCTGCGCTGATCAATAATTTGTAGCGTATGGAAATTTCAGAATTGGGAGAATTTGGCCTTATTGACCATCTCACAAAAGGCATAGAATTAAAAAATCCCTCAAGCCACAAGGGCATTGGCGATGATGCGGCTGTGCTGCATTATCCGGACACGGATATCTTAGTGACCACAGATCTTTTGCTTGAGGGTGTGCATTTCGACCTTACCTATGTGCCGCTCAAGCACCTTGGGTACAAATCTGCCGTGGTCAACTTTTCCGATATCTATGCCATGGGTGGCATCCCTCGACAGATAGTGGTGAGCTTGGGCGTGAGCTCACGCTTTACCGTGGAGCATCTTGAGGATTTTTACGGAGGCTTGCGCTTGGCCTGCGATATCTATGGAGTAGATATGGTGGGGGGCGACACCTCAGCCTCGCGCCAGGGCTTAGTAATCAGCATCACTTGCATTGGCGATGTGGAGAAGGGCAAGGCCATACTGCGCAGCGGGGCCAAAGATACAGACCTGATATGTGTCAGCGGAGACTTGGGGGCTGCTTACATGGGCTTGCAATTGCTCGAAAGGGAGAAAGCAGCCTCAGCAGGCAAGAAAGATTTCCAGCCAGATTTCGCCGGCAAAGAGTATTTGGTAGAGCGGCAGCTCAAGCCGGAGGCACGAAAAGACATAATCGAAGAGCTTCGCAAGCGTGACATACAGCCCACATCTATGATGGATGTTAGCGATGGACTGTCATCAGAGTTGTTGCATATTTGCAAGGCCAGCAATTGCGGCTGCCGGGTGTATGAAGACCGCATACCGATTGATTATCAGACTGCCGTAATGGCTGAGGAGCTAAATATGAACCTGGTCACCGCAGCCATGAATGGCGGCGAAGACTATGAACTCCTTTTCACCGTGCCTCTCACTGACCATGAGAAAGTGGAGAAGATACCCGGGGTAAAGGTCATTGGCTATATCACCAAGCCTGATTTGGGGTGCGCCATGATCACTCGCGATGGCCAAGAGATGCAGCTCCGTGCCCAGGGATGGAACTCCTTGGCTTAGGCTCAAACCTTTGCCAAAAACCCTTTTGGTGGAATGAAAAAAAGTTAGTACCTTTGCAATGTAATTTTTGACTTTGACAAATGGTTAATCGTGTGCTTATAAGGACCAAGGTTGTGCAAATGCTTTATTCGTATTTGCTTACCCGCAGCGAGTTCAAGCTGGATGAGGCCCCTGAATCCCCCTCGCGTGATATGCGTTACGCTTATGGCATCTACATGGATATGGTGCTTTTGTTGCTCCAACTTTCCGGCTACAATGTAAACAGCGGCTCCAATCCCAAAAAGCTTAATGTAGAAGCAAAGCTTGCTGACAATGGCGTAGCCAAGGCCTTAAACCAGAATGATCTGGTGCGCACCGCAATTATGCGCGGCAATACCAAGGTTAGCCTTCTTGATGATCTTTTGCCTGACATTTATCAGCAAGTCATAAATTCAGAAATCTACAACGATTACAAGAAGAAGCGTGTTGTGAAGCTGGCAGATGCCGTGCAACTTTGGGCCACAATTTTTGAGACTATTATAGCACGCGACCCCAAGATAGAGCAGAAATTGCGTGAGGCGGGTGATTTCTCGCGCGTAGGCTTTCAGCGAGGCATCCAAAATTTATGTTATTCACTGCGCTCCTACGCCAATACCCAAGAATTTTTCACTAAGGCCAAAAAAGATCTGGAGACATCGCTCGATAAAGCCTACGAGCTCTATCTGGCCATCTTTGCCTTGGTAGTGGATCTTACTGATGAGCAAGCGCGCCGGCTTGAGTCCGCCAAATCAAAGCACTTGGCCTCAAGCGATGATTTAAATCCCAATACTAAGCTGGTTTATAATGAATTTGCAGAGTATCTGCGTAGGAGCGAGCAGTTGAACAGCCTCATGAAGGAGTATAAGGTGCGCCGCTTGGGCGAAAATTCGCATTTCTTAAGAGGCTTGCTCGATTTGTTGCTCGAAAGCGATGTATATAAGGAGTATGTGGCCAAGCCGCGCACCGGACTGGAGGAAGACGCCGAGTTCTGGCGCGATGCTCTGCGCTCAGTCATCTTGCCCTCAGATCTGCTGATGGAAGAACTTGAGGATCAATCCGTATTCTGGAACGACGACTTGATGATCATGGGCACCTTTGTGCTGAAAACAATTCGTCAGATAGCCCAATGCGAGGGCCGACCCATAGAGATGCTGCCAAAGTTCAAGGATATAGAAGATGAGCAGTTTGGTCCCGACCTCTTCAAGTACGCAGTGGATGGCCAGGCCGAATATCGCCAGTACATAGAGCGCTTCATCGCCCATAACAATTGGGATCCGGAGCGCTTGGCATTCATGGATATTGTGATTATGACCACAGCGATAGCCGAAATCATTCATTATCCAAATATACCGGTGGCTGTCTCAGTCAATGAATATGTGGAGATCGCCAATAATTACAGCACTGAGAAGAGCGGAGGCTTTATCAATGGCATGCTCTACAACATTATCAAATACCTCAACGAAGAAGGCATAATCCACAAAGAATAACCAGATACCCCATCCCCTCGCACCCTCTCGAAACTTCTCGAAACTTCTCGAAACTTCTCGAAAATTCTCGAAAATTCTCGATAAACTAAAAACTATAAACTATAAACTATAAACTCTAAACTATAAACTCTAATTATGACACTAACCAACATCCTTGCTATCCTATGCGATGCTGCCGCTGGTGGCGAAGCCACTGCTGCTAAGGCCGATTACTCTGGCATTATTATGATTGTGGTGCTGATTGCAATCTTCTATTTCTTCATGATCCGTCCACAGAGCAAGCGCCAAAAGAAAATCAAAGAGGAGCGCGCCAAGCTGGAGAAAGGCTCGCGCGTGTTCACCCAAGGTGGCATCTATGGCAAAGTAGCCGAGGTGAAAGATACTACCTTCGTGGTGGAAATAGCTCCCAGCGTGAAAATCACAGTGGACAAGAACTGTGTATATCCCGCTGCCGATGCTGATGCTGCCATCCAAGATGCTCAGCAGGCTTCACCCAATAAGTAAATGTACATAAATATGTAGATGCTATGGGCAGATTGAGCCGACTGCGCCGCGCCATGCAATCACGAGAGGGCCGAAATATCATGATTTTCATGGTGTTTCTGGCCATCTCTGCTGTGTTGTGGGTGATAATGTCGCTCAATGAGGAGACCCAGCGCGATCTCCGCTGCACCGTGGTAATTACTAATGTGCCAGACTCCATGACTCGCATCTCTCCGCTGCCGGAAGCCTTGAATGTGAGCGTGCGAGCGCGAGGCACCGACTTGATGCAATATCTGTGGAAGCGCCAGCCTACCATGAATATTGATTATCGCCAGTACAAGTCGGGTGATAAAATCCAATTCAGCGAGGCTTCTCTTAAGGCTTTTTTCCGCAGCATGGTGGGCGGGGGCTGCCAGATACTCTCGGTTACGCCTGACACGCTTTCGTTGCAGTTCACATCGCAGCCTGGTGTGCGTGTCCCAGTGCGATTAGATGCCAGTATCACTCCTGCGCCACACTATGTGATAGTGGGCAAGCCTCGCGCTTTTATTGATTCGGTGATGCTTTATACTGCCAGTGGGGTGTCCGCTCGCACAGCATCTATATCCACAATGCCTATCACCATCGCTGACTTAAAGAAATCCCAAGTGGTGAAAGTGCCACTCAAGGTGCCCCAAAATGCTCGTGCCATCCCGGACTCGATAGATGTGAGCGTGGAGGTAGAGCCCCTGATATCCAAGACACGCAAGGTGCCCGTGACCGCCATCAATGTGCCGGCCGGCACCAAGCTGATTACCGTGCCTCAGCAAGTGGAGGTATTCTATATGGTGCCGATGAATGTGTACAAGCAATCGGAAGGCGATCCAAAATTCAAAGTTGTGGCCGATTACAATTCTATCAAAAACAATCCCACCGAGCAGATAGCGGTAAATCTCACTTATGCGCCGAAAGACTTTATCAATGTCTTTCTCTCAGCCGATAGCGTGGATTACATAATAGAGCAGAGATGAAGCGGCTGATTGCTATCACAGGTGGCATAGGAGCAGGCAAATCTGTGGTTTGCAGAATAGTAAAGGCTCTGGGGTATCCTGTGTACGACTGTGACAGCCGTGCAAGAGAAATCATCGATAATAATCCTGACATACAAAAAGAAATCAAAGATAAAATCCATGCTCAAGCATTTCTGAGCAGTGGCAGCCTTGACCGCGCCCTTGTTGGGAGCTTAGTTTTTGCTGACCCTAAAAAGCTCGCACAGCTCAATGCCATTACGCATCGAGCTGTGCGAGAAGATTTAGCTGCATGGGTGAGCAATCAGGAAAGCCCTACGGCTTTTGTGGAGACAGCCATCCTATACCAGAGCGGGCTGGACCAGATGGCTGATGAGGTGTGGGAAGTCATTGCTCCCGAGCCACTGCGCCTTGCCAGGGTGATGGATCGCAACGGATTATCGGCAGAGCAAGTGAAGCAGCGCATCGCAGCACAGCAGTTTACGCCTGAGCATCCGCATCCGCGCGTGAGCAAGCTCCAGAATGATGGCAAGCACTCGCTCTTGTGGCAGATTCACTGTTTACTTTGAGGCTATGACCTCGATTTCTACCTTGGCGCCCTTGGGCAGGTCGCGCACAGCGAATGCCGAGCGAGCCGGGAAAGGGGCTTCAAAATAGTGGCTATAAACCTCGTTCATGGCTGCGAAATCGGTTATATCGGCCAGCAGCACTGTGGTCTTTACTACATTGTCGAGCGTGAGGCCGGCGGATTGCAGTATGGCAGCAGCGTTCATCAGGGCTTGAGCGGTCTGGTCTTCAATGTTATCTGGCATGGTGCCAGTGGCAGGGTCGATTGGCAGTTGGCCTGAAACAAAAACTAATGAGCCAGTGTCGATGCCTTGGCTGTAAGGGCCGATGGCTCCAGGAGCAGCATCAGTGTTAAGTCGTTCTTTCATTGTGTATTGATTTTAATGTCTTGCAAGCGAATGTCATCGCCGGAGGCCACGATTTCTTGGTTTATTTTATCAATGGTAGCGATCACACCGGGAAAATTCTGATTGAAATTGGGAATGAAATTTTTGTTGCCCATCTGATTGATTTTGGTGCGCAGATAGCTTACAGTGATGATATTAGGCTCCACCGCCGGAGCGAAGCCATAAGTCTGATGCTCCTCGTCAATCACCACGCGGGTAAGAATGTTGGCATCGCAGAGGCGGTTGGTGATGTCTGTAATCAGGCGCGATGGCAGCCCATAAGCTTGTACAATGTCCATAATAGTTAGCGCAGGCAGCTGGGCTACAAACCGCTGCACCACCACTGTGGCTACGGCTATGGTAAGTTTCTCCCGGTAATCGGGAGCGATGTTCGAGATCTTATCGTTGAAATTGAACTGGAATATATTCTGTGAAGCATAGCATATCAGGCAGCCAGACAGGCATATCACCCACACAAGCTGGAGCCACAACAAGAGCAAGGGCAAGAAGGAAAAGCTTCCGTATATGGCATTGTACTTGGCCACATAGAGCTGGCCGGTGACGAATAGCCACTGCAATATTGAGAAACCCACGCCCGTGAAAACCCCGGAGAGCAGAGCATTCTGGAACTTCACCTTGGTATTTGGAATCATCATGAAGGCAGCCGCAAAAAAGAGGCAGGAGAAGAGGAAAGAGGCGAACTCGAACATTGCCGATAGGAATGGGGTCATGAAAGAGAGGTGGAAGAACGATAGCACAGCCTTGCTCAAGAACACCTGTAATCCTCCGGCGCAAATCATCAGTACCGGCAGGATGAGCAGCATCGATGTGTAGTCGGTGATTTTGCGCCAAAAGCTCCGCCCCTGGCGTACATTCCAGATAAGATTGAAGCAACCCTCCACATTAATCATCAAGCTTATTACAGTATAGAGCAAGAACACGAGGCCTACGCCCACAAAAATCCCTTCGCTGGCTTGATTTAAATAAGAGTCCACGAAAGTGAGGGCCTTTGATATCACCAGATGCTGGCTGGGGAAGATTTTGAAAAGCTCATCTTGAAGGAAGTTCTGCAAGCCAAATCCTCGGCCGATGGCGAAGAGCAGGGCCAGGGCCGGCACGATGGCCAAGAGTGTGCGGTATGTCATGGCGCAGGCCTGGGTCTGGATGTCGGTGTTGAGGAAAGACTTTACCGTAATATTGAGGGTCTTAATGAGATTTACCGAGAATTTCTTTCTGGTATCCTCCCACACACCGCTGGAGCAATAGGCCCAGAAGCCGATTGCCTTATCCATTGTTTGTTGCCACCATCGCTCCATTTAGTTTTCAGTTTTCAGTTTTCAGTTTTCAGTTTTCAGTTTTCAGTTTTCAGTTTTCGAGAATTTTCGAGAGTTGTCACTTGTCGGTTGTCATTATATTCCGGAAGGCTTCCTCCACTTTGCTTACCTCTACGATTTTGATGTTGAGTTTGCTTGTGTCTATGCCCTTGAGATTATGCTTAGGAATGATAATAGTTTCCATGCCAAGCTTCTCAGCTTCGCTGATGCGCTGCTCGATGCGGCTGATAGGGCGGATTTCGCCTGCCAAGCCCACCTCGCCAGCAAAGCAAGTGGAGTGGGGGATAGCCATATCCATATTGCTCGACAAAATGGCGGAGATAACAGCCAGGTCAAGCGAAGGGTCATTGACTTTTAGTCCGCCCGCAATATTGAGGAATACATCCTTTTGGCCAAGTTTAAAGCCCACTCGCTTTTCAAGCACAGCCAGCAGCATATTCAGTCGCCGGCTGTCGTAGCCGGTGACAGAGCGTTGAGGAGTGCCGTAAGCGGCAGTGCTGACCAAGGCTTGCACCTCAATCATAAATGGGCGAGCTCCGTCCACTGTCACACCGATGGATACCCCGGACAGCCCTTGGTCAGCGTGGCTCATTAGCATCTCTGAGGGATTTTTCACCTCTCGCAATCCTTTTTGGCCCATTTCATACACTCCGATTTCCGAAGTGCTGCCAAAGCGGTTCTTGATGGCTCGTAGCAAGCGGTACATGTACTGGCGATCGCCTTCGAACTGGATCACCGCATCCACGATATGCTCCAGCACCTTGGGCCCAGCCAGGGAGCCCTCCTTAGTGATATGGCCGATAACTATTACCGGCACGCCGCTCTCCTTGGCGTATTTGAGCAGCTGTGCCGCGCACTCGCGCACTTGGCTTACGCTTCCAGCCGATGACTCCAGCACATCGCTGGCTATGGTCTGGATGGAGTCGATCACTACGATGCCAGGCTGTACATCTTCGATATGCTTAAATATAGTCTCCAGAGAAGTCTCGCACACGATAAAGCAGTTGTCACTGCCTCGGCCTATGCGGTCGGCGCGCAGCTTGAGCTGTGTGGCACTTTCCTCGCCTGAGACATATAGGATGGTCTTTGATTTTATGGCCAAGAGATTTTGTAGCACTAAGGTTGATTTTCCTATCCCTGGCTCACCACCTATCAGTATGATTGAGCCCTGCACCAAGCCTCCGCCTAAAACACGGTTAAGCTCTTCGCTGGGCATGTGAATGCGAGGCTCTGACATGGTCTGGATTTGCGACACAGCCACTGGCTTGCTGGCCCCAGCGCGCGCCACTGGAGATGCAGTGCGTTGAGGCTTTTGCACCACACGCTCCTCCACCAGCGTATTCCATTCGCCGCAGGCTGGGCAGCGGCCTTCCCATTTGCTGGCCTGTGCTCCGCAGCTGGAGCAGAACCACACTGTCTTTTCTTTAAGCTTAGCCATGTCTGCGAAATTCTGAAAGAGTTATAGCTGTGGCAATGGCCACGTTGAGAGATTCTGAAGTAGGTGTGCCAGGAGGGTAAGATGGTATGGTAAGCCGATGGCTTACCACAGCCTCCACCGCCGGGCTTATGCCGCTTCCCTCGTTACCCATTATTACAATTCCGAAAGCCGAAAGGTTTGCATCATAGATATTTTCTCCATCGAGGAAAGTGCCGTAAGTGGGCACCTTAGCCGCTGCGATTGTGGGAGGCAACTCGCAGTACGCCACTTTTACTCTCGAGATTGCTCCCATGGTGGCTTGCACCACTTTGGGATTCCACACATCTGCGGTATCGGGGCTTGCCAGTATGGTGCGTACTCCCATCCAATCGCACACTCTCATGATTGTGCCTAAGTTGCCTGGGTCTTGCACGCAGTCTAAGGCCACCACGAGCTCGCGGCTGAAATCAGGCAGTGGAGCCTCCTCTGGAATATGGTATATGGCAATAACCTGGGGTGGGGTGGACAATGAGCTAATGCGCTCAATGTCCTTGGCTGAGCACAGAGTGGCTTGAGCCTCTGGGTGCTCATCAGCCCACGGCTTTGTAGCCAGCAGGGCTTCGCAGCGGAAATGGCCGAGCGTGTCGGCCACGCATTTGCTGCCTTGAGCCATAAATAGCCCCGTTTCTTTACGACCCTTGCGTGTGTCCAGGCTCTTGAATGTCTTTATCAGATTGCGGCTTAGCTCCATACCCTAAATTACAGATTGGCCGCGCAGGCGTTGATATACCAGCGATGCGAACATGAAAACGATGGCGGCTGAGGCCACATACACAATGCCCGTAGTAACCATGATATCGCCTAAGCCCACAATTGGGGAGATGGCCCCGCCCAAGATAAAGCCAATGCCGCCAACAATAGCCGAGGCTGAGCCAATGCTGGCTCGGCCGGCCTCCATGGCCATGGTGGAGGCAGATGTGAATATCATGCCTACGCACACGAGCGTGAGAAACATCACCGTTTCGTAGAACCAGAAATTATCCAGGAAAAATGCCCCAATCAATTGTATGACGGTAAAAATCAAGACCAAAGTAGCTGCTGTCATCAGCGAGGTATGCAGCTGCTTGAACTTTGCTGCCATAGTGGCTCCGAAGCCCAGACCGCAGGCGTTAATAGCAAAGATTATTGAGAAAGCCACCTGTGAATATTCATATCGTGTCTGGATAATAAAGGGTGAAGATGCGATGTATCCGAAGAGTATGCCATATGTGCAAGCGAAAGCCAGAAGCGGATACACAAAAGCTCGAATCTTAAGCACAACCTTAAAGCCGGCAAATGATTTCCAAATGCTGCCTTGCATACGCTTTGCTGGGGGCAGTGTCTCCTTGAATACAAAGCACATAGCCAGCAGCACTATTCCCAAGCCGAGCAAAATGATGAAGATGCCGCGCCAGCCTACGCTATTTCCTACCAAGCCGCCAATTACTGGGGCAGCCACAGGTGTCACTCCGTGCACAGCCCCGATGATGCCCATCATGCGCAGCAATTCATGGCCGCTGTAGCTGTCGGTGGAAATAGAGCGGGCCAGCACTATGCCTCCGCTGCCGCCTATGCCCTGGAACACACGGCATACCAGGAAAAACTCTATCGTGGGAGAAAAGATAGAAGCCAGGGCCGATATTGTAAAAATTACCATGGCGATAATCAGCACAGGCTTCCTGCCGAATTTCTCGCTGATAGGCCCGAAGAAAAACTGCCCTAAGGCCAGGCCGATCATGGCTGTGCTAAGGCCAAGCTGCACCATCGGCTCTGAGGTGTGGAACGCCTCTTGCATCGCTGGCAGAGTGGGCAGATACATGTCGGTGATGAATGGACCGAAAGCCGATATCATGCCCAAAAATATCACAATGAAGAGGAAATATCCTGTGCTGGTGGTGGAAATATTGGTGTTTTTTGTCATTATCCTATCTTCTTTTTCCGTTGCAAAATTACAAAAATTTGGTGAAAAAGACGTAACTTTGCAATCAGTTTCAAAAATTAGGCAAATATGATTGCATTGTACTTGGCGGCACTTGTATTGATGGGCTGGGCAGTGGGCCAACAGCTGCGCCGCGATCTGATGATGCTACAGCAAAATTCATACCGCAACGAGCGCTATCGCGCCTGGCTTCGTCAGGCCAAGGACAGCACTCGCTACGACCGCCTCATTGGCTACATCATCTTCTTCGGATGCATGGTGCCTAATGTGCGACACTTATGGTACCTGATCATTATATGCCTTTTCGCCATTGCCAACTTATGGTCGCTCTATTCTGCCCGCTATAAGAAGCCTCTGGTGTGGACCAAGCGCGCCAAGCGCATCTTTGGCACAGAAGCAGCAGTGGTGGCCATCCTGTGGCTGGTGCCGCTATGCTTCCTATACCCCGACACTGCCGAAGGCCGCATCTTCAATGCCACTGTGTATTTAGTGCTCTGCTATAGCGCATCACAAGTGATTACGCTTTTCGTCAACTGGCTGCTGCAGCCTATAGAGAAGCGCATCAACGAGGGGTTCTATAATCAGGCAAAAGCCACCCTCGAATCCATGCCGGAGCTTAAGATAGTGGGCATCACTGGCAGCTATGGCAAGACCAGCACCAAGCATTTCCTCTATCGCATACTCTCAGAGCATTGCGATGTGCTGATGACTCCAGGCAATTTCAACACCTTGCTCGGAGTGACGCGCACCATCAATGAAAACCTCAATCCATACAATCAAGTATTTTTGGTAGAGATGGGAGCCAAGCAGCATGGCGACATCAAAGAAATATGCGACTTGGTGCATCCCACTATTGGGATCATAACAGCCGTGGGCCCTCAGCATCTCGAATCCTTCGGTACTATCCAGGATGTGCAGCAGACCAAGTTCGAGCTTGCCGACAGCTTGCCGGCCGACGGCCTGGCAGTGCTCAACCAAGACTTTGAGATGATAGCCAATCGTCCGGTGACCAATGCTCAGAGCCTGCGATATACTGCTGAAGATGCAGCTGGCGCAGATTATAAGGCCGTTGACATAAAATACACGCCGCAAGGCACCACATTCCGTGTAGTGGGGCCTGACGGATATGCTATCGACCTGGCCACTTCGCTTGTGGGCCGATGCAATGTCAATAATCTGGTGGCGGCTGTGATAGTGGCAAAGAAGCTCGGCGTGCCGGATGAGAAAATCAAGTACGCTGTGGAAAAGCTACAGCCGGTGGAGCACCGCTTGAGCATGAAGCGCACAGCCGGAGGCCTTACCATTATTGATGATGCATACAATAGCAATCCGGTGGGTAGCGCCATGGCCTTGGAGGTTCTATCCCAGATGGGCCCGGGCAAGCGTATCGTGATTACTCCAGGCATGATTGAGCTTGGCGATGAGCAGGAGAGAGCAAATCAAGAGCTGGGGCGCAATATTGCCCGCAGCGCCGACATTGCGATAGTGGTGGGCGAGTACAATCGCGAAGCTATTCTGGCCGGCATCGCCGATGGCAATATGCCGAAAGAAAATGTGCACCCGGTGGCTACTTTTGCCGAGGCCCAGCAGCTGCTGATGCGCTTGGCTACACCTGGAAGCGCGGTGCTTTACGAAAATGATCTGCCGGATACATTTAAATAGAGGCATTAGGCAGGAGGCATTAGGCAGGAGGCATAATTGCAATATATTAAAAGAAAGTTAATGATATACTATATACTACATGCTATATGAAGACTAATATAGGCGTATTTTTTGGCGGGCGAAGCACCGAGCATGAGATTTCGGTGATTTCAGCCAATCAGGCTATGCATGCCATCAATAGCGACAAATACAATGTCACCCCTATATATATTTCCAAGCAGGGGCGCTGGTACACTGGCGATGCTCTGATGGATGTGGCCAACTATCGCGATCTGTCCGCTCTGCTCGAGCAGTGCGAAGAGGTGTACATGGAGCCTGTCTTTGGCGACTACAATCTCTATCGCCGCAAGCGCAAGATGTTTGGCAACCCTGTGTATGCCAAGCTGGATGTGGTCATCCCTGTGCTTCATGGCATGAATGGGGAGGACGGCACTTTCGAGGGCATTCTCGACTCCATTGGCATTCCTTATGCCGGCTGCAATACCCTGGCCTCAGCCAATGGCATGGATAAAATCACTATGAAGATGATACTTCAGGCCTGCGATGTGCCAGTGGTGGACTATGTGTGGTTTACTGACAAAGAATGGTACACCAAGCGGGATGCCAAGATAGATGAGATTGAGAAGAAGCTCGGTTATCCGGTGATTGTTAAGCCCGCCAACTTAGGCTCCAGCGTGGGCATAGGACGCGCCAACGATCGCGCCCAACTCATCGAGCGCGTGGCAGATGCAGAGAGATACAGCACCCGCATAATAGTGGAGGACTTGGTGGAGGATTTGCATGAAATCAACTGCTCGGTGCTTGGCGATTGCGATGAGTACCAGCCCTCAGTGCTTGAAGAGCCTATCAAGAGCGGAGAAATCCTCTCATATCAAGATAAATACATGGGAGGCACCAAGGGAGCCAAGGGCATGCAAGCCTCGCAGAAGCGCATACCGGCAGAGTTGCCTAAGGATGTTACCGAGCGCATACAGCACTTGGCTTGCGAGACATTCCGCGTGCTCTCTTGCCATGGCGTGGCCCGCGTGGATGTGATGATCGATGGCAAGAGCGGCGAAATCTATGTGAATGAAATCAATACCATCCCTGGATCGTTGTCGTTCTATCTCTGGGAAGCCACCGGCATCCCATTTGATCAGCTTATGGATCGCTTAGTGGCTTTGGCACTGAAGCGCAACCGTGCCCTGGGGCTTAAGACAGTAAGCTATGACCAAAACATATTCTCGCTCGGCGGAGGCGTAAAAGGTGCCAAGGGCATCAAGAAATGAGATATTCTACCCGGACATATCCCCAATTGGGCACTACAGCGCGTCTCTCAGCCTATGAGGGCCAAGGCGTGGGCGAATGGCATCTTATGATCACCGTGGATGCCCCAAGCCTGAGCTATGGTCAGCAGCTTGAGCATGTGGCTAATACGCTGGGCCAGGTGCGCGCATCACTGCCAGCATCGGCTGTGCCGGTGTTCCAGCGCATTTATCTAAGCGATGCAGCCAATCAGGCACAAAAGGCTTTGCAAGAGTTAGGCTCGCAGGCCACCACTTCGGTAATAGAGCAACCGCCATTGAATGGCTCAAAGTTAGGCCTTTGGGTATGGCTGGTGGATAATATGGAGCCGGCGGGGCAGGGGAGATTTGTCCATAATGGCTACTCCCACCTCTTCACAGCGTCGCAGACTCTCTCTGAGGCGGATTCCGAATCGGCAACCATCGCTATGCTCCGGGGCTTGAGCAATGGGCTGCGCCAGCATGGGGGCTCCTTGGCCGACAATTGTGTGCGCACATGGCTTTTTGTCCGTGACATTGACAGAAATTACCAAGGGGTAGTCACGGGTCGCAACAAGGTTTTTCAGGGAGAAGGCCTCACTGCTGCCACCCATTTCATTGCCAGCACCGGCATTGAAGGGCGAAGCCCGGACCATCATGCGCTTGTGTCGATGGACTCTTACAGCGTGCTTGGCCTGCAGCCAAGCCAAATGGGATATCTGTATGCAAAAGAGCATCTTAGCCCCACGTATGACTATGGCGTGGCCTTCGAGCGCGGCACTTATATAGATTATGGCGATCGCCGCCATGTCTTTATTTCCGGCACTGCCAGCATCAACAACAAGGGAGAAATCATGCATCCGGGAAATCTGAGCGAGCAGGCGGCGCGGATGCTATCAAATGTAGAAGCTTTGCTGTGCGAGGCGCACTGCGGCTGGTCAGATGTGGGGCAGATGACTGTATATCTGCGCGACATGGCTGATTATGCGGCCGCGAAGCAGATTTTTGAGGCCCGGTTTCCAGATATTCCGTTCATAATAGTTTTGGCCCCGGTATGCCGCCCTGGCTGGCTAATCGAGGTAGAGTGCATGGCTGTCCGGGCCGCTATCAATCAGAAATATAAAGAGCTGTGAACTTTTGCACTTTTAACACTATTTGTGTTAAAATCCCTCAGTGTTAAAAAAGTATTATTTTGTGATAATTTTGTGTGATTTTATTCCGCTAATTAGTACTAAATTTGCAACAATCTAAAAAAATTAACTAAAACTTACCTTATAAAACTTAAATTTATTTACCACTTATTGAAAAAATCGTTATCAACTTCATTCTTGCTGGCATGATAATAATGTTCCGAGGATGTGTTATCGTGCCCCCTGTTTTGTAAACTAAACTTAACTAATCAATCTATTATCTAAATGAAACTTATCCAAAACAAAGGTGCGTTGACCGCATGCCTGTTTCTTGCTTTGTTAGGCGGAAGCGCACCCTCAGTCTGGGCAGCTCCCATGGAGCTGGCTCAACCTGCCCCTACCCTAAGGGTCACTGGTACTGTTACGGATGAAACTGGCGAGCCTCTGATCGGGGCTAATGTCGTGGTTAAAGGCCAGACCAAGGGCGTTAACACCGACATCGACGGCAATTTCTCCCTTGATGTTGAAGAGGGTCAGACCCTCGTGGTAAGCTACATCGGCTGCCTCCCTCAGGAAGTAGTCGTTAAGGACGCTGGTCCACTCAACATTGTGCTTAAAGAAAACGCTACCGTGCTCGAAGAAGTCGTAGCCATCGGTTACGGCGTACAGAAGAAGAAACTTGTGACTGGTGCCACAGTGCAGGTCAAGGGCGACGATGTAGCTAAGATGAATACTACGAATGTCCTGACTGCCATGCAGTCAACCTCTCCGGGCGTGCAAATCACCCAGTCTTCTTCACAGCCTGGCAAGGGCTTCAAGGTTAGCATCCGCGGTATGGGTACAATCGGAGACTCGTCTCCTCTGCTTATCATCGACGGCATCAACAGCGGCACAGCCGATGATGGCCTTAACGGACTTAACCCCAACGACATCGAGAGCATCGACATTCTCAAGGATGCCGCTTCTTGCGCCATCTACGGTGCGCGCGCTGCCAACGGTGTGATCCTGGTTACAACCAAGCAGGGCACAAGTGGCAAGGTGAGCATCCAATACGATGCCCACTTCGGTTGGAGCAACGCCTATCGCGTGCCTGGCACGCTCAACGCTCAGCAGTACATGCAGATAGTCAATGAGTCGAACTTCAACACCTACGGCACAGCTGTCAACTGGCCTTCGCTGGTGCCCCAGTCAATTCTCGACCAAGTGGCCAACGGCTGGGAAGGCACTGATTGGTTTGACCTCTATCGCAACAAGAACGCCTTCCAGATGGGACATTCGCTCTCTCTTACCGGAGGCAATGAAGTCAGCAAATACCAAATCAGCGTCAACTACACTACCAACAATGGTATCATGGGTGGCGACAACGCTTCTGACTACAAGCGCTACGGAGGCCGTATCAATTCCGAGCATATAGTAGTTAAGGGCAAGGACCACAATTACCTGACCTTGGGTGAGAACCTCTCTTACTGGTACAACAGCAGCCACGACCTGCCCGAAAGCAACGGCTACTGGAACATCATGCAGAACGTGTACAGCGCATCTCCTCTGGTGCCTGCTTACAGCGAAGACGGTTCTGTAGGCAGCTACACAAATGATGGAGCCGGCTTCAGCACTGACATTTACAGCAACCCTCTCAATGGCTTCCTCAACGGCCAGTACAACTCGCTCAACCGCAGCCGCAACTTCGGAATTGGTGCAACATTCTACTGGATCATCGAGCCTATCAAGAACCTTCGCTATCGCGGCCAGATCAACACTGGCTACAGCGCAAGCAACTATCGCGGCGTAAGCATGCCATTCTCGGCCAGCTTTACTTCTGCCAGCGGCAGCTATGGCCTCAACCAATCCGAATACCAAAGCTCAAGCATGACCTTTGAAAACACTATCACATACGTACTGCCGTCGTTCGGCAAGAACAACATCGATGTGATGATTGGTCAATCTTGGGAGCGCTCTAACTGGAGCACTGGCATGAGCATCGAAGCTTCTGACAACGCTGAGGCAGTCAACTCCCTCGTACTCAATGGCTGGGATTACGCTGTACTGTCCAACTTCTCCAACATCAAGGGTTACAGCGGCTATGACAATCCCAAGCAAGGCAGCATCGCATCGTTCTTCGGTCGTATCAATTACAACTTCGATGAGAAATACTTGCTGACAGCCATCGTTCGTCGTGACGGTTCTACCAATTTTGCAAAGGGCCACCGCTGGGGCACTTTCCCATCAGTATCTCTCGGCTGGGTGATCTCGAATGAGAAATTCTTGGAGAACGCCACTGAGACTATGGATTTCTTGAAACTCCGCGCAAGCTGGGGCCAGAATGGTAACTGCAACATCGACAACTTCTACTATCTGTCGAACATTGGCTTCTCGCCCACAGATTATGCCGACTACGGCTACAAGTTCAGCAGCGACATGATCAACACCGTGAGCGGCAGCTACACCACCGGTGCTTATGCCAAGAACGTGCCCAACGAAGACATAACTTGGGAAAAGTCAGAGCAGTGGAACGTAGGTCTCGACGCCCGCTTCCTCCGCAGCCGCTTGGGCGTAAACCTCGACTTCTATATCAAGAAGACCAAGGACTGGCTGGTACAGGCTCCTCTCAACGACATTCTCGGTTATGAAGTTGCCGCTTACGTCAACGGTGGCGACGTTGAGAACAAGGGTGTCGAACTCGCATTCAGCTGGAACGACCGCATTGGCAGCGACTTCAACTACCACATTAATGTAAATGCAGCCTACAACCACAATGAGGTTACCCGCCTTGTGACCTCATCAGGCAAGATTGGCGATGACGCTTCAAGCGCTCTCTTCCAAAACTCTTCTTACGTATCACTTGTAGAGGTAGGCCACCCCATTGGCTACTTCAGCGGCATGGATTACAGCGGCGTATGGCAGACTAAAGAGCAAATCGACGCAGCTCGCGCAGCTGGCCAAGCAGTGCTTTCAAATGCTCAGCCAGGCGACCTGATTTGGATCGACTACAACGGCGACGGACAAATCACCCTCGATGGCGACCGCCATGAAATTGGTGACCCGAATCCTGACTGGACCCTCGGTATCAACTTAGGTGCCAACTGGAAAGGTTGGGACTTCAGCGTAGCAGGTTCTGGAGCTTTCGGTCAGCAAATCATGCAGTGCTACCGCACAGCCCTTCTGGCTAACCAATATCTGCAGTACACCACCGACGTGTTTGATCGTTGGCATGGCGCCGGCACAAGCAACACCAGCCCCCGCTTGGTCGTTGGTTCTGAAAACAACTCATGGGTATCGACCTACTACATGCACAACGCTGATTACTTCAAGATCCAGAACATAACCCTCGGTTATGATTTCACACGCATCTGGAAGAACAGCCCGTTCCAGACCCTCCGCCTCTATGGCCAAGTCCAGAACCTCTGCACTATCACCGGCTACAAGGGCGTTGATCCCGAGTGCGGTAGCAATGGCGGTATGACCGACGCTAACGGCAACAACCTCGGCTGGGCCCGCGGCATCGACCTGGGTCTCTATCCTACAGCTCGTACATTCCTCTTTGGCATAAGCATCAAGTACTAAAATGCTAAATCAACTACGACAAATGAAAAAATTTCTATATATAGCTGTGGCTGCTCTCGCACTCACTTCGTGCGATGATTTCCTGGACTCGGAGAATTACACCGAAGCCAACACCGGCAACTACCCAGCTTCTGCCAATGACTTGAACACAGAGTTGGCAGCACTCTACGGAGTGATGAATCAGATTAGCAACAACCCCCTGATGACTCCCTGGCTCACCGGTGCCATGATGTCGGATGACTGCAACGGCGGCGGCGGCACTGGAGATACCGAAGCTCATGCTATCAGCCACCTGATGGCTACCAAGGGCGATTACTACAGTGATGCTTGGCATTGCATCTATGTAGGCATCTCTCGCGCCAACGCCATTATTTACAGCGTAGATGCTTTTGACTGGAGTGGCAATGAGAACACTCGCAACCAGCTTCTGGGCGAGGCCTACTTTATGCGTGGTCTCTATTATCTCTGGGGCGTGCAGTACTGGGGCAACATCCCCGCTTACTGGGACGCTGCAGCTCCCGATCCCTGCCCCCAGGTGGATGCAGAGACCATTACTTTCCCCCATATCTTGGCTGACTTCGTATCTGCTATGAACCTGATGCAACATGGCGCTACCACTCAGGGCGACGGCCATGCCACAAAGGGTGCTGCCGAGGGCTATCTGGCTCGCGCTTACATGTTCTACGAGGGCTTCTACATGAAGGCTGGCGAGCTTGCCAGCGCCAACCTCGCCGAGGTGGAGCTTCCTGAGCAAGAAGGCGTTAGCGGCAACCTGACAAAGGCTCAAGTGGTGTCGGCTCTTGAGGATTGCATCACTAACAGTGGGGCGAAACTGATAGATGATTTCCGTCTGCTGTGGCAATATACCAATCAGCTCACTGCTCCCGATTATGATTATGTAAGCGACCTCTATGCCGAGGGCAAGACTTGGGCTGGCAATGGCAACAGCGAGCAGCTCTTCCAAGTGCAGTATGGCAACATGGCTTCTTGGAACGGTACTATCGGCATGGGCTTCACCAATGAGACTTCGCTCTATGTGGGTCTGCGTTGCGACTCTGACGAGAGCGGCCTTGCAAATGGCGACTTGGAAACATTCCCATTCGGCCAAGGCTGGGGTCAGGCTATTTTCAACGATCAGGCTGTTACAGAATGGAGCAATAGCGACCCCCGCAAGAAAGCAACTGTGCTTGACTGCGAAGAGGAACTTCAGAACTTTGCCTACACCACAAGCTGCTCAGAGGAGACTGGCTACTACAACAAGAAGTGGCTTCCTGTAACCTGCTCGGGCTCAAGCTGGTCCGACCACACTCAGTACTATACTTGGTGGGGCGTTTACCGCCAGAACAATACCAGCCCCGTTATTGACAACAACAACGGCAACTCTTTCCAGGGCGACCACTTCGCCGACATCATCCTGCTGCGCCTGGCCGACGTGATGCTGATGCACACTGAGCTCACTGGCGATGCTACCTATATGAATCGAGTTCGCGAACGCGCTGGCTTATCCGCTACCACCTATACATTGACCAACCTGCAGAACGAGCGCCGCTGGGAGCTCTTCGGCGAGGGTCTCCGCTACAACGACCTGCGCCGCTGGTCGGGAAAGAACGGAGGCAGCAGCTGCTTGGCAGCTCAGACCCTTGCAAAGCAAGAGGGCACAAAGGTCAACTACACTGGCCGTTGGAGCACTATCAAGCATGGTTCTTCCGGCTGGGCTACCCGCTATGCTGAGACCGATGGCTTCCTGCCGATTCCCACTGACCAAATCAACATCATTGCTGACCCCGAGGTGCTGACACAGAACCCAGGCTGGGGCACCGACGTAAGCGATTGGAATATGACAGGTACTCCTATCTACTAATTCCCAAAATCAGACTAAAACATGAAAAAAGTAATAATATGCTCAGCATTGGCCTTTGGCATGCTCACCGCATGCGATCCGGTCAAGGATGAGGCTACCCTCGCAATCACCTCTGTGACTGAAGAGACGCTCTTAGAGGGCGCAACCTTCGAGCAGTACAACGACGAGGCTTGCACTGAGCCAGCCAGCGATGGTAACTACATCAAATTCACAATCCCCAGCGTTTCGGCCGTGACAATCTTCTACAAGAAGGCTGATGGCTCTGAGTCGTCGCCACTGTCGTACGGCACTAACTCTGGCGTGTTCAAGTATGTGCCGCTGCGCGGAAGCGATCCCGAACAGAACGTCTATTTCCGATACATAAATGCCGCCAACGAGGAAACCGTAGCCACCAAGGTATTCACACTGCAGGTAGCTGCCGAGCTCTCTCCCGAGGTTAAGCTGCTTGCCAGCAACTCTGGCTCGAAAACTTGGTATTGGGATCCCGATGAAGCAAATGGCGGCCGTTGCTGGGGCAACGCCGGCAATGCTGGCGGCTCATGGGACGGCAGCGCTGCTTGGTGGGGATGCGGCTTGATTGGCGAAGAACTGGCTGAAGCAGCCGAAAACACTTTCTCTGAACAGATGAACCACTCAGGCACTGGCAATGTGCAAGAAGTTACATACGGCGCATACATGGTATTCAACGAAGATGGTACTGTGACCAAATATGGCGCTGACGGTGCTCCTATTACCTCTACTCCGTTCACCGTAACTGGCTGGACCGGCGGCGAGCAGACCGACTGGGTGGCTGGCAAGCTCAATGTCACCGCTGATGCTACTGGCAAGGATAATGGCGTGCTGTTCCCATTCTACATTAACAGTGAAGGCACGCTGGTTACAGAGTTCAACATTTCCATTCTGACTACTGACAAGCTGGTGCTTACCTACTACAACAACAATCCTGGCGAATGGGGCGAGGCCACATGGTGGTGCTTCTCAAGCAGCAGCGACTATGAGGGCATGATCCAAGGTGACACTGGCAAGTCTTGGACTTGGGATCCTGATTATGACCAAGACGGAGACCAATGCGGCCGCGTTTGGGGTAACGCTGGTAACTCAGGCGGCGATTGGGATGGCAGCTCTACATGGTGGGGTTGCGGCCTGATCGGCGATGAAATAGCAGAGGCAGGAGGCACCACATTTGCTGGGCAGATGAACCACTCAGGCACAGGCAATTTGCAAGAAGTAACATACGGTGCTTACATGACCTTCTTCAATGATGGTACTGTAGCTAAGTATGGTGCTGATGGCGCTATGATTTGCCAGACTCCTTACTCGCTCGAGGGCTGGACCGACGGCACTCAGAACAACTGGGTGGCTGGAACCTTGAACGTTAGCGCAAATGCAGATGGCAACGACAATGGTATCCTCTTCCCATTCTACATTAATAGTGAAGGCACACTGGTTACAAGCTTCAATGTTTCGATATTGACTGCTGACCAGATGGTACTTACATTTTATAACAACAATCCGGGCGAATGGGGCGAGGCCACTTGGTGGCGCTTCAAAGCCAAAGAGGACTAATCTCCATTGAAGCTTAACACAAACCTACAGAGGGCGCGCCAAGTGGCGCGCCCTCTGCTTTCTCTTTATCTCATCATCTCAATATAGTACAGGGTTACCTCTGGTTAATCCCTGAATAAGAGTGAGAGCACAATAAAATTTGAGGGAGAGGTGGTGATGGTTAGTCCTGGCAGGAGCCATCGGGGAGGATGGGCTGGCCCGAGTATGGCTCGATGTGGGTGTTGAGGATTACGTTGACGCCGGGGTAGAGGGCGCGCAGGGTGTCTTCGACTCTTGTGGCTATGGCGTGGGCTTGGTTTACGGTGAGGGAGCCGTCAACCTTGAGGTGGAGGTCAATTATTACATCTGCTCCGGATCGGCATGTGCGCAAATGATGGTAGGTAATGACACCAGGGGCTTGCTTCAGCGCTTGACGGATGCGGTCTTGCTCATCTGTGGGGAGGGCCTTTCCCAGCAATTCGCTCAATGCTGGCGCAGCCAAGCGCACGCTCACTATGGCAATGAAGACGGAAACCAATATGGCTGCTACAGGGTCAAGCACTCGCCACTGCGCACCTAAGAACATTGCCCCGGCTACGCCCACAAGTGTGGCCACCGATGAAAAAGCATCGCTGCGGTGATGCCAGGCATTGGCGATAACGGCTTCGCTGTGGATGAGCTCCCCAGCCTTGCGAGTGTACTGGTAGAGCCACTCTTTTGCTACAATGGATAGCAAGCAAATGGCCAAGGCTATGGCTCCAGGCTGGGGTATCTCCTGGCCATGAGCCACAGCCACAATCTTGTTGAAAGCCTCAACAAAAATTCCCACCGCTACTCCCAAGAGGATTAGAGAGAGCAAGGCGGTAGCCAAAGTCTCATACTTGCCATGGCCGAACTCGTGGGTGCTGTCGGGTTTGCGGCGGGATATGCCCACCATCGTAAGCACCAGGATGTCGCTGGCGAAATCGGAGAAAGAGTGCACGCCATCGGCTATCAATGCCCCGCTTCGGCCTACAATGCCGCCAATAATCTTAGCCACGCCCAGCACAGCATTGCACCAAAAGCCTACCCAGGTGACTCGGCGGGCTATCCTTACAGCCCCTTCGGCTGATATGTTATTCACTATGGACTTTATTTATTGAAATTGCGTGAGAAATAGGGCAGGGCATTGTAGAGGGCGCTGTGCCAATATTCCCAAGTGTGTGCTCCATCGCGCACGCGCAGCTGGGCTGGAATGCCAGCATCGCGCATGGCCTGATAGAAGGCCAGATTGCAATCGAGCAGGAAATCATCATCGCCGCAATCCACAAACCATACCACAGAGCGCAGGGCATCCTTGCGGGCATCGTCAGCTTGGAGCACATATTCCACATTGTCATTTTCCATCACTGACTTGGTGAGCAAGGCCATCTTGCTGTTGGGGTCGTCCGGGGTGGGGTTGGTGTTCCAGCTTGGGATGCTCATCAGTGCGCTCATGGCATAGAGGGAACTGAACATCTCAGGGTAGTGCATGGCGTAATATGTAGAGCCGCCTCCGCCCATTGAAAGGCCTCCGATGGCGCGATGCTGCTTGTCGCCTACAGCGCGGTATTTGTTCTCAATAGCCGGGATGAATTCTTGGATAAAGAAATCCTCGTAGTTCCAGCCGGGCATGTTGATGTAGCCGTTCCATTCAGTGGCCGGGTTGCCACCAGCGTTTGGAGTGACAATGAGCATAGGCGCTGCTTCGCCGCTGGCGATAAGGGCATCGGCCACGTCTTTTACATGGCCGCGCTGGTACCATCCTTGCTCGGTATCGTTCAAACCATGGAGCAGGTACGCGATTGGGTATTGCTTGTCCGGATTGGCGTTGAAGTTTTCGGGCAGATAGATGTTGTACTGCCGCCAAGCGCCCAGCACTTCGCTATAGATGCTGTCAGAGACTATGCGGCTTGCATTTGGGTTTTCCCAAGGGTTCTGAGCCACAGCTGTGATGGCCAAGCAGGCAAATAGGGATGTGAGTATTTTCTTCATAAGGGTACAAATTTATAGAATTAGTGCAAATGTACAATTTTTCCGTCACTTATCCCTACATAATTTACCACAAAAATTAACTTATTGTCAAGCAAAGTCACACAAGCCAGGATTATAGTATAAAAAAATAAGGCCGGGGAGCCTGAACGGCTTCCCGGCCCGCTTTTAGGCTTTGTCGGGGTTACTAGACTCGAACTAGCGACCTCACGCCCCCCAGACGCGTACTCTAACCAACTGAGCTAAACCCCGAGGAAAAGTGACCTAAAAGCAAATAAGGTATGTTGTCGATGACAATGTTCTTTGTTTTCGACTGCAAAGTTAGTGGTTCTTTTTGGATTGACCAAATATTTTTGAAAGTTTTTACTAATTTTAAACAAATTGGGCTTGGGCTATGACAAGCGGAGAGGAAGAAGTGAAAATTAATGGAAAATAAATGAGCCGTGTATATGTGGCATTTATTTTTTTTGTACTTTTGCACTACGACATAAAAACATTCGTACAAAACAATCATACTTATGGCAACAAAACCATTCCACTATCAGCCGATGTTCCCACTGGGACCCGACACGACTGAGTACTATCACCTTACATCAGACTATGTAAAAGTAGAGAACTGGGGAGGCCACGAATTTCTCGTGGTGGATCCGGAAGCCCTCACAGTGCTTGCTCGCCAAGCCACTCATGACAATGCATTCATGCTGCGCCGCGAGCACAATGAAATGGTGGCTAAAATTCTCCATGATCCCGAGGCCAGCGAGAACGACAAGTTTGTGGCCCTCACCATGCTGCGCAATGCCGAGGTAGCAGCCAAGGGCCAGCTCCCATTCTGTCAGGATACAGGCACGGCTATAGTGCATGGCGAGAAAGGACAGCGCGTGTACACTGGCTGTGACGATGAGGAAAAGATTTCGCGCGGTGTATATGACACCTATACTACCGACAATCTGCGCTACTCGCAGAATGCGCCTCTGAATATGTACGACGAGGTAAACACCGGTTGCAACCTTCCCGCGCAAATCGACATCCACGCCACTGAGGGCGATGAATACCACTTCCTGTTTGTTGCCAAGGGAGGCGGCAGCGCCAACAAGACTTATCTCTATCAAGAGACCAAGGCCTTGATTAACCCCAAGACATTGTTGCCATTCTTGATTGAAAAGATGAAGAGCTTGGGCACAGCAGCTTGCCCTCCTTACCATATCGCTTTTGTAATCGGAGGCACCTCTGCGGAGAAAAATCTTGAGACCGTAAAGAAAGCCTCGGTAAAATATTACGACAATCTGCCTACCAAGGGCAATGAATACGGCCATGCTTTCCGCGACATTGAGCTGGAGAAGCAGCTCAAGAAAGCAGCTGAAGAGATAGGCTTGGGCGCACAGTTCGGAGGCAAATATTTCGCTCATGATGTGAGGGTGATCCGCCTGCCACGCCATGGAGCCTCTTGCCCGGTAGGCTTAGGCGTAAGCTGCTCGGCTGACCGAAACATCAAAGCTAAGATCAACCGCGAGGGCCTATGGATAGAGAAGCTCGATAGCAATCCCGGCGAACTGATCCCCGAAGAGCTGCGAAAGGCCGGAGAGGGCAATGTAGTGAAGATTGACCTAAACCGCCCGATGCCTGAGATTTTGGCAGAGCTCAACAAATATCCGGTTTCTACTCGCCTGTCACTGAATGGCACCATCATAGTGGGTCGTGATATCGCCCATGCTAAGATCAAAGAGCGTCTCGATAAAGGCGAGCCTATGCCTCAGTACCTCAAGGATCACCCAATATATTATGCTGGACCGGCTAAGACCCCAGCCGGCATGGCATCTGGCTCATTTGGACCTACTACTGCTGGCCGCATGGATAGCTATGTGGATCAATTCCAAGCTGCCGGAGGCTCTATGGTGATGATAGCCAAAGGCAATCGCAGCAAGCAGGTGACCGATGCATGCGAAAAGCATGGAGGCTTCTATCTTGGCTCAATCGGAGGCCCGGCTGCAGTGCTTGCTCAGAATTCCATCAAGAATGTAGAGCTGCTCGAATATCCAGAGCTGGGCATGGAGGCTATTTGGAAGATAGATGTGGAGGACTTCCCGGCATTTATCCTCGTGGATAACAAGGGCAACGATTTCTTCACCCAAATATCGGAGAAATGCAAGGCCTGCGGGCTTAACAAATAAAAACAAAAACAAAAAGGAGGGTCGAAAGACCCTCCTTTTTTATCGCTGTATGCTGGTTTAGTTTTTGAAGACAAGATCGTCTCCGGCGACATCGATGATGATGGGATGCTCTTTGTCCACCTTTTGAGCTAAGATGTCTTTGGATAGGCGGTTGAGCACTTGGCGATGGATTACTCGCTTTACCGGGCGAGCGCCAAACTCTGGATCAAAGCCTTCCTCGGCAAGATAGTGGAGAGCTGCGGGAGTGACTTGCAGTGTAACTCCATTGCGCTCCAGCATCTTCTGTATGCCGCGCACTTGCAAGCCCACAATCTCCTCAATCTCTTTTTCATTGAGCGGGGTGAACATTATGATCTCATCAATACGGTTGAGAAATTCGGGTCGGATGGTCTGCTTAAGCATTTCCAGCACCTCAGCCTTGGTCTTTTCGATGGTTTCAGCCTTGTTGGCTTCAGTCATCTTTGAGAAGTTCTCGCGGATTACTTGGCTGCCCATATTTGAGGTCATAATGATAATGGTGTTCTTGAAGTTTACGTTGCGGCCCTTATTGTCGGTCAGGCGCCCATCGTCGAGCACTTGCAACAGGATGTTGAACACATCCGGATGAGCTTTCTCGATTTCATCGAAGAGCACTACAGAGTAAGGTTTGCGGCGTACAGCTTCGGTAAGCTGGCCACCCTCGTCGTATCCGACATATCCCGGAGGCGCTCCTACCAGTCGGCTCACTGAGTGCTTCTCCTGATATTCGCTCATATCGATACGGGTCATCATGTTCTCGTCATCGAAGAGGTATTCGGCTAATGCCTTCGCAAGCTCGGTCTTACCTACGCCTGTGGTGCCAAGGAAGATGAAGCTACCGATGGGTCGCTTGGGGTCGTTGAGGCAGGCACGGCTGCGGCGCACAGCATCGGCAATGGCTGAGATTGCCTCGTCCTGGCCCACTACGCGGTTGTGTAGCTCTTCCTCCAAGTGGAGCAGCTTGTCCTTTTCGCTTTGTACCATCTTGTTGACCGGGATGCCAGTCCAGCGGGATACTACATCGGCAATGTCTTCGGCATCCACCTCCTCCTTGATCAGGGCCTTCTCGCCTTGCATCATCTTGAGCTGCTCCTGAAGAGTCTTATTCTCTTCTTCTTTCTGATGCACAGTCTCGTAGCGGATTTTTGCCACTTTGGCATAGTCCCCTTCGCGCTCGGCTTTCTCGGCCTCGAAGTTGAGCTGCTCGATGTCTATCTTGTTCTGTTGGATCTTGTTGATTATGTCCTTTTCAGCTTTCCACTTGGCGGAGTATTCTTTTTCCTCCTCCTTCATGGAAGCAATTTCTTTTTCGAGGGCCTTGACTTTCTCTTTGTCTCCTTCGCGCTTGATAGCCTCACGCTCAATTTCTTTCTGAGCTATATGGCGTGTGATATCATCGAGGGCTTGAGGCACAGAGTCAATTTCGAGCTTGAGTTTTGAAGCAGCCTCATCAATCAGGTCGATGGCCTTATCGGGAAGGAAACGGTCTGTGATGTATCTCTCGCTAAGCTGCACGGCAGCGATAATCGCTTCGTCACGGATGCGGACCTTGTGGTGGTTCTCATAGCGTTCTTTCAAGCCACGCAGGATAGCTATGGCGCTCAGCTCATCGGGCTCGTTGACCATGACCTTCTGGAAACGGCGCTCCAGAGCCTTGTCTTTCTCGAAATATTTCTGGTATTCATCAAGAGTGGTGGCTCCGATGCTCCGCAGTTCGCCTCGCGCCAAAGCTGGTTTGAGGATATTGGCGGCATCCATTGCTCCTTCACCTTTGCCAGCACCAACAAGAGTGTGGATTTCATCTATGAAGAGTATGATTTCGCCATCGCTCTGAGTGACCTCATTGACAATGGCTTTCAGGCGCTCCTCAAATTCGCCCTTGTATTTAGCCCCGGCCACCAGCGCTCCCATGTCAAGAGAGAAAATCTGCTTGCTGCGCAGGTTCTCCGGCACATCTCCGCGCACGATGCGGATGGCCAATCCCTCGGCGATTGCAGTCTTGCCGGTGCCAGGCTCGCCGATGAGCATAGGGTTGTTTTTAGTGCGTCGGCTCAAAATCTGCAGTACACGGCGTATTTCTTCGTCGCGGCCGATTACGGGGTCGAGCTTGCCTTGGCGAGCACGTTCGCAAAGGTTGATAGCGTATTTGGAGAGCGCATTGTATGTGTCTTCGGCGCTTTGGTCGGTAGCTTTCTTACCTTTGCGAAGCTCAGCTACGGCAGCTTCGAGGTCGTTCTTCGTGAGCCCGGCATCTTTGAGGATGGTAGCGGCTGGCGAGTTAATTTCGAAAATAGCCATTAGCATGGCTTCAAGCGTCACATACTCGTCGCCCATTTTCTTAGCGATGTCCAGGGCCTTTTGCAACACATCATTTGATGTGCGGCTCAGGTAAGGTTCTCCACCTGAGACGCGAGGCAGATTGCTGATTTCGCGGTCGATTTGGCCGGCGAGTTGCATGGGGGAAGCTCCGATTTTGGCAAAGATGAACTTAACCACAGACTCTCCCTCTTCCATAACGGCTTTCAGCAAATGCACAGGCTCGATGGCCTGCTGGCCGGAGCTTTTGCAAATCTCCACAGCCTTCTGAATAGCCTCTTGCGATTTGATGGTGAAATTGTTGAAATTCATATGTTGTGAGTTTTCAGTTTTCAGTTTTCAGTTTTCAGTTTTCAGTTTTCAGTTGAAACAGTCGGAATTTTTATGTTTCTTTATTAACTTTAACAATCTATATTTAAGAAAGTTTTGTGTAAATCGATATGATTTGCTACCTTTGTAGTTGCAAATTTTATGCCAAACGAAAAATAAGTAAATGAAGAGCAAAATTTTAGCAATAGTGGTAGTTTTGTCAGCCGCCTTGAGCCTCAAGATAGTTGCACAGACTGCCGACACTTACTTCCCATATCCGCAAGTGCCAGAAGATAAACAGCTGCTTAGTGAGCGATGCAACTATCTGGTGTACAAGTTCTGGGATGGATGCAATCTGAAGCAGTCGTTCAGCAACTTGGAGAAGCTGGATCGCGCTTTCGGCGATTGGATCAGCTTTATGCCTTATGCCACCAAGGATACCATTATGCTTGCCGTGGACAAATTTGTAACCGATGTCAATAAGCTGGGTCCCAGTTATATGCTTACCGTAGGCAAGATGGCAGAGAAATGGACATTTACCGATAGCTGCGATGTGTACAGCGAGGAGCTCTATCTGCCATTTGCACGCGCAGTGGCGGATAATAAAAAGGTGGACAAAGCGGAGCGACCTCGGTTTGAGCATCAGGCTACAGTGATAGAGAATAGCGGTCTTGGACATAACGTGCCAGTGCTGAAATTCATAAAGCCAGATGGCAGCTCGGGGGACCTGAACGAGGCTATAGCATCACGCATAGTGCTGTTCTTTACTGAACCGGACTGCTTCGATTGCACCTTGGCAAAGGCGCGCCTATCGGCCGACTATAATCTTAACGAATTAGTATCGAAGGGCTTGGTGAAAATAGTAGCTTTATATCCGGGCAAACCTACAGAGGCTTGGCAGAAAGAAGCATCAAGCTATCCTGATAACTGGACAGTAGGCGCATGTGACGAAGTGGATACATATTTTGACTTGACCTCACGGCCCTGCATCTATTATCTTGATGCTCGCCGCAAGGTTCTGGGCAAGGATATTGACATGGATAGGCTGATGCTGGCATTGAGACAGATCAACCAAAGCATGTAGCAAGAGCAAATTGCATATTACACATATTGAAGTGAGAATAGCTGGACTGATATCAGGAGGCGTGGATAGTGCAGTGGCTGTGCACCGATTGGTGGAGCAGGGCCACGATGTGCATCTTTTCTATATCCGCATTGGCATGGATAATGACGAAGGCGATTGCAGCGCGGAGGAGGATATAGAGATGTGCCAGTTCATAGCCCAGAGATATGGCTTGCCATTCGATGTGGTGCCTCTTCATCAGGAATATTGGGATAATGTGATGGAATATGCCCTGCGCACAGTAAAAGAGGGGCTCACCCCAAATCCCGATATCATGTGCAACCGCATGATAAAGTTCGGCTTCTTCGAGCAGCGTTGGGGCCATGAATTTGACAAGACTGCCACGGGCCACTATGCCACCAAAATAGAAAAAGATGGCAAAGAATGGTTGGGCACCACAGTGGATTTGGTAAAGGACCAGACTGATTTCTTGGCACGCATCACATATCCGCAGCTTCAGCATGCTATTTTCCCCATAGGCGATTTGCCAAAGAGCAAAGTCAGGGAAATAGCGGCCGCCACCAAGCTTCCGAATGCATATCGCAAAGACTCCCAAGGGATTTGCTTCCTGGGCAAGATTAATTATAACGACTTTATCCGTAGGCACTTAGGCGAAAAGCTCGGCCCAATAGTGGAGATAGAGACGGGCAAAGTCTTAGGCCAGCATCATGGCTATTGGTTCCATACGATAGGGCAGCGCAAAGGTCTGGGCCTGAGCGGCGGCCCATGGTTTGTGATCAAGAAGGATGTGGAAGAAAATGTGATATATGTAAGCCGAGGCTACGATACAGAGAAGCAATATGGGCGCACCATGTGGCTCAACGGGTTGCATTTCATCACAGAGAATCCCTGGCCAGAGCTTGATGAGAGCGGAGTGGAAATAACATTCAAGAACCGGCACACCCCCATCTTTTTGCCGGCCACTTTGAGCCGTGATGCCCATGGCATCTACCGTATTGATTCAAAGGAGGATGTGCAGGGAATAGCACCAGGGCAGTTTGCCGTGCTTTATGACCAGGAACGAAAAATATGTTATGGTAGTGGAGAAATAGTGTAATAAAACTATGGAAGAAAATAGAGTAAAACTGACAGTGATGGGCATATCCTACACGCCGATGCAAAGCGGGGCATTCGCGATGCTCTTGGCACAGGAAGATGGCCCCTACCGCATACCCGTGGTAATAGGCGGGGCAGAAGCCCAGGCGATTGCCATAAAAATGGAGGGAGTGTCCACCCCTCGGCCCATGACTCATGATTTGTTCTGCACGTTTGCTCGCGCATACGACATACAAATGGAGGAGGTGTACATCTACAAGTTTGAAGATGGAATCTTCTCATCGGAAATAAGGTTCAATGATGGCCAAAAAGTGGTTACCATTGACTCTCGCACCAGCGATGCTGTAGCACTGGCAGTACGCACTGGAGCTCCAATTTATACAACTCGTGAGATTTTGGAACAAGCGGGCACCATTTTTCAAGAAAAAGAAGAAAGCACAGATGACGAGCCTGGGCAATCTGCATCTCGCAAGACAAAGCGCAGCTTAGAAGAGCTTCCCCTGGCCGAGCTCAAGAAGCTTCTGGCCAAGCACATAGAAGACGAAAACTATGAGGAAGCTGCCAAAATCAAGGGCATAATCACTCGTAGAGACTTGGAAGCAGGTACTCAGCAGGCATAAACTCAATGATACCATGAAAAATATCAAAATAAGGCTCATAGTTCTGAACTTCCTGGAGTTTGCCATCTGGGGAGCTTATCTCACATCGCTTGGCAGCTACTTAGCCACAAATGGACTTGCCAGTCAGATAGGCTGGTTCTATGCAGTGCAAGGCTTTGTGTCGATTTTTATGCCTGCGCTGATAGGCATCATGGCAGATCGCTGGGTACAAGCCCAGCGCATGCTTAGCATTTGTCAAGGGTTGGCCGGCTGTTTTATGTTAGGGGCCTGGTCTTATGCCTTGGGTGGCAATATTAGTTTTGGACCTCTTTTTACTCTTTATGCCTTTTCTGTAGCCTTTTTTATGCCTACAATAGGCTTGGCCAACTCTGTGGCATATAATGCGCTTGGGCGCGCCGGCCTCGATACGGTAAAGCATTTCCCGCCTATCCGTGTGTTTGGAACGATTGGCTTCATAGTGGCTATGCTGTGCACTAATTTCTGTGGCTTGCAGAACACCTGCTCGCAGCTTCTCTTCTCAGGCGTTCTCTCGTTGGTGTTAGCAGCCTATGCGCTTACGATGCCAGCATGCGAGATAATAAAGAGCCAGGAAAAGAAAACCCTTAGCGAGGCCTTGGGGTTGAATGCTTTCAAGCTGTTCCGCGACAAGCAGATGGCCCTCTTCTTTATCTTCAGCATGTGCTTGGGAGTGTCGCTTCAGATTACCAATGGCTTTGCCAACCCCTTTATACAGAGCTTCGGCTCTATAGCAGATTTTGCTGATAATTGGGGCGTAAAAAATGCCAATGCTCTTATATCTCTGTCGCAGATTAGCGAGACACTTTGCATCCTGCTCATCCCATTCTTCTTGAAGCGCTTTGGCATCAAGACAGTGATGTGCATGTCGATGTTTGCCTGGGTGATGAGATTTGGGTTCTTCGGCATAGGCAATCCAGGCAGCGGAGTGGTGTGGTTTATCCTTTCGATGATAGTGTATGGCGTGGCCTTCGACTTTTTCAATGTGTCAGGGTCGCTGTATGTGGATCAGAAAGTGAACCCTTCAATGCGCTCCTCAGCTCAGGGCTTGTTTATGGTGATGACCAATGGCATAGGCGCCAGTGTGGGCACGCTGGCAGCGCAGCAGGTTATCAATCATTTTGTGTATTCTCAGCCAGAGGGTGTGGCTCAAGTGACTGGTTGGAGTCAGAGCTGGTATGTATTCGCCGGATATGCATTTGTGGTTGGTGTACTGTTCATGCTGTTGTTCCAAGATAAGGATAGGCAGAAACCAAAGGTCAAAAAGGTCAAGCGCAGAGAGGAAGATTTCGCTGAGGATCCGGGAGGCATGAGTGAGCTATGATACAGTTCTATTGTCCGGATATCAAAACTGACCCCGTGCTTCCGGAGAGTGACTCGCAGCATTGTGTGCGAGTGCTCAGGATGCGCGAAGGAGATGCCTTGGAGGTAGTGGATGGACGAGGCACACGGTATGAGTGCCGTCTGCTTGAGGCACATCCCAAGCATGCTATGGTGGAGATAGTGGAGGAGCGAGAGCAACCTCCGCATTGGCATCAGCGCATAACCTTGGCTGTGGCTCCCACAAAGCTCAACGATCGCATGGAATGGCTTGTGGAGAAATTGGTGGAGATAGGGATAAATAGAATAGTGCCGGTGCGTTGCCATCATAGCGAGCGCAAAGAAATCAAGCGAGAAAGGCTGGAAAAAATCGCTATCTCGGCCATGAAGCAGAGTCTGAAAGCGACATTGCCCCAAATAGACGAGATGATGCCGTTAACCGAATTTTTGGAATCAGTGGCAGCCGAGCAGCGCTTCATTGGATATTGCGATGAGACAGTGGAACGCCGACTTCTGGCGCGTGCATGTGAGGCTGGTAAGGATACAGCAATTCTTATCGGTCCCGAGGGCGATTTTTCACCGGGAGAAGTGGTTCAGTGCCTTAATGCTGGCTTTATGCCTGTCACCCTTGGAGAAAATAGATTGCGCACGGAGACTGCGGCTCTGGTTGCAGTAACCACAGTGCATGTGGTGAATAGTTTATAGTTTATAGTTTATAGTTTGTAGTTTATAGAAATGGATACGATAGAATATTTGAAGGGATCGAAGACAGGAAATTTCTTCCTGTTGGCAGGCCCATGCGTTATTGAGGGCGAGGAGATGGCCCTTGAGATAGCCGGAAAGATAAAGCCGATATGCGATCGCTTAGGCATTCCCTATGTGTTCAAAGGCTCCTATCGCAAGGCCAATCGCTCCCGCTTGGATTCGTTCACAGGGATTGGTGATGAGAAAGCCCTGAAGATTTTGGCCAAGGTGCGCAGCGAATACGGCATACCTGTGGTCACCGATATACATGAGAGCAGTGAAGCAGAGATGGCAGCGGAATATGTGGACATACTACAAATACCGGCTTTCTTGTGCCGACAGACAGAATTGCTTGTGGCGGCAGCTCGCACCGGTAAGATGGTGAATGTGAAGAAAGGGCAGTTCTTAGCCCCTGAATCCATGCATTATGCAGTGGAAAAGGTAAGGGCTGCCGGCAACAATCAGGTCGCAGTCACGGATCGCGGTACCCAGTTCGGTTACGGTGATTTAATCATCGATTACCGAGGCATACCCACCATGCAGCAACAGTGCCAATGTCCGGTGATTTTGGATATTACCCATTCGCTCCAGCAGCCCAATCAGGGAAGCGGTGTCACAGGCGGTAGGCCCGACATGATAGAGACGGTGGCCAAGGCTGGCATAGCCGTGGGAGTGGACGGCATCTTCTTGGAGACCCACAAAAATCCAGCCGAAGCAAAAAGCGATGGCGCTAATATGCTTCGGCTTGAC
>CAZRYC010000015.1:0-46558 GCA_964604175.1 uncultured Bacteroides sp.
GCAATGCCCAAGGGATTTTAAGTCCCTCGTGTCTACCATTCCACCATTCCGGCACAGTGGGTAGTTTTGTAGTGCAAAGTTACGAATTATTTTCTAAATTCTGCTATTCGTATCTTTAATTTTTGACTACATTAACATCTTCTGGCTCATTACGGATAAACCAAGCGATCTTGAGTGAGATGATTAAGGGTGCTTTCCAGATATTTTTTGGCCGCAGCCTTGGCAGCGGGCAGATCCATGAAGCTGTAATTGCCGCAGTCACGCGGAGTAGCACCAGGAATAGCCCCCTCAAAATCAACTATAAACTGGAATGTCTCTCGCATCAGGTCAGCGATATCAGGAGACTCCAAATGGCCTTGCATTATTAAATAAGATCCTGTGCAGCAACCCATTGGCCCCCAATAGACAATCTTTGAAGCCCACTGCGGATGATTGCGCAGATAGGTGGCAGCGAGGTGCTCGATGGTATGTTCCACTTCAGGCGACAGGGCTGGTTCTCGGTTAGGGGCTGTCATACGGATATCGAAAGTGGTAAGTACATCGCCACCGGGGGTAGTGTCGCGCCGCGACACATATATTCCGGGCAGCAAGATAAGATGATTTATGGTAAAGCTGGCAATCTTCTCCATTATTCTACAAATTGTACCTTGCTGGAATCGCGGGGCTTAGCCTCAGGATTTTCGTCAGGATAACCCACAGCTATCGCATACAACAACTCGTAATCCTCCGGTATATTGAGCTTTTCCAGATAGGGGGCAGCATCAGGATTCGACTTCATAAAAGCGATAGGACCGCCAAGCGGACAAGTGCCCAAACTCATAGACTGAGCTGCCAGAATCATGTTTTCACCGAGCATGCCGCAATCGAGTTGTCCCGTACCATTCTTGGGAGAGGCAATGAAGATTACAGCCGGGGCGTTGCGGAACATATTTTTGAAGTTTGGATCTTTGCTGGGTTCAACCTGGGGGCTCGATGCTAAGAAAATCTCAGTGATGCCATTGATATACTCTGGGCTATCCACCACGCGTACCTGCCACGGCTGCTGGTTCATGCCGCTGGGCGCATTGATGCCACACTCTACGATCTTTTCCAGTTTGCAACGATCTACAGGCTGGTCAGTGTAGGCGCGCACGCTATGGCGAGCCATAATAGTCTCAATCACTGTATTGCAGCAGCTGTCGGTAGCGCAGCAGGGTTCGGACGCTACACTTTCCTGTGCTTTCTGGCTTTGGCATGAGGCGGCCACAATGGTTACTAAGCCCATAAAGATGGTTTTCTTAATCATGATATGTAAAATGAGAGGTTTTAATACAATGGCAAATTTACGAATATTTTCACATTCCCACAAATTTAGGAATAATTTCACATTTCATAAATGTTTACGAAAAAATATTCGTAAATTTGCTTTAGTAACACAAAATAATAAAGATATGGAATTCAAAAAAGTGATAGCAGAAAGATATTCATGTAAGAAATTTGATGGGAGAAAGGCCGACAGGCAGCAATTAATGGCTGTGCTTGAGGCTGGACGCTTGGCCCCTACAGCTAAAAATCTGCAGGAACAGCATGTATATGTGTTGGAGAGTTCCGAGTCCTTGGCACATATCGATGCTGTGACACCATGCCGCTATGGAGCCGGCACCTGCTTGGTGGTGACTTATGATAAGAATAATGTATATACCTATCCAGGAGGCAAGCGCACCAGCGGGATCGAGGATGCTGTAATAGTGGCCACACACATGATGTTGGCCGCCAAGGATGCAGGCTTGGATAGTTGCTGGCTCAATAATTTCAATCCCGAGCTTTTGGCAGAAAAGATGCGACTGCCAGAAAATGAAGAGGTGGTGATGATTCTTGATCTTGGCTATCCCGCGCCTGAGGCTGAGCCGCTTCCAAATCATTTTAGCCGCAAACCTTTGGAAGAGACTGTCTCCTTTCTATAGGATTTAGTATTTTGTATTTTGTATTTCTAATTGTAGGAGGGCTTGCTTGATGTGTAGGCCTCCGGTGTAACCGGTAAGTTTTTGATTAGCTCCTATGACTCGATGGCAGGGCACAATGATGGTGATGGGATTGCTGCCATTTGCAGAGGCCACCGCTCTCACAGCCGGGGCGGCGCCCATGCGGCGCGCTTGCTCGCCATAAGATATGGTAGTGCCATAAGGAATGTATAGCAGTTCCTGCCATACTCGCTGTTGGAAATCTGTGCCAACCATCCTCAGAGGAAGTGAAAACTCACGCCTTTGCTTACTGAAATATTCTTTTAACTGAAGAATTGTTTGGCCTATGATAGGGGAGTCGCCCTCAGCAAATTTTGCATCAAGACCTTTGCAAATTCTTCGATCAATCTGTGATCTTTTGGGGCTATCAACCCAGTCGGCCAAGCATAGCTCGCCATTGAAGTCTCCTAATATCATGAGACCCAATGGCGAGAGCCAATGCTTTGTTATGATTTGTTGCATTCTTATTAAACAGGCTCTTAATCCTTTGAGGGCACTGGGATATCGTTCTTGGGCAGAGGAGGCAAGATGCCATCGCGGCGCAGGAGGGCATCGATAGTAGGATCCGCTCCACGGAAACGACGATAAAGCACAGCCGGATTCTCTGTGCCTCCACGCTCCAATATATTCTCGCGGAAAGCCTGGGCTGTGGAGGGGTCAAAAATGCCATTCTCCTCAAATTTTGCGAAGGCATCAGCATCCAGAACCTCGGCCCACTTATAGCTGTAGTAACCGGCAGCATAGCCTCCGCTAAAGATGTGGTTGAAGCGGGTAGATGTCATGGCTCCAGGCACATCAGGGAACATGGCTACAGACTCGTAAGCTTGACGCTCGAAAGCCAATGGCTCATCCACATCCTCAGTGATGGTATGCCAGGCCATGTCGATGTATCCAAACATCAACTGTCTCAGACAGGAGTAAGCTGCGCCATATTGCTGAGAGGCTACTAAGCGGTCAATTAATTCTTGTGGTATGGCTTCGCCGGTCTGGTAATGACGGGCGAAAGTGTCAAGAAATTCCTTTTGGGTGAGATAATTCTCGTTGAACTGGGAAGGCAGCTCTACAAAATCGCGGTAAACAGAAGTGCCTGAAATACTCTGGTATGTACACTGGGTGAGCAGACCATGAAGCGAGTGACCGAACTCATGCAGGAATGTCTCAACCTCATAGGGAGTGAGCAGTGATGGAGCATCAGCGGTAGGCTTAGTGAAATTCATTACGATTGATACCAATGGACGCGAGTTAGTGCCATCTGGTTCGCGCCATTGTTCTTTAAAAGCTGTCATCCACGCTCCTTGGCGCTTGGAAGCGCGCGGGAAGAAATCTGTGTATAGCAAGCCCAAGTAATCACCATTGCTATCAGAAACCTTGTACACCTTTACATCCGGATGGTAGATATCCACATTGTCAATTTCAGTAAATTTCACGCCATACAGCTTTGTGGCCAATCCGAACACTCCATCAATGACTTGATTGAGTGGGAAATATGGTCTCAGGGCCTCTTGATCGAATGAGTATCGTTCTTGTTTAAGCTTATTGCTATAGTAGCTGTAATCCCAGGGATTGATCTTTTGACCTGCGAAAGCCTCCAATTCCTCCATGTCTTTTTTCTGAGTGGGAGCGTATGCGTCGCGCAGTTTGTTAAGCAAGTCATATACGGCAGCTGGAGTCTGCGCCATAGTGTTTTGCAACTTTTGGTCTGCATAGGTCTCAAAACCGAGCAAATTAGCGATCTGTCGACGCAGACTGGCAATCCGCTTGATAATATCCAGGTTGTTGTATTCGCCGCTGGTGTTGCAAGTGGCTTGCATCTTGTAGAGCTGTTCACGCAGGTCAGCACGGTCACTGTACTGCATAAAGCCCATATAACATGGGGCGGCGAGAGTGACCAAATATTCACCATCTCGGCCCTTTTCTTTGGCAGCCTCGGCCAGGGAGGTCACAAAAGATTCAGGAAGTCCGCTCAAGTCGTCTGAGGTGAGCCACATCTCCTTGGTATTAGTCTCCTTAAGCACATTCTGGCCAAATAGAGTGGTGAGCTGGGAGAGTTCTGCAGAGAGCTGCTTGTATTTTTCACGGTCATCACCTTGGAGATTAGCCCCAGAGTTGGCGAAAGAGTCATAAGTAGTTTTGAGCAGTGTTTGCTGCTCAGGCGTTAAACTGAGTGAATCGCGCTGATCATATACGGCTTTTACCCTGAGCCACAAAGGCTGGTTGAGGATTATGTCGGTAGAGTAATCGCTTAGTTTCTGGGAAGCAACCATTGACATTTCCATCAGCTCTTCGTTGCTGTCAGCCTCCAGAATGTTGAAGAAGACATTTAGCACGCGGTTGAGATCGGATCCAGCTCGATCGAGAGCCACGAGAGTGTTATCAAAAGAAGGCGCTTCGGGATTGGATGCGATAGCATCTATTTCCTTGCGAGCCAATTCAATACCTCGGTCGATGGCCGGCATGTAATGCTCATTTTTTATTTTAGAGAATGGGATGGATCCGTAAGGAGTGTCAAAATCTTGAAAGAAAGGATTTTCTTGAGCCATAGCAGTGGTTGAGATAAGAATGGCGGTAAGCAGAGTTTTGCGCATTCGGATTTATAGTTAGTGGTTAGTGGTTAGTGGTTAGCGGTTAGTGGTTAGTGGTTAGTGGTTAGTGGTTAGCGGTGATCGTATTCGCTCTGGTATTCAGCTTCGTGGTCGCGAGCTATTTGGAGTTGCCTCTCGAGTCTTTCGCGCTCCATGTGGGCTTGGCGATTGGTAAGTTTGGCATTAGCGTATCGCCAAGCAATTCCAAAGGCTGAGGCTTGATTGTCATTGAGCTTAACAGGCACATTTCCAGAGCGGCCATTTATCACAGCTCCTTTTATTGGATTTTGGGCAGCCCAAGCCCCTAAGTCATATACCTCTTCTGGCAAGAATGAGGCTAATTCGCCCCCCTCGACCGTTTGCAACCGAGCAGTGCCATCAGGCAGTACTTGGGAAGAAAATTCAGAAGTCTCTGTATTGAGCGTAATCTGCGATATTTTAATTTCTCTGCCACGGTTTTGGGCTACGATGTAGAAAGTGAAGTTGGCATCGTTGACGCGCGGTTCTATCCCGGTAGAGTTGATGAAATCAGGCTTGTAGGCATCAGCCACCACATAATATCCTTCGAGATCATCGCCTGATATATGTTTCATAAGAGGCTCAAGAGCCTCGATATCGCGCAGAGAGGTAGCCATAAGACTGTCAACTCTGCTGATTTGCGCTATGGTGGCCGACTGCATAGTTTGAGCGCGCAAGATAGTCACTTGAAGGCGCACATCTATCTGATTTGGGCAACGCTTGTCCACACTGTCCATCCATACCAGAGCAGAAGCATAGTCGCCAGCTTGCAAAGCAGCATTAGCATTTTGCATATATGTATTGGCAGCTTCCTCTTCAGGATTTTTTTGGTGGCAAGCTGTCACTAATAATGCTGTGACAAAGGCCAGAAAGAAATTTTTTAAATTCATTTATGTTATTGAAATTTAAATTATAACCTATATCCCAAATCCACAATCCAATCAATTTTGGCGTTGTACATCTTTTACGCCTTTAACAGTTTTGAGTTTCTTAATAAGATTGTCGAGGGCTTTGGTGTCATTGATGCCCACCACAAGGAAACCTTGGAAAAGACCATCATTACTGTTGATAGAAATGCTGCGCAGGGAAGAATCTTTTTCTTTGTTTATTATGGATGTGATGTTTGTCACGATGCCAATGTCATCGCGGCCTACTACGCGTAGGGTAGCAGCAAATTGTCCACCGACCTTGCCGCTCCACTGTGTGCGGATGATGCGGTAGGGATATTTAAGGCGAATGTTGGCGGCATTGGGACAGTCGGTGCGGTGAATTTTCACCACGCCCTCAGAGGACACGAACCCAAACACATCATCGCCATAGATTGGGTTGCAGCATTTGGCATATTTGAAACTCATGCCTTTTACATTATTGTCAATCACAAGGATTTCATTGTTAGAGGCTTCGTTTTCAGCCACAGGGGCTTGCAGCTTATATTCTTCGGCAGAAACTCTGGCGATGTCTTCTTGTTCTCGATGAAGCACCTCCAAGTATGCTTCAATGGCATCATTTACATTTAGCTCCTCCTTGCCCAAGGCATCGTAGAAATCAGTGGCTGTCTTATATCCCATTTTTTTGACTAACCGGGCAAGGTTAGCTTCGTCCACTTCAATCTTGCGATTTTTAAGTCTGCGGTGCAGCAGTTCTTTTCCTACATCGGCCAAGCCGCCAGTCTGCTCCTTTATGGAGAGGCGTATTTTGTTGCGGGCCTTAGAGGTGACGGTGAAGTTAAGCCAGTCGATCTTAGGCTTCTGAGAGTTGCTGGTAAGCACCTCCACAGTATCGCCCGTGCGCAGCTTGTAATTGATTTTCTGATTGCGACCATTGACTTTGCCGCCGATGCAACGGCAACCGAGACCGCTGTGGATGTTGAATGCGAAATCGAGTACGGAAGCCCCCATAGGCAGCTTGTACAGATCGCCTTTAGGTGTGAACACGAAGACCTCCTTGTCATAGACATCCATGGAAAAATTCTTCATCAGCTCCATGGGTCCAGTCTCGGCTGTCTCCAAGATGTCGCGCACATTGTTCATCCACTTGTCCAGATCGTTCTCGCTCTTAATGCCTTTGTATTTCCAGTGGGCAGCAAGTCCTTTCTCAGCTATTTCATCCATGCGGCGGGTACGGATTTGCACCTCTACCCATCGGTCGCTTGGACCATAGACAGTGATGTGGAGGCTTTCGTAGCCATTGCTTTTAGGTATGCTAATCCAGTCCTTGAGACGAGCAGGATTGGGTCGGTACATATCAGTAATGATAGAGTACACGAACCAGCACATCGGCTTCTCTTTCTCCGGGGGCACATTAAGTACAATTCGGATAGCGAAGAGGTCAAAGATATCTTCCACTTCATTCTTTTGCTTGCGCATCTTGTTCCAGATCGAGTAGATCGATTTGGTGCGACCCTTAAGTACGAAGTCGAGACCCTCCTTCTCAAGTCTCTCACGAATAGGCTTGATGAAAGCTTCTATGTAGGCCTCTCGCTCGGCTTTTTTCTGATTGAGCTTATGTGCTATTTCAGTGTACATGTCGCGATCTGTGTACTTCAGCGACATGTCCTCGAGCTCGCTTTTGATGGCATATAAACCTAAACGATGAGCCAGAGGGGCATACAGATAGTTGGCCTCATAGGCCACATCATGCACAAATTTGTCGTTAGGATGGTGATTTATGCCTCGCATCAGAGCCAATCGATCCACAATCATGATTATGATTACGCGGATATCTTTGGCAAAAGTAAGCAACAGCTTACGGAAATTGTCGCTTTCCACGGCAGCTTGCTTAGAATAAAGCATAGCGACCTTGCTAAGACCAGCAATCAGCTTGGCCACATCTTGGCCCCAATCTTTAGCAATCTCTTCTTGGGTTACAAATTCAGCCTTGATAAGATTGAAGAGGAGAATGGCGATAACCATATTGCGATCAGGGCTCACCTTTTCGCAAAGGAGAGCCGCAGTCTGTATATTATGAAAAACAGGATTTATGCCGTAGCGGTCGCGCTGGCATTTGCCGTGGGAGACAGCATCGGAGATGATGGCCTTTATGCGGCGCATATCATCGGAATGTCTCACTTCGCCCACGCTAAGGAGGAGATAGCGGCATAGAGAGATGATTTCGGAGCGTTCTTTATCGTTGAAATATCCTGAATCCATTGTTAGACTAATTTCCGATACAAAATTAGCAATTTTCTTTGATACAGGAAAGTGAAAAGGATAAAAAACCACCCTTCGGGTGCTTTCTGCGCCAAAAGGGTGGTGGAGGGGTAGAGTTAGTTAATTACTTTTTGGAGGCTTGGTATGCTTTGTAGTAATTGTCGAGGATCTTACGGATAGCGGTGCCAATCTTCAAATAATCCTGCTTGTAGAGGTTGGCAAGCGAGCAGCGTACGCTCCACTTAGGTCCGTCAAATCCATCGCCATTGAGCAGCACTACAGCGGTCTCGTTGGCCAGCTTGATCACCACATCCAGAGGCTCATAGTTAGCATTGAGGTAAGCTGCGAAGTCGTCTCCATAGATTTTTTTCGCCCATACCATCAAGTCTATCTCTGAGTAGTAGCCGGCGCGAAGCGGATCGGGCAGCAGAGTGAAGCCAGTGGTGCTCCAAAGGTCAGTGAGGCGCTCCTTTATCAGGGCTTGCATGTCGCTCTTGTATTTCTGAGCGGTGTCAAGCAGAGAGAAAGCCGCCATCAGCGACATTTGCATCTGCTGCGGAGTGCCCAATCCTGCAGTGTGGTTCAAAGCCACCAGGCGAGAGTCGGCTACCAAGCGGTCGATGTACTTCAGAGCAGGCACATTGAGGGTAAGCGAGCTGTAACGCTTGTCAAGATCCTGCTTTTCGGCCTCTGGCAGATTGGCAATCAAATGGTCATAGACATTGTCCTTGTTCAAAGCCATCACAGCCAAGCGCCATCCCGTGCATCCGAAATACTTTGAGAAAGAGTACACACAAAGGGTATTGTACGGCAGCTCGTACATCAATGAGTGGAAATGAGGCACAAAGGTGCCGTACACATCGTCGGTGACAATCATCAGATTGGGATTGTAGTTCTTCACAATGTCAATCATCAGATCCAAAGTGTGGCGCGACAAGGTGTAGGATGGAGGATTCGATGGGTTCACCACGCACAGCATCTTGACCGATGGATCTTTAAGCTTCTCAATTTCGCTATCTGGATATTGCCAGTCATGGTAACCATCTTTCTCAACAGCATTGGCAGAGATATTGATAACGTCGAGGCTGAACTTATCGAGTGTTGGGATTTCGATATACGGGGTAAATACCGGGGTCATCAGAGCCATCTTATCGCCGGGCTTGATCAGGTGGTTAGCCCAGGCAGAGTTGAAGGCATAGCACATAGCGGCGGTGCCACCCTCAGTGGCAAAGAGGTCATAGTCCTCATTCTTAGGCGCATTGTCGCCCATCTCCTGAGCCAGATAGTCGCGGCACAGGGTCTGTGTGAATTTAAGGATACGATCGGGAGTGGGGTAGGTATCGCCCACGATAGCAGAAGCCCATTCCTGAGCCACCTCATCGGGGTTGGCTCCCTTTTGCTTTACCAGATAATCGAATGCTCCTTGGAGCAAATCAGCACCAGCCTCAGCCTTGTTGTCGTCCAAGAATTTTTGGAAGCGGGCCCCGGCCCCAGCGATTGAGGGCATGCCGGAAATGCCTATCTCTGGCACATCCCAGGTGTGAGCAGACTCTTGCATGCCGAATTTGCCCAATAGGAAGAAAGCCTGACGGGGCTTTACGGTAATCCAGTTGGGGTTGCCTCGGCCTGCATTAAGGAAAGTGGCTGTTGTCTTCTTGGCATCGGCCTGAGCCAACTCAATCAATTTATTTTTAACTTCGAAAGGGCTCAATACTTCGAGAGCTTTTTCACATGCGCGGCTTTCGACATTGATAGCGCATGCATCTTGTGCGTTATTCATATTCTGTTTATGGTTTATGGTTAACGTTTGTTTTAATATGCAATTTTAAGGCAGAGTCATTAGCACAATCGCGACGCCCCAGAGAATCAAAAGTGTATTGCCGATGGCATAGGTAACAGTGTATCCAAGAGCCGGCACTGAGGAGTCAAGACTTGATTGGATTGCTCCTAAAGCTGCCGTGGTGGTACGACCGCCGGCGTTGCAACCCAAATTGATGGCTGGCGGGAATTTGAAGATTTTATCGCCCATCCACACTCCGATGAACAAAGGTACCGAAGTAGCGATGATACCAGCTACGAAGAGCATAAAGCCTACTTCCTTGATGCCTGCTACAAATGTGGGGCCGGCTGAGATGCCGATAATTGCTATGAACATATTCAGGCCGAGGTTATCAAGAATCCAGATTGAAGATTGCGGGATGCCTCCCAAGTTGGGATGACGGCTGCGCAGCCATCCGCAGAACAGCCCGGCGATAAGCACGCCTCCCGATACTGACAGACTGATAGGAATATGCTTTACGGTGAGAGTGAGAGCACCTATAATGCCACCGAAGAGGATACCGAAGCCCACGAGAATGAGATTGGTACTTACGCTGGGCTTATCGGCATAGCCTATTTGAGGAGCGGCAGCATCTACCTCATTCTTAAGACCACTTATGGTGAGGATGTCGCCAGTGTAAAGCTGGGTCTGAGCGAGTACTGGTATCTCTACGCCTCCTCGTTTGATTGTGCTAATCATTACGCCATACATGAATGTCTGATGACGCAGCCAATCCACGGTCTTGCCGTTAGCGCCTTTCTTGGAAACCATCACATTGATTTTTTCCACGGGGAAAGTGAGGAGCTCCGCATCGTTGACTTCTGGTCCCACCCAGCTTTCGTCCTGAATGACAAATTCGCGGCGACCGCTCAGTACAATTTCATCACCCTTGTTAACCACTAAGTCAGGAGTAAGAGGCACGATTTGTCCGTTAGAACGCACGCGCTCTACAAAGATGCGTCGCTTGAGAGTGTTCTGGATATAATCTTCAATTTCAGAGACCTTGCGTGGAGTGGAAAACCAGTCACTATCGACTTTGTAGGCCCGGAAAGTAATCTGGCGGTATGCATCTACCAAGCCGGGACCTCCCTTGAAAGCGGATTTGTCCATTTCTGCCTCATATTGCTTTGTCATGGCCTTGACTTTTTTCATGCCGCCAAGCATTGCCGGACCGAGGTTGCCCAGGATATAGGCAGAACCAATGGTACCGTAGATGTAAGTTACAGCATAGCAGACCGGGATAATGTCAACCCACTGCTTTGCTTCTGCTTTGCTTACATCGAGGGTAGGTATCATATCACCTGCTACACCTATTACAGCGGAGATGGTTTGTGCACCGGAGAGCAATCCGGCGGAGATGCCAGGATTGTAATGCAGGACCTTGCAGCATCCCCAAGTGACAAAGAGGCAAATTACGCAGAGAATCACAGCGAAGATTACTTGCTTGACACCTGTACCCTTCATCGCATTTACAAACTGCGGGCCAACGCTAAAACCAATAGCAAATAGGAAGAGAAGGAAGAAGCACGACTTAAGAGGCCCTGAGATAGGGATGTCGAGCTGTCCGACCAGCACACCCACCAGCAGCACTGCTGTGACAGTGCCGAGTGAGAAATTTTTCCATTTGAGCTGGCCAAGCCAAAAGCCCACCGCTATAGTAAGGAAAATAGGCAGGGTGGGATTTTCGCGAAGAACGTGTAAGATCCAGTCCATAGTATAGTTGTTAAGTGGTTATGTAAAATAGTTGTGTAAGGATACAAACTTTTGTGATATTAACAAAAAGTGTCGGTAGTAGGTTCGATTGCCAAAATTTGGAAAAGGAAGAAAAAAGTAGTAATTTTGTAACGGGATAACAATAAACGACAAAATGATAACTTTAGGGAGGAAATATGAAAGTCGCATGACAGTCACCGAAGAAGTGACAGCACGCACCGTGGGGTCAGGTGACATGGATGTGTTAGCCACCCCTATGATGATTGCGCTGATGGAGAATGCAGCTATGAACGCCGTGGCAGCAGATCTTGCCCAAGGCGAAAGCACTGTGGGAGGCCATATCAGCGTAAGCCATGTGAGACCGACACCCATAGGGGCTGAAATACGAGCCATGGCAACAGTGACTAAGATTGAAGGCCGGAAAATACAATTCCGTGTAGAAGCCTATGAGGGAGACAAGCTCATAGGAGAGGGCGAACATTTGCGCTTTATAGTGAATCGAGAAAAGTTCTTATTGAAGATAAATTAAGCAAAGTGGTTGAAACAGAGGTATATAAGGTAGAAGCTTCACGGTATGGGCGCCGAGTGGCAATGCGGTTGGCATCGCGATTGTGGCTGCCTCTGGGGCTTCCTTTTATAGCAGCCATGATAGCTGGCACATATGATTGGCGTTGGTGGATAGTAGGATTAGCCTTGCTGTTAGTGCTTTATCCTGGCATCCTGCTGATAGCTTATTATTATCATGCTCTCAGCCCAGAAGCTGTGCGAGCCATATTGCCACAAAAAGTTCAGATTTCAGCTACAGATATCTATGTAACATATTATCCTATGGCTGAAGAGTGCAAAGCTCCAGCGCCTCGCCGAATCAAGAGGGGAGATATACAACACATTTCAATGGATGGTGATTTCATTACTCTTGAATTAAGAGAGAGAGAAGTCATAGATATGCCCCGAGCTGCTTTTGCAAAAGGCAGCCTTGAAAAGGCTTTCCCCGAATTATATCAGCAAAAATAGGGATTTTCTGGGGTTGGCGCAATTTTTGTTGTTTATTTGTTATAGTATTATTTAAGAAAGCAATTATGACTATCATAGAGATAAAAAATTTCAAGAAAAGGGTAGCAAAGCTGATTGACGATAGGAGGCTTCGACAAGCGATAAAAGAACTGAGAAGCAAGATCCAGCAACAGTCGGCTTGGCAGGTACGCGATTTCCTCGACCGCACTGAGCAAGCCTATGGCTTGATGCTGGGGTATGTCGCTCAGGGAGTGGCGGATCCTGAGCGCAATGAAGTGTATATGAGCATAGTCACGGATCTTTATTCCATATTGGATCAGGTGATTCAGACTTTGGAGCAAGAGGTGTCAACAACCCAGTATTACAGCACCCAGCGCTTTATGCTTAGGCAGCACAATCGAATAGAGGGCATAGATCAAAAATATCGAAAGGCTCAGGATGATTTATCCTTATTCTTGCTGATGCCAAATGCGGAAGATCCTCAACAGAAAGAAGCTTTGCTTAAAGCTGAGGGAATAGAAAAAGACTACTTTGATGCAGTGTGGGTAGAACCCAAAATCAATCATGCGGATTTCGCAATCTTGACCAAAGCTATGGAAGATGATGTGCTTTCAGAAGAATTTAAGCTGCATTTGATCTCGGCCATCTCTTTGGGCTTGATGCAAGTGTTTGATCCTGCCAGAATGGATTTGCTTATGCAAACGTATCAACAAAGCCAATCGGTACGCTTGCAAGCTGCAGCCTTGGTAGGCCTTCTTTTTGCCTTATGGATGTATCAAAACCGTCCGTTGCCAAAGAAGCAAAAGGTACGGCTGGATATAATAAAAGATACAGAGCGATGGGCGAGCGACCTGCGCACTGCATGCATCGAAATGATTCGCACAACCGACACTGAACGCATCAACAAAAAAATTCGTGAAGAGATAGTGCCGGGGATGATGAACCTGAAGCCAGAGATATTGCAAAAAATCAAGGGCGGAGGAATCAATCCTGAAGATATGGCCTCTCTTGAGGAAAATCCGGAATGGCAAGAGATGCTTGATAAGAATGGCATCACAGACAAGCTCAAGGAGCTGACAGAGATGCAAATGGAGGGCGGAGATGTGATGATGGGCACCTTCTCACACTTAAAGAATTTCCCATTCTTCAATGAGCTCTCCAATTGGTTCTTGCCCTTCTCATCCACACATACAGCGGTGATTGAGGCAGCCAATCGATTAGGAGTGATGGAAGATATGATTGAAGGTGCGGTGTTCTTATGCGATAGTGACAAATACTCATTTATGTTCGCACTGCAGATGGTGCCGGAAGAGCAACGCCAAGCAATGACATCGCAATTCAAGGTTCAGAGGGATAATATATATGAGCAAATGGGAGAACAGTCTGATACCGATCGCCACGAAGCTATGCGCCGGTCCATAAATTCATATCTTCAGAATGTAAACCGCTTCTTTAAGCTCTATCGAAGGAAAGAAGAGTTTGTGGATCCTTTCGCTAAGGGTATAAATCTCATTTCGGTACCAGCTTTGGCTGACGATTTTGACGATGTAGATATGCTGGAGGTGGTAGCTGAGTTCTATTTCAAGCTTGGCTATATGAGCGATTCACTATCTGTATTTGAAAAACTTGAAAAAATAATGCCGGGTGATGCCTCGCGGTATCAAAAAATGGGCTTTGCGTACGAACATAACAAGCAGTGGACAAAGGCCATCAAAAATTATGAAATGGCAGAACTCTTGGATACTGAAAGCCTATGGACTACTCGACGAATGGCAACCTGCTATCGAGCTATGGGCAATGGACAGAAAGCCTTGGAGTATTATAAAAAATGGCAGGACAAGCAGCCAGACGACTTGAATGCCGCTTTGATGCTGGGATATGCGCTGCTGGAGCTTAACCGATTGGATGAGGCTCTGCAGCAGTTCTACAAAGTAGAATTTATTGGTGAAAACACTAATAAGGCATTACGGCCCTTGGCTTGGACCCTATTCTTATTGGGCAAGTATAAGGAGGCTATGGATTACTATTACAAGCTAATAGAGGATGGAGCCAATAGCACAGATTACCTCAATATGGGCCATGTGGCCCTGGCATTAGGCGATGTGCGAGAAGCTATCAATTATTATAAGTTGTCTGTAGATGCCAGCAATGCCGACACTTTTATAAAGGAAATGGGAAAAGATAGTGAACATTTGGTATCAGCTGGAGTGGATCCAAACTTGTTGCCAATACTAATAGATGCAGTGATATGACGTAAGAAATACAAAGTACAAAATACAAAATACAAAATATAAGTTAAACTATAAACTAAAAACTAAAAACTAAAAACTATAAACTATAAACTATAAACCAAATGGTAATCCAACGACTTCAATCATTATTGCTTTTCCTGGCCGCCGTAATACTGGTGCTGCTGTGTTTCACCATCCCCATCGGCATAGATGCTTCCAGCGAGGCAGAGCCGGCTGTTTTTGTGAAAGATTCACCTGGATTGCTGATATTCAGCCTTACGGTGACAGCCTTGCTGGTGGTGACCATTTTCCTTTACAAGAACCTTAAACTACAGATGCGCGTGACCCTACTGTGCATACTGCTGATGTTTGTGGTGCTTGGTCTCTTGGCTTATGTGATGACATGCCAATTACAATCGCCATGTGAGGCCCTTTGGATAGGCGCATTCTCATTTATGGTGGTGTGCATAGCTTTGTGCGTATGGGCATACCGCCGCATGCAAGCCGATGATCGCTTGTTGCGCAGCTACGATCGCTTGCGCTGACAAAATGCAGCCAAAATTACGAACCAGCGAATTTTCTAATAAAAGTTGGCCTAAATGTAAAAAAATTTTGTACATTTGTAAATTGAAAAATTTAATTCAGATTTACGAAAATTTTATCACCATTAATACAACTGATAATGGACAAACGCAAACTGAAAATCCGTGACCTCACCCTGCGTGATGGTCAGCAGTCGCTCTTTGCAACCCGCTTGAGCCAGAAAGAGATCGACAAGCTGTTGCCTCTCTATGAAGATGCCGGCTACTACATCATGGAAGTTTGGGGCGGAGCCGTTCCTGATTCTGTGATGCGCTTCCTCGATGAGTCGCCTTGGGAACGCCTGCGCAGCGTGTCGCGTGCGATGAAGGGCAAGAGTCTGCTGAGCGCTCTTTCGCGCGGCAGGAATCTGTTTGGATATGTGCCTTATCCCAATAGCGTGCTTGAGGGGTTCTATAAAGAAGCTATCAAGAATGGCTTGAATGTGATGCGCATCTTTGATGCCCTCAATGATATTGACAATGTGCGCGATTCCATCAAAATGATCAATGAGCTTGGAGGCATTGCAGATGGAGCAGTGTGCTACACTGTGGATCCAAAGCCAGAAGCTCCTGCCGCCTCCCCGGTAGAGAAGAAGGCAGGCTTCTTTGCTCGCTTATTCGGCAAGAAAGAAGAAAAGGCCTCAGCAGCTGAGCCCGAGCAAATCTTCACAGCCGAATACTTTGTGGAGAAAGCAAAGGAAATGGAGCGCATTGGTGCCAAGATGATTACCTTGAAGGACATGGCCGGCCTGGTAACGCCAGCTCGTGCTCAAGAGATTATCTCTAAGCTCAAAGCTAACCTGTCAGTGCCAGTGGATTTCCACACTCACTGCACACCGGGCTATGGCTTGGCATCATCTATTATGGCTATTCTTAGCGGTGTGGATATCTTGGATACCAACATTTGGTGGTTCGGAGGCGGCTCAGCAGCTCCTGCGATCGAACTTATCTATCTGTTTGCTGACAAACTTGGCGTGGAGATAGATGTTGACATGAAAGCAGTAGGCAAGATTCGCACGCAATTGCTTGAAGCTCGTAAGAGTTTGAAAGATTTCGACCTCAATGCCGACAAGATGCCTAAGGCATTTGATCCCCTTACCGATAAGGTGCCAGCAGAGGTTGAGGCTCAGGTGAACCGCGCAGTGGAAGCTGCCAAGGCTCATCGCTATGAAGAATTGCTCGATGCTTGCCATGCTATCGAGGCTTATTTCGGCTTCCCCAAACCCAACGAACTTGTAAAGAATGCGGAGGTGCCAGGTGGCATGTATAGCAATATGGTGGCTCAGCTCAAACAGCTCAAGGCTGAGGATCTGCTTGATGATGCAATGCGCTTGATTCCTATGGTGCGCCGCGATGCCGGCTTGGTGCCCTTAGTTACGCCTACAAGCCAGATAGTAGGCTCACAGGCAGTATCTGTAGCTCTGGATCGAAAGAAAGGAGAGCCCGACTATTCACATCCCAGCAACCAGTTCATTTCTCTTGTGAAGGGAGAATATGGCAAGACTCCAGTGCCAGTGAAGCCGGAGTTCAGAAATAAGATTACTGGATCGCCCATAGAGCAAGCTTATGATGTGACCAAGTATAAGAAACCAGAAAATCCCGAACTTCCTGAGGTAGGGAATGCCAAGCTGGCCAAGAACGATGAGGAATATCTCTTGCTGGAACTTCTTCCCACGGTAGCTAACGGCTTCTTGCGCAAGCGCCGCAAAGAAGAATTTGAATCACAGAAGCCGGCAGCCCAGGAGGTAAAGGCTGAAGCTAAAGCAGATCAAGATGCTCCTATCACTGGTCCCACCATTGCTTCCCCAATGCCTGGCAAGGTAATTGAAATCAAGGCAAAGCCTGGCCAGAAAGTGAAGAAAGGCGATGTGGTGCTGGTTTACGAAGCCATGAAGATGGAGAACGATGTGCAAGCGCCACAAGAGGGTGTGATCAAGCGCATCTTTGTAGCCGAAGGCGATGCAGTAGCCGATGGACAAGTGCTTGTGGAATTTGAAGAAGCTGGGAAGGCAGTACCCACAGCCAGTGAATCTGCACAACCAGAGGCCAACGCACCAGGGAAGACTATCAATGCACCCATGCCGGGCAAGATAATCGAAATAAAGGTTAAACCTGGCGATAAGGTCGCAAAAAATGCAGTGGTGCTCGTGTATGAAGCCATGAAGATGGAGAACGATGTGCAAGCACCGGAAGAACTTACTGTCACCAAAGTGCTTGTAGCTCCGGATGATGCAGTAGCTGACGGCCAAGCCTTGATAGAATATAAGTAATCAATCCATAAAGATAATAGCGGACTGGGTAACCCAGTCCGCTATTATTATATCCAAAGCCTTATTATGCCGGTGCGGGGTCGGCAGTTCTGCCAACAATGTGATGATGCATGAAACGTCATGCAGTAACTCTAAGGAATGGGAGAGTATTGTACGGAACTTCCATCCGTCAGAGGACGGCAGAGACCCCCACAACCGGCAAATAAGGTTTGACTTATTGGGATTGACATGAGAATCCTGACACCGTACCCTGGGGGCAAGTATCTGAAAGTCATTGTATTTGGAAAGACTGAAATCATGACATTCCCAATTATTACGTTCACTATATAACCTCTTTAGGCGCAAGCCTTATGGTTTTCGGCTACAAATATAACACTTTTTTTCCGAAAATGGTTAAAAAAGATAAAAAATCTTTCAAAAATTTTTGAAAGATTTTCTATCTTTAGAGTTTTGCCCTTATAGCCGAAATATCGGCTTGCAATTGCTTGTCAATGGCCAAGCGTTCCTCTATGGTTCGGCATGCGTAGTTGACAGTGGCATGGGTGCGATCCAAATGGTGGCCAATGCTCACAAGGGGCATCTTAGCTACATCTTTTGCCAAGAACATTACAACCTGCCGCGCATCAGATACCTCACGCTTTCGAGTTTTAGTAAACAGGAGGTCAGGGTCAATATTGTAATACGCGCAGACCTCTTCGGCAATCATTTCAAAGTTGATAGGCTTTGAAGAGACTTTCACAGCTCGTCCAATGACTTGCTTGGCCAGGTCGAGGTTGATATCTGAGCCAGTGACAGTAGCATGCCCGACAATCGATACCACAATGCCCTCAAGCTCGCGTACGCTTCCGGTAACGGAGCTTGCTATGTATTCCATCACTTCATTTGGAATAGAAAGGCCGCTTTGTTGAGCCTTTCGCTCCAGCACCTCACGGCGCAAATCCAAATCCGGGGCTTCTAATTTAGATGCCATTCCCCATTTGAAGCGCGACAACAGTCTCTCTTCAAAGCCCTCCATCAGGGCAGGGGCACAGTCGCACGACATTATAATCTGCTTGTTGTTCTGATGCAGATGGTTGAAGATGTGGTAGAAAGTGTTCTGTGTGCCAGGCTTTCCTTGAAGATCCTGAATGTCATCGATAATCAGAGTGTCGATGCTCTGATAGAAGTGGTAGAAATTATTAGTGTTCTTGCTTGCAACCGCCGCTGTATATTGGCTCTCAAACAGGCGGGATGTTACATATAGCACCCTTGCCTTGGGATTTTGTTCCTTTATGCGAATGCCAATAGCTTGGATTAGGTGAGTTTTGCCCACTCCGCAGTTGCCGAATATGAAGAGGGGATTAAAAGTCATATTCTTGGCAGCTACCGCCATAGCCAAGGTCACAGCCACTTGGTTGCTCTTTCCCACACAGTAATTCTCGAAAGTGTAGCGCGGATTGAGCTGCGGGTCAATGTCGAGCTGAGGCTGAGCATGAAAAGGATTGGCAGGTTGTGCCTTATGCTGATCAAGAATCGTGCCGCTGGGATTAGAGCTTAGTACATTTACCGCAGTCTCGGCAACATCCTTAACCTGAAAGAAATTATAGTAAAGCTTAGTGTTGTCGCCATAGACTTTGCGAATGGCTGCGCCCAAGATTTTTATAAATCTTTCCTCAAGTTGCTCCATATAGAAAGAGGATGGTACGCACAGGGTGAGAGCGCCATCAGCATACGACACAGAGTTGACATCCTTGAACCAGATGTCAAATTGTTCTGCCGGAATGTTGTCGCGGATTACCTGGCGGCATTTGTCCCACAATTCTATATGTTGGCTATTATTCATGCTATATGAGTGGCAGGCTCACGGGAGATTTTTGGTATGCAAATTTAGAAAGAAAATTTCAAAAAAAATAATCGATTTTTATTTGGAAAATACGAATATTTGTAATGTAACTGAATTTCAAGAGATTATTGGAAAATATTGTGTAATGGTTGAAATAACTCCTGTAAATGGTTATGTGCCAAGTGATTGTGAATTTTTAAATTCGTGTTACGCAATTTTCCAGTTTTGCGTAACATTATCAGAATTTAAAGTAGGACAAATGGTTGTATGAACAATAAAAATTTTGTCAAAATTTTTATTGTTCATACTGGTATAACCAAGGTAGGCAAATCTGAAGCAAAAAGAATTTTGTGAGGGAGTGAAGGATTGAAGAAACGTGAAAAAACGTTCTTTTTCTTGTTGGGTACCACTATGAGATCGAAGTGACGCTCGTCCTCCAGTCTATGGAAATCCTCAAAAGCTTGGTTCATGTCCAAGGTTTGGGTCTCAAAGGTGTATCCTTTGAAGTTTTGACTACAGTAGTTGCGCAAGGCAGCGGCCGCTTCCTCAGTGCCCGAACGCATGAGCTGCCGCTTTTTGCCAGGGAGGTTAACGATTGTAACATGAGCCATAGCCTTAGGGAAGATGCGATAAAGAGTGTCCATAGCCAGAATGTCCTCTTGCTCTATGTTGCTGAAGAACAGAACCTTTTTCACGTTGAAAGGCCCAGAGTCAGGACTTGGAGGCTCCGGAAGGGCCAGCACGCTGAAGCGGCACTTGTCCAGCACCTCGGCAGTAACCGAACCAATCAAGTCAAGTTCTTTGCGCTTGGTGCCTCTGGTGCCCATTACAATCAGGAATGGATTGTTGGCTTTAGCATACTCAGAGATGGCATCTTCTGGCACGCCTTCAGTAATGCATGTTTCAAATTTTACGGGAGGGAGGTCGCCCTTTTTTATCATTTCCTTAAGCCGGGCAGAGAAATGTCGCATCTGAGCCTTGGCTGCAGAAGCTACTTGGTCTCGGGCGCTGGCATCGGCAATCTCATAGGTAAGGCTGTCGGTGAGCTGCATGTTACCGGCGATATAAGGGTCAATGTAGGTGTGAAGCAGTATTAGTGAAGTCTTGTGCGCAGCGGCAATTTTGAAAGCTGTAGCTGTGGCAAGCAGGGAAATATCGCTGAAATCAGTAGGCACTACTACTGGCAGGGCAGGGTCGCCTTGGCGGGCCGGAGGAATAGGGTCAGAGAATATCTCTCTGTTTTCAATAATTCTCAGAGCCAAAGGGAGATCGCGCTCGAGGATGCGCACGCGTATGCCCGAGGAAATGACCGGCTGTTCAATATTAACATTTCGGAATTGAACTTCAAGCCCTTCGCGCTCAAGCAGGGCGCGAAGGGCTATGGCCTTGTCGTAAGTGTGAATTGCGACAGTAATGAAGCGATCAGGAGCCATGAGCCTCTTTCAGGATTTCAACGGCCATGTCGTAGATCGTGGAATCATCTAACACAACGATGCCCCCGTCAGGTCCGGGCTCCATGTGCACACCGCAGTTGCGCCCGCTATTGTAGTTGGCGCCTCCAAAATAGTTGCGTACTGTCTGAACTGTGACGTTAAGCTTATCAGCTATCTTGTGCATAGAACCGTCGGGCAAGCTGTCTTTAAGACGGCGAAGCTCGTTGAAGGTGATTGTCCTGCTCATGATGATTTAGAGTTTGAGTTTTTATGGTTGTTTTAGTAGATTTTTCAAATTCGATATAAAGGTAGAGTTAGTTTTTGAAATAACCAAAAATTTCAAAGGAAAAATTTTGGTAAAAATCTGATGCGATGTTTAAGGTATTAATATCTAATATCTTAGGAAATGTTAAAAATTGTACCTAAATTTTCTCGACATCAGCGCTGCGCACCCATGCGCGGGTGGCATTGTTGATTTTCACATCATACCACATCGGGGATGAGGATTCTCCAGGGATAGCCATAGAGTCGACTATTTCCACCACAGTGCCTTCATGGACAGGTATGATTTTATTGTTCTTGCCTGTGTGAGAGCCCGGTTGGGTGCTCATATTGGCTGTGGGCACAATGATTACTGCCGTGTTGTGGCGGTAGGGGGCTTGGGCAGTCTGAGTGGCTATGATTAGAGTATAAAAGAAAATTATGACAGCTATTCCCCCTCCGAAGAATCCTAACTTGCGCACATTGACATTTGCCGAGAAGATATACAATGCTATGCAACCCAGCACAAGCATGAACAAGCAGAAAGCTGTCCAAGCCCATGCATCTGGCGACATCCATGCTGCAATCCCCTGATGCACATTGCCCAAAAAAGTGCTATCATCCTCGGGCTTATCGATGATTTTGGTCTTGACAAATTCCAAATTAGTGCGGGCATCCTGAAAAGATGGATCGAGCTTCAGGGCGCGTTCGTAATAAATCACAGCACGGCCCATCTTGCCTATGCGATAGTAAGCATTGCCAAGATTGTAATACAGCTCTGGCGACACACCATCAGCTGTGATAGCCTGATGATAAAGACGCACAGCTTGCACAAAGTCCTCGTGGTTGTATGCCGAGTCAGCCTGGGCCGCAAGCGACATGGCATTCATGGCCACCGAGCCCACAAAAGAGGCAAGTATTATAGCAAGTATCTTTTTCATTTTTTCGTTGACTCAATAGATTTGATAGTGGCTACTGCTTGATCATATAGTTGGCTCATCTCAGCCTCAGAATGCGGCGTAAATCGAGCCATCTCGCACTGATCGAGAATGTCGATGGTCTGGGCTACAGATTCGGGAGTTAGGCCATACTGTGTGAGCTTTTGCTCAATATTGTCGCGCAGAAGCTGTGAAGAGGGGATGTCGAGTTTATCGCTTAGATATCCCCACATGGCTCTGTTAAGCTCGGCGTAGAATTTATCTGTCTCTTTGGCATTCATGGCAACTTTGGCCAAACGCAGTCGCTTGGTGGCTTTACTGTTGGCACGAGCCAGTTTCCGGCCTCTGACATCGGCATTAAGCTTGAGCTGCCTACGGTAGATGAATATGACAATTATGAGCAATATCGCCGCCGCTGCATACATCAGCCAATACAGGCCAGAGTTAAAGATGTATGTGGGATTCTTTGTCAAATTGTCACCAGTAACCTTGATGTGCAAAATGTCGGTCATTCCCTTGGCAATGGCTTTCTGCTCGGTTACGGCAGAGGTTGAAGCGCCTTGCGCCACTTTCACACTGAAGCCCTGCAGATTAATGGTATGATATTGCTTATCGTGAGGGTTGAAGTAAACGAATTTGGAGGGATCTATTTCGAACGAGCCAGGTTCCTGAGGCACCAAGGTGTAGTTTACAATGTATGATCCGCGCATGTCGCTACCAGTGAAGCGGGCATTGATGTCGGTCTTGGGAGTGTATTGGTCAAAACCGTTTGGAAGATCCAGGGTAGGGGTCTTGAGGTACTTGATGTTTCCAGTGCCCTCTACCTTGTAAATGTATGAGGAAGCTTCGTTGGTGCGCAGCTCCAGAGGCTTCATCTCTACCGATGCGGTGAAATCGCCCACTGCTCCGGTGTATCCTGCCGGAGGGGTCGGGAGAGAAGTAACGTTGACTTTTGCCGTATTCGATTCAGTGATTACGCGCTTTTCGATCGGGCGGCGTGTTTGGAAAAAACCGTTGCTAACCAATTCATAGTCCACAATGGTCACATCGTATTTTCCCGAAGTTATTGTGAGCTGGCCAGCTTTTTGAGGATATACGATGCATTTCTTTAGGTAAGCAGTGTAGTAATTCTTGCCATTGTAGTGCTCCATCTCAGTGCCTTGGGGCACATCGAGCTCTTCAGAAAGGAAACCCTCAAAAGTAGGCTGAGCTGTGATTTGGAACGCGCTGATTTCATATCTTGTGTACACCTTCACTGACACTACGATGGCTTCCTGCTCATATACCGAGGTGCGGTTAAGAGCTATGCGCACAAACATGTCATCCGGCGATATTGAAGAGCTTGACGAAGAACTGCTTATAGGAGCTCCAGCCAAGCCCCCGCCTTGAGATTGCGGAGCAGTCTTGTCTGGAGGCAGAATGGTAAGTTGATAGGGCTTAGAAGAATACGAAGAGCCACCAGCACTGACGGTAACAGCCGGAATAGTCACAGTGCCTGCTTTCTCCGCCAGATAAGTAAAAGTGAAATCGATAGATTGAGAAGAGCTCATTTGGCCATTGATAAACTGTGTTGATGACATAGTCGAAGTCGATGGCCCGTAGAGTAGCTTGCAATTAGGTATCTCCGGAGCATTAATGGAAGATGTGTTTCCATTAGACAACCTGAATGTGATGGAGAATTTAGCCCCCTCTATTGGAGTGCGAGGGTTAAGCAAAGCAAAAGAGGTGTCGGCCCAGGTGGCGAGGGCCGTCATCAGCATTGCCAGCAGTATGTTGAAACGGATTTTCTTCATACTCTTATTTGTCACTGTTCACTTGAAATATGTCACTTGTAATCGTTAGGTTTTTACCAAGGCTTGTCGGTGGTGCGTCGATTAGAATTTGCTTCCTCGTCCTTAGTCTTTTCGCGGGTCTGGTTTTCGCGGTTCTGCATGGTTTGGAGTATCTGCTCTGCATTTCCGCTCAGTTGTTCTTGCTGCTGTTCCTGCTGCTGTTGCTGTTGCTGTTGCTGCTGCTGTTGCTGATCCTGCTGTTGCTGTTGCTGATCTTGGTTCTGATCCTGATCTTGGTTTTGATCATCTTGAGGGGGCAGCTTTAGCTGAGCCACGCGCAGGTTTTCCCTGGCCTTTAGGTTACTTGGGTTTATTCTCAGAGTTTCTTTGTAATATTCAATGCTCTGGGGATAGTCCTGCTGTTCAAAAGCGAGATTGCCAAGATTATAATTGGCTTTTTCCTTAATGGTGACATCCCCGGCACCCTCTGCCAGCGCAGTATATGTCTGGATAGATTCTTTATAAAGAGAATCTTCCGGATTAGTGCCCAATCGCGAAAGGGCCACAGCTCTGTCGAAGCGAGCGTACTCTGATCCGGGAGCGGCCAGCAGGGCTTTGTCGTAGAAATCCAGGGCTTTTGCGTAATTGCCATCGCGGAAAGCCTTGTTGCCCTCCTTAATAAAATTGCGCTCAGCCTTTGTCGACTCGTAAGCTTGTGCCGCAGCTGGCAAAGCGAGGGCTAAAACCAAAGTGCATGAAAGTATAAAGAGAGATTTCATAATTATTTGTCTTTAGTGAAAAGATTCACACGCTTGAGCCAGCTAATCTTTCGGTCAAGCACGAGCAAATCACAGATAAGCAGAGCCAGGGCTATCCAAGCAAAAGTTGGGAATTGCTCCGCGCTGGCTTTGTACTGTACTTTTTTGAACTCTGTTTTGTCCACCTCATCAAGGGCAGAAACCAGAGTCTCAAGGGCTTTAGAAGAAGCCCCGTTGACATATGTGCCATCGCCAACTTCGGCCAGTCGCTTGGCTGCCTCTTCGTCAAATGATGTAAGCACCACCTGACCCTCCTTGTCGCGCAGGTAATCAGACCCGGTAGCATTTATCGGGATAGGCACACCTTTGGCTGAGCCTACGCCAATCACATCAATTTGGATGCCCTTAGCGGCAGCCGCCTTAGCGGCTTCTATGGCATCGCCTTCGTGGTTTTCGGCATCGGTGATCAGGATGATGGCTTTGTTGACCTTATCATCGCTGCTGAACGCATTGGCGCACATGTTTATGGCATCCGTGATCGCAGTGCCTTGGAGGCTTACCATTTTAGGGCTCAGTTCGCTTAGATACATCTTAGCGGTGTAGTAGTCGGTGGTAAGTGGCATTTGAGTTTTGGCTTCGCCAGCAAACACTACCAATCCCACTTTATCGTTGTCAAGCTTTGAAAGGAGTTTCTCCAGCAACAGACGAGCTCGGTCAAGGCGGCTGATCCCATTAGGGTCATCGTTGGCCGAAGCCAGCATGGAGTTGGATACATCGAAAGCAATCATTATCTCTATACCCTCGATGCGGCTCTGCTGCGGTACCTTTTCGCCAGCCCGGGGACGAGCGAGTACGAATATGATGGCCGCTAAGGCCAAGAGCTGGAGCGCTATCTTTATGTTGGGCTTGTATTTGGAGGCATCGGGCATCAGGTGTTGAAGCTCAGTGATGTGTCCGAATTTGCGCAAATCAGCCCTCCTGGCAGTTCTGGCCCACCAGTAGAGCAATCCTATTGCAGCCAGGCTGAACAAAAGGAAGAGCAAATGAGGATAAGCGAAATCAAACATATAGTAGTTAGGGGATAGAGCGGTTAACAGTATATCTCAGGAGCAGCTCCAAAGCTATCAGGGCAAAGGCAATCCAGGCAAAAAGCATGTAATTATCCTCGGCATGTGAGAAATGGCGCACATCCATGCGAGTCTTTTCCAGACTGTCGATTTCTTCAAATACCTGACGGAGCACATTTTCGTCGGTGGCGCGGAAATATTTTCCATCGGTGAGATTGGCAATTTGTCGGAGGGTGCTTTCATCGATTACCACTTGCATGCGCTGGGTGGAAGGCCCGTAAGGAGTCATTACCGGGTATTCGGCTTGGCCGTTGGTGCCAATGCCAATAGTATAGATGCGAGCTCCCAGCTCCTTGGCCACCTCGGCAGCTGTAAGGGGAGCCACTACTCCTGTGTTATTGCTGCCATCGGTGATGAGAATTATGCTGCGGCTTTTAGCCTTGCCTTCTTTTATGCGGTTAAGGGCAGTGGCAATGCCGTCGCCGATAGCGGTGCCGTCAGGCAGCACATTGGTGCTTATATTGTTGATATAGTTCACCAGCATGCCGCGGTCCACAGTCATTGGGATGCCTGTAAGGCTCTCGCCAGCAAATATTACGATGCCGATATTGTCGCTTTCGCGACCAGAGACAAATTCGGTTGCGACCTGCTTGGCAGCCTCCAATCGGTCTGGCTTAAAATCCATAGCGAGCATAGATGTGCTGACATCGAGCGCTATCATGATATCGGTGCCCTCGGTAGATGTCGTGTGCCAGCTGTCTCGGGTCTGAGGACGCGCCAGTACCAGGATAAGGCAGCCAATGGCCCCCAGACGTAGTGCAAATAGCAGATGTCGCACGTACTCACGCCAAGGAGTCCCTATTTTGGCAAATGGAGCTAAAGAGGATATTGCCAGCGAAGGGCGGGCATTGCGCTGCTTCAGCACATACCATACAATCAGTGGTATGAAACCAAAGAATAGCCAAAGATATGACGGATGAGCGAATTGCATCTATAGAGATTTCAGTTTTCGGTTTTCAGTTCTGGTTTTGGTTCGGGAGCCGGTTTTGTGGACTCCAGGAATTGCGCTACAGTGTTGAATGTGCGCAAACCTTCCTCAGCGGTGGGATTGGCAGCTGCGAACTTAACAATGTCGGCCAGTTGCAGCACTTGTTCCATCTGAGCAGCTGAGAGGTGAGTCTCCTTGTTTTCACGCAGTTTGCGCATGATTTGGGTGGAGGTCATCTCCATGGCGTTTATGCCGAAGCGACCATCCAGATAGTTGCGCATGATATCAATCAAGTCAGTATAGTAAGTCTTTGTCTGTCCTTGCTCCAATAATTTGCGATCCTTAAGCTCGGCCAAGCGCTGGAGGGCCAATTCGTAAGGCGGGATAGGTTTGCGTACAGTGAATATGGCCGGCCCGTTCTTTTTGTAAAGTTTCCACACTACCAGGGCGAGCGCTATAGCCAAAAGCCCTATCAATACCCAAATCCACCAGTCTGGAATGAAATCGTACCAGCGGGCGCGAATTGCCTGAGGCAATTCAGCCGGATGGATGGTAAGGCTGTCAATATTGTTGATATCCCCGAGCTCCGGACTTAAATCCACAGGATAAACCTTAAAGGTAAGGATATCGCTGCTCACGGTGTCGCCCTGTGCCGCATATCGGAATGGGGGTAGGGTGAGCAGCTCCATGGGATCGAAGGCTTGAAAGATGATGTGATAGTTTAGTTGAGTGCGACCGTTGCCAAGATCAATTGAATCACAAGCCCATTCAATCATTTCCAGGCCGTAGTAGTCCTGCTTCTTTTTTGGCATATCCACGATAGCGCCCTCATGTCCCCCCTTGACCACCTCCAAGTTTACAGTGACGCGATCACCCATTACGAGGGTCGCGCTGTCAGTGGAGGCTTTAATCGAGATCGGGCTTGCGCCCCGTGCTTGTGGCACCGAGCACAGCAACCCTAATAAAAGGGTAGCGGCAAATACTATTCGTAAAAATCTCAGACTCATTATCACGTTAAGGTTCTTTTTCAGTTAGCTTTTATCGGGTGCGTCGTGTCTTGAACAGAGCAAGCAGGGCTTTCACATAATCTTCATCAGTGGCAACCGAAGCAAAATCCACCCTGCAGCTTCGCAGGGTTTCGACCATTTTTTGTTGTCGCAGGTACCACCATTTGTCAAAAGCCTGTCTTACCCGGTGGCTTGAGGTATCGATCCATCGCGAAGCCCCAGTCTCTAAGTCAGCTACGCGCATCAGTCCCACATTTGGCAGTGAGGCATCGCGCTTGTCATATACTTGCATGGCCATTACCTCATGACGGTTGCGAGCAATGTTGAGCGCATGTTTGTAATCGCTCTCGTCAATGAAGTCGCTGACCAGAAATGCTGTGCATCGGCGCTTAAGGGCATCGGCCAGATATTCTACTGCTTTAGCTATATCGGTGCCTTGGCTCTTGGGTGTGAAGTCGAGCAGTTCGCGGATAATAAGCAGGATGTGCTTGCGGCCCTTTTTCGGAGGAATAAACTTTTCTATTTGGTCGCTGAAAAAGATGGCTCCAATTTTGTCATTGTTCTGAGTGGCTGAAAAAGCCAGAGTGGCGCCGATTTCAGTGATTATGTTTCGCTTTTCGGTGCCCACAGCTCCAAAAAGGCGGCTTCCGCTTACATCCACCAGGAGCATTACGGTAAGTTCGCGCTCCTCTTCATAGACTTTGACAAATGGATGGTTGTGGCGGGCAGTGACATTCCAATCTATATCGCGAATGTCATCGCCATATTGGTATTCGCGCACTTCGGAGAATGTCATGCCGCGGCCCTTGAAAGTAGAGTGGTATTCGCCCGCAAAGATGTTTTGGCTCAAGGCGCGCGATTTGATCTCTATCTTTCTGACTTTCTTTAAAAGTTCGTTGGCATCCATCTATTATATTCTTTACAAATAAGCTTTAATCGGCTGACCGCCCATTAAGGCACTTGTACCTTGTCGAGAATCTCGGTAATGATTTCGTCGGTGTTGATGTTGTTGGCTTCTGCCTCGTAGGTGACGCCGATACGGTGGCGGAGCACGTCATGAGCCACAGCGATGACATCTTCAGGAATCACATAGCCGCGCTGGTGGATGAACGCGTAAGCGCGTGCGGCACGAGCCAAAGAAATCGAAGCGCGCGGAGAAGCGCCAAAGGCGATTATGCCCGTAAGGTCATTAAGGCCATAGTCGGCAGGGAAGCGAGTGGCGAAAACGATATCCACGATATACTTCTCAATTTTCTCATCCACATATATCTCGTCCACAATATTCTGAGCTTCGATTATTTCCTCGGGCTTAAGCATTGCCCTTACGGGGCGCTGGCCATTGTTGATGTTTTGGCGAATGATAAGCTTTTCCTCTTCGCGGTTAGGATATCCAATCACCACCTTCATCAGGAAGCGGTCCACCTGAGCCTCAGGCAGAGGGTAGGTGCCCTCTTGCTCTATGGGGTTCTGGGTGGCCATCACTAGGAATGGCTCATCGAGCTTGAATGTGGAGTCGCCGATAGTCACTTGGCGCTCTTGCATAGCCTCAAGCAGGGCGCTTTGCACTTTAGCTGGCGCGCGGTTGATTTCATCGGCAAGCACGAAATTGGCGAAGATCGGGCCTTTTTTTACTTTGAAGCTCTCATCCTTCACGCTGTAAACCATAGTACCGATTACATCGGCGGGCAGCAGGTCAGGAGTGAATTGGATGCGGCTGTACTTGGCATCAATTAATTGAGCCAATGTCTTTATCGCCAATGTTTTTGCCAAGCCTGGCACGCCCTCCAAGAGCACATGCCCGTTAGCAAGCAGAGCAATCACGAGAGACTCAACCAGGTGCTTCTGGCCTACGATAGTGGAGTCCATGCCATGGGTTATGATTCCAATGAAGTCGCTTTTGCTGGCCACCAGGCTGTTAAGCTCTCTGATATTGACTGTATCGCTCATAAGAGATAATTATGTTAGGTTATGTTAGGTTGATGCTGAAAAAAATAAGTAGTTGGAACATCCTTATGTATATTCCAACTACAAAATTACAATTTAAGTTCTTAACTATGTTAATTCAGAATGTTAAATTTGTTTATTAAGTCTTTAACATGCTAAATAATTAACCATTTTTAATGATAATGTCACTTGTATTTTGCCAAGATTTCAGCCTCTTTTTTTCTCGCGGCAGCTTTGCGTTCGGCTTCAGTAGCTTGAGTGGCGTATTTTTCCAGAGGAGGTATTTTTAAGCGCACGTTTTCGCCTACCCGGTTGGGGTTGGGGATAATCTTTTGATTTTCCAAATAGATATACACCCAATATACCTTGTCGCCATAGTGCTTCTTAGAGAGGGCAGCGAGATTGGAAGTGACAGTGTCGTACACATCAGCCTTTGCAGCAGGCTTCGGGGTGGCTTCCTGTGCAGCTTTTGCCGGCTCTTGAGCTGCCTTTACCGCTTTTTCTGAGGCCGGGGCGGCAGCTGGTTGTGTCGGAGCAGGCTGTTCTTCGGTCTGGGCTGCAGGCTGCTCCTCTTCAGAGAGAATGTCAAGCAGCGCCATATCTGCCTCTGAGATTTCTACGGTGGCATCTTCAATCAGTGCGGGCTCCAGCTTTTCTTGGATGGGATCGTGCAGGAAGAAACCAATGCAGCAGCCAATGAACAAGCCGGCCACTAAGCCAATAATAAGCCAGAAAGTAGGGAAGGCAGAGCCTTTATCCAGCCGTTCCGCGCTTTCTTCCTCCTCTTCGCTTTCTTCCCAAGTGTGAGCATGGGAATGATGGGTATGATGTTCGATGTGAGCCGGTTCTGGCTCTGGGGCCGGTTCTGGCTCTGAGGCCGGTTCTGGCTCTGGCTCTGGGTCAGGAGCTTCCTCAGGCATCTGATCGGGTATTTTCTCGGATTCCAATGGCACCGTAGCATCGGGAGTCTCTGCTTCTTCTGTAGCTTCGGCTTGCTCAGCCATTTCTGGAGCCTCTGCAGTTTCAGCAGGCTGTGGGGCTTCAGGAGCCTCGGGTACCACTACGGGGGCTACCGGACGCGTGAGCTCTTCCGTGGAAATGCCAGGGGCTAAATCTTCGGGCTCGAACATTGCGAAAGGCGCGTTGATGGCCTCAGCGAGTCTTGGCTCAGGCACAAATATTATGCGGTCGCCCGTGGCATTGACAGAAAATTCGCCCAGGTCCTTGATCTGAACTGTTTTGTCGCGCTGCAGAGCATTCTTAATCTGATTGGTAAAGGCCACAATGTATGCCTGGGCAGTTTCTGAGGAGCATTGCGCAGTGGAGGCGATAAGCTCAACCAGACGCTTCTGTGTGATAATATTGTTCATTGCAGCACTTGTTTTTTGAGCATAGAACCGGCTATGAACTCCAGTTTGATTTGAGGAGGAGTGAGCGTACGCTTCCCAGTTTCGGGATCAGTTGTGATTTTCTCCGCTACCTTCCCGGCCACGAAGTTGCCAAATCCGGGAATGGCTATAGAGTCGAGATTGGCAGCGCGGTCGCGTACCACGCTGGTAAATACAGCCGTAAGGCGAGCGGCCTCGCGGGCATCTATGCCCAGGTCTTGGGCCAAGTGAGCGTTGAAATTCTTCTGATCCACGGTATAGGTTTGTGGTTATGGGTTAGTAGTTGCGTGCAATGATTACTCGCTGAGCGCTGGGCTTGCCTGTGACCATGCATTTTCCTGGGGTCTTGTCTCCCTCGAGGGGGATGCAGCGGATAGTGGCTTTGGTCTCTTCTTTGATGCGCTCTTCAGTCTCTGGAGTGCCATCCCAGTGGCAAAGGAAGAAGCCGCCATCTTCGATGCGCTTCTTGAACTCCTCATAGTCATCGCAGATATAGGTCATTTCCTCGCGGTGCTTAAGGGCCTTTTGGTAGATATTGGCCTGTATCTTGTCAAGCAAATCTTTGATGTGCTCAGCAATGCCTTCTAAAGGCACATTCTCCTTTTCAAGGGTATCGCGCCGCATCAGTTCCACTGTGTCGTTCTGAATGTCACGCTCTCCCAGCACCAGACGCACAGGCACGCCCTTGAGCTCGTAGTCGGCGAACTTGAAGCCTGGCCGGCGATTGTCGGCATCATCATATTTGACAGAGATGCCAAGCTTCTTGAGATCTGCCACAATAGGCTCCACGGCGGCAGATATTTTATCGAGCTGTTCCTTATTCTTATAAATAGGAATAATTACCACTTGGATTGGAGCGAGCTTCGGTGGCAGCACCAGGCCGTTGTCATCGCTGTGCGTCATAATTAAAGCGCCCATCATTCGAGTGGAGAGGCCCCAGGAGTTAGCCCATACGTATTCTGGCTGATTGTCTTTGTTGGAGAAAGTGACATCAAAGGCCTTTGCGAAGTTTTGGCCCAGATTGTGGCTGGTGCCTGACTGCAGGGCTTTGCCGTCCTGCATCATAGCCTCTATGGTGTATGTGTTGAGGGCGCCGGCGAAGCGTTCGTTGGCGCTCTTCACTCCCTTGATCACCGGCATTGCCATCCACTCTTCAGCAAAGCGGGCGTAGATATTGATCATTTGCACAGTGCGAGCCTCATTTTCTTCAGCAGTGGCGTGGGCGCAGTGGCCCTCTTGCCACAGGAATTCTGATGTGCGCAGGAACATTCGAGTGCGCATCTCCCAGCGCATCACATTGGCCCACTGGTTGATCAGCAGTGGCAGATCGCGCCAGCTGTGTATCCAATTCTTATAAGTGCCCCAGATAATGGTTTCGGATGTGGGTCGCACGATCAGCTCCTCTTCGAGCTTGGCCTCTGGATCCACTACTACGCCCTTGCCGTCGGGGTCGTTCTTGAGCCGATAGTGGGTCACAACGGCGCACTCTTTTGCGAAGCCTTCCACATGCTCTGCTTCTCGGCACAGAAACGACTTCGGGATCAGTAGTGGGAAATAAGCGTTCTGCACTCCGGTTTCCTTGAACATATCGTCGAGCGCGCGCTGCATTTTCTCCCATATTGCGTATCCGTAAGGCTTGATCACCATGCATCCGCGCACCGCGCTCTGCTCGGCCAAGTCTGCCTTTACCACAAGCTCATTGTACCACTGCGAATAGTTCTCGCTTCGCTTGGTGAGCCCTTTCAGTTCTGTAGCCATTGTCTATTAGATTGGTTTAGTATAGTCTTTTATATCAAGTTGCAAAATTACAAAATATATTTCTTTTTGTCAAAATAATCAGACCATAATCCGAAATAAAACCCAGAATGTGAAAAATAAGTGAAAAAACCAAAGATAATATTTTGTGAATTTGACAAAAAGCACTAAATTTGCAGAACGTCAAAAAACTTATACCCTAAGACACAGAAAAGAAACATATATACTTTCTAATTAAATTAACCTTAAATGAAAAGAGTCTATCTTTTTGGCGATGGCAAAGCAGAAGGCAATGCCAAAATGCGCAATGAGCTGGGCGGCAAAGGTGCCAACCTGGCTGAGATGAACTTGCTGGGCATGCCCGTGCCCCCGGGTTTCACAATCACCACCGAGGTCTGCACCGAGTACACACAATACGGCCGCGATGAGGTCGTAAAGCGCCTTAGCGAAGATGTGAAGAAGGCAATAGCCCATGTGGAGGCCCTCACCGGCAAGAAATTCAATGACCCATCCAATCCTCTGTTGGTATCCGTGCGCTCAGGCGCCCGAGCTTCCATGCCCGGCATGATGGACACAGTGCTCAACCTTGGCATGAACGACGCCACCGTAAAGGCCCTGGCAGAGAAGAGCGGCAATCCACGCTTCGCTTGGGATAGCTATCGCCGCTTCGTGCAGATGTACGGCGATGTAGTGCTTGGCATGAAGCCAAAGTCAAAAGCCGATATCGATCCCTTTGAGGAAATTATCGACAAGGTAAAGGAGGAGAAAGGTGTGAAATTTGACACCGAGCTTTCTGTAGAAGACCTCCAGCGCCTTGTCACTTTGTTTAAGGCTGCCGTTAAGGAAGCTACAGGCAAGGACTTCCCCAATGATGCTTGGGAGCAGCTCTGGGGCGGCATCTGCGCCGTATTCGACAGCTGGATGAACGAGCGCGCCATTCTCTACCGCCGCATGAACCAGATCCCGGAAGAGTGGGGCACCGCTGTGAATGTTCAGGCCATGGTTTATGGCAACATGGGCAACAACTCAGCCACCGGCGTGGCATTCAGCCGCGACGCTGCCACTGGCGAAGACTTCTTCAACGGCGAATACCTGATCAACGCCCAGGGCGAAGACGTGGTAGCCGGCATCCGCACACCTCAGCAGATCACCATCGAGGGTTCGCGCCGCTGGGCTAAGCTCCAGGGCATCAGCGAGGAAGTGCGCAGGGAGAAATATCCTTCGCTCGAAGAGTCTATGCCCGACTGCGCTGCTGAGCTCATCGCTATCAGCAACCGCCTCGAGGCTTACTACAAGGACATGCAGGATATGGAATTCACCATCCAGGATGGCAAGCTCTGGATGCTCCAGACCCGCAATGGCAAGCGCACAGGCGCAGCCATGGTTAAGATTGCCATGGATCTGCTCCGCGCTGGCGTGATCGATGACAAGACAGTGCTCGAGCGCATGGAGCCCCAGAAGCTCGATGAGCTGTTGCACCCCGTATTTGACAAGGCAGCCCTCAAGCGCGCCAAAGTAGTGGCCAAAGGTCTGCCCGCTTCTCCCGGTGCCGCTTGCGGTCAAATCGTATTCTCAGCTGAGGATGCCGAGGCTTGGGCAGAGAGGAAGAAAAAAGTGGTGCTTGTGCGCATCGAGACCTCTCCCGAGGATCTGCGAGGCATGGCAGTGGCTCAGGGTATCCTGACCATGCGCGGCGGCATGACCAGCCACGCAGCCGTAGTGGCTCGCGGCATGGGCAAGTGCTGCGTATCTGGCGCTGGCGAAATCCATGTTGACTATAAGGCCAAGACTGTAGAGATGGGCGGCAAGGTATTCAAGGAAGGCGACTACATCTCTCTGAATGGTTCTACTGGCGATGTTTACGATGGCCAAGTGCCTACCGTAGAGCCAGAGCTTGGCGGTGACTTCGGCGCTATCATGAAGATTGCCGACAAGTACACCAAGACTTATGTGCGCACCAATGCTGACACACCTCGCGATGCCAAGCAGGCACGCCACTTCGGCGCTCAGGGTATCGGCCTGTGCCGCACCGAGCACATGTTCTTCGAGGGTGACCGCATCAAGGCAGTGCGCGAGATGATCCTGGCAAGCGATGTTGAGGGTCGCAAGCGTGCTCTGGCCAAGCTGCTGCCTATGCAGCGTGGTGACTTCGAGGGCATCTTCGAGGCTATGGATGGCTTCGGAGTGACTATCCGTCTGCTCGATCCTCCATTGCATGAGTTCGTGCCTCATCAGACTGAGACCATGAAGGTGCTTGCCGATGAGATGGGCATCACACTGGCTGAGGTTAAGGCTAAGGTTGACAGCTTGGAGGAGTTCAACCCGATGCTTGGTCACCGCGGTTGCCGCTTGGGCATCACATACCCCGAGATTACTGAGATGCAGGCTCGTGCTATCATCGAGGCTGCTCTGGCAGTGAAGGCTCGCGGAGTGGATGTGCATCCTGAGATTATGATACCTCTGGTAGGCAGCCTTAAGGAAATCCAGCATCAAGCCAACATCATCAACACTACTGCCGCTAAGGTATTCGAGGAGCAAGGCCGCTCTATTCCTTACATGGTGGGCACAATGATCGAGGTGCCTCGCGCAGCTCTGATTGCCAACCAGATAGCTGAGGTTGCTGAGTTCTTCTCATTCGGTACCAACGACCTCACACAGATGACCTTCGGCTTCTCGCGCGACGATGCTCCCAAGTTCCTCAAGTACTACAAGGAGCATGGCATCATCAAGACCGATCCTTTCGAGGTTCTCGACCAAGAGGGCGTAGGCCAGCTTGTGGAGATGGGCGTAAAGAAGGGTCGCAGCACCCGTCCGGAACTCAAAGTCGGCATTTGCGGCGAGCATGGCGGCGAGCCCTCATCTGTCAAGTTCTGCGCCAAGATAGGCATGAACTATGTCAGCTGCTCGCCTTATCGCGTGCCTATCGCCCGCGTAGCAGCCGCCCAGGCAGCCATCGAGGACTAATCAAGGCCAACTGACCACCAACAAGTTAGGCGGAAAACCTTTGGTAATTAGGGCTTTCCGCCTAATTTGTTTAACACGCTTGGCGTTTCTCAAATATATCATTTATGGAACAGGTTATAGAGCGACATAAGAAATCCATACGTTTCTTCAACGACCGTGAAGTGCGAGCCGTGTGGGATGACGAGAACAACAAATGGTGGTTCTCGGCCACCGATATTGTACGGGCCATCAACAATGAGCCTGACTATACCAAGGCGGGTAACTATTGGCGCTGGTTAAAGCGAAAGTTGAAACAAGAAGGAATTGAACTCGTGAGTGCCACTCACGGGTTCAGGTTCGAAGCACCTGATGGGAGGCAGCGTGTAGCAGATGTGCTCGACAGCGAAGGGGTGACACTGCTGGCCAAGCATTATCCGAACAACCGGGCGAGCGAGTTTCTTGACTGGTTCACTTACAGCGACAACACACTGGATGGGCAGAGCCGCAAGAAGGCTTACCAGCTGTATGAGAGCGGATTGCTGCGCCGACTGGAGCCGGGCAGCCTAAAGTGCCTACAGCAAATCCACGCTTACATCTTCGGAGGCCTCTACGACTTTGCGGGGCAGATTCGCACCAAGAATATTTCTAAGGGTGGCTTCACCTTTGCCAACTGTATGCACTTCCCCGAAACGCTGCAACAGATTGAACGTATGCCGGAAACTTCGTTCGAAGAGATTATGGACAAATACGTTGAGATGAACGTGGCGCATCCCTTCATGGAGGGCAATGGCCGAAGCACCCGCATCTGGCTGGACCTGATGATGAAACGGTCGCTGAAGCGGTGCGTAGACTGGAGTCTGATAGACAAGAACGAATATCTCGCCGCAATGCGTGAGAGCGTGGCAGACAGCACGCATATCAAAGCATTGGTAAAGCCAGCATTGACCACAAAGATTGATGACCGCGAGATGTTTATGAAAGGTATTGACTATTCGTATTATTACGAGCAAAACGATTGATTCTCATTTATGGAAGGCTGGACAAGACATAAATTATGTGATATATGCCTCAGCATTACAGATGGAGACCACCAAGCTCCCCCTAAGGCTGATAGTGGCATCTACTTACAAAAGAAGGAAAACCGAACAATGCAGCCGCCTTTCTGTTTGGTACGAACACCAATGAGTACCGCAGTTTTCCAGGCCAAGTTCCTTGAGAAATGGGGCACAGGTGTCAGCCGCATCATTGAAGTATGTCGTGAACATGCTGTGCAGGAACCCGAATGGGCAAATGAGCATGGCAGAGTACCGTTACGTTCAACAGAGTTAACGACCAAGTAGAACGTAAGAGCGATAGAGTAAACGATAGAGTAAACGATAGAGTAAACGACCAAATAAGTATCTGCCATCGGATGTGATTGAAGCGAGCAAAAAAGCAAGGCGGAACTTGAAAAGGTGCTGTTTGAAAACCACAAGGTGGTGCCAACCGTGGCTGATGCCGGCAACCTCGGATTCGCCGTAGTGGGCGATGCATTTCACCGCTGGGTAGAGTGCGAGCCCTCGAAGACGAGATGCAACGCCGTGGCTTGAACCCGATTGAGGAAGAAAAAATTGAGGAAAACACTGGCGAAATTGCGGAAAATTCCGTAAATTCGCAAGGTGAAACCCCTAAACCTAATGAAGATGGAAAAGAAGAAGTACACGTACCAAATGGCGGATCCGACACCCGAGGAGGCCAAGGAGGACAACCAACTGAACAGAATGCTCAGGTGGGAGCGGGCAAACAAAATGAGCATGAGCCAGCTAACCAGAAACCAGTGGATAGAGGTGGCAAGCCACATTTGGAATCTGACCGAAACGGAGGCAGAGGAATATCTGGATTATTTGATAAAGAACAATATGTAACTTCACCAGCCACCGAAGCTAAGCCAGCCACAGAGACTAAGCCGAATCCCCCTGAGCCAAAGGAAGATAGCAATCCTAACAAGGAGGAAACGGAGGATGAAAAACTCGTTAAAAACATCAAGAAGCGAGTTGATGAGATTAATTCAACCCTGCACCATCCGGGCAAGACTGTAATAGTTGCCAGCCGTGACGAATTGCGGTCGGTGTTGAAAGACTATGTCAAAAAAAAGCTGCCCCATATAGGCGATGCTGAGATAGACTTATTCCTTGATAACTCCCCTAAAAACGTCAAAAACTTTCCCTCTCCCACCTAACTCGCTGAAAAATACCTCCAAATTGCAGCGGCCCAGGCTTGCCATTGAGGACTAATCAAGGCCAATTGACAACCAACAAGTTAGGCGGAAACCCTCTGGAAATTAGGGGTTTCCCGCCTAATTCGTTTGGTACGCTTGGATACGCTTTGTGTGCAGAATGTGTCGGTAAAATTACCAAAAACTTACCCCTACGCCACGACGAAAAATACCTGCTCATCAACCAGGCCTTCGCGGGCAAGCAGCGCCTCATGCCCTCATGCCCTTCTTCAACCGCAAGATCAACGACGACCTCATCTTGGCAATCTAGGCCGCAGGCGTCAGCCTTGGCCGCCTCGGGTTCCGCAAGGACAAGGCCGGCGAAAAGCTCGCCGAGAGCGAAGAATCCCTCCTGGAGCACCGCACCTACGGCACCGACGCGTTTTCTCCCTTTCGGTCGAAGCTACTTCGTGGTCGACACCCTCTACATCGGCAGCGAAAAATTCCCGCAGACCTTCGCTCCGTCCCTCACCGTTTCCGGCGTGCTGTAAGCAAAGTTTAACAGAGGTGGGCAAGACATATTGCCCAATCACTTCGTAACTTTGCAACCGGGAAATGCGAAATTATGGCGGAAAACATAGTCGCAAATGCCGTCAATTCCTCGGGAATTGACTATCTTTGCACTCCGCATCGCCCAAACTGCGTGTAATAGACCAAGACAATATAGAACTTCAAATACGGCTCCGCCGCTATCTTATAGGCTTTGGTCGGCCTCGCAGGGATAGCGGCGGAGCCTTGTTTCAACTGTGCTAATGGCAGCCATAGACGACTTAATATCTCAAATACCAGATGAAAGCCTCCGACTAAGACTTTCAGAGGAGATTGAACGCCTCCGTGATGAAAAGAACTTTGGCCTCGTTTGGGAAAACCACGGACCAGAGTTAACAGCACTATACGGTATGCGGCCTCGTCTTGGTGATATGGTGATGTTGAAAAGTGGCAACATTAGAAAGCTTTACTCAATAAGTAACATTGAGGGATCCACGGCTCATTGTGTCGATGCTTCCAATTCTCCATTCACTTTTCCCCTTGTTGATTTAGTGAAAGTCGCTCGTTTTGGAGAACCTATTTATCCGACACTTCGACACCTTGACAGCATAAATACTGCACCCCAGTCAAATCTATGGCATACACTTATCGAGGCTGACAATTACCACGCACTCCAATTATTAGAATACCTTTATCCCGAGAAGGTCGATTGTATTTACATAGACCCTCCGTATAATTCGGGAGCAAAAGACTGGAAATATAACAATGATTATGTCGATGGCAATGATGTGTATAGACACTCCAAATGGCTGTCGATGATGGAAAAGCGATTAAAAATCGCAAAACGGCTTCTTAATCCAGCCAATTCCGTTCTTATAGTCACTATTGACGAAAAGGAATATTTGCGCTTAGGGTGTATGCTTGAGCAAATATTCCCCACCTCACGCATACAAATGATTTCTACTGTCATTAACCCCAAAGGAGTTGCGCGAGGTGGTTTTAGACGATGCGACGAATATATCTTCTTTGTGATGAATGGAACCAGTGTCCCGTGTCGCTTAGAATTGAGTAACGAATGGAGTCCGTCTGCATTAAAGGCTTATTCGGAGCCTAAAGAGCAACCCGAGGAACCAAAAACCATTACTCTTAAGCCCGACTGGACTTCTATGATGCGTCGAGGCAGCAATTCGCAACGTTCTCATAGCCCCGGTGCATTTTATGCTATATACGTTGACCCTCATACCAAAACAATAGTCAAGGTGGGAGCCCCCCTCCCAGTTGGCACTCATAGAGATATAGACATTCCTGGATTAGTTCAGACACTACCTTTAAGAACTAATCAGTCGGAGGGCTGCTGGCAATGTGCGCCAACTGAATTTAAGAAACGAGTTAAACAAGGCCGTGTTAAAGTCGGTTCGTTACGTCCTTATGGTTACGTTATAAATTACTTACCCGACGGAGCATATAATAAAATCCTGAATGAAGGTTTTATTATTGAAGGCTTTGCCGAGGATGGCTCCATACTTGCAAGTAAACAAGTTTCTTCTGACGATGCGGACGCTATGATAGCGCCGACCCAATGGAAGATCGCATCTCACAATGCTTCCGAATACGGCACTACACTATTAAGGAACATATTTATAGATAGAGCTTTTACCTATCCTAAATCACTATACGCTGTTCAGGACACCCTGCGTTTCTTCGTTGCAAACAATCCCAATGCTTTAATTGTAGACTTCTTTGCTGGTAGCGGCACCACACTTCACGCCGTAAACTTGCTTAATGCTGCTGACAATGGAAACCGCCGCTGCATTATGATAACTAACAATGAAGTGGGAGAAGATGAAGCGAAACGATTAACCGCCAAAGGGTTATATCCCGGTGATGAGGACTGGGAGAAGTTTGGCATAGCAAAATATGTAACATGGCCTCGAACCATCTGTTCAATCAAAGGCATTGATGTTAACGGCAATCCGTTAAAGAATTCCTACATAGGCACTTCGCGTTCTATGGCCGAAGGTTTTGCCGCTAATTGCGAGTTCTTCAAACTCGAATTTCTTGACAAAACCTCAGTGGCTTTAGGGCGCCAGTTCAAAGAAATACTGCCGCTGTTATGGTTGCGTGCTGGTGCCATAGGCCCGCGCCCAACTATAACCGACTCTGAGATTCCTGATATGTTGGTCAAGCCAGAAAATAACCTGGCCGTGCTCACCAACGTTAACTTGTTTGCAGACTTCCGCACCGAGTTGGAGTGCCACCCCGACATTCAATACGTGTTTATCGTGACCGACTCCACTCCCGGTTTCCAAGAGATGAGCCGAGAGTTGCAAGCTGAAAATGTGATACAGCTATACCGTGACTATCTCGATAACTTCCGTATCAACGCCAAAAGATAACGACCGATGAGAGTAGAATTATTCCCATTCCAAGAAATTGCGCTGGCTAAGATACGCTCAAATGTGGCTCGCGCTATGCAGGACTATGCTGCTGATGCAACACCACAAGTTGTATCTTATACCGCGCCTACGGGTGCGGGCAAGACTATCATTATGGCTTCTTTCATTGAATCCGTATTTCACGGAGATACCCGCCACAATGAGCAGCCAAATGCTATTTTCGTTTGGCTGTCTGACTCGCCCGAGCTAAACCAGCAGTCCAAAGACAAAATAGACCTTAAGGCCGACCGCATCTTGCTCAATCAGACCATAACTATTGACGAGGCCAGTTTTGATCAAGAAACCTTGGACGACGGCAAAATCTATTTTCTGAATACTCAGAAAATAACCAAAACCGCCAAACTTGGCAAGCACGGGGACACGCGCCAATATACTATTTGGGAAACCCTCGCCACTACGGCTCGGGAGAAATCCGACCGGCTGTATTTCATCATCGACGAGGCTCACCGCGGTATGCAGGATAACAAGGCTGCGGAGGCAACGTCGATAATGCAGAAATTCATCAAAGGGAGCATAGCGGACGAGTTGCCGCCTATGCCTCTGGTAATAGGAATTTCCGCTACCTCTAAGCGCTTTGAGGCTTTAGTGGCCGGGCTGGAAAATTCGACTACTCGCAAAATCTCCACATCGGTTGAGGAAGTTAGAAACTCTGGGCTACTCAAAGACTACATCGTCATTGCTCACCCTGACCAAGTAAACAATGATATGGCCATTCTCCAATCTGCTACCGACGACTGGATGGAGAAATGGAGCCACTGGGAGCAGTATTGCCGTGAGCAGCACTACGCCTACGTCAATCCATTGTTCATTGTTCAAGTTGCCAACGGTAATGCCCAGAGCATTTCCGAAACCGACCTTGACCTATGTGTGCAGAAGATTGAAGAACGTACTGGCCGCAAGTTTGAGGAAGGGGAGATTAAACACACCTTCGGCCAAACGACCTCTGCTCTCATTCTAAACGGTTTGACCGTACCGTACATCCAGCCGTCAAAGATTTCAGAGGACCGTAAGGTCAAGGTCGTTTTCTTCAAAGAGAACCTTTCGACAGGCTGGGATTGCCCCCGTGCCGAAACGATGATGTCGTTCCGTAGGGCTAACGATGACACCTATATTGCACAGCTATTAGGGCGTATTATACGTTCCCCTATGCAGATGCACATAAAAGTCGATGAAGTCCTTAACTTCGTGAAGGTCTTTCTCCCATTCTTCAACGCTGAAACCGTTGAAGATGTAATCAAGAGCCTGCGCGACAGCGAAGGTGGTGACTTGCCTACGCAAGTTATAGGTACGTCAATTGACCGTCCCTCTTATCAGACGCTCACACTATCTCCCAGGAAATCCGACACACCCACAACAGCATCATCGAGCCAAGGCAAGACTGAGCCCCAACCAACAGAAACCGAGGCAACCAGTTCCTCTGCTCCTGCTGTTCCTATTGAGCCCGAAAATCCCCAAAAGGGTATTCCGGGCCAGTCGGCAACCCCTGAAATCCCCGCTGTCTCCACTCCGCAGGCTGACACACCAGTTACTTCATCAACTCCGACCCATTCCGTTGATGCGACTCCCGCCGAGTTACCCTCGGCCCCTGCTGATGATATAGACCGCCGTGGAATTGTTGAGTATATCAACAATTCAGACATACCTACCTACGAAGTTCGCAGCGTGAAGATAAAGAATTATTTATCCTCACTCTTTGACCTTGCGCGGTTTCTGGTCAACTCAAAACTCAATCATGGCATTAGTGACGCTCTTTTGAAAGACGTTATTGGCCAAATTCACTCTCACATCGACTATATCAAAGCCGACGGATCTTATGAGGACTTGGCCAATGCCGTAATGGAATTTAAGCTAAAGTCCCATACCTATGACGCTTTCGGCAATTCTGTGGAGGACTTTATGCTGCCGAATGTAATAACGACTAGCGACGAAGACCTACAAAGGCAGTTCCGTTTGGCTGAAACCCTTCTTGGCAACGAAGGCATCTCTAATGCCTATGGTGATAAATTCTATGACGAAGGTAACCCTAACGGGTATCTCATAGATATTATCATCTTCGCCAACGACGCCAACTGCATGACAGCGCTGGAGCAATGGGCAAAAACTAAATTTGGCACACTATCCCAGCAATACCGGTCAAAGGCTAAAAGCCTCTCGGACTCTATGCGAACTCGCTTTGACCGCATCATCTCTAACTCCGACCTGGTGAGCGAGCATATCTTGCAGGTTCCCGAAACCATTTCTGCTATCACCAACCCAGCAGGCAAGACTTACACCAACCACTTGTTCGTCGACGAGAACGGCCAAGCAAAAATTCCTCTCAACGGCTGGGAGCAGTTGCTTATCGAGGAAGAAGCTAAACAACCCGGTTTTGTCACTTGGCTTAGGAACATTCCTCGCGCGGTCTGGGCCCTTACCATACCTTATGAGGTAGGCAGTAAAAAGAAACCCGCCTATCCTGACTTTATCATTGTCTCGAAATCAGGCGATGATAGCTATGTCGTAGATGTCTTGGAACCCCACGGATCTCAGTTCACCGACAACCTCCCGAAGGCGAAAGGTTTTGCCCATTATGCTGAAAAGCACGGCAACCTCGGACGACTTCAACTCATTCGTGTTGTCACGCAACACGGTCAAGACGTCATTAAACGCCTTGACATGTACAATCCTGCTGTGCGTCAGAAGGTTCTCGATGCTGCCTCAGATGTTGAGTTAGACAACATCTTCGACCAGCACGGTTTTACACTGTAAGAACGAAATATGTCATCGAAAAAGTTACACGAGTTAGACTTGTCACAGCGTGCTTTTAACTGCTGTCGCAAGGCCGGCATTGAAACCATTGCCGACCTGCGCGCGTATTACATAAAGCACCGTTCTTTCTTCGCTCTCAACGGCTGCGGTCGCAGGACTGACGGCGAACTTAAGGCAGTGTTGTTGAACGACCCGGCAGAGCCAGCCGTCGAAGATGTCCCGGCGACAACCGTACCCAATACCCTCTAGTTCTCGGATTGGGAGAAGGCCCTGCATCAGTTGTCACCCAACAAGAAACAATTTGTGGACGACGCCTTCCGCAAATTGTTCGACGTGAACCACGCTGAATTGCGCGAGTTTATGCAGATTAGCTGTTACACCCCCGCGCAGACGTTGAGCATGGCCGACTTCATTCTGAAATCGTCCGACAGTCCCTCGTTGCTTGACCCGGCATACATCGGGCCACTCTTTGCTTTCCGAGAGGAAGTGCTACGCATACTCTCGAAATCCGAGGCCCAGTATCAAGACGACTCCATAGCTAGGGGACTGAAACCGATACTCTCTAAATTTGCCGCATATACCCCGGCAGAGGCAGAAGGGTTGCTCCAGTTCCACAAGGAACACGGCCACCTGCCACTATTCAAGATGCTCATTGACAAATTGGCCACCTCCAATATCCGTAATGAGCAATTCTACTGTGCCTATATCGGCTTGAATGAACCGGCCAAGACCAAGACGGAGTTAGCCCAACTGGCTGACCTAACCCGTGAGCGCATACGGCAGATTGTGGCCAAGGCTGAAAGCAAGATTGCTGGCCGCTATGGCCGCATCTTCCGTGATGCCTACCTCGAAACCTTCAACAACGAGGCCACAACTTTTGACGATAAGTTCGCCGTTATCCGCGAAACCGAGTTGAAACAGTCGGCCGAAGTGTCGGCTGACACTTTTTTCTCGCTGTGTGTCCTGCTTGCGCTTGTTCACAAGCCGCAGGAGCCAAAGCAGCAGAAGATGCTGCCCAAGCCCAAAACCGAGCAACCTAAAGCCGATCCTCCGAAACCTAAGTGGGAGGGCTATTGCCGTTTGCAGATTAAAACGCCCTCCGGCGAATACATCGAGGAGGGCAACTCAAACACCACCTTCGTGAGATTTGTTCGTGAGGTCGGCTGGCAGCGCGTCGAGAAACTGGGCATTACCTACAAGGATAGGCCCATAATATCTTCGACCAAAGAGACCGGCTGGGAAAAAGCCCTTGACAGTGGCGTGTTCCTATGCTGTCGTATGACCTGCCCGGACAAAATCGAAATCATCAAAACCATCTGCTCGCATTTCTCGCTCGAATACGAGCCTTCAATGACCGAGCCGCTGTAAAAGCCTCCCTTATGAAAGTTCAACCATATATCTGCCTTAACTGCGGCAAAGCATTCCGCACTAAAGGCTTAGCAGAAAAACACGTGGCTAACGACCCGCAATGCTCACAAGTCTTGGCTGGCATAACCCCTCGCGTCCAAACCGTTGAGACCAATTCGACCATAAAGGAAAACTTCAACAAGAAATAACAACATCGACATATGCGTTTCTTAAAACTCATCTGCGCACTCGTCCTCGGGTGCATCGCCTCCTCGGCCTCGGCGGCCTAGGACTTCGTTGTTGATAGCCTCCAATACTCGGTATTATCGCTTGATGACTTAACTGTGAGTGTTCAAGGTCCTCGAGTGATAGAAAAGGCGAATATACCTGCTACCGTGAGTTACCTCGACCATAAGTTTACGGTAGTATCAATTGGGGAGCACGCTTTCTATCGCAGCAATTGGTCTTTTGAGGAGGGCCCTTTTGAACTTTCGTTACCTGCCACACTTAAACGTATCGGTTTTGAATCCTTCTACAACACGCGACTTACCCAAGTAGAAATTCCTACCACGATTGATGAGATTGACGATGGTGCGTTTAGATTTTCATTTGTGAAAACCATAAAAATCTGCGATGCCCCAAATCCTATTTGTGCAGTCGTAGAATCTTCCAGCAATACAACGTCAACGTCGACTCCGTGAATCTCTATTTGGGACGCGATGTTGAGTTGATACGTGATAGAGACTGGGTATATGGATCTGATTACTATGGTTCACTGGTTATCGGGTTCTCAATACCAATAAATCTTGAAGTTGGACCTTATGTTTATGACATATGTGCATGGTTTAATACTGGTGATAAGGATTATGAGAATCCTTATACAACTTGCCACCTTGCTAAAATTGTATCTCATGCTTCCACCCCTCCCACGCTTAAGGGTATCACAAACAAGCAGTATATGACAATCCCTGTCATTGTGCCTGAAGGCTCTCTTGCTTTATATCAGGCTCACGAAGATTGGAAAAATTTTTGGAACATGAAAGAGGGGAGCAATAGTGGTATTAACCCGATTGATTTTGATGCACAAAGCAGTGCTTTCATTTCAACTTCTCCTTATACCATTCACGTCACTGGTCTTTCTATTGGCCAAGCCGTTAAAGTATTTACCTTAGAGGGGCGTTTAGTTAATCAAGCTAAAGCCATTTCTCCCACGATGGAGTTTTCTTGTGCTTATGGAGTTTATATCATAGCCATAGGGAACCAAAGAGTTAAGGTACTTGTAAAGTAAGGGCGTTCCCCTGCGGGTCGGGCTAAGCTCGCTGCGCTCATCGAGCCTGGGGTCTCGACCCATAAGGGCGAATATCCCTATCGCATAAACTTCGCGCTCCCTCGGAACCGCTGTGGCGGATCCGGGGGAGTGCTGCGTCTTGGGGCCTGCGGTTGTCGGCGTGGCTGTCGGCGCGTCGGGCACGATGTCGCCGAGCTTGCCGCGCCCGTGGCCGTAGATGCCGGGGGCTTGACGGCGGCATTGGTGACGGCGGCGGGGACTCACTCGTCGGGGAGGAGTGTACCGCCCAACGGACGGAGGCGGCAGAAGGCCGTCTTGGGCATTACGAGTTTTGGGGAGAGGGCTATGTGGTGTAATTAGTAACTTTGTACCGACAAATTTTTGTAAAGTCAAATCGAAATTTTTTCAGATTTCATAGAAATCAATTACCTTCAATGTGAGCATTACCTTTTGCGTCAGAGGAAAGGTTACACATTTATTTGTAATTATTCTTGAACACTTTATTGTTGAAGAAGTGGTTGAT
>CAZRYC010000016.1:0-45194 GCA_964604175.1 uncultured Bacteroides sp.
GAAAACTGAAAACTGAAAACTGAAAACTGAAAACCGAAAACTGAAAACCGAAAACCCCTAACCTATGAAAGTATATACCCGCACTGGCGACAATGGCACCACATCATTGGTGGGTGGCACCCGGGTGGCTAAAACAAACCCGCGCTTGGAGGCCTATGGCACTGTGGATGAGCTTAACTCCCACATAGGCTTGCTTATAGCCATAATGCCGAAGCCGCAGCCAGAGACATTGACGTGGGTGCAGAACCGGCTCTTTGACCTTGGAGCAATGCTGGCTACCGAGCCAGAAAGCAAATTCCAGCCAAAATCCCTTGCAGATGAAGATATAGAGTGCCTTGAGCGGGATATAGATGACATGCAAGCTCGCTTGCCTGAGCTTCGCGCCTTTGTGCTCCCCGGGGGCACTGTGCCTGCCGCGCAGGCCAATGTGGCGCGCACCGTGTGCCGCCGTGCTGAGCGCCGGATGCTTGCCTTGGCGGAGCAGGGGATACCAGTGGCTCCAGCAGCATTGCGCTTTATCAATCGCCTCAGCGATTATCTTTTTGTGCTTTCCCGCTGCCTCAATGTGGCGGCTGGCCAGCCAGAAATTATCTGGGGCTGATTGGAGGATTGAAATAATTTTGCTATCTTTGCGTTATTATTAGGCTTAATAGGATTCCTAGGATTCTTAGGATGCCTAGGATTCCTAGGATGCCTAAAATTAAACCTTGCTTTTATGAAAAAATTATTTGCCACTTTTCTTTTTGCTGCCGCAGGCTTGGCCTCGGCATTGGCTTGCACCAGTCTTATTGCTACCCCGGGGGCTACTACAGATGGCAGCAGCATCATCACTTATGCTGCCGACAGCCATACTCTTTATGGCGATATCCTCTACACTCCAGCCGCCGACCATCCTGCCGGTTCAATGCGTGATGTCTATGACTGGGATACGAATGTGTACCACGGCCAAATTCCGCAGGTGCCTCATACCTATGCCGTGATTGGCAATATGAATGAGCATGGCCTTACCATTGGCGAGAGCACATGGGGCGGTCGCCATGAACTCGAAGGCTCGGGCCAGATCGATTATGGATCGCTGATATACATAGCTCTCGAGCGTGCTAAGACAGCTCGCGAGGCCGTGGATGTGATGACATCGCTGGTGCGTGACTATGGCTATGCCAGCGAGGGAGAGTCGTTCTCCATCGCCGATCCCACCGAAGTGTGGATTATGGAGATGGTTGGCAAGGGCAAGAGCGATCCCGGAGCCGTGTGGGTAGCTCGCAGAGTGCCTGACGGCTACATCAGCGGTCATGCCAACTTCCCGCGCATTCACCAGTTCCCCAAGGACGATCCTCAGACACTCTACTCTCCCGATGTCATCTCTTTTGCTCGCTCTCAGGGCTATTTCGATGGCAAAGACGAGGATTTCAGTTTCTCACGCGCTTACAATGAGTACGACATGGGCGGTCTGCGCGGATGCGATGGCCGTGTATGGAGCTACTACAATCGCTTTGGCGATGATATGGATCAATATATTCCATGGATTACCCGTGGCCAAGGCGAGGTGCTCCCCTTATGGATCAAGCCCAACCGCAAGCTTAGCGCCAATGATGTAAAGTGGATGATGCGCGACCATTTCGAGGGCACGCCCTTGGATATGACCCAGGATGTGGGCGCGGGCCCCTATGCCGTGCCTTACCGCTGGCGCCCCCTCACCTATGTGGTGGATAGCATAGAGTACACCCACGAGCGCGCCATCGCCACCCAGCAGACTGGCTTCTCGTTCGTAAGCTCCATGAATAACAGCCGCCCGGAGGCCATGAAGGGCATCCTGTGGTACGGCGTCGATGATGCCAATACCTGTGTGTATGTGCCCATTTTCAATTCAACCCCAGCCGCCCCTCACGAGCTCGAGCGCGGCAATGGCGACCTCTACACATTGAGCTGGGATGCAATGTTCTGGGTGAACAATTATGTGGCCAACCAGGCCTACAACCGTTACAGCCAGATGATACCCGACATTCGCCGGGTGCAAAATGCCCTGGAGGCTGATGCTGAGGCTCAGGTGCTGGAGGCAGAAAATGCAATCGCCGGCCTAAGCTATGACCAGGCCCAGGCCCAGCTGCAGCAGCTTACCAATGATTTTGCCGCCCGCGCTACCAAGGAGTACAAGAATCTGGGTGACTATCTGTTTGTCAAATATCTTGACGGCAATGTCAAGAAAGAGCGCGACGGACAGTTTGCCCGCACCCCCGAGGGTGTGCCGGAGTACCCGCTCTTCCCCGGCTACGATGACCGCTATTTCCGCTCTATAGTCACGGAGCAGGGCGATAGGCTGAGAGTATGGCCTGTGGAATAGTCGAGATTTTGTGTTAAAAAGAAGAAAATAATTTTGGGGTTTGTGAAATTTTATTAACTTTGCCAAGTCTTAAAGAAACCTTAAAGCTAACTGCCATTTTTGCTGTTTGTCCATGAGTGGACATTCATTCACAGAGTAATTATACTAATTCTTACATAGAACGCAATGAAGCTGAAACATTTTTGCGCCTTTATCATGCTGTTTGTGTCGGCCCTGTGGGCTTCAGCACAGATGCGCGAAGTTAGGGGCACCGTCCTCGATGAGGAGGGTGATCCTATTGTCGGCGCCACAGTCACGGTGACTGGCACTCAGATGAGAGTGGCTACCGACATCGATGGAAAATTCATTTTTCCTAAATTAGAGACCAAGTACAAGACAGTGACAGTCAGCTATGTCGGTATGGAGCCCACTGAGGCTAAGATTTCCAACGACATGATTATCACTATGAAATCGCACACCGAGATGATGGACGAGGTGGTGGTGGTCGCCTTCGGTAAGCAGAAGCGCGAAGCATTCACCGGCTCTGCCGCCGTAATCAAGGGTGACGAAATCATCAAGCGTCAGAGCAACAATCCCATCTCGGCCCTCGAGGGCAAGGTGCCGGGCATGACTATGCTCCAGACCAACAACCCTACATCCGAGAACACTATCAACATCCGAGGCCTTAGCTCTATCAACGCCAGCACCGCACCGCTGATCATCCTCGATGGCCAGCCTTACAATGGCAACTGGCGTGATATCAATCCCGCCGACGTGGACAACATCTCTGTGCTCAAGGATGCCGCCAGCAACGCGCTCTACGGCGCACGCGGCGCCAACGGTGTGATCATGATTACCACCAAGAGCCCGCAGAAAGGCAAGACCAAAGTCACTGTGGATGTGAAGTGGGGCGCCAACACTGATGCCCTCCGCGACTACAATGTGATTGACAATCCCGGAGAGTACTATGAAGCGCACTACTTAGCCTTGCGCAATTACTACACCCGCAGCCTCGGCTACAGTGCCTCGGCTGCCCATGTGATGGCCAATAATGTGATGCAGAGCGGCGACACCGATGCTGGCGGTCTGGGTTACATTATTTATTCTGTGCCCAATGGCGAGGCCCTGATCGGCGCAAATGGCAAGCTCAACCCAAGCGCTACTCTTGGCCGCCGTGTGTATAACGATGGCCAGATATATACCCTGGTGCCCGACAACTGGCGCGACGAAGGTCTGCGCACTGGTTTCCGACAGGAGTACAATATCAATCTTAGTGGCGGAGCCGACAAATATTCCACATATTTCAGCCTCGGATACCTCAAGGATGAGGGTATCTGCTACGGCAGCGAGGTAGAGCGCATCTCCGCCCGCTTCAAGACCGACTATCAGGCCTATGACTTCTTAAAGGTAGGTGCCAACGCCAGCTATTCGCACTCGGAGTACAACAATATGAGCAACTCTTTCGAGACTGTGCACAATGTGGCCCCGATTTATCCGCTCTTCCTCCGCGACGAGTACGGCAATGTGCTTACCGACAGCCACGGCCCGCGCTACGATTATGGCGATGGCACTGTGGGATTTGTGCGCGTGTATGACAAGAACTACAACTCTATCCAGAGCGACAAGCTCGATACCAATAGCCGCAACTCCAACTCTTTCACTCTCAACGGCTATGCCAACTTCGACTTCCTCAAGGATTTCCGCCTCACTATCAATGGCGGTGTGACTGTGCAAGACTACCGTTCTACATCAGCCACCAACCCCTATTATGGCTACAATGTGGCCACCGGAGGCGCCATCACCACAAGCCACAATCGCCGCACCACCACCAACTTCCAGCAGCTCCTCAACTGGAACCACCTCTTTGGCAAAAACAATGTGGAGGTGCTTATTGGTCACGAATACAACCGCTATAGCACCACTGCTCTGAGCGGCACCAAGACAAATGTGGCTATCTTTGAAGAGAATATTGAGCTCAACGGCGCTATTGTCAACGGCGACATGAGCGGCTCTACCACTCTGTACAATGTCGAGGGCTATTTCGTCCGCGCGCAGTACGATTACGACAGCCGCTATTTCGCTTCTGCATCTTATCGCCGCGATGGCAGCTCCCGATTCCATCCTGACCACCGTTGGGGTAACTTCTGGAGCGTGGGTGCCGCGTGGATTATGAGCAAGGAAGAGTGGTTCCCGAAGTCGCCTAATATCAATATGCTCAAGGCTAAGGTCAGCTACGGCAGCCAAGGAAATGACGGCTTAGGAAGCAGCTACTATTGGACAGACTACTATGAAATCCAGAACTCCAACGACAATGTGGGCTACTCTTTCTCTTGGAAAGGCAATCCCGATATCACTTGGGAGACTACCGGCAACCTCAATGCCGGCTTCGAGTTCGAGTTCTTCAACAATCGCATCAACGGTCAGCTCGAATACTACAACCGCAAGACTAAGGACATGCTCTATTTCAAGACCGTGCCTCTGAGCCTCGGCTATAGCGGCTACTACGACAATATCGGCGATATGGTCAACCAGGGTCTCGAAGCCCAGTTGAACTTCGGTGTGCTGCGCTTGCGCAATCTCTCTTGGAACATCGATGTCAATTTCTCTTGGGAGAAGAACAAGGTTACCTACCTGCCTGAGGACAACAAGACCCTTGTGGTTGACGGCCATGCCGGTTATCATCAGGGCAACTTCCTCTATGCCGAGGGCCTGCCTCTCTACACCTGGTACATCCGCAAATACACTGGTCCTAATGAGGAGGGCCTTCCCACCTACCTTAAGACCAATGACGATGGCACATTTACCACCACCACTACCTACGATGATGCCGACTACTACGATTGCGGCACCGCGCTGCCAAGCTTCTATGGCGGCTTCGGCACAAGCTTGCAGTTCTTCGGCTTCGACTTTAGCGCCAACTTCACTTTCTCGGTGGGTGGCAAGAAGCTCGACTATGGCTATATGAACCTGATGGGCTCGCCTTACGGCACCACTATCGGCCGCAACATCCACCGCGATGCCCTCACAGGCTGGAGCGAGGACAATACCGGCTCTTGGCTCCCCCGCTGGCAGTACAACGACACTCAGAACAATATGACCAGCGACCTCTATCTGATCGATGCCAGCCAGCTCACATTCAAGACATGCCAGCTCGGCTACACCATCCCTAAGAAGATTACCAACAAGCTGCATATCGGCAACCTCCGTGTGTACTTCAGCTGTGACAACGTGTACTATTGGACAAAACGCAAAGGTTTCGACCCGCGTGCTGACCGCCACACCTACTCCGGCACTGGCTACTCTCCCATGCGCACTTATGTCGGTGGCATAAACCTCAATATCTAAAGATATGAAAAGATTATCATATATCCTCTTGGCCTTGATGCCTCTGATGTGGAGCTGTCTCGATGAGCAGCTGCCCCAGACCGATGGTGCTACCGCCGACCAGGTGGCCAAAGCCGATAAAATCGGATTGGTCAACGGCCTTACGCAATACATGAACACACCCATCGCCGACTTCAACGACAACATCGTCACCGGCCTCGGCTATCCCGAGCAGATTATCTGGCACGGGGTAATGACTGCCGATCAGCCTGTATGGAACACCAACTATAACTACTGGCAGGCATACAACGATTGCCTCTACATGGGCAACTATTCCTGGCAGTACTACTATTGGACCTATTACCAGTACCTTGTATATAAGGCAACCCTTGTGATCCAGAACTGCGACAAGGAGAATGAAGAAGATGCTCTGAGCTTGGCCACCGGCTGCGCCTACCGCGCCTACATGATGCATGACATGCTCAAGATGTACGAGTTCAAGAAGACAGGCACCAGCCTCGATGCCACTTATTACGATAAGCTCAAGGGCCTTACAGTGCCTATCGTGAATGAGAACACTACCGAGGCGATGGCTAAGCAGAACCCTCGCGCTCCATTCTATGAGATGTACCGCTATATCATGCATGATCTCGACATGGCTGAGGCTGCCATGGATCGCACCTCTGAGTCCGGCTCCAAGAATTTCGCCAGCAAGGGCTTGGTTTATGGCCTGAAGGCTCGCCTGTGGCTCGACATTGCCAGCCGTTTCGAGCGTTATCCCGAGGATCTCTCCACTCAAATCGCTCACGACAATGAGCAGTACGAAGAGCTGGGCGAAGGCTATCAGGATCTGCCCGCTATTGGGGTGACCAACGCCAACGAAGCATTCGCCAATGCGGCTGAATATGCTCGCAAGGCCATCAACTGCGGCTATTCAGTGCTCACCAAAGAGCAGTGGTACGATACATCCACTGGCTTCAACACCGCCAACAACTCCTGGATTTGGGCTATCCTGATTTCCAGCAGCGACAAGATGGTCACTTACTACGAGTGGGAAAGCTGGGCATCATTCATGAGTCCCGAGTCCAGCTATGGCTTGGCTTCCGCCACTTACAAGTGCACTTTCCTGATCGATGCAAATCTGTTTGCCAACATTCCCGATGCTGACTGGCGCAAACTCACCTGGATTGACCCGGCAGATGACCTGCCCGACAATCCCACAGCGGCCGAGGAAGAGGCTTATACCAATGCGTTTGAGAAGAAATACGCCGATAAGACCAACCTCTCCTTTGCCGAGTGGAGCGAATTTGACCCGTATGTGGGCTTCAAATTCCATCCTGGAAGCGGCAATGGCAGCATCTCCACCACTGGCAACAAGGTGGACATACCTTTGATGCGTGTCGAGGAGATGTACCTGATCGAGGCCGAGGCTCTCTATCACAGCCAAGGGCCGGCTGCTGGCAAGAGCGCTCTGGAGACTTTCCTCAACAATTATCGCTACGACGATGGCTCGTATGTGTGCACCGCAGTGTCGCAGCGCGAGTTCGAGCGCGAGATTGTGCGCCAGAAGAGCATTGAGTTCTGGGGCGAAGGCGTATCCCTCTTCGACATCAAGCGCTTGGAGATGGCCATCACCCGCGGCTATGACGGCACCAACTGGCCTGCCTCCTACCAATACAATTCGCTTGACGGCTATGTGGCTCCCTGGACCATTCTATACATACCTCAGACCGAGAGCCGCGAGAACCAGTCGCTCCTGCTCAATCCTGATCCTTCAGTAGTAATGCTTGAGCTCAAGCCATAAACTGAAATCTGAAAACCGTAAACTGAAATTCTGAATTATGAAATATATCTATAGATTTCTCCCTCTGTTGGCCCTCGCCTTCGCCGCTTGCGACGATGACGATGTCACCTATGTGATGGGCGACCCGGTGGCCGATGATTGCATGGGTGTATATTTCGATGCCAACAATGATGTTGACTATATCTTGGAGCCGGGAGCGGATGCCACAGTGACACTGAAGATACATCGCAAGCTCACCAACAACGAGGCGGATGTGCCACTGACCCTTACCTCTACAGTCGAGGGCATCTCTTGCCCTTCGAGTGTGCATTTCGATGCCGGATCTGCTGATGCCGAAATTGTGCTCGACTTCAACAGCATGCCCACCAAGCAGATGGCTTCGTTCTCAATCAATCTGCCCCAGGAATATGTAAATCCCTATCTATTGCAGTACTACAATTATGAAAGCACCGTGCTCCTCTCTGCTTGGGAGAGCGCCAACACCGACGGCAGCCCCGTGAAATTCTATTTCACGGCTGACAATCCGATGTCGGCTCTCTTCGACAATCCGGTGTCATATATGTTCGAGCCGATCGAATGTGATATGAAAGTGCTGCCTGGCACTGGAAAAATCCTGATTTCAAACTTCTTAGGCAGTGGCCTTGACATCAACCTCGAATGCACTCCCTGCGAGGTCAGCGGATATGTGGGATACTATCGCATCTCGCCTCTCGACAATTACTACTACTTCACCGAAGCCTATGAGAATGAGGAGTATGCCGAGACATATTACAATGCCTGGTTCGTATATGATGACGAAGGCAACGATTATGCATATCTCCATCTCACAGCCCTGGATGGCACCGAGGTAGCTCTGGAATCACCATATATTTACCGCAACAACAGCTCTTATGAGCGCAGCTACATCCGCCCCAAGGGCATGGAATTCCAGGCTATGCCTGTAAGCTTCAATGCTGGCCTGATCGACTTCGGCTTCTACGGAGCTGGCGATTATACCACGGAGGCTCTTTATTGCTATGCCTTCTTTACCTGGGACGGCGAAAGCAGTCTGTAACGCAGTGCACACAGTAATTCTGAAATTTCAAATTTGAAGTTATGAAAACAGTCAAATATTTGTTAGTAGCAGCTGCTACCCTTGGGCTGGCCGCTTGCAACGACAATGATATAGATATCTTCTCATCGCCGGTGGTGGATGACCCGTCCCTTAGCGGGGTATTGGATGGCACCACAGTATCGGCCTTGGCGTTCAGTTGGCCCGAGGTGGCCGGCGTGCACCAGTACGGTTACGCGCTTGCTGACCCGGAGGGCAATGTGGTGCGCCAGGGCGTTACGGATGAGACAAGCGTATCGTTCACCCGTCTCGATGCCAGCACCACCTATGTGCTCACCGTAGAGGCTTATGGTGGCAATGGCGAAAGCACTCGCCGCTTCACCCTCACTGGCACCACTGGCGATATCACTGCCCTGAGCGCGCCCACCAATATTGCCAAGGCTCAGGCTAATGGAGAGGTGACTATCACCTGGGATGCTGTGGCCAACGCAAGCCAGTACAATGTAGTGCTCCGTGATGCCGAGGAGGAGGTAATTCTTGACGACGCCGTGTCGGAGCCGCAGATTATCCTCTCAGGCTTGGCTTTGGGAGAGTACACCATCGTAGTGAATGCTTCGAGCGACAACGAGGCTTTCTCGCAGTCGGGCAGTACCACTTACATCTTCACTCGTGACCGCTTGGTGCTCGAGACAAAGGTTGGCAAGTACACAAGCCATCTGCTTGGCACCTGGGAATGCACTATGGATTTCTGCGATGATGACAGCTACGTGCTTCACAACTTTATGAATGTCGATGGCTACGACCTGGTGTTCGCTATTGACAGTGACAAGGGAGTGAAGATACTCAACGCCTATGACAGCTACACTCAGGACAGCCAAGTGTTCCAGTATGTTTACACCGGCCTTGCCGATGACAACAGTTCGGTGGTGCTGATCCAGAATGCGAAATACAGCTACTATTCCTACAGCGCCAAGGAAGGCCAGTCCGTATGCCTGAGCGCCTTCTATCCCAGCCAGCAACTGGTGGGCGGCATGGATTATTTCCGTTGGGATATACCGGCAGCCATTCCGGAGGGTTGCAAGTATGTGGCTACGAGCACCAGCTCAATGTATTCTGATGGCTCATGGGGCGACAACCTCTTGGCCGGAGTCGAGACAAGCGTGGAGGTTTACGACGGTTATGTGATCTTGCGCAGCTTCGGCGGCGTGGATGGCTACGACCTGAAAGTGGAATTTGACGCTGATGAGAATGTCACTGCTGTTACCTATATTGAGAACGGCGTGGAAGATGGCACCTACACCAGCGGATATGCTTACACCTACACTGGCCAGAGCGATCTCTACTGCATGATGCCTTATATAGGAGCAGATTACACTTATGCCACAGCCAACAATGAGGGCGGCTATGTGCTGCTGAGCTCATACTTCTACCATGCTGACGGCAGCTCGGAGTGGGGCGCTTACTACATCGAGTGGGAGTACAGCGGCGAGATTGGTCCCAACTACACAGCAGTTGGCACCAGCACCAGCTACACCGACTGGGGCGAGAATCCATTTGATGGTGTGGAGTCGACCGTAGAGGCCTATGATAATTATGTGATTATCCGAGGCATAGGCGGTGTGGAAGGCTATGACATGAAGATAGCTTGGGATCCCGAAACACTTGACGAGGATGGCGATTGCGAAGTCTCAGCCATCACGCCCATTGAGAATGGCGTGGCAGGCGATGAGGTGAGCAAGGGCTATGTGAATGTGTACTCAGGGGCCGAACCTTATTATGTGGCCCAGCTCTATGTGGCTTCCGGATACGGGTATGTGCACACCAGCGGCCAATCAGGCTATATCATCCAGGCCGGCTACTTCTATGATACCGATGGCGACTTCTTCTACGGAGCCTACTATATCTCCTGGTAAGCTCCGCCGATAGGAATACAATTTACCCAAAAGCACCCGAAGCGATTTCCGCCCTTCGGGTGCTTTTGTCATAAAATGATAATCATAAAATAATAATCATAAAATAATAATCATAAAATGATAATCATAAAATGATAATCACAAAGTGATAATTATAAAGTGATAATCACAAAGTGATAATTATAAAGTGATAATCATAAAATGATAATTATTTTATGATAATGTGATTTGGAATAGAGAAATTTTTAGTACATTTGCAAGTAAGTTTAAAAGCAGAAGATATGAAGAACAATCCGTTCATACTGGGTAAATATGCGGGACCTGAATATTTTTGTGACCGGGAAGAGGAAACAAAGAGACTTGTGGAACTCGTGACTAATGGCAACAATGTAATGTTGACATCGCCTCGCCGCATAGGCAAAACGGATTTGATAAACCATCTCTTTTATCAGCCCGAAATTAGAGACGAGTACATAACCATAAAGGTGGACATATATTCTACACAATCTTTCAACGATTTCATCGCCATCTTTGGAAAAGCAATCACAGAGTCGCTAAAAAGCCGGGGTAAAGCCATCGTGGATAAATTTTTGGAATACCTGACCTCAGTTCGTGCCGAATTGACCTTTGATCAACAAGGGCTTCCGGTATGGGGATTAGGGGTAGGCCGAAGCGTGGTGCCCGAGGTGACATTGGAGGAAATATTTCGATACATAGAGCAGGCTCCACATCCTTGCCTAATAGCCATTGATGAATTTCAGCAAATAGCGTCCTTTTCAAATGGCAGCCAGGTAGAAGCTTTGCTGCGCACATACATTCAGGATTGCGGCAATGCTCAGTTTATATTTTCGGGTTCCCAGCGTCATCTGATGACTGAGATGTTCACATCTCCAGCACGTCCATTCTTTCAGTCTGCCACTCTCATGGGCTTGCCTCTGATAAAGCCTGAGGTGTATGAGGATTTTTGCCAAGAATTGTTCGCTCGCGGAGGCAAGCATCTATGTACGGGGGTAGCAACAGCCGTCTATAATCAATTTGATGGCATTACAGCGTATATGCATCAGGTAATGAACCAATTGTATGCCACCACTCCATTGTCCGGCAACTGTGCGTCAGGTGATGTGGAAGCGGCTATCGACAGCATAATATCCACGGGTTCAGAAGCTTACCAAGCATTATATAATCAGATACCAGAGCGGCAGCGCGACTTGCTTTTGGCAGTGGCCTCTGAGGGGACTGTGCAATCGGTCACAAGCGGAGCATTTATTCGAAAGCATCGCTTGCTTTCAGCAAGTTCTGTTGCCACTTCGGCTCGTATCTTGCAAGAAAAGGATATTCTGGTACGGGAAGGTGACAGATATTGTATTTATGATAGATTTTTCGCCCTGTGGTTGCAGCGTACAGTACTTAATTGACAATTGCACAGAATGAAATTTTATCGATAAAATAGGGGATTTGGTCGAAATAATGTTAAAAATGTGACCAAATGTTTTAAAAATCCAAAAAAACACTTACCTTTGCGATAAGAAAAATATGGATTGGCAGTCAAAATGTTAAAATTTGGCCTAAATAAAGCGCAGAAAGTAAAATAAACCAATAACTACAACTAACAAAATACTAACTTAAAACGAATGCTTATGAAGAAAATCTTTACTCTTCTTGCTGCCGCAGCCGTAGGCGCTTGTGCTTATGCACAGAGCGTGTACACAGCTGTGGTTGAAAATCCTAATGAGGTAGATTATATCGCTTCATCTGTAGAATTAACCGATAACGGTAATGGTACTTACGATTTGGTAGGAATTATCACTGGAGCTTCGTATAACCCTAACATTACCATAACTGTCGATGCTGAAGATAAGATAACTGCAGTAGACTATACAGATGGTTATATGAAAGGTTATAACAACTATATTGTGTATGATTATGGCACAGGTGTCTGGACTTACCTTTATTGGCTGGAAGGCGATGATTACACCAATGCTTTAGTTGACTTAGATGAAGAAGAATATGACAGAGCTCTGGTCTTTGGAATGAGTACAATCTGTGGTGAGGACTATGCCTCATACGGTACCATTACCGTAAAATGGAATACCGCAGATATACGTGACATTACTACACTTAATACACAAGCCATTCTTCCAGATGATAATACAGAACTTATGAATGAGAACCCTGTGGTAACACAAGAAGGTGGCACATTCATAGTCAAGGATCTTTTTGAAGGAAGCAAGGTGTTATATTCGTACTATGCCCAGGTAATTGTAGAAGTGAAGGATAATGAGGTTGCTTCTGTCACTGCAACTCAGAATTATATCGGGTACTATAATAATGAATATATAGCTCTTGCAGTTGATGGAACAAATGCAGAATACATTGAAGGTTATGACAATGGTGCCTATGATGGAGCACTGAAATTTGATGTAACATTGACTGGACATAGCACATATACGGTTTACGCAACTGGAACTGTAACTATTATGTGGCCAGCTGAGACCGATGCTATCACTTCTGTAGCTGCTGATGCTCAGGCTGAGGCCGTTTACTACAACCTTAGCGGCGTGCGCGTGGCTAACCCCACCCCCGGCATCTATGTGGTTAAGCAAGGCAACAAGGTTACAAAGCAAGTCATTCGCTAATCCTTAATCCCTTATAACACTACACCCCGAAGCCCCCGCTCCGGGGTGTTTTTAATAACAAGATAATAATTCTCTTATGAAAAAAATAATTACCTTATTTGCTGCGGCTTGTGCCTTTGTGGCTTATGCTGATGATGTGGAGTATGCATCGATCGGTACAGGCTATTTCCAGGATGGCCTTGTGCTTACTGCCATGGGCGTAAGCTCTGAAGCCTGGGCTGTGGATGTGGAGCAATGCACCACCGATGAAAACCTCTATCGTGTGCCCAATCCCTATATGGCAGAGGCTTGCCCCTTTGACTGGGGAGCGCTGGGTGCTTCGTTTGACAAAGAGGCTGCTGATGAATATATCTACATTGATGCCACAAAACCTACCGCTGTGGTTTGGGAGAAATTTGCCACCGGCATCGTGTCACCAACTGGCAATGATCTGTATATATTGGTAGATTCACGGTATAAGACCAACTCCTATTTGGAAGATGGGGCACTGATTACTGAACCATATTACACATATTTCTACGATGGTGACAATTGGGGATATTTTAGCAACGTGGTTTACCTCCCTGGCACGGTTGTGGAAAAGTGGACCAAGGTACAAGATGCCAAATATACTGATGGCTTGTGGTCAATGTACACTGAAACAGAAGCTCAGACCTGGACTGTAGGCATTTATAAGAGCAACTATGAAACCAAGGCAAATCTTATCCGTGTAGAAAATCCCTATACTGCAGCCACTTGTCCTCTTGACTTTGGCGATGCGCTTACTGGCATTTCTCCGGATCAATATTGGGAATTGGACCTTTCGAATCCTGAGGCTGTAAAGCAAACTACGGATTATTTCTCTACCGGAATAGTAACTACAGTGGTAGGTGGCACCAACTATCCCTTGTTCCTCCAGCAGGCAGAAAGCGCAACTATGGTGGATAATGTGATTACCTTCCCAGCTGATGCCTTAGTGGTATGGTATCTGTATGATAGCTCTAACACCACTCCCATCAATGCCACTATTCTTGACCTTAACGGCACCACCGGTATCGCTTCTGTGGCTGCTGACGGGGCTGGCGAGGCTGAGTATTACAATCTGCAGGGCATTCGCACCGCCAATCCCACCCCGGGCATCTACATTGTAAAGCAAGGCTCCAAAGCCACCAAGCAAGTAATCCGCTAACCTCAGATTTTCAATGACTTACTAAGGTCTTTCCACACGGAGGGACCTTTTCTTTTTGTGGTTTCAAAAATAATTCCTATCTTTGTGAAAAATCAATTAGTATGCCAGAGATAAGATGGGACTGATTTGGGTTAACAATGCAAGATATGTCAAAGATTATATCTTGGAGGTCGAATTCAATGATGGATTAAAGAAGAAAATTGATTTTCAATATCTTCTTTCAAGAAAACCATTTGCTTCATTGAAGAATTTGGAGGTATTTAGAAACTTCAAATTGGATTCATGGACAGTAACCTGGGATAATGGCAATATTGACATAGCTCCAGAGAGCCTTTATTTGGATAAATGGCAAAAAGTATCATGAGGAATTGGATAACGGGTATATTAATTTTGTGCGTGGGCTTATGTGCCGGAGCAGATGATTTCAGTAAAAATTTTACTGACAATACACTGCGCCTGGATTTGAGCATGAGCCGCAAGGGACGCTCCGCAAGCATCAAGGCCGAGGAATGCAGCAAGATTAAGGGCTGGCATGGGCGCCGAGTGAACCTCGACAAGCAATATGTCTATAATGATCTGGAGGTCAATATGCTGGACCTGGCCACGGGTGACACCATCTATCGCACCTCGATGTACCACGGCTTTACACGCCACACCGAAGGCATGCGCTACCCCAACGAAGCTGTGGTGCGCCTGCCCTTCCCCAAGAAAGGAGTAATGATTGAAATGCTACGCTTCGGAGGCCACCGCGACACCATGGCCAGGGGCACCATTGAGCTTACCGCCAAAGAGCTGAGAGCCATGAAGCCCGTAAGCCCCAAAAAGCCTACAATGATAACCCTTAACAAAGTCCAGGCGAAGTATCCCATCAAGCTTGCCTTGGTTTCCGAGGGATACACCCAGGAAGAAATGCCGCAGTTCGAGGCTAAGGCTCAGGCCCTGATGGATTCGATCTTTATCCAGCCTGGCTTCGGTGAATATCGCGATCGCTTTGAGGTGACAGCTGTGGAATTGCCGTCGCAGGACTCTGGCATCACCATGCTTTCTAAGGACATTGTGAAAACCACGCCCCTCAACTCACAGTTCGGGGCCTTTGAGCTGGAGCGCCTGCTTACCATCCCCAGCATGTGCCATCTTGCCGATGCCCTGGCAGGCGTGCCTTATGATTATGTGATAGCCCTTGCCAACACCGATGTCTATGGCGGCTCCGGCCCATTCTACAACTATTGCATAGGCTACACAGGCGCTCAGGGCACCGAAGTGACAGTGCATGAATTTGGCCACCATTTCGCCGCCTTGGGCGATGAATACGAGTCGGAAGGCTACGAAGGCAAATACCGGCCCGACATAGAGCCCTTCGAGCCCAACATCACTACCAAGGCCGATTTCAGCAAGAAGTGGCAGAACCTCATCGACAGCGGCCAAGCCAGCCTAATCGAGGGCGGAGGCTATGTGACCAAGGGAGTGTGGCGCGGCTGCCCCACCTGCCTTATGCGCACAGTGGCTGAGAGCCGCTTCTGCCCGGTATGCGCCCAGGCCATAGCCCGGTGCATCCTCTTCCTCACCGAGGAAGACCCTGACTAAATATTAATACTCAACTATTTATATAACCAAAAACCTATAACCATGAGTGAAAATCTATTTTGGATTGTACCGGCGGCTTCACTGATAGCCCTGCTCTTGGCGTGGTATTTCTATACCAACATGAAGCAGCAAAGCGAGGGCACCGAGACGATGCAGCGCATCGCCCGCCATGTGCGCAAGGGCGCAATGTCGTATCTTAAGCAGCAGTACAAGGTGGTGGGAATTGTGTTCCTGTGCCTTGTGATTTTATTCTCAATCCTGGCCTACGGCTTCTCCCTGCAGAACGCTTGGGTGCCTGTGGCCTTCCTTACCGGCGGCTTCTTCTCCGGCTTGGCCGGCTATCTGGGCATGCGCACAGCCACTTACGCCTCGGCTCGCACAGCCAATGCGGCTCGCGAAAGCCTCAATGGCGGCCTGCGCGTGGCTTTCCGCTCAGGAGCCGTGATGGGCTTGGTGGTAGTGGGCCTCGGCCTCTTCGACATCTCTTTCTGGTATATCATTCTCGATATCTTTGTGCCGGATGATCCGGTGGCTCCCACAGCCAAGCTGTGCATGATCACCACCACTATGTTGACATTCGGCATGGGCGCCAGCACCCAGGCTCTGTTTGCCCGCGTGGGCGGCGGCATCTACACCAAGGCAGCCGACGTAGGGGCCGACTTGGTGGGCAAGGTTGAGGCCGGCATCCCCGAGGATGACCCTCGCAACCCCGCCACCATAGCTGATAACGTAGGCGATAATGTAGGCGATGTGGCCGGCATGGGCGCCGACCTTTACGAGAGCTATTGCGGCTCTATCTTAGCTACCGCAGCCCTTGGCGCAGCAGCCTTTATCAGCACTGGCGACACCGTGATGCAGCTCAAGGCCGTGCTTGCTCCCATGTTGATCGCAGCCGTGGGCATTGTGCTTTCCATCATTGGCATCTTTGCGGTGCGCACTAAAGAGGATGCCAATATGAAGCAGCTCTTGAGCGCCCTCTCTGTGGGTACCAATCTGAGCTCAATACTGATTATGATAGCCACTTTCCTGATCCTTTGGGCTCTTGGCCTTAATGGATGGGTGAATATAGGCGTGGCCGTGGTAATAGGCCTTATTGTAGGCGTGATTATAGGCCAAAGCACCGAATACTACACATCGCAAAGCTACAAGCCTACTAAGAAGCTCTCGGAGAGCGGTCTTACAGGTCCGGCCACAGTGATCATCTCTGGCATAGGCTTGGGCATGATCTCTACCGCCATCCCCGTGCTGGCTGTAGTGGCCGGCATTATCCTGAGCTATTGGGTAGCCTCCGGCTTCGATTTCGCCAATGTGTCGATGGGCCTTTATGGCATCGGCATAGCAGCAGTGGGCATGCTATCGACCTTGGGCATTACCCTGGCTACAGATGCTTACGGCCCCATCGCCGACAATGCTGGCGGCAATGCCGAGATGAGCGGCTTGGGCGAGAAGGTGCGCAAGCGCACTGATGCCCTCGACTCTCTGGGCAACACCACGGCTGCTACCGGCAAAGGCTTTGCCATAGGCAGCGCAGCCCTCACGGGCTTGGCCCTGTTGGCATCCTATGTGGAGGAAATCCGCATTGGCTTGGAGCGCATAGGCCAGACAACCTTGGATCTCGGCACCTCGCTCAGCGAGAAAGCCATCGCCATCCCCACCCACACAGCATCGTTCACCGACTTCATGACTTACTACGATGTGACGCTGATGAACCCCAAGGTGCTGTCAGGCATGTTCCTCGGGGCTATGATGGCCTTCCTTTTCTGCGGCCTGACCATGAATGCTGTGGGGCGTGCCGCTCAGCACATGGTGGAGGAGGTACGTCGGCAGTTCCGCGAAATCAAGGGCATCCTTGAGGGCAAAGCAGAACCCGATTACGCTCGCTGCGTGCAGATTTCCACCAAGGGCGCTCAGCGCGAGATGGTGTTCCCTTCGGTACTGGCAATCATTGCACCTATCCTCACCGGCATCATTTTTGGCGTGCCAGGTGTTATAGGATTATTGGTAGGCGGTCTCTCGGCTGGCTTTGTGTTGGCAGTGTTCATGGCCAATGCGGGCGGAGCCTGGGATAATGCCAAGAAATATGTGGAGGAAGGCAACTTTGGCGGCAAGCACAGCGAGTGCCACCGCGCCACGGTGGTAGGCGACACAGTGGGCGATCCGTTCAAGGACACCAGCGGCCCGAGCCTCAACATCCTGATCAAGCTGATGTCGATGGTTTCGATCGTGATGGCCGGTCTCACAGTGAGCTGGAGCCTGTTGTAATTACAAGTGACAAATTACAAGTGACAAATTATAAATGAAAAGCGTAAAAGAATCCCTTTTGGAGAGAGTGAGCTGCCGCCGCTATGAGCGCGAGAAGCTCACTGATGAGCAAGTGCAATTTATCTACGATGCCATTCGCAATACACCCACCAGCTACAATGGGCAGCAATTCTCGGTGGTAGATGTCACTGACCAGGCAGTAAAGGAGGAGCTGGAGGCTCTGATAGGGCAGAAGCAGATCAAGACATGCAACCGCTTTATGGTCTTTTGCATGGATTACAATATCATCATGCAGGGGGCCAAGGCCAAGGATGTGGTGATGCCTCCGTTCTACGACACTGTGGATGGCGTGACCGTAGGCATGCTCGATGCCGCGCTGGCAATGATGAGCGCCATTGTGGCTGTGGAGGCTTTAGGCCTGGGGTGCTGCCCTATCGGGTATGCGCGCACCAAGGATCCGCAGGCCATAGCCCGCATCCTGAAGTTGCCTCAGCATGTGATGGTGGTGTGCGGTTTGGCCATAGGCGTGCCTCGCGAGCACAATGATTTGAAGCCCAAGCGTCAGCAATCATTGGTGATACATCAGAATGAGTATCGCCAGGATGATATCACCCCTGATGTGCTGGCTTATGACAGCGAGGTGCAAGCTTACAATGAGAGCCGCGCCGGGGCCACCACCGACAATGATTGGATAGCCCACATCATCAGCTATTATGATGCGGCTATGCATTATCGGATGCTCCAGGCCCTGCGCGATCGTGGCTTCGACTGCAAATTCTGATTTCTGATTTTGGAAAAAATTGGAGAAAGAGAGGTTTTTTCTTGTATTATTTAAGAAAAAGCAGTAATTTTGCCAACAAATTGTAAGAAAATTATGAAATCAATGGCCCGCAAGCATTATCACCACCATTTTCACCATTGCTATGAGCAAGGGATGGATGGTCGCGTGGCTGCGTAATCATTGAATAGATACTGATTATACCCATCCCTGCATTCAGAGATGGGTTTATTTTTTATTTAACTGTATTATGCTGAAGATAGCGATACAAGCGAAAGGCAGGCTCAATGAGCAGAGCATAGAGTTGCTGGCCGATGCCGGCATCCGCGTTGGCGATAGCAAACGCAAGTTGATAACCCGCGCAAAGGGCTTTGACCTGGAGGTGCTGTACCTGCGCGACGACGATATTCCCCAGGCTGTGGCCATGGGCGTGGCTGACATCGGCATCGTAGGCCGCAACGAGGTGGCCGAGAAGAGCGAGCCGGTGGAGGAGGTGATGCCTCTGGGTTTCGGGGCTTGCCGCATCTCATTGGCCATACCGCAAGCTGTGGAATACACTGATTTAGAGTGGTTTCAGAACAAGCGGGTAGCTACCAGCTATCCCGCCATCCTGGCTCGCTACTTCCAGGAAAAGGGCATATACGCTCATATCCACCGCATCGAGGGCAGCGTGGAGATAGCCCCGAGCATAGGCATGGCCGACGCTATCTTCGATATCGTATCGAGCGGGGCCACGCTGATCAGCAATGGCTTGAAAGAAGTGGTGTCAGTGTTCGACTCTGAGGCAGTGCTCATAGCCAATCCCGAGCTGAGCGCGGAGAAGCGCGCCGAGCTTGATGAGCTGATGTTCCGCTTCCAATCCATCATGGAGAGCGATGGTATGAAATATGTGCTGATGAATCTCCCGAGCGACAAGATTGACGAGGCAGTGGCATTGCTTCCCGGCATGCGCAGCCCCACAGTGCTGCCATTGGCTCAGGAGGGGTGGTGCTCCATCCATTCGGTAATCAGTGAAGACCGCTTGTGGGAGACCATACGCAAGCTCAAGCAAATAGGGGCTGAAGGCATCTTAGTGCTTGCCCTGGAAAATATGATTAGATAGGGATCGGCGACGATGCCGCCGATAACGGGATGCGGGCTAACGCCGAAAACTGAAAACTGAAAACTGAAAACCGAAATAATGGAGATAATAATAAATCCGCAGAGGGAGCAGTGGGCTGAGCTGCAGCAGAGGTGTCAGAGCCAAGCTGGTGACATACGCGCCACCGTGGAGGGCATACTCGAAGAGGTGCGCTCAAAGGGGGATGCCGGGCTGCGCGAGATCTCGCAGCGCATTGATGGCTTTGCCCCGGCTGAGTTCTTGGTAAGCCGCAAGGTGATTGAAGAGGCTGCAACCAAGGTGGCTCCCGAGCTTAAAACGGCTCTGGCTCAAGCCAAGGCCAATATCGATGCCTTCCACCGCGCACAGCTGCCCAAGCCAGTGGATGTAGAGGTGCAGCGCGGAGTGCGCTGCATACAGAAGGCGGTGCCTATCCAGCGAGTGGGACTTTACATCCCCGGAGGCAAGGCCCCGCTATTCAGCACTGTGCTTATGCTGGCTGTGCCGGCCAAGATAGCAGGGTGCAAGCAAGTGATACTGTGCACCCCGCCGCGCCGCGATGGCACCATGTGCCCAGAAATACTCTATGCCGCTCAGCTGTGCGGGATAGACAAGATATATGCCTTAGGCGGTGCACAGGCAGTGGCTGCCATGGCCTACGGCACCGAGACTGTGCCCAAGGTGGATAAGATTTTCGGCCCGGGCAACCGCTATGTGACCACAGCCAAGCAGCTTGTGGCCTCCACCACTGTGGCTATAGATATGCCAGCCGGGCCCTCCGAGGTGATGGTAATGGCGGATGAGAGCGCGCGGCCAGAGTATGTGGCTGCCGACTTCTTGTCACAGTGCGAGCATGGCCCCGACAGCCAGGCAATGCTGCTGTGCAACAGCGAGGCGTTGGCTCAGGCAGTGGCCGCAGAGGTGGAGAAGCAGAAAGCCGAGCTGCCAAGAATTGACATCATAAATGAGTCGCTGAAGAATAGCCGCATCATTGTCTTTACGGGCGATGACAGCCGCAAGCGCATGATAGAGTTTGCCAACCAATATGGCAGCGAGCATCTGATTATCTCGATGGAGCGCCCGTGGGCGGTGGCTGACAAGATTACTGCAGCCGGCAGCATCTTTATAGGCAATTTCTCGCCCGAGAGCGCGGGCGACTATGCCAGCGGTACCAACCACACGCTTCCCACCAGCGGTTGGGCTCGCAGTCACAGCGGGGTCAACATCGACAGCTTTATGCGCAAGATCACATACCAACAGCTTACCGGTCCAGGCCTCAAGCGCTTGTCGGATACCATTATCACCATGGCTAATGCCGAGGGTCTGGGTGCTCACGCCAATGCCGTGGCTGTGCGTGTGAAAGGAGGTGGGCAATGAAGCCGCTGCAACAGCTTGTGCGCCCTAATATCTGGGCCCTCGATGCTTACTCCACTGCACGCGATGACTTTCAGGGAGGTGACATCGATGTGTGGCTCGATGCCAACGAAAATCCCTATGATACAGAGTGGAACCGCTACCCAGATCCGCATCAGCGCAGCTTGAAAGCCCGCATAAGCGAAATCAAGGGGCTGCCCGTGAACCAGATATTCATAGGCAATGGCAGCGATGAGGCTATAGACCTGGCTTACCGTGTGTTCTGCACGCCAGGAAAGGACAATGCCGTGATGATTACCCCCAGTTATGGAATGTACTCCGTAGCGGCTGACACCAATGATGTGGAGGTGCGCGCAGTAAAGCTCAACCCTGATTTCTCCCTGCCGGTTGACAGGCTTTTGGCTGCCGCCGATGAGAACACGAAACTGATTATAATCTGCAGCCCAAACAATCCCACGGGCAATGCTTTCCCTTTGGCAGAAATCGAGCGCCTGCTCGATGGTTTCGATGGCATAGTGGTGGTGGATGAGGCATATATCGACTTTTCCGACAAGGGCTCCGTGCTGAGCGTGCTTGGCAAGCACCCCAATGCCATAGTGCTGCAAACCCTGAGCAAGGCCTGGGGCATGGCAGCCCTGAGGGTAGGCTTGGCTTTCGCGAGCCCGGAGATTATGGCTCTCTATGCCAAGGTGAAATATCCCTACAATATCAGCAAGATAAACCAGCAGATAGCCTTGCAGTCGCTAAGGAGCGTGGATGCCCAGGTGGCAGAAATAAAGCGCGAGCGCGAGAAATTGGCTGCCGCATTGGCAGAAAGCAGAAATGTAGAAGCTGTATATCCCAGCGATGCTAATTTTTTGCTAATCAAGGTAGCCGATGCCAAAGCTTGGTATGACCGGCTGATGGATGCGGGAATCATAGTGCGCAACCGCTCGTCGATGCCGCTGTGCGCCGGATGCTTGCGCATCACTATCGGCACACCGGAGGAGAATGAGAGGGTAGTAAGAGAATTCGGCGGCTAACGCAAAGGGATCGGCGACGGTGCGGCCGATAACCGGAAGCGGGCTAACGCCGGGGGATTGGCCACGGTGCGGCCGATAACCGGAAGCGGGCTAACGCCGAAAACTGAAAACTGAAAACTGAAAACTGAAAACTGAAAACTGAAAACTGAAAACTGAACTGTGTGAAAGCATTATTTATAGATAGGGATGGCACCATCATAGTGGAGCCTGTAGTGGACGAGCAGGTGGATAGCCTGGAGAAGCTCGAGTTTATCCCCGGGGCTATCTCTGGCTTGGCCGCTTTGCGCCGCTTGGACTATGACATGGTGATGGCCACCAACCAAGATGGCTTGGGCACTCCAGCCTTTCCAACAAAGGACTTTGAAATACCGCATCAGAAGATGCTCAAAACCCTTGAGGGTGAAGGCGTGACCTGGGATGACCAGCTAATCGACGAGCATTTTCCCGCTGATAATTCGCCCATGCGCAAGCCCGGCATTGGGATGTTCGGCAAGTATCTGGATGGCTCTTACGACATGGCTCATAGCTATGTGATAGGCGACCGCCTTACAGATATGCAGCTGGCCAAGAACCTTGGGGCCAAGGGCATACTGCTCGAAAATCCAGAGACCGGAGTGCCGCGCGTGAAAGAAGCGGGGCTGGCCAACACTGTGGCCCTGGTCACAGACTCATGGGCTAAGATCGCCGACTACGTGCGCGTGGGCGACCGCCGGGCCACCATCAAGCGCACGACTCGCGAGACCGATATTGAGGTCAGCATTGACCTTGACAACCGGGGCGAAGAGGGCTGGAAAGTGGATACTGGCCTGAAGTTCCTCGACCACATGCTCGATCAGATAGCCCACCATGGCGGAGTGGCCCTGAATATCCGCGCCAAGGGCGACTTGGAGGTGGATGAGCATCACACCATGGAGGACACAGCCATTACGCTTGGCCAGTGCATAGCCCAAGCCTTGGGCAACAAGGCCGGCATAGGCCGCTATGGTTTTGCTCTGCCGATGGATGACTGCCGCGCCATCGTGCTGCTGGATTTTGGAGGCCGCATTGACTTGGAATGGGATGTGGAGTGGAAGCGCGAATATGTGGGCGATACACCCACAGAGATGATGCGCCACTTTTTCCAAAGCTTGTGCGCCGGGGCGCAGTGCAACATGTATGTGCAAGCGCGCGGCGACAATGAGCACCACAAGGCTGAGGCCATCTTCAAGGCTTTGGCGCGCGCGCTGAAAATGGCGGTGGCGCGTCAGCCATTCGCCTATGACATACCCAGCAGCAAGGGAGTTTTGTGAAATACGAAATACAAAATACGAAATATGAGGTATAGTTTGTAATTAAGAAAGATGGTAGCGATTATAGATTATGATACCGGCAATCTGAGGTCGGTGATAAATGCGGTAAAGCGGCTCGGGGCCGAAAGCGTGGTGACCAGCGACCATGAGGTCATTCGCCGCGCTGACCATGTGCTTCTGCCCGGAGTGGGCGAGGCATCTTCGGCAATGGAGAAGCTGCGCCAGCGCAGACTGGATGTCCTGGTGCCATCGCTCACCCAGCCTGTCTTAGGCATTTGCATCGGCATGCAGCTTATGTGCCGGAGCAGCCAAGAGGGAGATGCGCAGTGCATGGGCATCTTTCCGGCTGAGGTGAGGAAAATACCGAAGGAGACAGCTAACGCGGGTCTCCCAATGGCCATAAAGGTGCCCCACATGGGCTGGGATCAGGTACGCGAACTGAGATCGCCGCTTTTCGCTGACATCAAGGATGGGTCATATTTCTATTTTGTGCATTCTTATGCTCCAGAATTGTGCGCCGATACCATAGCCGTCACAGACTATGGCATGAAATTTTCAGCGGCTCTGGGCCGCGCTAATTTCTATGGCACCCAGTTCCACCCCGAGAAGAGCGGCTCGCTCGGCGAGCGCCTCTTGCGCAATTTCCTGGAGGTTGGTTAGGGGTTTTCAGTTTTCAGTTTTCAGTTTTCAGTTTTCAGTTTTCAGTTAGTGGTCATGAGCCGATCTATTCAACTATAAGCTATAAACTATAAACTATAAACTATAAACTAAAAACTGAAAACTATAAACTGAAAACCGAAAACCGAAAACTGAAAACTGAAAACTGAAAACTGAAAACTGAAAACTAAAATAACAGAAAAGAGAATAAATGATAGAAATAATACCAGCCACAGATATCATAGAGGGCCAGGTGGTGCGCCTCACCCAAGGCGACTATAAGAAAATGACCGTGTATTACCGCGACCCGGTGACAGCTGCCAAGCAGTTTGAGGATTGCGGTCTGAAACGACTCCATATAGTTGATTTGGATGGGGCCAAGGCAAGCGCACCCGCCAATCTGCGCACACTCGAACGCATAGCCACAGCCACCAACCTGCAGTTGCAGTATGGGGGCGGCATAAAGGATGCCGAGGCTCTGCGCTCAGTGTTCAATGCGGGGGCCTCCCGCGCTATCTGCGGCAGCGTGGCAGTGAGCGAGCCAGAGCAATTTGAGGCTTGGCTTGCGGAGTTTGGCCCCTCCCGCCTGATTTTAGGAGCGGATGTGCGCAATGGCAGGGTAGCAGTCAAAGGCTGGCAAGAAGACTCAGCTGAGACCATCGACGACCTGTTGGTGCGCTTCGGGGCTAAGGGGCTGACACAGACCATTTGTACCGACATTGCTCGCGATGGCATGCTCTGCGGCCCCTCCGTGGACTTCTACACGGACCTTCAGGGGCGCTACCCCGACATTGATTTCACTGTGAGCGGGGGCATCTCTTGCATGGGCGATATTCATCATTTGGATGCTGCCAAGCTGCGCAGTGTGATTGTTGGCAAGGCCATCTATGAAGGTCAAATAACATTTAAAGAACTTGAACAATGCTCGCTAAGCGAATAATACCTTGCCTGGATGTGCGGGAAGGCATGACAGTGAAAGGCATCAATTTCGAGGGCCTGCGCACTGTGGGCGATGCCGTAGAGCTCGGGGCTAAATACTCAGAGGAGGGAGCCGATGAGCTGGTGTACCTTGATATCAGTGCCACTCTTGAAGGCCGTAACACCTTCACACAGCTGGTAAGCCGCATAGCGGAGCGCATCAATATCCCCTTCACAGTAGGCGGTGGCATAGGCACTATCGATGATGCGGCCCGGCTGCTCGATGCCGGGGCCGACAAGGTAAGCGTCAATAGCGCGGCAGTGCGCAACCCGGCATTGATCGATGAGATAGCCCGCAAGTATGGATCTCAGTTCGTGGTGGCCGCCATAGATGCCAAGCAGATTGATGGTCGCTGGTGCGTGACCACCCACGGAGGCAAGAAGCTCAGCGAGCGCGAGCTCTTCACTTGGGCAGCCGAGGTAGTGGACCGGGGAGCCGGAGAAATCCTGTTCACCTCAATGGATCATGATGGCACCAAGGCCGGCTTCGCCTGCGATGTGTATGCGCGGCTTGCCGATCTGCCTGTGCCTATCATAGCCAGTGGGGGAGCCGGCACAATAGAGCACATACGCGAGGTGCTCACCGTGGGACGGGCTGATGCAGCCTTGGCCGCAAGCATCTTCCATTACAATGAGATCCCCATACCGGTGCTGAAGCAGGCTCTGGGTAACTTATGCAGAAATTAGAGGATTGAAAATTTTCGTGAGTATCGAGAATTTTCGAGAATATTCGAAAAAATAAAATATATGCTTGACTTTGAAAAATGCGGGGGATTGATACCCGCGATTGTACAAGATGATTGCACATTGAAAGTGCTCATGCTTGGCTATATGAATCCAGAGGCTTACGCTAAGACAGTGGAAACCGGCAAGGTGACTTTCTATAGCCGCAGCCGCCAATGCCTGTGGACCAAGGGCGAAACCAGCGGCAACTTCTTGGATGTGGTCTCTATCGCAGCCGACTGTGACAACGATGCTCTGCTGATCCGCGCCACACCCCATGGACCCACCTGCCATACCGGCAAAATCAGCTGTTTTGATGCGGCACTGCCTGAGACAGCCCCCGTGCAATGCGAGGGAGCCGGAGGCCCCGCTGCCGTGGCCAAGGCCGAAGGCAAGAAAATCGCCGCCACAGCCAATCCTGAAGTAGCAAAGGAGTCGGCACCCAGCTACCAGGAGGGCTTCATTCGCCGCTTAGGCCAGGTAATACACCAGCGTCACCAACAGATGCCCGAAGGCTCTTACACCACTTATCTCTTCAACAAAGGCATCAACAAGATGGCTCAGAAAGTGGGCGAAGAGGCAGTGGAGACAGTGATAGAGGCAGTGGCAGACAACAATGAGCGCCTAATCTACGAGGCAAGCGATTTGGTGTATCATCTGCTTGTGCTGCTCGAAGCCCGCGGCTTAGGCATAGCCGACATTGAAAAGGAGCTGCTTTCTCGACACAAGTAGTGCGATGAGAGATAATTTTTGGTGGAATTGACAAAAAAATGTAACTTTACGCTTTGAAAATGGAAAAGAAGAAGAGAAGGAAGAAGAAGCGTAAAGTCAACCACCACAAGGCTGGGCTGCTCATTGCCTTAGTATCAGCATGCTTTGGCGCTGGGCTGGTGCTATGGATCCAGTGGCTGATAAAGCCAGCTGAGCCCGAGGTCATATATAAGAAGATAGCTGATATCAGCTATCTTTTTGAGGAGCGAGAAAATCCCTATGAGCAGCATTTCGACTCGATGCCTGATGCTGGCTGCGTAAAGATGAAGATAAATCCGATAGGCGGCAATCTGGGCCGGGTGTTCAATGATAGCAACCATGTGCATCTTGAGCCGGCTCGTGCTTTAGGCCTGGCACCAATTACTGATTTGTCCACGGCCTGGAATTTGCGCCGCCCCATAGTGGAAGTGAAAAGTTGTGAGGATTTCTTCGTGGATGATCTCACCCATAGCTATCCCTTCTTGGTGCCAGAGGCTGCAGCTTTGCTGCACGACATAGGCGCGCGCTTCAATCAAGAGATGGCAGCCCGAGGCGGAGGCGACTATCGGATAAAGGTGACCAGTGTGCTGCGCACACCGCTTACGGTGGGCAAGCTGCGGCGAGTCAACAGCAATGCCACCGAGGAGAGCGCTCACCAGTACGGCACCACTTTTGATATCAGCTATGTGCAATTCGTGTGCGACAACGACTCTGGCGTGCATCGCACACAGGAAGATATGAAAAATCTGCTTGGCGAAGTGCTCAAAGAGCTGCGCGACCAAGGCAGATGCTATGTGAAATACGAACGCAAACAAGGCTGTTTCCACATAACTGCAAGATGATTTGGCGAATAGTTAAAATATTTCTTTGGACAGTGCTGGCAGTGGTGCTGCTGGTGTTCGGAGTGCTCGTGAGCACGGTAAAGCTCCTGAAGCCAGAGCGGTTGACACCACTTACCACCGCAGTAGCAAACCGCATTCTCAATGCAGATGTGGAGATTGGAAGAGTGGAGCTGAAACTGAAGGGCAACTACCCATTCCTCAACCTGAATGTGGACAGCCTGACAATCATCAGCCGCGACATCAAAAACCTGCCAGCACAGATGCGCGACACCATACCCAGCTGGGGAGATACGCTGCTGAGAGTGGATAAGTTTCGTGGCGGCATCAATCTGATGAAGATAGGCTTAGGCGATATCTACTTGAATGATGTGGAGATTGATGGCCTTGAAGCTAATTTGCTCATTGTCAACGACAAGCTTACCAATTTCAATATCTATGAGAGCTTGGAGGAAGATGAGGATAGCACAGAGATACCTGACATTCGCATCAAAAGCTTTGTGCTTTGCAATCCCAAAATCATACGCTATGCCGACCTGAGCACTGGCACTTATGCTGATGTCACTCTGAGTACAGCTGATTTGCATAGCCAACGCCAAATCGAGGTAAACTATCCGATCTACGATATAGACATAAATACCAATATTGCCACTCCGCTGCTTTCGATGATAGGGCAAACATCGATTGATGCCGGATGCGATGGCACCGTCAATTGGGAATACAAGAAGCCATACCAGCTATCGCTCACCGATGTTGACTTCACGGCTTGCATGCTGCGGGGGAGAATGAATATGAGCATGGATTTTGAGAAAGACTTGCTTCTCAACAGCTTTGATATCAAGGTAGAGCCTGTGTCAGTGACAGAGGTGCTGGCCTGGCTGCCCGATTCAGTAAAATCAGAGTACAGCATACCTGTCAAGGACCTGAGAACCGACATGGCCATAGGCCTTGATTTCGCGCTCACTCAGCCCTATAATCTTGACACTGACCAGATGCCCTATGGCCAGCTAAGCATCACTATGCCAGAGTGCTATTTTAAGTGGCAGCAGTTGGATCTGCGCAAGTTGGCCCTGGACACCAAAATCGACCTTCAGGGAAATGATATAGATGCAATAAAGGTCGATGTGCGCAAATTCGAGGTAGGAGGGCCAGCAACAACAATCAATGTCAAAGGCAAATTGTCTCGACTGTTGTCCGACCCGAAATTCGATGGCTCGATCAATGGGCAGGTGGTGCTGGAGAAGTTGCCGCCACAACTGACCCAGTATCTTGATGGGGCAGTGCTAAAGGGCACCATATCCATGGATGCTACCATTAAAGCGGCGCAGTCGATGCTTAGCCGCAATAATTTCCACAAGATTAGAGCTGAGGGCTCGCTGGAAGCTAAGAATTTGTATTACTTGGCGGCCGATACTCAGACAATGTTTGTGGCCAATGCCGTGCATGGCAAATTCGGGACTAACACCAGCACCACCATCACTCGCCAAAGCCGCCGCGACACCACCCAGACACGCTCGCGCACAATCGACGACCTACTTACCGCTTCCATCTCAGTGGATACGGCGCATATCCTGGCATCAGGCCTTAAGATGGATGTTACAGGCTTCAAAATCGGAGTGGGGGCTCTAAATAAGGGAGTAAGCGAGGATACTACAGCGGTAATCCCCATGGGCGGCGGCTTGCAAGTGGAGCGGTTTTCGCTTCTGTCGCTGAGCGACTCGGCGGTCTTCCGCTTGCGAGAGCTTTCCGGCCAAGTGGCGATGCGCAGATACAAGGGCGATGCCCATCTGCCGCTCTTCACCTTAGATGCGGGCATCAAGCGCATGGCCACAGGCGACAACACCACTCGCTTTATGGTGAGCGATGCCAAGCTTAAAGCTCGCATCAACAAGCTGCCAGAGACCAAGCGCTCGCTCGCACGCAAAGAGATTAACAAAATAGCGGACTCGATATCAGTGGCTCGGCCTGACATCCCCGCCGACTCGGTGTATGCTATGGCTTTGGCCATTCGCCGAGCTCGCACTCCCCAGACCGGGCATCGCCGGGTGCATGCGCAGACAGATACTGAAGATGTAGAGGTAATGGATTGGGGCACCAGCCGAGGCTTGCGCACCTTCCTGCTTGACTGGAACTTGCGCGGCAACCTTTCGGCTAAGCGTGCTGGCTTGTTCACTTCGGCCTTCCCAGTGAGGAATAGGGTGGAGAACTTTAATTTGCGCTTCAACAATGACTCTATCGTGATGGAGAACATTGCCTACAAGGCTGGCCATAGCGATTTCCTAATCTCGGGCAATGTGTCGAATATGCAAAAAGCCTTCACCTCGCGCACTGGTCGGCAGCCGCTGAAACTTGCCTTTGACATGCTTTCTGATACTATCAATGTCAATGAGCTGGCTAACGCATTCTTTACTGGAGCTGCCAATGCCGGAGCCTCGCTCAAGGGTGATCTCGATGATGAGAATGCCTTGGAGAAAGACATAGAAGTGGAGCAGACCGACTCGGTGTCGGGCCCACTGCTTATACCCGTGAATATCGATGCGGAGTTCAATCTCAAGGCAAATCATGTACTGTACAGCGACTTCCAGTTCGATGATCTTACAGGCAAGGCCCTTATGTACCAAGGGGCTCTCAACCTGAGCGACCTGAAGGCTGCATCGAATGTGGGCAGCATCGACCTGAGCGCACTGTATGCGGCTCCATCGGTCAAGGATATGCGCTTTGGCTTTGCTCTTGATCTGAAGGATTTCAATATCCGCCATTTCCTGAATTTGGTGCCAGCCGTGGACAGCATCATGCCTCTTATGCGCGATATTGGAGGCATAGTGGGAGCAAAGATAGCAGCTACATCCGAGGTGGATAAGGAGATGAACTTGGTGCTTCCCACTATGGATGCCGTGATCAATATTTCGGGTGACTCGCTTGTATTCCTGGATGAAGAGACTTTCAAAACAGTGTCGAAGTGGCTATTTTTCAAGAACAAGAATAAGAATATGATCGACCACATGTCGGTAGAGATGCTCGTGGAGAACAATACGATGCAGGTGTTCCCATTCATGTTCGATTTCGACCGTTATCGCATCGGAGTGCAGGGGCACAACGACCTGGAAATGAATTTCGATTACCATGTGGCTGTGCTGAAGAGTCCGCTTCCATTCAAGTTCGGCCTCAATATCAAGGGCAACATGGATGATTATAAGATACGCTTGGGCAAGGCCCGATTTAATCAGGCAGAGAGTGCCAGCCAAGTAGCCTTAGCGGATACCACGCGAGTGAACCTGATCAAGCAGTTCCAGAATGTGTTCCGGCGGGGCGTACGCAACTCTGAGTTCGCCAAGATCAACATCAGCGAGCGGCCTACGGCAGCGGCTATCGACCTTAGTTCAGACACTATTTCAGCAGCAGATTCGCTGTACTTGAAAAAAGAGGGCTTGCTACCTGAGCAATGAGTATTGAAATGTCAAAATTTAATGAACCCTGGGGCGCCCTGTTGGATATGGATGGCACCCTGTATGACTCTATGCCTCACCATGCCGATGCTTGGAAGCAGATGGCAGAGGCCAATGGCATAGAGGCTGACCGCGATGAATTTTTCATGTACGAGGGGCGCACAGGAGCCTCTACCATCAACATTCTCTTCAACCGCCAATGGGGGCGCGATGCCACGCCTGAGGAGATAAAGGAATTGTATGGCCAGAAAAGCGCGAACTTCAAGGCTATGCCGCCAGTGGATCCGATGCCTGGGGCAGCTCAGCTCTTGAGATTTCTCGAGGAGGAGGGCGTGAGAAGGGTGCTGGTGACTGGGTCGGGGCAATCGAGCCTGATAGGGCGGCTTGACACAGACTATCCTGGGGCTTTCCTGCCAAATATGCGCATCACGGCGGCTAATACGGAGCATAGCAAGCCGCATCCCGATCCCTATCTGAAGGCCATGGAGCTGGCCGGGGTGGATGCCGCGCATGCCATAGCATTTGAAAATGCGCCGCTTGGGGTGGAGTCGGCATCGCGCTCCGGGGCATTTACGGTGGCAGTGGCCACGGGCCCCATACCCAAGGAGGAGCTTTACCGGGCTGGGGCGCATATTGTGTATGATTCTATGCAGCAATGTGCCGATTTCTTTCCTCAATTGTTTTATAAGATGATAGGGATCGGCCACGGTGCATAGGGATCGGCCACGGTGCGGCCGATAACGGGAAGCGGGCTAACGCCGAGGGATCGGCCACGGTGCGGCCGATAACGGGAAGCGGGCTAACGCCGAGGGATCGGCCACGGTGCGGCCGATAACGGGAGGCGGGCTAACGCATAGGGATCGGCCACGGTGCGGCCGATAACGGGAGGCGGGCTAACGCCGAGGGATCGGCCACGGTGCCGCCGATAACGGGAAGCGGGCTAACGCCAAGGGATCGGCCACGGTGCGGCCGATAACGGGAGGCGGGCTAACGCCGAAAACTGAAAACTGAAAACTGAAAACTGAAAACAGAAAACTGAAAACTGAAAACTGAAAACTGAAAACCATAGGACAATGGATCAGAAAATAATATATACTAACCTGGTGGTGGAGGCTATCGATGATTTGGTGGCCTCGCTGGATGCGCCGAATGTGTTTGTGCTGGTTGACACCAACACAGCCGAGTTTGTAATGCCTATTCTCAAGAGCCAATCCAAGGCAGTAGGGCAGGCTCGCATTATCACTATCCCCTCCGGGGATGTAAATAAGACAGTGACAGCCCTGCAGCAGATATGGAAAGAACTGAGCAGCAATGGGGCATCGCGCAAGTCGGTGATTATCAATGTGGGAGGAGGCGTGATAACAGACATTGGCGGCTTTGCCGCTGCCACTTTCAAGCGCGGTATCCGCTTTATCAATGTGCCCACAACCCTGCTTGGGGCAGTGGATGCTGCCGTAGGGGGCAAGACCGGCATCAACTTCAACGGGCTGAAGAATGAAATAGGAGCCTTTGCCGAGGCCAAGGCTGTGATTATTTCCACGCTTTTCTTCAACACACTACCGGCGCAGCAGATGCTTTCTGGCTACGCCGAGATGCTTAAGCATGGCCTGCTCGACGACAAGGCTACCTTCGCCGACCTGATGAATTACAATATCACACAGCAGCCAGCGGCTCCCGATGCCTTGCTGAAGTTGGTGGAGAAGAGCGTGCAAGTAAAGCAGAATGTAGTGAGCAGCGATCCGTACGAGACTGGGTTCCGAAAGGCTTTGAACCTGGGCCACACCATAGGGCATGCTTTCGAAAGCTATGCCATGAATGTGCGCCGTGATCCCATTCCTCATGGCTATGCTGTGGCTTGGGGCCTGGTAGTAGAGCTCATCCTAAGCCACATGAAGCTCAATTTTCCTGGCGAGACACTGCACCAGTTCGCCCAGTATGTGAAAGAACATTATGGGTATTACGACATTAGCTGCAAGGATTATCCGGCCCTGCTGGAGCTGATGGGCCATGACAAAAAGAATGTCACCGCCGACGCTATAAATTTCACACTTCTTAGCGACATTGGTGACATCCATATCAATCAGACATGCACTCCCGACGAAATCAAGTTGGCCCTGGATATCTACCGCGACTTATTAGCCTGATTAGGCCTGAGCGGTAAGCATGGTGGCGGTGCCGGAGGCAGTGACTTGTCGGCAAGCAGCAGGCACAAGCATTGTGGTGCCTCGCTTCATGGCAATAGCGTCATGGCCGTCCACGGCGATGGCGCACTCTCCATCGAGCACCATAATAATCAGGAAAGAATCCTGGGGCATAGCCACAGCTTGGCTGCCCTTTACGGTGATTTTTTCAATCTTGAAATGGTCGCAAGAAATCAGAGGCACCACCCCCTGAGCTTGGCGGTCATAATGAGTGAGATAATCGGGATAAACCTTATAATCGATAGCCCCCTTGGCTTCCTGAGTGTGAAGCTGACGGGGCTTTCCGTTGGTATCGATGCGGCCGTAGTCGTACACTCGGTAAGTGATGTCGCTTGTTTCCTGAATTTCGGCTAAAAGGTTACCGGCACCTATTGCATGGATGCGGCCGGCCGGGAGGAAGAACACATCCCCGGGCTTAGAGTCATGGGCAGCAACCACATCCATGATTTTGTCTTGGGCCACTAGGCGGGTGTAATCGTCGGGAGTGATTTCTTGAGCCATGCCAGCGTAGATTTTGGCTCCAGGCTCAGTGTCGAGGATGTACCACATTTCCGTCTTGCCCAGACTGTTGTGTCGCACCTTAGCCAATGCATCGTCGGGATGCACTTGCACCGATAGGTCGCGCTTGGCATCAATGATTTTCACCAGAAGGGGGAAGAGATTGCCATAGCGCTCATGCACATGTTTGCCCAAAAGCTCGGGCCCGTATTTTAGAACAAGAGCATCGAGGCTCTGTCCTTTTTCCGGACCATTTGCCACAATTGAAGAGTGGCCAGGCACAGCAGAGAGTTCCCAGCTCTCGCCAATGTTGGTCTGGTCAGTATCCACATGCTTGAGGGCAGCGATTTTGTCGCCACCCCAGATGACAGACTTGAAATAGGGTTCGAAAATATATGCTTGCATACCAAATGTTTTTACGGTGCAAAGTTACGAAATAGGAATTAAACCGGAGGTGTAAAGGCCGGAAATAAACTAACGATGAATTATCAAAATGCGGCAAAAAAGTGATTATTTGAAATTAAAATGTTCAAAATGAAACAAATTCAGAGGTTTTTGGTAGTTTAGGGGTTGGTTTTTCCCCACTTATTTAGTAATTTTGCAATTCCAATGCAAAACCTGCAAGTATAGTGAGATGAATAAGATAATAGAAAAAGAACATTTCTCGGAGAATGTGGTGAAGCTTGTTGTAGAGGCCCCGCTCATCGCTAAGGCTCGCCGCCCGGGACACTTCGTAATCGTGCGTTGTGGAGAAAAAGGCGAGCGCATACCGCTGACCATCGCCGATGCTGATGTGGTCAAGGGTACCATCACCCTTGTAATTCAAGCCATAGGAGCTTCTACCAAGGAAATCTGCGCCTTGGAGCCGGGAGAATACCTTACCGATGTGGTGGGCCCGCTGGGTCGCGCTACAGATATCCGCAAATATGGCACTGTGGTTTGCTGCGGCGGCGGTGTGGGCGTGGCTCCACTGCTGCCTATTATCAAAGCCATGAAAGAGGCTGGCAACCGTGTAGTTTCGGTGCTTGCCGCCCGCACCAAGGATTTGATTATTCTTGAGCCCCAGGTGCGCGAACATAGCGATGAAGTGATCATCATGACTGATGATGGCAGCTACGGTCAGAAAGGCTTGGTGACCAATGGCGTGGAAGAAGTGATCCAGCGCGAAAAGGTTGACTTGGTGGTCACCATCGGCCCGGCTATCATGATGAAATTTGTGTCCCTGCTGACCCAAAAGTACAATGTGCACACAATGGCCTCGCTCAATACCATTATGGTAGATGGCACCGGCATGTGCGGAGCTTGCAGGGTGACAGTGGATGGCAAGACAAAGTTCGTATGCGTGGATGGGCCGGAATTTGATGCCCATAAGGTTGACTTTGACGAGATGATGATGCGATTGCGCAGCTACCAATAGAAATACAAAATACGAGGCAAAGGTTGGACAACTGTAATTTGTCTTTAATAAATAGAAGAAATGAGCGATAATATATCATTGGCTCCGCGCGATGCAGAGTGGCGCGAGGAGCTGCGCAAGGCAATGCCCCCCAAGGAGCGCACAGCCATACCACGCTGCAAGATGCCAGAGCTCGATCCTGGCTATCGCGTGACCAATAATGATGAGGTGAACCAAGGCATAAGCCAGGAGCAGGCGGTGATGGAAGCTACACGCTGCTTGGACTGCCCCAATCCCACATGTATAACCGGTTGCCCAGTGCAAATCGACATCCCCGGTTTCATAAAGAATATCCAGCGGGGCGATTTCCTGATGGCAGCCGCAGTGCTGAAGCAGACTTCGGCTTTGCCAGCAGTGTGCGGCCGCGTATGCCCGCAAGAGAAGCAGTGCGAAAGCAAGTGCATCTACCACAAGATGAAGAAAGAGCCGGTGGCCATCGGATATCTGGAGCGCTTCGCAGCCGATGCAGAACGCCTCAATCCGGATAAGCCGGAACCTAAGGCTCCCGAGCGGAATGGCATCAAGGTGGCAGTGGTAGGTTCTGGCCCTGCCGGCCTGAGCTTTGCCGGCGATATGATTAAGAAGGGCTTTGATGTCACGGTGTTCGAGGCCTTGCATCAGATTGGCGGGGTGCTTAAGTATGGCATACCGGAGTTCCGTCTGCCCAATGCGATAGTAGATGCAGAGATCGACACTCTGCGCAAGTTAGGGGTGAAATTCCATAATGACATAGTAATAGGCAAGACCCTGACCTACGAACAGCTTGTGGCCGAGGGCTACAAGGGCGTGTTTGTGGCATCAGGCGCCGGCCTGCCACGCTTTATGGGTATTCCGGGAGAGAATTTGATAGGAGTGATGTCGAGCAACGAATACCTCACTCGCGTGAACCTGATGGGTGCCGGTCGCCCTGGGTACATGACTCCGGTGAGAGAGGGCAAGCGAGTGGCAGTAATCGGCGGAGGCAACACTGCCATGGATAGCGTGCGCACAGCACGCCGCATGGGAGCTGAGCACGCCTACATCATCTACCGACGCAGCGAGGCAGAAATGCCAGCCCGAATAGAGGAAGTACACCATGCCAAGCAAGAAGGCGTGGAGTTTATGAACCTATACAACCCAGTAGAATACCGGGGCAATGAAAAGGGTCAGGTGACCACCGCCATTTTGGAAAGGATGGAACTTGGAGAGCCGGATGCCAGCGGACGCCGGAGCCCGGTGCCTACCGGAGAGTTGATGGAGCTGCCCGTGGACGAGGTGATAGTAAGCGTGGGCGTGTCGCCCAATCCCCTGATACCTCGCAGCTTGGAGCATGCTGGCCTTTTGGTGAGCCGCAAGGGCACTATCGAGGTTAATGAAGATATGGAGTCGAGCATCCAGATGCTCTATGCCGGAGGCGATATAGTGCGCGGCGGAGCCACAGTAATCTTGGCTATGGGCGATGGCCGCCATGCAGCTCAGGAGATGGCGAAGAAATTATTATGAATAGTTTCGGACAAAGATTTAGGCTGACGAGCTTCGGCGAGAGCCATGGTCCGGCTGTGGGAGGCGTGATTGATGGCATGGAGCCAGGCATAGCAATAGACCTGGAGGCTGTGCAGCGCGAGCTGGACCGTCGGCGCCCGGGCCAATCGGTGGTGACCACTGCACGCGATGAAAAGGATAGGGTAGAGGTGCTGTCCGGGATGTTCGAGGGCAAGACCACCGGCACGCCTATAGGCTTTATCGTGCGCAATGGCGATCATCACAGCAGCGATTACGACAATCTGCGCCAGGTGTACCGCCCATCGCATGCTGATTTCACCTACCAGACAAAATACGGCATACGCGACCACCGAGGAGGTGGACGCAGCAGCGCGCGAGAGACTATCTCGCGAGTAGTGGCTGGGGCTTTTGCCCGTCAAGCTCTTGAGCTTCGCGGCATAAGCATAGCTGCCTACGCATCGCAGATTGGCACCATAAGTCTGGCCACGCCTTATCAGGAGCTTGACCTTTCGCTTGTGGAAAGCAATATGGTTCGCTGTCCAGATCCGGAGGTGGCAGCTCGAATGTTGGAGCTGGTAAAGAAAGTAAAGGCCGATGGCGACACCGTGGGCGGAGTGGTGACCTGCGTGGTGCGCGGCGTGCCCGCTGGGGTGGGCGATCCCGTGTTCGACAAGTTGCATGCCCGGTTGGCCTACGCTATGATGAGCATCAATGCGGCCAAAGGATTTGAATATGGCATGGGCTTCGATGGGGCAGCCAAGCGGGGCACAGAGGTGCTCGACACCTGGGTGCCGGGAGCGGATGCTGCTCATCCTCGCACCCTCACCAATTTCTCTGGAGGCATCCAAGGAGGCATCAGCAATGGCGAAGATATCTATATGCGCGTAGCTTTCAAGCCCGTGGCAACCCTGCTGCGCGATGTGGAGACAGTGGATATCCACGGCAACAAGGCTGTGGTGCACGCTCGCGGCCGGCATGATCCCTGCGTGATACCGAGAGCAGTGCCTATAGTGGAGGCAATGGCGGCAATGACAATATACGACTCACTGTTATGAAATTCTATTCTTGGAATGTCAACGGCCTGCGAGCCGTAGTAGGGAAAGGCTTTGCAGAGATATTCGCGAGCTTGGACCCGGATTTTTTCTGCTTGCAAGAGACCAAGCTTCAGGAGGGTCAAATCGACTTGGATTTCCCCGGGTATGAAAGCTACTGGAACTATGCAGATAAGAAAGGATACTCAGGCACAGTGACGTTCTGCAGAGTGCATCCTCTCTCGGTGCGCCGTGGAATGTCAGTGGACAAGCATGACCATGAGGGGCGCATCGTGACTCTGGAGATGGATGATTATTTCTTGGTGAATGTGTATGTGCCCAATTCTCAGGACGAGCTTGCACGCTTGGATTATCGCATGGAATGGGAGCGAGATTTCTGCGACTTCGTAATTAGTCTTGACAAGGTAAAGCCAGTAGTAATTTGCGGGGATTTAAATGTGGCGCATAAGGAGATAGACTTGGCGCGCCCCAAGACTAATAGGCATAACGCTGGCTTTACCGATGAGGAGCGCGAGTGCTTTAGCCGCTTGCTAAGCCATGGCTTTGTGGATACTTATCGGCATTTCTATCCTGATCAAGAGGGAGTGTATAGCTGGTGGAGCTATCGCTTTAAGGGCCGGGAGAAGAATTTGGGGTGGCGTATCGACTATTTCTTAGTCTCAGAGCGCTTGCTGCCCCGGTTGGAGCAAGCGCATATCCACACCGACATCTATGGGAGCGACCACTGCCCGGTGTCGATAGTGATGAAGTAAAAAATAAAAGCGTCCTCGTTGGAGGACGCTTTTATTTTGTCTTGGGGAGGGATGCTTATTTCACCTTGCTTTCCAGGTCAGCGCCAGCTTTGAACTTGATAGCCTTGCGAGCCTCGATTTTGATAGCCTCCTTTGTGCGGGGGTTGAAACCAGTGCGAGCAGCCTTCTCAGCCACTGAGAAAGTGCCAAAGCCAATGAGAGTAACTTTTTCACCAGCTGCGAGGGCTTCGCCCACTGCTGCAACAGCTGCGTCGAGGGCAGCCTTAGCATCAACCTTGCTGATGTTGGCCTTCTCGGCGATTGCGTTTACGAGTTCTGTTTTGTTCATGTGATAGTTGATTTATGAAAAATTGAAAATTTACCGCAAATATACACATAAAATCGTAAAAGTCAAGTATTTTAAGCAAAAAATGTGACGAAAATGTTGTTTTTTTCTCATTTTTGTTAAAAATTAGCGGGAAAAGGTCTTATGCCTGAAGGCTAAAAATATATTTTTGTGAATTGGGGGAAATTTAGTAATTTTGCAGTTTGAAAGTCAAAAAGGCTTTCACTTGTGAATATTGAAGAAAGTAACACGAAAAACGTACTGTTGTGGAGACAAAATACATTTTCGTAACCGGTGGCGTGGTATCCTCTCTTGGAAAAGGCATAATTTCCGCCTCCTTGGCCAATCTGCTAAAAGCACGCGGATATAGGGTAACTATCCAAAAATTCGACCCATACATCAACATTGACCCAGGCACGCTTAATCCCTATGAGCATGGCGAATGTTATGTGACCACCGATGGCACCGAGACCGACTTGGACCTGGGCCATTATGAAAGATTTACCAATGTGCGCACATCGCGCGCCAACAATGTCACCACAGGCCGGATTTATCAAAGCGTAATTGACAAGGAGCGCCGGGGCGACTATCTGGGCAAGACAGTGCAGATCGTGCCGCATATCACTGATGAAATCAAGCGAAATGTAAAACTGCTGGGCAACACTGGCGATTACGATATAATTATCACCGAAATCGGGGGCACAGTGGGCGATATCGAGAGCCTGCCATTCTTGGAGGCTGTGCGTCAACTCCGCTGGGAGATGGGCCAGAGCAGTCTGTTTATTCACCTTACCTATGTGCCTTATCTGCATGCCGCTAAGGAGCTTAAGACTAAGCCCACACAGCACTCGGTGAAGCAGCTCCAAGAGCTTGGCATCATGCCGGATGTGCTGGTACTCCGCACCGAGAAGGACATACCGGTGAACATGAGAAGGAAGATTGCGCAGTTCTGCAATGTAGCCCCGGAGGCTGTGGTGCAGTCCATGGATCTGCCCTCAATCTATCAGGTGCCGCTGATGATGCATGAGCAACATCTCGACGAGATAGTACTGAAAAAGCTTGGGCTTGATGCAAGCGGGGAGCCGGATATGGGCCCTTGGAAGAAATTCTTGGAGCTTATGGACAGCGCAGAGAAGACAGTGCGCATAGGCTTGGTAGGCAAATATGTAGAGCTGCAGGACGCTTACAAATCCATCAACGAGGCACTATTCCAGGCCGCCACATACAATGGCTACAAACTTGACTTGGTGTACATACACTCGGAGAAAGTAACCGAGGAGAATGTGGAAGAAAAGCTCAAGGATATGGACGGAGTAATCGTGGCTCCCGGCTTTGGCCAGCGCGGCATCGAGGGCAAGTTCATAGCCCTGAAGTGGTGCAGAGAGCATGATGTGCCCACTTTCGGCATCTGCTTGGGCATGCAATGCATGGTAATCGAGTACGCTCGCAATGTGCTTGGCTGGGAAGATGCCAACTCCACTGAGATGGACACCAACACCAAGCATCCAGTGATAGACCTGATGGAGGAGCAGAAAAGCATCAGCAATATGGGAGGCACCATGCGTTTAGGGGCCTACGATTGTGTACTGCGACCAGGCAGCCGCGCTGCGGAGGCATACGGTGCAACAGAGATAAGCGAGCGGCATCGCCATCGCTTCGAGTTCAACGATGAATATCGCCAGGATTTTGAAGCTGCCGGCATGCAATGCGTGGGCGAGAATCCCAAGACCAAGCTCGTGGAGGTGGTGGAAATGCCTGAAAAGCGCTGGTACATAGGCACCCAATACCATCCGGAGTACTCAAGCACAGTGCTCAGTCCCAATCCCATCTTCTTGAGCTTTGTGAAGGCGGCGATAGAGAAAAATACAAAATAAGTAAATAGAATAAAATAATAATTAGTAATAAGATAAGGTTTTGGACAAGAATCAATTTACGGGCATGGTGCTGATGGCAGTGGTCATCTTCCTATTCTTATGGTGGATGAAACCCTCCCAGAAAGACATAGAGGCTCAGCGCGCAGCCCAAGAGCAGGCTCAGCAAGCCTTGCAGCAGTCGCAACAGACAGCAGCTAAAGACCTGATTTCGCCTGAAGCTGGCACCGCCCTGGCACAAATCGTGCGCCAGCACGGCACCGAGGACACTCAGATGCCTGGAATTTACCGCTACTCCAATCCGTCGGTGGACCTGCGAGTGGATGCCCGAGACTCTTCGTTGGCGCTCTCTGGCAATGTGTATGCTGGCAAGGATACCATCGATGTGCGCCGGGTGGTGGCAAATGACCTGCTTGACTATTCGCCAGAGCAGGCAGCCCGCGCCTATGCTGCAGTAAGCCAAGTAGTAAATACTTTTGGAAAATATAAGAGCTTCGCCCCGTTTTTCTATGGAAAAGAGGAGCGCACCACACTGGAGAATGACCAGGTGCGCGTGACTTTCAATAACCATGGAGGCATAGTGGAGGAGGTGACTCTGAAAAACTATAAGACAGAAACCACAGACCCGGCTACTGATGTGACACTGTTCACCGCCCAGACAGGCGGCTATGGCTTCGGCTTCGTAACCAGCGACCAGCGCATCTACACAGACTCTCTGTATTTCAAGACCGCTGAAGTGACGGATAGCTCACTGGTGATGTCGCTTCCTCTTGGCCACGGCATGGAATGGAACATCCGCTACACCTTGGTGCCGGAGTATTATGTGGTGAAAATGGAGGTGGAGCAGAAAGGGATGGATGCTGTGATACCGCCGAGCTGCACCACAGTGGCTTTTGATTGGCGACAAAAGATGGCCCGCAACGAAAAGGGGAAGGTATTCGAGGAGCGCAACAGCGCGCTTACTTATAAGATGATTGATGAAAAGCCATCAGAGCTGAGCAGCGCCAAGGATGAGACAGAAAAGCTCACCGGGCGCATCAAATGGGTGGCTTTCAAGAACCAGTTCTTCTCATCTGTGGTAATCCCAAGCAATTCTTTCAGCAATGCTGAGGTCACTTCCGTAGTGCTCAAGAACAATCCAGGCTTTGTGAAGAATATGCGCATGCAGGGCTTGCTACCCTACAGCACTCAGGATGGCACAGCCCTGGCATTTGATTTCTATTTCGGCCCCAATGATTATCCGTTGCTCAATAAGGTTGACAAGGTGCTCAAGGGCGAAGGCCAGGATCTGGACCTTAACCGCTTGGTATCGTTAGGCTGGACACTCTTCCGCTGGATCAACCAGCTGATAGTGATACCGGTGTTCACATTCCTGAGTCATTACACTCATAATTATGGCATCATCATCCTGTTGCTGACTATCTTCATCAAGATCATACTATTCCCATTCACATACAAGAGCTACAAGTCGCAGGCCAAGATGCGCCTATTGTCGCCTGAAATCAAGGAGATAAACGAGAAATATCCTGGGCAGGAAAATGCGATGAAGCGCCAGCAAGAGACCATGGCTCTGTACAGCCGGGCCGGAGCCTCACCCTTCTCAGGATGCTTGCCCCTGCTTCTGCAGATGCCAGTGCTGATTGCGATGTTCGCTTTCTTCCCGAATGCCATCGAGCTTCGCGGACAGTCGTTCCTGTGGGCCAAGGATCTTTCAGCCCCGGATACCATCTTTACACTGCCCTTTACTATACCCTGGTATGGCAATCAAGTGAGCCTCTTCTGTTTGCTGATGACGGTGGTGAATGTGATTTACATCAAGCTGAGCATGAGCTCTCAGCCCTCGCAATCGTCGATGCCGGGCATGAAGGTGATGATGTATCTGATGCCGTTGATGTACCTCTTCTTCTTCAATGACTATGCTTCGGGCTTGAGCTACTATTACTTCCTTTCGCTGCTGATTACCATCGGTCAGACTTATGCTTTCCGCTTCTTTGTTGACGAAAAGGCAATGCGCCAGCAGATGCTGGAGAACGCCAAGAACCCCAAGAAGCGCAAGAAGAGCGGCTTCATGGCTCGCTTGGAGGAGGCACAGCGCCGCCAAGAGGCAATGCTTCGCGAACAGCAACGCAAGCAAGGCAAGAAGAGATAAGCCGCCAAGGAAACTAATGAGATGAATTTGTTGTTATTTATAGTACAACAAATGAGAATCAGTCATGGAAGAGAAAGAATTTAAGGCTGGCTTTGTCAACATCGTGGGCAATCCCAATGTGGGAAAGTCAACTTTGATGAATGACCTTGTGGGAGAGCGGCTTAGCATCATAACCAGCAAGGCACAGACAACGCGCCACCGCATAATGGGCATAGTTAACGGCCCGGACTATCAGATAGTGTTCAGCGACACTCCGGGAGTGCTCAAGCCAAAGTATAAGCTTCAGGAGAGCATGCTGAATTTCAGCGAGGGAGCCCTCACAGATGCCGATATATTAATATATGTGACAGATGTGGTGGAGGATCCTACCAAGAATGCTGACTTTTTGGCCCGCGTGGCTAAGGAGCAGGTGCCGGTGCTTTTGGTAATCAACAAGATAGACTTGCTCAAAGGCCAGAGCGACTTGGAGGCCATCGTGGAGAAATGGAAAGGAATCCTGCCTAAGGCAGAAATCTTCCCCACGAGCGCCACAGAGAAATTCAATGTGGATAATCTGATGCATCGCATCATCGAGCTTCTGCCTGCGGGTCATCCCTATTTCGGCACAGATGCGCTCACGGATAAGCCAGCGCGCTTCTTCGTGACCGAGATTATTCGAGAGAAAATCCTCACCAATTACGATAAGGAGATACCGTACTCGGTGGAGGTGATCGTGGAGAAATTCGAAGAAAAAGAGAATTCTATCCACATCATGGCAGTAATCTATGTGGAGCGCGATAGCCAGAAAGGCATCTTGATCGGAAAGGGAGGCTTGATGCTGAAGCGTGTGGGCACAGAGGCGAGAAAGGATATAGAGAAGTTCTTTGACAAGAGGGTGTATCTGGAGCTCTTCGTAAAGGTAGAGCCTAACTGGCGCAACCGCGAGAATAAGCTTCGCACTTTCGGATATATTGAATAAAGGCATTAGGCATAAGGCGTTAGGTCCAAATCATAATAATATTATGGGACAGATAGTAGCAATAGTAGGGCGCCCCAATGTGGGAAAAAGCACCCTGTTCAATAGACTCACCCAGACACGGCAGGCCATTGTGGATCCTACCGCCGGCACCACTCGTGATCGGCAGTACGGCAAGGTGGATTGGAATGGCCGAGAGTTCTCGATTATCGATACGGGAGGTTGGGTAGTAAATAGCGAGGATGTCTTTGAAAGCGAAATAAATAAGCAAGTGGAGCTTGCCATAGAACAGGCCGATGAGATAATGTTTGTGGTAGATGCCATGAACGGCATCACAGACCTGGATGACCATGTGGCAGAGATTTTGCGCAAGAGCAAGAAGCCTGTGGTGCTTGTGGCCAATAAGGTTGACAGCAACGATTGGCAGTACAATGTACCAGAGTTCTACAAACTGGGGCTTGGCGAGCCTTATCCAGTGTCGGCGGTTAGCGGCTTTGGCACCGGCGACTTGCTGGATGAAGTGGTAAAGGAGCTACCGGAGAAGGACGATGAAGAGGACAAGCTGGAGGATATACCGAAGTTTGCCATAGTAGGGCGCCCGAATGCGGGCAAGTCGAGCCTGATCAATGCATTTATCGGGGAAGACCGCCATATTGTGACAGATGTAGCGGGCACCACTCGCGACAGCATTTACACTCGCTACAACAAGTACGGCTTTGATTTCTATCTGGTAGATACAGCCGGTATCCGAAAGAAGAACAAGGTCACAGAGGATATAGAGTACTATTCGGTAATCCGCTCAATACGCGCCATAGAGGCCAGCGATGTGTGCATTCTTCTGATAGATGCCACCCGAGGCATCGAGGCTCAGGATGCCAACATTTTCTCTCTTATTCAGAAGAATAGGAAGGGCTTGGTGGTAGTGGTGAACAAGTGGGATATAATGGAGAACAAGACCCCGATAGCTATCAAGACTTTCGAGCAGGCAATTCGCAATAGGTTTGCTCCCTTTGTAGATTTTCCCATCATCTTTGCATCGGCCCTGACTAAGCAACGCATCTTCAAGGTATTGGAGACAGCCATTGAGGTGTATAAGAATCGCAAACGCATCATCCCGACCAGCGAGGTTAACCGCCTGATGCTGGAGGATATCGCCGCTTATCCGCCACCAGCCAACAAGGGCAAGTATGTAAAGATCAAGTATGTGACTATGCTCAAGGGCGCGCAGGTGCCTACCTTTATTTTCTTCTGCAACTTGCCGCAGTGGGTCAAGGAGCCCTATCGCCGGTATTTGGAAAACAAAATCCGCGAGCACTGGGACTTTGCGGGCACCCCCATCAATATCTACATGCGAGAAAAATAAAGGACTAAAACCCGGAAGGGAAGAGTCCTGATTGGCCTGTAATTTTTTTTAAGGTTTTTTGAACCTTTTTTCG
>CAZRYC010000017.1:0-44394 GCA_964604175.1 uncultured Bacteroides sp.
AGATATATGATTTATCTCCTGATGGTGTATTGACCCGAACTAAGCAAAATCTTTTGGACGGTAACAGCACAATTCCATTCCCATTGTCTCAATATATTCAAGAGGTATAAGCCGCCTTTCCCGATACCTATGTGTTTATCGGCAGGGAACCAAACGGAGGCTCGCAAGATGCCATGACAGCCAATACTACAACACATCAGGTTGACACAATCCGTAAAATAGCTATATCTCCGGAATTGCAGGCATGGATGCCCAATGACGGTGAAATGGGTTATTCAACCAAGTATAACCGTATCACTTTTGCTTATCGGCTGCATCCGGCTATTGACATTATAGGAATGGATGGCGAACTCATAAAACAACTGCATTTCGCGCCTGACTCTTTCGATCCCAAGACACTTGAACAATCCGACTTTGAGGAACTGAACCCGTTGCATACCGTTGATATTACGGTAACACCCGAGCATATCTATGCTCTTGTATGGGGATGCAAGTATTCGGAAGTACAAACAGCGACCCCTCGCATCTTAAAAATTGATTGGAACGGAAATATCGCTGACACTTACACCATATCTCAGCCGTTATATAAGATCGCCGTTACCTTAAATAATAACCTGATGGGTTGGAACGGTAAAAAATTTGTCTTACTCAAATTATGAAACATAATTAAATGCAAAAATAATTAAGGGCGTTACGGCACCGCCGTCAGGCTAAGCTCGCTGCGCTCATCGAGCCTAAGGTCTCGACCCATACGGGCCAATATCTCTAACCCATAGACTTCGCGCTCCCTCGGAACCGCTATGGCGGATCCGGAGGAGTGCTGCGTCTTGGGTCCCGCCACCGTGACCCTCACCTGGCGCTACGCCGACAACCCGGTCCGCGTCGTGCTCCGCTCGCACTTGGGCATCTTCACGGACACATACACGCTCCACTATGTCTAACTCAATCCACATAAGCACCGACGCCATATCCTGAACGCAGGCGACCACGTGACGCTTTACCTATGGAAATCGGACAGCTCGGTGCTGCGCCTCGAAAACGCCGTGTCGCTACGCTACGACTACTACGGCGGCTGGCGCAACGTCATGCTGTTGGCCTCCGGCCAAATACGCCGCGTCCGTGATTGTTGCATCTTCCGCATCAATGATTTGGAGGTTTTTCTCCAAAATATGTCATTCAAGCTAAACAAAATGTAAACAATACTTGTCTATATGAAAAAGTTTATTTACCTTTGCGGTTGATAACTAAAAGTAGAACTCAGACTAAACCGTTGAGCTTATGAAAAACTTACTATTTCCTCACATATTTCAACCTATCGGTTGGTGTGTGTTTGTGCCATCAATCATTGTCGGACTGCTGATATTTTTCAGCGTTATAAATCCATGGTGGTGTGAAACCGTTGTGAACGATGCAGTAATCATTGGAACCACATTGGGAGCATTGTTTATTGTGTGCTCACGTGAACGTATTGAGGACGAAATGACGAAATCCATAAGACTTTCGTCTCTCCTCAATTCCATATACATTTATGTCGTGCTTCTCATTACATGCACGGTACTCATAAACGGAATGGCTTATCTGTATTTTCTGATTGTTAATACTGTCCTTCTTCCAATCATTTTTGTCTGCATCTTCCGATTGGAAATGGCGCGGTACAATAAAATGAACGACGATGAAGAACAGAATTAAAGTTGAACGTGCGGAGTTGGATATAACTCAACAGCAGCTTGCTGAAGCCGTAGGGGTGAGCAGACAAACTATTGTTGCTATTGAAAAAGGGCGTTTTCTCCCATCCACTCCATTAGCACTCAAAATAAGCAAATATTTCGGCAAACCTGTCGAAACCATTTTCATTCTTGAAGAAACAGATTAACACTATACCTTAATCACTGACTTTATCGCGTCTTTTCCGACACCGCATAGGGTTCATAACTTTGTGGGATCCTTTAGCTCGATGAGCGAAGGCGAATCAAACAACCACAAGATATGGACCCTCTTATTTTTAACTCAGTCGAAATAATACCCGGTATCGAGGGCAAATCTATCTTCAAAGTCGATAGCTCCACGGTTTTCAAGGAGGATGCGGATTTCTTCAAGTATTTTGTGGAATTGATACACAAGGTTCCGAAATCATAAATTAAAGGTAGGGAAAAGAAGAATTGAACGTTTCTTTTTTCCCTATCTTTTTTGTTTACTTTATTCTTAGGTGCATATAGAATGCACCTAAACCAAAGAGAACCTATCTGCGGTAGCTGTATTTTTTCCAGTATTCATAGATGTCAGGCAGTGACCATTTTCGGGAATGGTAGGCAGCACTCACTTGGAAAAGGAGTTGATAAGTTATGTGTACTTATTTTGCAATATTTAACCCAATTAGTCGCATTAGAAATCAAAAATAACTCCTATTAGGCGCATTATCTCGTTTTTTATTAGTAATTTTGTGACAAAATCTTTTCAATGAATTTGACAGTAATAGAATCGGTTTTGTTGGACCAGCAGGAAGAACTGGAGTCTTTGAGAGAGGAGAATCTTATTTCTCGTCCTGAAGAAGCGTTGATTAATACAAACTTAATAAAAACACAAAGGTCATAATAACTCAAGTCCTGTAACAATGACCCCTTAAATGTTAAAAATGAGTATCGAATCAAAACTTTTCCCCGAAATATTTTGTAGTATGGATACAAAGCCTTAACTTTGTAATCCAAACAAGACGATTATCGGTATCTACCGATTCAAAGATAACCGAACCCGTTAGCATCCCGTAGAACTGCTGGCGGGTCACTTTTTATATGAATCATGAATCAGCTACCGCGTACTATAAGCTAACATATAAAGCACCTGCAAAGCAATGGAATGCAGTTCCCGGATATAAGAACTGCCACTGAGATATTCTCTCGCATCAGTTATTCACGCCTCAAATATTACTGGCGCGATTTGATTGATGAGGAGACAGATGGTGAATTTATCGAAGGAACTTCATTCCAAACAATCATTGAACGATATTCCTTCGACCACGATTTCAGAGTGATTTTGTTTGATGCTATCGAAACTATTGAGGTGGCTTTCCGTGCTAAAATCATCAATCATATGTCACAGACTGCTGGGAACGGGCTTTGGTATCTTGATTCTTCATTATTTGAGGACAAGGAAAGGCATACCGATTTTGTGCTTGACCTTAAATATGAATTTGCAAGAAGTACAGAGCCTTTTGCAAAAGAATATATAGCAGAACATTCCGATTGGGATGCAGAGTCTATGAATGGTGACCACCCCGATGCATGGTTGATTATTGAAGTTGCGACCTTCGGTACACTCTCAAAGATGTATAAAAATTTAAAAAGTCAGTTACCACAACGGTCAGCCATTGCAAATGACTTTGGGCTCTACTCATCTCGCGATTTTTCTAATTGGATTGAAGTTATTTCGTTGCTCAGAAATATTGTTCATCTCTTTTGTTTATATAAAAATGGGTTATATCATTTCCTTTCTTTTTTCAATTGATTTTTCAAAAACCATTCCAAGACAATTTGATTGTATATAGGAATTGTCGGAATTGACAAGTTTTTGATTTATGAGATTTATCATCACCTGCTATATTTATAATTTGAATACTTACCAGTTGTATTGATTTAATATTATGGAACCGTCCATTCCACTAAGCGATACGGTCATTTTAATTATTTTTCCCAATGGATCTGTAAATGAAATGGCATATTCAGGCCCGTCTCCGAGAAACGGCATATATATACTAATGGATTGTCCGGATTCCAAAACCATGCTCAGCCGCTCTCTCTCCGTTACATTTATTTTGCCATCGGAATAGATAACATCACATAGATCTATGATCTTGAAATCTTTCAATGTCTTTGAGGCTGTAAAACGTATTTTACCTTCGTCATCATGTTCGGCTATTATAGGGCGTAAGTCTGAAAATGGAATCAACTCCAGACATATTGACTGGTCAATATTGTTTTCATCGTTAAGGTTGTAATCATCCATTGTATAATTCAGTTTGACGGCTGCATTTTGATCAAAAGTGTCAGAATAGCTATGATAATACTCATGGTCTCCACCGGCATTGAGAGAACTGAACCAAAAATGTTCGCAATTCAATATGCCATTTATATATAAATACTGTCCGCTTATCACACGAGCAGCACTCTCGGCTCCGGTCATGTAAAACCATCCATTATCTTGATAGTACCATGATCTTCGACTTGTTCCGGATAATAGAAGTTTCGGTTTTCCATTGCTCATTGCGTAAAGAGCAAGAATCATGGTCTTACGGGGGCTGTTAGGGTAAGGAACGACATTAGTGCCGATAGCCAGTTCGTTTATGCCGTCGCCATTAAAGTCATAAATAATGTATCCAACTTTTTCCCAAGGTTTTATTTCACCATCGTTAGAATAGCACCTAATTTCATAGATACCTTCAAAACCGTCGGGAACTTCTCCGCATCCGCCGGACATGAGTCTTGCAGCGAGTTCAAGCGGCTCTTCGAATCTTGATAAGTCCGTATAAGACGCAACATTGTCTGAACTTTTGTCTATTGCATACGCACTAAAGCCAAAAGTTGGCGCAAGATGCAGTATAAATACCATTAAAATATTGAAGATTTTTACTTGTTTCATTGTCAGTCAAATTGTCTATTATGCAATGCTCTGATTAATTGAATGTTTATCTCTTCCGCTTCGGTAAGTTGCACTTCATCTGTTTGAGGATTGTACCACGACACGGACATAAACCATAGCTGAGCCTCTTTGTTATCTTTGAATGTATAACCGTGGCGAGCATAGATGCTTTGCGCCATCATTGCAAGTATATAATAGTAGGCTGCTTTTATTCGTGCTATTTCCTCATCGGAATAAGGTCCTTCGGAACTATATCCGGCATAGTATAGAATCTCTGCCTTTGTAAGAACGCGCTGTGTGAGTAACGGCCAAAAATCATCGTCAGTACGCATCAGTTCTATGCTATCACCACCTTTAATATAGTTATAGCTTTCCCCATCGAAATTTTGTAAAGGGATTAGGTTTAAGCCTTGATGAGTTTTCTCAATATAGTATGCTTGGTTATCTATTATCAAAACCGGTACCGGTCTATTTGACACAGAGCCGAGATTGAATGATTTGCTGTTGAAGAGGGTACCTGTTGCACGGAAAGTTTCAGGGTCGAAGGCAACAGTCTTGCCTTCTCTTGTAGTATATTCACCTTCAAGAAAGAAAGTTGTCATGTCAGTTTCTACATATTTCTTAAATGCTTTTGCCTCATCTGTATTATATTTCTCTGGAAGGGCAATTAAGACATCTATAATTTCTCCAGTGCACGAATCTCGAAAAATCAGAACACCGCTGGTATTATCAAACGATAAATTGCAATCCGCATACCTGTAATATCGGCCATCATTTAGATCGACAGATCTCCATCGTCCATTGGAAAGTTCTTCTAAATAAAGATACCTGTCATAATCATCTTCTGACGGAGTAACGCCATTGAAGGTAAAGCATTTATATTTTGCAGAATCCGTATGAACAGAACCCGCATCAGACGGTTGCTGTATCTGTTGATACCGATAGATCGCTTCACCGTCGGTCCATGCTTCACCGGTAAGGATCTCAACATTGCTGCGTGGTACACAATCAGTTCCTGTATACTGGTATGTTGTGGCCTTTCCTGTGCCACAGCAAGCTAAGAGAAGAGCACTTACCAATACGTTCTTTAACAAACTCAAATATTTCATTCTTTGATTGGTGATTCTTTATTGGATTACCCTTAAAAATTATATTATATATGTAGTAGTAACATTATCGAGTCAGTTGCCAATGTTGTCATTCTCAAGCATCTGGAGTATTTGAACGTTGATTTTTGCTGCATCGGGGAGCTTAGATTCCTGATAATCATATTTCGCCATAACACTCTCACGCATACGGGCGAATAAATCTTTTCGATGTAGATTCAGTTGCTCTCCAGAAATATCGTACCGAGGCGTAGGATTATAACCGGCATATTTATATAATTCCGAAACTGTAAGAACCTTACGGGTCAATTCCGGCCAATAATCTTTATCTAAGCGCGTGAGAACTATTTTATCTCCTGTCAAGTTCAACCCCATTCCGTTGCCTTCCTCCAAGTCGACTTGTAGAAGATTAATCGGTCCATCAAGTTTTTCGATGAAATAATACTTTTCTTTAATCTTAATAATCGGTACTGGAGTTAAATCAAGAGTCACGATTTCAAATGATGAATCACCGAAAAAAGTTCCTTGTACCTTCCGTGTCTCGGAATCGAATGTCACAGTTCTGCCATCTACGGTCTTAAATCTGCCACATAGCATATATTTGATATAATCATCTTCCATTACCTTCTTAAGTATTAGGTCGGGCGATAGCATCGGGTAACGTACAGGGATAAGAATATTTTCAATCCCATCGTCTGTCTTATTAAGGAATACCAGGGCATCCATATCGGGGAGCAAAGTAACCGTACATCCTACATATTGATATTCCACAGCTTCCGCATCGCCGTTTACTGAATGCCATGAGTTTTCATTATATCCCTCAATACATATGCCATACCCTCCTTCAAGCAAGGTTTCACCTCTGAATTCGTAACATTCATACGATTCACATCGGGGAGAAGAATGATAAGCACCTGTGTGATTGTCGTCATCCCCCTTATGCGAATTAAGACGGTAGATTACGTTGCCGTCTGTCCAATCAAAATATGAGAACACATCGGAGACTTTTCGGGGTGCTATTTCATGTTCATCCTTTTGTGTATCCATTACAGTCGTACCTTTATCGCATTTGTGAGAACTGGCAGAACAACTTTCCACCATCAGCGCGATTGTCAAGATGCCTATAATTCTAATATTCATATGCTTCACATAATGTCTGCTTCACTCCGATTATAATCGGAGTGAAGCAAGGGTAGTAACAATAGGTTCTTTGACTACTATTGATTGTATATGTCACCGGTTTTAAGAGGGTCTCCGACTTCGTTTGAAACGAGTACGAATCTAACGACGCTGCCCCATTTCCCGGCATTATCGGGAGCAATCCAACCGCTGACAAGCTTGTGATTTGTATCCGTATTATTTGAAAGCATGTTGTTGAATACAATCTTATTGTCTTTGTCAAGACACAGAACACGAAAGTCAGCCATACTCTTGTCGAAGTCGCCTTTGACAACCACCTCGATTGAATTGCTCCCGGGGCGCCAGTCTTCATATCTCACGTTGGAGAGCCCTATTTCAAGACCGGGAGCAATCTCGATTTCTGCGGGTTTCCCGTTGGTTGCCTCGCAGAGAGACTGTGCCTGGTCAAGAAACTCTTTTGTCTGGGTTTCGGTCATTTCGTCATCATCATTCGGAAGGTCTTTCACAATCTGTGCGGCAGCCTTGAAAGGGGTCTGCTGAACTTCTTCAGAAGCCTCGCTCTCTTCAGCTGTGCTTTCGTTCGACCCTTTCGAGCTACCTGAGCAAGCTGTAATAAAGCCCGTGAGGGCGACGCAGAATACAGCTGCTAGAAGAATTTTGAATTTTTTCTTCATAATTTTTGGTTTATGATTAGTTTTTTACTCCTCAATCCTTATCAGATTTCGTCTTCGCCTATGAGTTTCTTGAACTGCTTGGCTTTGTCGAGCTGGTCTTTGTCGAGTTTGTTGGAAGCCGCAGCATTCTCGAGGGCCTTGAGGAAGATATCAGATTCCGGATATTCCTCTGGAATTTTCGTGAGGGCGTCGATATCTGCCTTTTTCATGGCCTCGCTCATTTTGGTGCCCATAACGAGTACATAGTCGAGCATTGCGTTGTAGTCGTCCGAGGTCAAGGCTTCATTATCAGAGACTTTCTTGGCGAGGGTCCGGTAGATCTCGGGACTTACTTTGTGGTCTGCAGGTGTTATCATTTCTGTCTGTATTGCGTCTGCTTGTGCTGAGTCGCCGGTATCCATATTACCCTTGTTGGAGCATGAAGAGGTGCAACATATCAAGAGAGATACCATTGTCAGATATTTAAGTTGTCTCATACTAATTATTTTAACGGCTGAGCCATATTGCCTACCGGCGTCTGAATGCGGTAATTGTTGCCTTTAACGTCTCTTGTAAGACCGGTTTCAAGAATATAGCTCTTTCCCTGATATTCAGCGATGATATATACCCATGTCTCCTCACCGTTTTTTCTATATGGCCATTCATGAGACTTCAGGTCCAACCATTTGCCATTCTTGAAAATCACTTTTTTATAGTAATTCCCGGCATAAGCTTTGGCGGCATTCTCAGCCTCTTTCTGAACTGCAGCACTTACAGTTACCCCTTTGGGCATTGCAACAGGATCACCCGGATTTTTAGGTATCCAGTCAGGCCTTAGATTTGGATCAACAAATGAGGATACAAACGCCTGCTGGATTTTATATCCTTTCGAGCCGTCGACCTTTGCCACAAGTTTGCGGTAACGTGTGTCGTTTTCATTGAAATCCTTGTGATTCGGGAGGCAGTTCTTTAGGATATTTTCCCCAATAAGCAACTGGAAATAAGCGGCGTAAGGATCGCTTTGTGAATAGGCGTTGTCGAAATACTTCTCCGCCCAGCCAAGCATTGTGTCGTATGATGCAATAGTATTCGCCAGCTGGTCAGCCTGCTGACGACGTTCTTTTCTCTGAGTATAAAAATTCTTGGGAAGGATATTGCCGTCTTCTGTGGTGAAGTCATCCTTAAGAGCATATCTCATCTGACTAAAGGCCATATTATTGAGATAGGTATCCGCATATAGATAATAGAGAAGAGCCTGCGTGGATGTGGGGTCGGCTATATATTGGGTCTGATATGCATTGAGAAACATCTCATCGGCGGGAATAACCATTCCGTCTTCTACCTCTCCCCACATATCAAGCGTTTTTTTATGGTCAATGTCAGAAGCCATCTGCAACTTGAAAATGCTCAGGAATGCATTGAGGATTCGGCTCTCGGAATCTTTGTTCAAGACCCAGTAATACTTGTTGTTGTCGGCATAATATGGCTGATAGTTTACGGTAAAATCCGACATATTCTCATAGGCTCCGTGAAGCTGTCCGACACTTTTGTTGAACCCTTCCCACACTTCAGTTGAGGTGGCGAGCGGATCAGCAGCTTTTGCCTCATCGCCGGGAGTGTAGGTCTTTTTGTAATCGAAGCTCCCAACTTCTGATTTTGAAGCACCTGAGACTGTGCCGGAGTCGGATCCAGAGTCAACTCCCGTAGCCTTCTCCACGGCTCCTTTGGCTTCACGTTTCTTTTTATCTTCTTTTTCTTTGATCGTTTTCTCGACTTTGCCTTTCAGCTTGTTGCCGAGACCTTTGAACTGGGCGTTGGCAGAAAACGATGCCGCGCCCATCATGAGTATCGCTGCGAGCGCGATACTGCCGATTCTCTTAAGGATGTTCATAATGTTATTTTTCAGGTTATTATTCATTTCTTTTTCTTAAGTCCGAACCAACGACGGAAACTGTCACGTAAATTGAAGAACGAGCGGATTTCACCCAATACAGGTACTTTGTACCAACGGTATATAAGCCAATCCGACACTTCATCGGGCAATGCATTGATAAGCCAGCTGCGCGCCTGATTACGTACTATGTTAGCAGCGGATGTCTTTGCCGTATTAGCCGCCATTCCTTTTATTACATCAGTCTGTGAAGGCATACCATCTGGCATTTTGACGTATTTGGAAAATCGTTGGAAAAGGCTGTTGTATTCCTGTGTAAGTGGAGATGAAGCGAGACGAGTCTCGAACTCTGCCTGATCTTTGCACTCTTCAGCCAATTTCAGCATACCGTCAAAGACTCTTTCTGCCTGTTGCTTCGCTGGCGGAGGCAGATTGAAATTGTCGTAAAGACTGTTCTTTCTGACTGCTATCCAGTTTTCTTTATTCATAACCGGTGTTCTTATTTTGTATGTTGTTTAATAATGCCGATTCTTTAATCATCTTTGTTGTGAGTTCTTCCGAACAAATTTTTGATTCGATTAAATCCATTGTTCTGGAAACACATTCGATTGCTCGCATTTGATTCTGACTTAATCATGTCAGCCTCTTCTCTCTCTCTTTCAATCAGGTATGCCATACGCTGATCAATCAGAATTTGCACCTCGTCAGGCTGATTGTCGCCGGTCGTGGAGTGTTGTTCGTCTTCGTTATACATATTCGATATATTTAGAATGATGAGCAATTCGCGTTAACGAAGGCCGTTGTATGTCGTATTACGCTTCTTTTTGCGAACCTTCGTATACATCGACCCGTTAGCATGGATATAATTACACATTTACTCATTTTTTGACGTGATTTGTCAGTAGCATTTCGCACTGCATTTCTGCTGCCGTTGCGAAGCTCGTTGGAAATGTCATCCTTTACTTGTCTTCCCAATTCCTTAAATATATCAGGAGTAACAGCCGCAATAATGACCGGCGCCGATTGCACGAAGGCGGCAATCAGCAGCAGGGAGAATATTGTCCGTATCGCTCTTTTCATATCTGTGAAGATTGGTTTCGTTGGCAAAATTATAGATAAGCGGCTTGGCCGGGTTTCAATTCAGGAACAAACAGTTTCAATTGAGGAACATCCACGTGATTTTCAGCCTATGTTGTTCCTGAATTGCAATAAGATGTTCCTGGATTGAAACCACCTCGGTGTCATGACCGCTAATTTTGCGACAACAAACAATAACACTTAAACCAATCGACTATGGCGTATCAAGAGACCCATACCACAAGCTATGGAAGCCGTCTGTCTAATTCATTCAAGAAAATAGGCACCGGGCTTGCGATGTTCATCGGAGCAACGGTTCTTCTGTTCTGGAATGAAGGACGAGCAGTAAAGACGGCAGAAACGATTAAAGAGGCACAGGGAACAGCTGTGCATGTCGACAATGTGTCAGAAGTCAAGGCTGACCTTAACGGACAATTGATTCATGCTACTGCAATGGCAGAATCACACGACACGTTGAGAGACGAGATGTTCGGAGCCGCTGTGCCGGCCATCAAACTAATCCGTAATGTGGAATATTACCAGTGGCAGGAATACAGTAAAGAAGAAAAACGCGAGAAGTTCGGAGGATCGGAAGAAACTGTCACGACCTACACCTATAAGAAAAAGTGGACCGATACCCCTATAAACTCCGCAGAGTTCCATGATCCGGCTTACCAGAACTCAAACTTTGTGATAACCGAGCTGGAAAATGAGAAACAGTTGGCGGAAGATGTCACGTTCGGGGCATATAATCTTCCCGATTTTCTCAAAAACTCCATAAGTGGTGAGAAAGACATAACCCTTTCGATGGATTCAGTTCAAAAGGCGACATTAAACCATGACATCATCGAAAGTCTCCGTGCGTCCGGCAGAGTTGACGTCAGGCAACTTGCTGACTCCACCGGGAAAGAGATTCCCTATCTGGCGGTTAACGGCAATACAGCTTACATAGGTAAAAGCTCCGGAAATCCGCAGATAGGCGATGTCCGTGTTACATTCAAGGCTGTCCCATCGGCGCAGGTCTCCCTGATTGCAAAAGTGAGCGGGGACACTTTCGAACCATATATGTCTGCTAATGGAAATAATTTTTCTCGCGTGGAAATGGGTTCTGTCAGCATGGGAAATATGTTTCAGGGTGCGCATAATGATAACTCTACATTGACATGGATACTCAGGCTGGTAGGCATTCTAATGGCAATAGGGGGTCTGAAAATGACCTTTGAAATCCTCTCCATGCTATTCAAGTGGTTCCCTGCTTTGGGCAGTATTGTGAATATGGGTGTTGGATTGGTATGTAGCGTAATAGGTTTTGTATGGAGCCTTTTGATTATTTCCATAGCATGGCTCTTCTATCGTCCCATAATTGGGGTTTCCTTAATTGTAGTGGCCACCGCTTCAATCTGGCTACTGTGGAAAAAATCAAAACAAAAAGCAAAACCAGCAGCTGCAAACGATTCCGCGAATGATTCAGACAATTCTGCTGCCGCGACTGCTGCAAGCTAAGTTCAACTTTATAACGCCAACAATCATGAAACATAAAATTTACCTCGTCCTTTTAGGACTTCTCGTCATCTGTCTTAACACGGTGGCACAGACGTATTCCATTGAAGTCACCAATGGAAAGGCTTTTAAAGTACGCGGTGGTTCTTTGGTAGAAGTCACTCAAGCCGAGGCTAATGAAGAAATTAAGCTGATAGCTGTCGCTCCAAATCCGGAATTCGAAGAGTTCTACCTGTGGCGACCTATGAGCGGGAATGTAGTATTTGCTGATGCAAATGAAGTCTACACCTCATTCACAATGCCGGCAGAAAATGTCAGTGTGGGCGCCACATACAAAATAGTCAATGTTACCGCTACCTCAGATTACAAGGATATCATGACATACGGTAGCGAATTGAAGGAGCCTACTTTCACTGTGGCTGATGGCTGCAATGCACAATTCTCAAAATGGACATACACCTATCAAAAACAAAATGAAGAAGGAAACTGGAAGGGATACTCAGGACGAACTTTTGATGCCGGCGTCTACAGGTACTGCGTGCTGGTACGCACCGACGGAGAATACTACAAACTGAAAAATTATTCTACCGTTGTCATAAACGGCACAGAATGGACCGATAAGACATTGTATTCTCAGGGGCCAGATTACTCGCAGTTCGTCGTTTACTCGCCAAACATAACAATCACTGATCCTTTTCCCCGTACTGAAATCGCCACTGTCACGGCGACTTCCAATATAGCCGATATTCTTGGTGTTGACAAGGAGCCTAAGCGTCCTGACTTCACCATTACCACAAGCGAAGGTGCCAAACCTTACATATCGGTGGCTAGATGGATGAAGAAAACCGAGGCAGACGAATGGGTTAACTACAATGAGACGACATTCACCCCGGGCATTTACAGAATGGATATCCAGATGGACCTCTGGAGTAAAACCTACAAGTTGGCTACTGACTGGTCTCTGACTATTGATGGCGTGGACTGGGAAACAGAACCCGCGCACGTTATCGACGAAACATCTTCTTATGGTTGTGCTCACTCGCCCGAATTTATGATAAACAAAGAGGTTACTGCTGTCTCAGCGACTTCTGACATTATGGACATAATAGGATACGCCAAGCAGAAAAAAACTCCCAAGTTTACTATGAGTGAAGGCTCGTTGGCGTATATCCCGTTTTCAATGACAATATGGCAGAAAAAGAATGAAGATAATACATGGGAAAATTATGAACAGACAATCTTTACCGACGGAACTTACAGAATAAGGGCCCAAGTAAGAGTGGACGAGGAATACTATAAACTTGCGACGGATTATACGCTGACAGTTGATGGTCAGGAATGGGAACACGACAAGCCCACTATCAAGGAAGATTACTCATACAGCTATGGATACTCACCGGAAATTGTGGTATCAAAACCGGTTTCACATCCGATTACTGTTGTCAACGGCAAAGCCTACATTTGGGAAGGTGATGAAAAAACTGAAGTAACAGAAGCAAAACAAGACACATACATTACTGTTATTGCTGATGAACCTGCTCCCGGCATGAGATTCAAGGAATGGATTGTAGAGTGCGACAAGTCCGCAAGCGTTATTTTCAAAAATCATTCAACAACCTCAATGTATATGCCGGATGCATCGGTAAAAGTAACAGCCACTTATCGTGAGGAAGGAACGCTGATTCATAATGTTACGCTCACCGGACTTTACCGACCTGTAATCGGAGAGAAACCTGCAACAGAAAATATTTCTCTGGGCGAAAATGTGGATTTTACCGTTTATTGGGCGGTATATAGCGAAGAAAAAGGTGATTACGTTTTTGCTGACGAAGACAGTCCGTTTGAGTCTGACAAGAAATATGCAGTCCGCATTGATGCTCTTGCAGTTGACGGATATGATTTCGCTTATGATATGAAAGTATTCTTCAATGGACAGGAAGTGCCGGACAGAAACTTCGAAGATCCAGCGCAAACCATGTTCAAAGCTAATTATGAGGGAGCTCTTATTATTGGTATCCTTGCCGATGAAATGCCGGAAATCCAATATATAGATGACCTGACTATTTCAGGATTGACTTATCCACAACCGGGACAGATACTGGCGAATCCTGAAGAAATAAGCGTCTCTGATGAAAATGTCGAGGTAGAAGAAAGTTTCTGGGTGAAATTCGACGAAACAAAGGATATCTGGACAGATGAATTTGATGATACCAAACCTGTTGAAGAGGGGCAGAAATATTTCATGCAGATAAACCTCAAAGCAGTCGCCGGTTACACATTTGCCAATGATCTTAAAATCAGAATAGGAGAAAAGACAATTCCACTCTTAGACATTAAAAATCCCCCGAAAGAAGAATGTTCTATAGTTGAAATCGAGGGCAACATGGCGTATATCATGGTCATGATGGAGGATATGCCTACGGCTGGTATTGATGATGTCAGTGCTGACACATTTGGACATGTCGACGTCTACAATCTGCAAGGAATTCTTGTAAAGCGTAACATTCCAAGAGAGGATCTTAAATATCTTCCTACCGGAATCTACATTGTTGCCGGCAAGAAAATATTGGTGAAATAATCTTCACATACGGATCAGGTCCGGATGTTTCGTCAACCGGACCTGATTCCTGAAAATTCTTAAAAGCGAAGTTGCGTTATAAGCATAAATCAATAATTAAGAATACACATAAAACGAAATGAAAACGAAAAGTTTCAACCTGTTATTGGCAGCCCTTTGCCTGTCCGGAATCATGTCGTGTGGTGTCGCATCATGCGGGGACGATCCGGAGACACCGACATGGAAGGGAATAAAATCTCCCGACGACACAAAGGTCACTGGCACTGTTAGCGGCGACTTCGACATCGACAATCCCCATCCCGGCAGCATGGCCACTGTTACACTCAGCGCCTTTCCCGGTTCGCAGAACTCGTTCCGTGATCTGCAGTCCCAGATTGGCGGCAGCCCTGTCGGAGCGGCTGTTCTTCCCCTCGTGGGGATGGAAGTATATTACCAGCGCGGATCCAAGATAGGATTGGAATGCATCAGGTCATCATGCACCGAATCCACCTTTACCGACCGACTGCAGCAACGTCTTCTCGACATGTATAAGAGCACCGATGCCAACTATTTCCGCCCATATCAGGTAGCGGCATTCCTGAAGGGCGCAACCCCCGAAAACGGATACAATCCTACCCGACCCTACACCTTTGAACTTACTTATAAGAGTAAGGAGGAGGCTCAGTTGCTCGGTGGCACGGTCTATACCTTCCGGCTGAAATACTCCGGCTCGGAGTCATCCAAGGACGTTCAGATACAGGTTGTGCGTCCTAACGGTCAGCCTTACTTCATCGCAAGTAGCTGGTCGAGCTGCTACGTCTACGTAAAACATATAGCCTACGGCCAGATCTTCAATGGACTGGACTAATGACTTGATTCATAAGAATATAAAACTCAAAAATCACAAATTAGTATCGACAGTACTATTGTAAATTCAAGAAATATGAAAGCAAAGTATTTAGTATGTGGGTTGTTGACCACCGTTATGTGCGCTTGCGGGGGCAACAGAACCGGCGAAAAGAACGAATCAACGGTCATTGATTCAACGGTTCGCGTCGAGCAAGAGGCGCCTGAAGCATCGGAAGAAGATCCCACCGCCATAGCATACGAGGTGAAATTCGATTCCGACTATTTCTCAGACGCAAAGGTGACAATGGCTCAGAGTGAACTTTTCAAAAGCACCGTAGTGGCCACGTTTACTCTTACAGTCAAGAAAGCTCTTCCGGAAGGTAAGGATGAGAATATCCTCATTTCTCCTCTAAAGGACGACCAGCCCGAGGGAGTAATTAACATCGGCGTGGATAAGCTGGCAAAAGACAGTGACAGTGTCTTTGAGAATGAGTCCGGCAAAACCATCCAGTTCACATGGGACTTCAACAAGGAGAAACTTAAGGGAGTTTCCGGCTTCCTGATCAAGACCAGCCTCTCCAACCCGAATTCCACTTTCGAAACCGCTATATAGCAAACACTATATCTATGGCACGGCATCAATGCTATGCCATGCGATTCTCAAAGACACGTCATGAAAAATATGTGGAACTTCTATATTGCCGCCGCAGTGCTCTTATGCGTTTGCATATCTTGCGGTTACGCCAAGAATAAGCAGAGGGACTCCAAAGCCGGAAGCACCGCAGATGTCAGAAACTATCCCGTAGACGCAGACGGTATGGAGGAGAAGACAGAACCTCTAAGTTTTCAGTTTCTCGAGGGTGACTGGCAACTATATGATGCCATCGAAGGCTCTTTTCAATTGCTGATGTCGTTCGATGACAGCGGAAAGATGCTGCTCTCAAAAATCAAGCATCCTGTAAGCATTCCCGGTGTGGAAGTTCTCGACGAGGTGCCCATAGTATCTTACGATGGCACATACAGAATTGACGATTGCAATTACATAACGGTCGAGCTTAAGGACTGCGACAAGAACACCGAGAAGGTTGTGGCAAGTATCATCGCCATCCCCGATGGCAATTTCTGCCATATGACATTCGAAGACTGTGTAGAAGGAATTGCTAACAAAGGCAACTCATTCCTGATGTTCAACACAGCCCAGATCTATCCCGTCCACCTCGGCGAAAAGCCATCGGTTACCGAACTCTTCAAGGCCGTGCTTCCCTTTGTAGACAACGATGTCATCAAAGATGCGGCCACGCTCATCATCGATGGCAAGCAACCCGGTCCAGAAGGGGGTGCTACAAAAACAATCGACCTCAAGTCGGGCTATCTGTCCTATCTGGGAGGGGGTGCACCGGCTTCAGGAATGGAGTCTTGCATCTGGCGCTGCGATGACGGCACAACCTTGTTGGCAATAAACGTACTCGGCGAGTCGCCTGACATCCAGTATACCAGATGGTTCAAACTCATCAGATATTATCCCGACATCAAATCGGTGAAATTACTCGAGCGTGAGAGTGAGAGGATATTCATAAACAACTCTCGTCATCCCATGCACATCTCCCTTCCCCACAAGGGCAAAAATATCGAGCTCATCGAGCTGAACGTCGCCTACGAAGCCACCTCTACCGAAACAATACCCTGGACCGGCAATGGTTTTGAGTGACGCACTAATCCGGTACAATGAAAGCAATCTCGATAAAGCAGGTGAAGAGACCTTTGATTGATCATGATGATAGTGAAATAACATGACAGAGAAATACGAGCTCCCGTTCGTAAAACAACAATATAATCAACTTCTAAACAATCCTTTAAATTATGATGAAAAAGTTTTACATCACATTGGTAGGACTTTTGTTTGTCTGCATCGGAGCGGTCGGACAGACAACATTCACCTATCAAGGCATCAAGTATGGCATTGACTCGAAAGGGGATGCCTATGTCGCTGACAATCCAAACGTCAGTGGTAACATCACAATTCCCAGTACCGTTTATAACGGCGACAAGTCCTACTCTGTAAAGGAAATCGGTTATGGAGCCTTCGACGGTAACCAAAACCTGAAGTCCATCACAATTTCTGGACATGTCCGTAAAATAGGGACCAATGCATTCTTCGAATGCAAAGCCCTAACGACCGTGAAAATGGGCGACTATATGCAGGAGTTTGGATCTTCTGCATTCGCATATTGCTCCGCCCTCACTGACTTAAGTTGCCCGGAAGCATTAATACAATCGGGGCTTATGCATTTTCGGACTGTGTTTCATTGGAGTCGATAAAAATTCCGCTCTATCTGAATGACATTAAAGAAGGCACATTTTTCGGTTGTCGAAGCCTGAAGACAGTAAACACGGAGGAAGCCGCATTTTTGAAATCAATAGGCAAAGGTGCATTTAATGGGTGTTCCAGTCTTTTCGATCTGACTCTGCCAAAAACTGTAATCCGCATAGGAGACCAAGCTTTCGGAAACTGTTCAAGTCTGGACCAGTTTGATATACCGGAGTCTGTTGAATCAATCGGTCAATCGGCTTTTCTTAACTGCACAGCCCTCTCATCAATATCCATTCCCTCAAAAATATCCGTAGTGGATGAAAATACTTTCTCAGGTTGCACCTCCCTTACTTCCGCAACTTTTCCCGAAACCATGTATGCTATAGGCTATAAGGCATTTTTTGGATGCAGCAGACTTTCATCTATAGACATGCCTAAGTCAATGGACTATTTGCAGCCAATGGCCTTTATGAACTGTTCATCATTATCTTCAGTAACCATCCCGTCAGGAATAAAGGAAATTAGCAATAATGCATTCGGCGGTTGCACTTCTTTGACAATAGTAACGCTTCCTGAGTCAGTTACTACAATCGGTCAAGAAGCATTTTCTGATTGCAAACTCACAGCAATAGAATTCCCCAAATCGCTGACTAAAATCGGAAGTAATGCTTTTTCATCTTGTGATTGGCTGGAAACTGTTACATGCACTTCTTATACCCCTCCTGTTATCGAGAACTTAAACGCTTTTTCAAATGCAGCCTATGACAACGCAACCCTGATTGTTCCCGATGAAGCATATTATGATTATCTGCAATCTTATGGTTGGGACATGTTCGAAAATACGAAGTCAGCAGCCATAGAAGATGTTTTCGCCGAGACAACGACGGTGGCCGATATATTCAACCTGCAGGGCATCATCATAAAGCGTAATGCCTCTAAAGAGGATCTGCATTCTCTCCCGGCAGGTATATATATCGTGAACGGAAAGAAAATAGTTGTGAAATAATTCCTCTTACATTATGAAAAACCCACATGCGCAACTCATGTGGGTTTTTCATGATGGCATATCGTCCGATATCAAAATAATCTTTTAAAGGTCTAAGGAACATATAAGTATGAAGAATAAAGATAACGACACTTCTGCTATACACGAAAAAAGCACCGGCGAATCTTCCAAGAAAATCAGCAAAAAAGACAATAGGATAATAACGATTATAATGTTCGGCGTTATTGCACCATTGCTTCTGATTGCACAACATTATTATGATGCCATGGTAGAATTTTTAAGTGAACATATCAGCCGATATATAGATGGGATTCTTGATTTTTTGGACAAAACCGGATACGGGTCTTTATGACTGTCAATCACAAATATATGCAGAAATATATGTCAGAATGCTTGCTACGTCTTTCTATATAGCATATATGCTATACGCTGTTTTTACTACCCATTATTTCTGTTACGGTATTGTAAAGGCGTGAGCCCAGTAGCTTTCTTGAACACTGTGCAGAAATAGCTGTCTGAATCCATTCCACAATCCATAGCTATCTCAATTATAGATTTGTCTGTATTATCAATAAGGTTCTTGGCAAGCGAGATTTTTATCTTTAGAATCAGGTTTGTAGTGGTTTCTCCCGTAATCGCTTTAATCTTGCGATTCAGTTGGGCACGAGACAGACAAAGTGCTGAAGCAAGTAGGTTGTAATCAATCTTACCACCCGATATTTGACTCTTGACAGCATCTGTGACTTTAATCAGGAAGTTTTTGTCCGGGTCGGTTATCACAGAGGTATCATCCTCTTCCGTAGTCTTTTCGTGGGTAACCTTTGAATACTTGTTCTGTAGCATCCGGCGTTGTTCCAATAAGTTCTCAACACGCATATTAAGTTCATCGGCGTGGAAAGGTTTTTCGATATATGCGTCCGCACCGGATTCCAATCCGCGCATACGGTCTTCATGTGTCGCTTTGGCCGTAACCATGATTACAGGTATATGATTCAACAACTCGGATTCCCTGATTGCTTTACAAAGTTCAAATCCATTCATACATGGCATCATAATGTCGGTAATAATAATATCCGGCACTGTCTGAATCGCTTTTTCAAAGCCCTCACAGCCATGTGCCGCGAAGATATAATGATATTTCGGATTGAGCTGCCGCATCATGTAACTGGCTACTTCCGTTGTATCCTCTATGATAAGTACGCGAGGGACATCATCTTCTTGAAGATTGTCATCCGAATTTGTTTCCGGCAGACAACTACAAGCCTTTTCTGTCTTACTGAATGAATCGTTTTTGAAATATTCAGCAAGATCAAAAGTCTTCACATCAGATTCATTTCTTGCCATAGGCAATGTAACAATAAATATGGAACCTTCACCCATGGCTGAATGCACTTCAATTTGACCGCCCATCTTTTCTACCGCAATCTTGACAACCGATAGACCTATACCGGAGCCCGCATTAATGGAGTTATCCGAAGCCTGATAGAAAGGAGTAAATATGTTTTCTTTTTGTACTGGGCTCATTCCAATACCGGTGTCACATACGATAAGTTGGATTTGTGATACACTCGCTCTTGACACTATATACACGGTAGCGTCCTTTTCTGAGAACTTTATAGCATTAGATACTAGATTACAGATGATTTTTTGGACATAATCAGGAATGAAATGCATTTCCAGAGGTTCCTCTGCCGGGGCATAAATTATATTGATTCCCTTTTCGGCGGCATAACTTCTCAATCCTTCGCATAAGACTTTGACAAACTCAACAATATCTCCATGTCGCCATTGAGTGGATTTTACATCAGCAGAACCCATTTTTGCGACGTCCAGAATCTGATTGATTAGATTAAGTAATCTTGATTCATGTCTAAGAATAGCTGTTGCATTCTGATATGTCATGCTCTCCGGCTCACTATCTTGAATAAGTTCCTGTGCGGCGGCCTGGATTACGGTAAGCGGTGTACGGAATTCGTGTATAATGTTTGTAAAGAAAGTCGCACGCATTTTTTCGGACTGACGTATAATTTTGTTCTTTTGAGAGCGCAAACGATTTATATAGACTAATAATGCGATTATAAGACATGCTATGATAAAGATTATCGTAAAGCCGACGGCATATGTACGGCGTTGAGCCCGTTCAATCAGAAAATCTTTTTGCATTTGACCAATCTCGGTCTTTTTCAATTCACGTTCATAATTGATACGTGTATTTTGCATCTGAACCAAATTTTGCTCATTGTTAACACTATCAGAATACTGTTGACTCAAAATATAGTAGTCCAGGGCTTTGTTGATATTACCGGTATTTAGGCTCATCAGATACTCCAATCGATATGCCTCGGCGATATGTTCCAAAGAATTTATCTCATTCGCTGCTTTTTCAGCTTTGTAGAGATAATTTGCAGCAATGCCAAGATTCCCTTTGGCAATATTTACTCGTGCAATAGATAGACAGGACTCAAGCCAATGCCAGACGTCGTTTGATGATGAAGATATGTCATAAGCGTGTCTATACTCTATGAGGGCACTGTCAAGGTCACCGGATTTCTCATATAGTCGCCCGAAATGGCCGTGACATAAGGCAATGCCAAGCTCCGAATGAGCTTGCTGGTTGAATCTCATGGATTGGTGATAGTAGTATAATGCAGAATCCATTTGTTCTCTTGCCTCAAAAATAGAGCCGAGATTAGCGTAATTGATAGCCTGTCCTAAGTCGCTTCCAAGAGAGTGTTCGCCAGACAGTGCTTGACGCAGCACAGAATCAGCCTTTTCATAATTTTGCATGGTCATGTGAATGTTGCCGATGCCGTTCAGAGATATTAGCCGATTTTTTCGAGCTACGTCACTTTCTTTGTCTCCATAAGCGTCGCAAATAGAAAGTGCTTGATAATGATAGACAGCAGCCTCATCCAATATGCCCATACGTCGGTAGTTAGTGGCGATATTGTTGAGAGCTTGGACTACTTGAATTGTATCTTTGATTTCTACAGCCTTTTCCAACCCTTTTTTATGGATTTCAATTGATTCTATAAATCGACTTTTATCTCTAAAAATCCGTCCGAGTTCTCGGTATGATATAATTTCTCCATATGAATTGCCGGTCTCTGCAAATTTTGATATCAGTTCACGAAGAGAATCCTCGTTCTTGTTGGCGAAAACAATACTATCTGTTAATTTCTTTTCTTCGTCAGCGTAATTATTATGTGGCTTGTTCCCACATGACACCAGAAATAAGGACATGAGTAGATAAAGCACAATGCCGCATTCGATAAAGAACTTGCTGCTATGTTTTATCATTTGCTGACAAACAATTCTATGATTGCTGTCAGTGACCGGTTGCTGATATGTAGATCCTTTTGCTCGTGTCTCCATAAATTGGTTTCAAGTCAACCGAGTCATATACTCATCATCAGATTTCCCGGGAGGTTTTGGGGAACCCGCTTCAAAGGCTATTTTTTCTGACATTGGTTGATGAAGTTAAAGAGTTATTACTAATAATGCAAAATTAAGTGGATCAGCAGGTTTCGAGCTTGATAAAAACTTACAAACGCTTGTCAAAAACTATCAGGGCAAATAAAATGGCGTAAAAAACGAGTTGCAGCCCTGAAATATGATGATTTCAGAACTGCAACGTATATGATTATGATATAGAAGCAGAGATGTCCTATGTAGATGTTTTCTCTGTATCGTTTCGGTATTCGGACGGCGAGCGTCCAAAAGAACGTTTGAAGGAACGAGAGAACGCGCTAAGTTCTTCAAAGCCACATTCGCGGGCCACCTCCGCTATGGTCATATCTTTGTTATCTCGCAATAATGTGGCGGCACGGTTCATCTGGATTGCTGATATAAAGGCTTTGGGCAACTTTCCGGTGGCTTCAACGAAACGTCTGCGGAATGTTTGCTCTCCCATATTCATGCGTGATGCAATATGAGAGACACTGTATTCTCCTTTAGGTAATCCATCATTAACGGCTTCTATTATCATTTTCTCGAACTCGGAAATCGAATCTGACTCATCAGACGTAGGCTGGGAATCTTTTGTATCTTTTTCGTCAGAAGTTGAAATTGAGGCTTGTATTTCCTTGATTTTCGCCATTAACGACTGCATCTCATGCCGATAGCGTTTGATGCGCCAACGATATAATGCAAACCCTCCAACTACACAGATGAACAGTAGTATTCCACCTATAACAAAGTCTCGTTTTCTATTAGAAATATGCTCATTGACCTCTTCTTTCAATCGATCTGTTTCAAATTCGACTTTGTAACGGGCCAAAGCATCCGCAGAAGCCTCCCTATATAGAGAATCCTTTAATACATTGAATCTCTGCAAGGCAATACGGGCGCTGTCCGGATTAATATTCCAATAGCTTTCATACAGTCCGCGTTGGGAATGAACCTGATTATACAGATCTCCCATCTTATCGAACAATTTACTTGCTTCAAGAAAATATTTTATGGCATCCTTGTTCTGTTTCTGCTTTAGCAGCATGAAACCTAACTGATTATAGTCAATAGCAAGCGAATGATAATTATTGGACTCAATCAGAATCGGAAATGCTTTTAAGAAAGTAGTTTCGGCTTCGGCATATTTCCCCAATCCTATAAGTGCCGTGGCTTTCTGAGAAAGGCGTATTGCAGCCCGATTCTGTCGGTCGCCAATAGAATCAATCCTATAAGCTTCATCGGCATATTTAACGGCCTTTTCATATTCTCCTTTCTTGTAATATGCCTCAGAAGCCATCCCCATGAGAATGGTCTTGCGCAGAGAATTGCGTGCCTTATCGGCATATTTCAACCCCTGAAGACTATACTTCAAAGCTGCATCCGGATCCTCGGCTGCAATATATGTTCCCGCAAGAGTGCTGAAACTTGAAGCAATCCTGTCATTGTCACCACTTTTAAGTTCAATATCCAGACACTGCTTAGTATATGTTACCCCAGAGGCGAAATCTCCCAATCGCACAAAGACGACTCCAAGAAGATTCAGGCAATCCGCTTTTGCATCGCTGTTTCCATTATATAGAGGTAATGCTTTCAGTGCATATCGCTTTGCATCTTCATAATCCTGACGGTCGTTGCACCATTCGCCGGTCCAGTAATAGAACATCTGTCGTACTGAATCCAATGGAGTAGAAGATGTAAAAACTATATCCTCATCGATAAAATCCTGCGATTTAAGTTCTTTGAAAAAATTATTGGCGACTTCCACTTGATTATGGCTACCATCAAAGGAATTAATCAGACGTTCTACGTTGACATCAGAAGCATTCCCTATAGCAGCCACAAATAGCATTATGATGGTTAAAATACATCTAAAGCTACACATGACAGCATTCTTTCTGCCATTTATAGCAGAAAAATTCCCTGTGGATTTAGGATTGTATAGCTTCAGTCTCATCTCGTAGGCTAATGCATGGGCGCATTAGTTTGCAAAGTTAGCAAAAATTGGCGAGGGGCACAAATTGACGTCACCAATCATTAGATAAATTGTTGGATAAATTGTTGGAATCAGCGAGAAATAAATAGCGAGGCAAAACTGAATTATCAGTTTTACCTCGCCTAATTAGAATCGGATATTAGTTGATTTGTATTTTATTGAGGGTTCAGCTACCATAGACTCTTTGGCGCCGGAGGTGTGAGATTTGTCATCTCTTACTTCTACCCTTGGGGCATCGGGGTGTTTGACTTCCTCGCCGTCCTTTTCATCATGGTTGGGCGCAAGTTCGGCGGTAATCTTGCGGTCGAGGGCGGCAAGTTCGGATTTCAACGCCTTTAGCTCATCCTCCTTGCCCCATGTCTTAGCTACGATTCCTTTAAGAGTCGGAACATCGGCTTTGAGTTTGGCTGTGCGTTCCTCATACTGGGCGATGATGCCGGGTATCTTCTCCAGAGCGTTTACGAAGTTCATGCAGGCGGCGTGGGTGTCGGACATGGCGATAAAGCCGTTGTTGAACTTGTATTTGTAGTTGCCTTCGACAACAAAGCGGTTCTGGACTGACTCTTTGCCATCAACAACTGTGCGCTTCGAGATAATGCTGATGGGGAAGCCATAGACCTCTCCGATGCGCTTGTACTGACCGTGCGTGTCGGTTTTCATCGCCAGACCTTGCAGGTGGATACCCATATTCTGCTCGTCTCGGAGATTGCAGGTGTCGATGGTGAGGTTGTTGAGCGGGTTACCGTCCTTGTCTCGTTGAACAACTGCCGCATAGCGGGCAGCATCCTCTTTCATACGACTTATTGCCGCTTCGTTGTTGGCGATGTCGTGGCTGATGGTCTGGAGCCTGAACTTGGAATCTGAGATACCCTTGTTATGGGCTTTGCGCTCAGATTCCAGTGCCGCGATACGTTTCTCCATCTTGGCTTTCTCTAACAGGTCGGTGTTACCGCTGAGAATAGCCATGTACTCCGAGAAGTTCATGCCGTTTTTCTCGTCCATTGCACCCTCGTCGATGGTACGCGCCCCGAGTGCGCCGGATTTGAGCTGGTCGATGAATGTCGCCTTGCAGTGAAGGAGATTGAACTTGTAGGAGTCCAGAGATTTCTCCACCGCATAGATGATTACATAAACTTTGTTGTCGGCATAGAGTTTGGCAACCTCGTTGCCAGCTCTAACTGCCCGACCATCATGCTGTTGCAAATCGCTTGGCCTCCAGGGTGTATCGAGGTGATGGACCGCGACACACCGCTGCTGTGCATTTACTCCTGTACCCAACATCGTTGTTGAGCCAAACAAAACTCTCACATCGCCGCTATTCATAGCCTCGATGACAGCCTATCTCGACCTTTCGGTCTTACACTCCTGAATGAAGCGTATTTCATGCGCCGGAATACCATAATCTTCAATAAGCTTTCGCTTGATTTCGGAATAGACATTCCATTCGCCCGGCTTGTAGGTTCCGAGGTCGCTGAATACGAACTGTGTACCTCGTTGAGCGTCATACTTGCGATAGTATTCAGCAATCATCTTGGCACAGTGCGAGGCTTTATTGTTCGGGTCATCCTCGGCGTATGGGTCAATCATACGCATATCAAGAGCCATCTTTCGGGCATAGTCCGTGGCAATGAGCATCTTCGCCTTTTCCTCAGTTTCAGACAACGGAGCGCGTCCGAGTATGGTAGCATCGCCACTCTCGGCAAACTTCATCAGTTTCTCGATGAAGGCCTCCTGCTGTGGAGTCGGCGGGATATTATGAAGAATCTCGTTCTTCATCGGTCGGTCAACTCCCACATCTTCGGCCGTGCGGTAATCGGTGATCTCATTATAGAAAGCAGCCAACTCTGGCACCTTGATAAAGAACCTGAATCTCTCCTTTTGGACTATATGATTTGTGACATTGAACTCAAAATCAGTAGTCTTCTTGGCGAAGATTGCCGCCCACGCGTCGAAGCACCTGATCTCCTGTCTTTCAAGCTCATTCGGACGTAGATACTTGAACAGCAGGTACAATTCAGTAAGCGAATTACTGATTGTAGTACCCGACAGGAATGTCGCTCCTAAATCCTTACCTGTTCTCTCTTGAATGGTACGGATTGCATAGAGAAGATTGAGCGCACGTTGTGAGCCTTCCGAGTTGCCGAGTCCCGCCACACGGTCATGCCGGGTGTTGAACATAAGGTTCTTGAACTGATGCGATTCATCAATGAAGATGTGGTCGATACCCATCTGCTTGAAGTCTACAACATTATCTCTGTTCTGATCCATCTGGTACTGAATGGTAGCAATCTTTGCGGTCAGGTTCTCCTTGCGCTTGATAAGACCTTTGAGCATACCACGGCTTACGTCGTGACCCTGATGCTTCAACACTTCGAGATTTTCCTCTACTGTGTCAAGTTCAGCCTGAAGAATCTGTTGCTGCATCTCCGGCGACTGTGGTATCTTGCCGAACTGGTCGTGCGACATGATTACACAGTCATAGTCGTTGTTCTTGATCTGATTGAAGAACGCCACGCGGTTGTCAGCCTTAAAACTCTTTTCATCGGCAAACAGTATCCGGGCATTGGGATAGGCACTCTGATAGGTCATGGCTATCTCGGCTACGTTGGCTTTCAGACCGATAATCATCGGTTTGTGAGCCAGTCCAAGACGCTTCATTTCATGCGCTGCTATGCACATTATCAGCGTTTTACCTGTCCCAACCTCATGGTCGCACACGCCACCTCCATTCTGTTTCAGCATCCATATACAGTCCATCTGACTTTGATAGATAGAGTGGATTCCATACCTGTCACCCAATAATTTCATATTGAGGTCAGGGAATGTCTGGTGACTGCCGTCATACTGCGGACGCACGAAACAGTTGAACTTGTCATTGTAGAGGTCAACGAGTTTCTCCTTAAACTCGGGCGACTGTGCTTCGAGCCATTCGCTGAATCCGTTTCGTATCTCGTCAATCTTGGTGTTGGCGAGTTGGATAGCCTCGTTGTCTGGCACCTTGATGTCGTTGCCGTTATCGTCCTTGCCTGCCGACTTCTTTATATCAGGAACGGTGTTATGAAGTGCGTGTTTCAGCAGGTTCATACCATCGTAAGTGCGGTAATAGCCTCTTACGCAGAACTCCTCCCAGATGGTCATGTTCTTACGACTTGCCTCTGCCGAATACTCGTCCATTGAGGAAGAATAGGCAATCTTCACATCTGTGTGGAACAGATACGACATATATGCCGAATAGATACCCGTGGGAATCCATCGTTCACCGAAGTTGAAATCAAGCTCATCGAACTCGATATGGCGCGGCCGGGCATTTTCCAATGCTTTGAGGGAGTCTTTCGACATGGCGATGAACGGTTCAACGCCGTCATATCCGGGGAAATTTTTGATACGCTCTTCCTCTCGTTCAATCCACGCCCTCACATCGTTGGCTTTCGCCACGACATTGCCAGCAATGAAGCGGTCTTTAATCTCGTAATTCTCGACCAGCGGATTATAGAATATGTGTCCTTCGAGGTTATCCACCAAAGAATCCTTATCCATATCCACCAGTCCTGACATATATTCGAGATTGACCTCACCGTATTTGTTGAGCGATGCGGATAACGCCTCCATCGGAGTATCTACTGAAGTAACTTCGTCAATGGCGAATGAAACGGGGTGATCGAAAATGTCAGCCTTGACAAACCGACCATTTTCTCCGCGCTCCAATGCAAGAGCATCCCTGCCATTGGCATCCATCAGGATAAATCTCACATTCTGTTTCTCGTTGAGATTACCGTATTTCTCCACAAACTCGTCGTAATACTGATTGAGGTGTTCGCGCAGATGTTCCGATGGTTCATGCGTCTCAGCCTCGTAATTGTAGAGTTGTTGATACGTCTCAGACAGAGTAACATACAGCATGGCTCGCTTCGCCTGTTCCGGTTTGAGGGACAACGGATTGAACGTTGCGCCGTTCTTGCGGACTTCAGAAAGGAATCCGACAAGACCGTCCTGAACGACCATACTGCCGTTGTGGTGGAAGAACTGAATATCCTCCGAGAACGGATGGGGCGACATATCAACCGTGACAGGCTCCGTCTTTTGAGAAGCCACTCTTGGCTGTCTGCCGGGAATGAAGTCGCCTTCGGTGCGCTCAATAATGGTGCCGTTTTCGTTGATAGTCTCCGATTTGGCAGCCTCTGCCGCCTCTCGTTCCAGACGCATTTCCTCTAATTGCCTGTGGGCAATCGACATCATGGTCTCATAAAAACCGTTGATGGGCGGATTGTCTTCCCAGTTCAGAGAGCCGTAAAATTCCAACTCCTTTTCACTGAGCGGGCGGAATTTTTTGACAGGAATGTCCTTTGCCTCTACACTCGGTTTCGACTTGGGAGCATCCTCCGCCGGTTTTGGCTGACGGCGAGGTTTGCCGATAGGCTCCAACTCTCCAAAGAGATTGTAGGCATACAAACGGGGATCCGGATTATCGGTATAATCGAGCCTGCCGTCCGTTTCAATCTCCTTTGCTAATCCCATCTTTGGTGAATCAACAGGAGCGTGGGCAAGTTTTGACTCCGGTTTAGGCTCTGCCTTAGGAGGTTGGTTAGGCGTAACCGTCTCGACCACCTTTTGCTTGGGAGTCTTTTTCAGTTTCGGGTCTTCCAACTGTTCACATATTGCCACACGTTTACCGGCCCGCACAAGTTTGGGCAGATAGGTGTCGAGAGCATGGTGCGGAAAGCCAGCCAATTCTATGCGGCTGTCAATTCCGGTCTGGCGACGAGTCAGGGTTATACCCAAAATCTCCGATGCGACAACCGCATCCTTGCCGAAAATCTCATAGAAATCTCCGACACGGAATAGCAGAATCGCATCGGGATGTTTCTTTTTCATCTCCTGATACTGTTGCATCAGAGGCGTATTGGTAAGGCTCGACTTCTTTTCAGCCCTTGGAGTCTCCACCTTTGCTTCCTGCTTGGGTGTAGGAGTGGGAGTAACCGGGTCAGGCGTAGGCGGTTTGATACCGTTGGAATTATACAATTCCAGATTCAGGCGCAGGTGTAGCGACTCATCGAGAGCTTTGCGCAAGTCTCCGGCAATTCCGTCGATACCTCCGTCATGATGGTACACGATAGCCGGTTTGCCATACTGGTCTGTGCCAACCTTTGCATCGGTGCAGATTACATTCTGAGGAAAAGCCTGAAAGAACTTGTTGCCCGGCACCTTCGTTCCCCGGTCAACGACCGACTGAATGAAAAATTCTTCATCAGCCGACAACGCTTTCTTTCCGGTATGCTTCTGCAAGATGATAAGGTCTGAGCCTACATCAGTTCCGGCATTGTCGCTGAAAGTGTTGTTTGGAAGTCGCAGTGCAGCTACAAGGTCTGCTTTTTTCACAAGCTCCATTCTTACGAAGGGAGAAGCAGCGTTCATCATGCCCTGCGATGTGATAAAGGCAATCAGACCTCCCTCTCTCACTTGGTCGAGACCTTTGAGAAAGAAGTAATTGTGCAACGACTTGGAAGCCTGACGGTAGCCAATCTCCTTGCTAACGGCATAAGCCGGGTCTGCAACCGCGAAGTCGCCGAAAGGAACATTAGAGGCGGCTACATCAAAGTACCCGTTGAAGTCGCGCTCAATTTTCTCGAACCCCTCTATGCGAGTCAGTATAGATGGGTGTAATGCCGACAGAATTTTGCCTGTCAGCAAATCCTTTTCGTATGCCAGTACTTCGGCTCCGGGGTATCTGTCATTGCGCAGGAAAGAGTCGATAAACGCTCCCTGACCGGCAGACGGTTCAAGAAAACTTTTTATCTCGACACTCTGATATTTCAGCGAGTCGGATATTGCATCCACAATACGGTTGTCGGTATAGAAGGCGGTCAGCGTTGACGCTTTAAGCGACTCCATATATCGGTTAAACTCCTTGTCGTCATGCGAATAGTCGTGAATCAGGCGACGCAGTTCAACCGTCGGTGCAAACAATTCAATATCCGACTTACTCCACTTGGCGGCATCCGCCAGCTCGTTGGCATCGTTGAGAATACACTTCAACCCGCCAAACCCGGCATACTTGCGCAGCACTGCAATTTCCTCGGCAGTCTGCGCCCCGCGCCCCTTGACACCGAGGCTAAACGCCATCCGTATAGCCTCGATGTTGTCGCGCATTACTTGAAGACGATTATAACTCATAGTCGTCAAGTATTTCGGAGATTGTACCAAGCAATTCAATCAGCATCGGCTGATGTGTCTCTCGACTGAGAAAGTCACCGTTGACCTCGTAACGGTCGAGTATTTCCCGGACAGGTTGCAGTCCGAGAAGATGCACGGCGAAGTCCGGCCAGTATTCTTCGGGCAGACGCATACCTATGGAGGAGTTTTCCTCCACCACATTATATATAATGTCATATCGGGAAACATAAAGACCGTCAAGCAGAGTGCGCATAGCCATTTCTTCGGCGTATGGGACTGACCTGCCGTCCAGTCGCAGGGTTATGAACCGGTCATAGGCATCTTCTACACGCTGCTCTATGAATTTCCTGTTATTACGTTGCGGGAAATGGTGGTCACGCAGATGACCTTGGAGATAGACGCGATAGCCGTCCATCTCCCTTGATTCAACATTTTGTTTCATCGGGGATTCGGGATTAGTGGTTTGCCGGCATCCTCGATGTGTGACAGTGTGTGTGAAAAAAGGACACCGGGTATCCCTCCCGATGTCCAAACACTAAATCCACGTCAAAAATGAAACAAAAACATTATGACGTTGAATCAAGTGCAAAGATACAAATTCTTCGGGACATACGGGCCGGGATAATGGATTTTATTGTGTGGGCTCAGGCGGTTTTAACCTTTGCCTGTCTGTTTTTGTGGGATTTCTTTCTCTCCGCCTTCTTTTCGGCGGCCGTGGGCGCGAACGCCTCGATGACACGCCTGACAATGAGGTTGTAGAGCTTCTCCTCGTCACGGCTCAGGTCGGTGGGATGGATCCCGGTGGTGACTATGCCGTGGCCGTTGTAGATATTCTCGCCCATGCGGAAGTTGTGGCGGCGCGAGGGTCTGCCTTTGCAGACGGTCTTTCCCCATTTGCCGTTGTAGCGAAGCATCTCCTTGTTCCGGCGCATGAGCCGCCACACTCCGGCGGGAATGGTGTTCTGAAGCGCCATCGGATAGGAGATTAGTTTCTTGGCGTAGAGGGTGTAGGCGGTCTGCATTGCTTTCTCATGGTCAAAGTCCAGCTCGGTGGCGGCATCCACCAACAGACCGCTGAGGTTGTAGAGGGGCTTGTGGTCGGTGAAGATAGCCACATATTTATCCGCCACTCCGTAGTCTCCACCCTTGGGAGGCTCGACACCCAGAGCCTCGGCTGTCTTGGCGGCTTCCGATGTATGGATTTCCTCCACGACGGGCGCACCTTCGAGCGGCAGACTTTCCTGCGTCGCTTTCACGAGATGGTTGTAGATTGACTCCTCCAGCCATGCCTCATACTCCTTGCGGTCGGACGGGCCGTGCTTCACACCGTGGAGGATGGCGCCTTTGGTCAGGATAGGAAGCCATGCGCGGCGTACTTCCACCGGCATGGAGAGGAAGTAGTAGAGACTGAGGAAGTCGAGGTCGCCGGTTATGTCGGGGATCATGGCGTTGACCACAACATTGCTCATTTTCCAGAGAGCCTTGATTGTGGCGAGCTGCTTCTTGTCATGCTCCGATTTCTTGTAACCGACAAGGCTGTCGTAGTCGCGCATGGCGAACTTGAAATTGTGGGCATAGACGAGGCGGCAGTCCATAGTGGTTGAGAGGACGAAGCTCTCACACGGAGAGAAGGTAGCCTCGATTACGCGGCCGTTGGTCCATGTGACGGCATAGCCGTTGCCGAGATAGTAGCCGTCGTGCTTTTCGTTGGCACCTATGGCACGGGCGATTGTGTCAGCCGTGAGCTGATGGTCGGTCACGACTGTTATGAGATTTTTCTGTTTCATTTTTTTGTTATTAAATGGTGGATATTAGTGGTTTTGAAAGAAAAGCGTCGGGAGTTCCGGACCTCCCTCGGCTGTTTCATTTCTCAGGTGGATTCAGTGGAGCGGTGTCAGAGTTTCGGACCTCTGGACTTACGCTGCTGCTCCTGCTGGGCCTTGTTCTTCGGCTCTGTCTGATACTTCTGGAGCGGCTCGGCGACGTGCTTTGTCGCCTCGTTGGTCAGGCCGTCGTTATTGACTGCCTTCTGTGTCTTGGACTCGTTGGCTACTTTGACACGCGGGTCGTTGAGCGATGTGGTTGGACGCTGCTTTTCGGGATTGAACTGGAGATAGACCGTGCAGGGCTGGCCCTTCTTGTCAATCATGTTTGTCATTACGACGACCTTTCCCTCGGTGTAATCTTTCTGCTGCTGTTCGGTGAAGGGTACGCCCGCCCATTTCGAGATGGGCTTGATCTTGCCGTCCTTGGTGAGCCATGACGACTGCTGCTGTCCGTTGGACTGCTGTTCTTTCTGCTCCTGTCGTCTGGCGCCGCCGGGCACAAACTCGACATCCTTGCGGTCAGCCGACACCTGAAGCACCACATTGTAGGTCTTGCCGTTCCTGTCGGATATTTCCTTCGGAGGAAGCGCCTTGCCATCCTTGAGCTGCATGATCTCAGCGGTGGTCACTTTGGTGTTGCCGATGGTGTCGCGGATGAACACATCCTTGACCGGGACGGAGACTATCTCGTTGGTCAGGCGATCGATGCTGACGTATGATGGAACCTTGTTGCCGTTCTTGTCGGTAAGCTCCACGACCTTGCCGAGATTGCCTGTCTCGCGGAGAGCGGCCTTGTCCTCTTTGGAGAACTTGTATCCGTTGAACTCCTGATCGAGTTTCGGCTCCCGGTGAATGAAATGGGGTACCACCTTCACATTGCCGTCAGGGTCAGTCCTGAATGAGAGGCGAGCGTCAATCGGAAATTTCTCCCCGGCGAAAGTCGGCGTCACGGTGACGAGCTTCGACTTGCGGTTGTAGAGCATCTCCTTAAGGTCGCCGCTCTTTTCGAGCGCGTCGCGGTCGATGCCCCATTTCTCTTTGAGGCTCGCCCAGTCGATTTTGCTCTCGTCGATTGCGGAGTGTTTCACCTCCTTTTCGGGAGCCTGAGCGTTCTCGGAGCCTGCCGACTGAGCGGGCTGCTCCGTCTGTGTTGCGGACTGTTGCGGTTGCTCCACTTTCTGCTCCGCCGAGGGAAGCTCGACCTTGTTGTTTTTGAGCATCTCGGCATTGGCCTCCGGGTCTTTGGCGAGGTCGCCGATTACGGTGCCTACGGTGTCGTAGCGGTCAGCCGGGACACGGAAGAATCCGAAGGTCGTGGGGTTTTGGCACTGTCGCACGAAGTTCGACAGGAATGCCTCGATGGGGTTCTGACCCTTCTGGAATTTCACGAGGTCAGAGAGTTTCGCCGACTTCACATCGGTCATCTTGGGTGTGCCGTCCTCATTGAGTCCGGTCACCGCGCCTACCTGCCCGGTATCGTTGTTGCGGGCGATAAGCACTTCTGCATTTTCTAAATTCTGGTCTTTTGCCATAAAATAAAAGTGTTTGGGGTTAGAAACTTGCGCCGTTGCCGGCACGATAATTATTGTGTGTGATAGTGTAGTATCATTTGTTCACGGTCGAGAACAGCTCCATGACATCCGCCTTCCGGTAATATGTCTTGCAGTTTCTTCCGGTGCCGGTCTTGTAACCGGTGATACGACCGCTCTTGCGATGCGTGTACATGGTCTTCCTATCGACATTGTACCGTTCGCATACCTGCTTTTCGGTCCACATATCTTCTTCCGGGTCAAGAATCCCGAAGCCTTGGAAGGCATCCTTTACGTTGCGCACAGCGCTGTCAATGCGTTTATGAACTCCGTCCTTCAGCTCCCGCATTTCAGCCTGGATTTCATGGAGCATACGGCTGAGAATGTCGAACTCTGCCGATGTGAGTGTCCGGGTGAATTTTGTTTTCATCTTTCGTGGAGTTTAGTGTTTATGGTGCGAAGTTCGCCATTCCCCGGAAGGTAATTCAGATACTACTCCGGGTAGTACCCTGAAAATTTAGCATTTGTTAAGATTCGAGGACGAGGGATAAAATTGACATGACTGTCACCGTCCCGACAAGAGCGCAGCTCCGGGATAATCTCATTGTAATCCTAAATCTCAGGGATTGCAGACACCGCCGTCGGCAGTGCCGGAATGTAACATACAAGTGCCTCTTCCGACATAGAAACACCGCCACCCACCCATATTGTTTCCGCCAATTTCCCAAGTTGGGGAATGTTGGGGAAACTGTGGGGAATATTGGGAAATCGCTGTAATACAGCAAACTATTTTCGCAAATAGCGTGTTGGACTGATAAAATCGGAACATCTGCCAGACAATAACGGCAATCTTCTGACAACCCCAAGGCAATAGCACAGGAATACATTCACAGTCCGGAATATGAATTGTCATCCTACCGCTATGCCCATTCACCCACTAAACTCCACGAATATGAAACATACGCATAAAATAAGAGGGGATTCGCTCTATACAGCCTCTCATTCTTTCTTCAATACCCATGTCGTATCAACATATAATCTTTCGCTATGAAAAGCAAGAAAGACGCAAGCGACAGAGATATACTCAATAAGATTCTTTCTCTCATGGAATCTCAGGGTAAAAATGTGGCAAGAAACATCCACAACCAAAGAGTATATGACAACAAGGGACTAATGGAACTTCTGAATATCAAATACAAATATCTCATGATGCTTCGAGACAAAGGCTATATAGGCTATTCCCGCTGCGGAGACAAATATTGGTATTCACAGGCGGATGTTGACTTGTTTCTCAGCCGTTTCCATTACGATGCTTTCTCAACATCGTCTGAATTGCCACCTATATAAATGCAAAAGCAGTTGACTCAAAATGGGTCAACTGCTTTTGCGCACTTTATAAACTACTATAATTTGAATGATGATAGCCCTGAAAGGTGGCCAAGCTCGGAGGAAAGGGTCTCTGGGAGGAACCGTGCATACACTTTCTCGGTAATGTCAGTGCTTCCATGACCGAGAAGCCGGCTGACAACCGACATTGAGAGCCCTTCATTAAGAGCATATACCGCGAATGAATGACGAGCTACGTGCATCGTTAGAGGAAAACTGAATCCTAATTCTTCCCCTACTACTGTCAGCGACTGGTTAATGCTCCTTGTAGCCGTATTTCTTACCTTATATAAGGCTTCATCATCATCTATATCCAGACTCTCTTTTACAAGATTGAATACGAATTTCGATTTACCGTTTTTTTCTTTCCATGTTTCGAGTAATTCAACGGCGGGATCTGACAAAGGTATTATATGCCGTTTCCCGGTCTTAATCATGACTTTTCTCAACTCCCTTTTGTTCAAATCAACATTAGACCATTGAAGGGTCATAATATCTACCACACGGAGTCCACAGGCATGAAAGGCGAAAAGGAACATTTCAATGTATTCCTTGCGGCGAGGTTCTTTGCAATGATGATAATAATCTATCAGTTTTGCTATTTCCTCTTGCGAAAGGCTCTTTCCGTCATAAGAAGACTCATCTCCTGAAAGATTTGGTTTGACGGCAATGCGCATATCCTGTATTCTCGCATTTAACGCCAAGTCTATAATCTGAAGTTCGGCAGCGTAAGCACAGGCTTTAAGGATGGGGGTGAGTGCATGGTTTATGGTGTGGTCGCTATTCTGTTTTATTTCACGACGCCATTCGATGTATTCTTCAAGAAGCTCGATGGAGATTTCTCCAAGGTATATGCCATCCGATTTATATGTACCTTTTCCTGCTGAGCGCAGAAACTCCTTAAACATATTCATGCCGCTTTTGCCATTCTCGTAACGGCTGCGCCCGATTCGGTTGCGCGAGTATTCGGAATCCAACCTGTCAGTCACGAACTCAACGAAGTCCTTGCCGTTGTCCTTTCTTACGGCCACCGGCTTCTCAAGAAGGAAACCATCTATAACCTCATCTGTTATCTGATGTGGATTGTTCTGAGCAAATTCCGCCAGAAGTGAATCCGTCCTTTCAACCCTTGCCAGTAATACACTGTTGATTCGCTTGGACTCCGAGCCATAGGAGGGGCGGACACCGCCGCGTCCTGCATGAAGGTTTTGGTTCCAGTCCGCAATCTTCACGAAGATATTGGTGGTGCGCCGGATTACCTTACGGTTCCAAGTATATTCTATGTCTACCGGATAAGCTTTGTTCTTATCCGGATTTTTTGGCGTCCTCAGACGATATTTCCCTAATGGGTATAATCTCTTTGTCCTTCCCATATGCCTTTATTTGTTTGTATTTTTACGATATTCCCACATGTCTGCAAAGGTAGTGAATTATATACAAACAAAACGGAAAAATCGGGGCAAATATTGCGTTTTATACAAACAAATAAGGCAATTTAGGGTAATAAAACACCAGCCATACAAACAAATTATTGTAGTTTATATGGCTGGTTATCAGCAGTATATATCGTTTGGAGAGGATTAATATTCTTCTTCGTCGAAGAAGAAGTCGTCTTTGGAGGGGTAGTCGGGCCAGATGTCTTCGATGCTTTCGTAGGTTTCGCCCTCGTCCTCCATCTCTTGGAGGTTCTCTATTACTTCCATTGGAGCGCCAGAGCGCTGGGCATAGTCAATAAGTTCGTCTTTGGTGGCGGGCCAGGGAGCATCCTCGAGCTTCGAGGCCAATTCCAGGGTCCAGTATACATTGGACTGTCGATTGTAGAAAGCCATAGTATAACAGTGTTTATATGTAGAATAAAATTGATTAATTACGAGCTCAGCGGCTTATAACCCGAATGGCAAGCCGAAACGATTTCTTTAAAATCGCGCAAAGTTACAACATTTATTGATATTAACAACAAAATCCCATCAAAAAAACGCAAAAAATAGTGCACCGCACAAGATATGTTTTTGTGGTTTGAGAAAAATGTTGTAACTTTGCAGTCGGGTAAGTCCTACACGACCAGCTCCCTCAAAATCCCCCAGGTCCTGACCGAAGCAAGGGTATGGGGTTGTAGCGGTGCGATGTAGCAAGCTTACCCTTTTTTTATTCTTATGCGATTTTTTTATTACATACTGATTTTTTTGGCTCTGACAGGCTGCGCCAAGGCTGGCGGAGCTCAGACGGAGCGCATGCAAAGCCAAGAGCCCAGCGCTAAACCATCATTCTGTGCCGACTCGGCCTATGCCTTTGTGGCTCAGCAATGCGCCTTTGGTCCACGAGTGCCAGGCAGCCCTGCAAGCAAGCAGTGCGCACAATGGCTTCTGCGCAAGCTTGCCCAGTATGGAGCCAGCGATGTAACAGCCCAGCAAACGCAGCTATCAGCCTATGATGGCACCATATTAGATGCTACCAACATAAGCGCTCGCTTCAATCCGCAGGCCCAAGAAAGAGTGCTGCTGATGGCCCACTGGGACAGCCGGCCCTGGGCAGATCAGGACAGCGACCCGGCATCGCGTTACAAGCCAATTGACGGAGCCAACGATGGGGCCTCCGGAGTGGGAGTAATCTTGGAGGTTGCTCGCCAAATTTCCCTGAAACAGCCACGCTTGGGCGTGGATGTGCTTCTTGTCGATGCCGAGGATTATGGCCCGCACGCCGACCATGAACGTAGCGAAGAGGATGCAGATGCTTGGGCGTTGGGCGCCCAGCACTGGGTGGCTAATCCAACCTTCCCCCTTACGGACATTAAGTATGGAGTGTTGCTCGATATGGTAGGGGGCAAGGATGCCAAGTTCTATCGCGAGTACCATAGCGAATACGCGGCTAAGGCCATCAACGACAGAGTATGGTCAGCGGCTCGCAAAGCCGGCGAGGCCGATCGCTTTATAGATGGGATAGGCGGAGCAGTCGTAGATGACCATGTGTATCTACTTATGGCTGGCGTGCCAGTGATTGACATTATAGATGCTGCCCATCCCCAGACTGGATCCTTCCCTCCCACTTGGCATACATCGCAAGACAATATGGAGAATATAGACCGGGCCACGCTTCAGGCTGTGGGCAATACGATGCTTCAATTAATTTACTAACATGACTATAGACGAGAAACAACAAGAGATTATCGACGAGTTCGCCGACATCGAGGATTGGATGGACCGCTATGGTTACATCATAGACCTGGGCAATGCGCTGCCTCCGATTGATGAAGAGCACAAGAAGCCAGAAAATTTGATAGAAGGCTGCCAAAGCCGCGTGTGGCTCAACGCCGAGTGCCGCGATGGCAAGGTGCATTTCACAGCAGACAGCGATGCCATTATAGTAAAAGGCATCATTTCAATGCTCATCAGTGTGCTCAACGACCACACTCCGGATGAGATCTTAGATGCCGACCTCCATTTTATCAAAGACATAGGCTTGGCCGAGCACCTCTCGCCCACCCGAAGCAATGGCTTGCTGGCAATGGTGAAGCAGATGAAGCTCGATGCGTTAGCTTTCAAAGCAAAAAATTGATATGAGACAGACACTCCTTTTATTAATTCTGACCCTCAGCGTCTCTTGCGCCTTGGCTGTGCCCGCGCGCAGGGTGCCAATTGCGTTCACTCAGCCGGATGGCTCTGTAATTATGGTGGTCAAGCATGGCGACGAACGGGCGCATTGCTACTTGGATCAGGATGGCGCTATGCTCCTGAAGCGAGGAGCCGGACTGTACTATGCGAATGTCGATGCGGCCGGCGCTCTCTATGCCACCGAGGTGCTTGCAACCCCTGGCGCTGTCAAGCCAGTGGTAGATAAGCAAGCCCTGTCCCAGGCTATGCAAGCTAAGGCACAGGCATCTGCTCGCAGCCCTAAACGAGCAGCGAATGCGCAATACCAAAGCCGCGCAGGGAATTATGGCTTATACCCAGGGTCTACGTTCCCGGCCTATGGCAAGAGATACGGCATCGTAGTGCTGGTAGAATACCAAAATTTAGGTTTTGCGATTGAAAATCCTAATGACTATGTAAGCCGCATGCTCAATCAAGAGGGCTTCTCTGACAATGGCGGCACGGGGAGTGCGCGAGACTACTTCATAGACAATTCCCATGGCGAATTTCAACCTCAATTCGATGTGTACGGTCCTGTGACCTTGCCATACAATTATCAATACTATGGAGAGAACAATTCCTATGGAGAGGACATGCATGCCGAAGAGATGGTAATCCATGCCTGTCAGATTTTGGACGATTCGGTAGATTTGTCAATGTACGACAATGATGGCGATGGGCAGATAGATTTTGTGTACATAATATTTCCTGGCATGGGCGAGGCTGATGGCGGTAAGGAGGATACCGTATGGCCCCATCAGTGGACATTGGATGAGGCTCAGCCCTCGCAATCATATATCTTCGATGGCGTACAGCTTAACAATTATGCTTGCAGCGCTGAACTGCAGTACAACGAAGAGCCTTATGGCATCGGCTGCTTTGTGCATGAGTTTTCGCATGTGCTTGGATTGCCCGATCTTTATGATACTGGCACAGGGAAATCTTACACCCCCGAAGATTATTCCATTTTGGATTATGGCATGTATGCCAACGACACCAATACCCCTGTTGGCTATGGCATCTTTGAGCGTTCGGCTCTGGGCTGGATGGAGCCAGAATTGCTGCTGGCTCCTGAGAGCTATGCTTTGCAAGCGATTTCCAAAAGCAATCACGGCTTCTATCTCCCCACGGCTCAGGACACTGAATACTTCTTGTTTGAGAACCGGCAGCTTGATGGCTGGGATGCCTATCTCCCTAACACCGGCATGCTGGTGTGGCATATAGACTATAATTCACATGCATGGCGGAATAATGCGGTCAACAACACTGCGACGCACCAGCGCGTAGATTTGCTTGAGGCTGACAATATCCAAAGCTACCGCACCATTGAGGGCGACCCATTCCCCGGCTCTTATGGCATAACAGAGCTTAGCGATGCCACAGCCCCCAGTCTGTGCGCTTGGGATGGTACCCCCAGTGGCATGGCTCTTAGCGACATACGCGAGTCCAATGGGCTCATCACTTTTTCAGTAGCCAAGACAGCGGGCATAATGGATATAACAAAAGATGCAATCTCGCTTGAAGATTGCATCATATACAGTATTGATGGCCGCATGCTGGGCCGGGATGCCTTGGGGCTCGCCCCGGGCATTTATGTCATAGTTAGTCCAGCGGGGGTCAGGTCAGTTTGTCGCATAGGGCGTTGAGGGCCTTGTTGGCCGGGACTTTCTGATACAGAATATCGTACACGCAGTCAAGTATGGGCATGGGTACTTGGCTGCGTTCGTTGATGTCATGTATGCATTTTGTGCCGTAGTATCCTTCAGCAGTCTGCTCCATCTCCATGGTGGCAGCCTTTACTGAATAGCCCTTGCCGATCATGGCGCCGAAATTGTGGTTGCGGGAGAAGCGAGAGTATGCGGTGACCAAGAGGTCGCCCAGATACACGGAATCGCAGATGTTGCGCTCGCGCGGATACATGGCATCTACAAACCGCGCCATCTCCCGGATGGCGTTGCTTACGAGCATGGCTATAAGGTTGTCGCCTTTCTTCATGCCGTGGATAATGCCCGCCGCAATGGCGTACACATTCTTAAGCACAGCGGCATATTCTATGCCATTGACATCAGTGCTGGTGATGGTGTGAGTCTTCTTGCTCTGTATGCATTCAGCGAAGGCTTTTGCTCGCTCTTCATCACGGCATCCGATGGTAAGATAAGAGATGCGGTCAAGAGCCACTTCCTCGGCATGGCAGGGGCCTGAGATCACCAGCATGTGCTCTGGCTTTACATTGAAGCGCATGGCCATGTAGTCGGTGATGAGCATATTCTCGTTAGGCACAATGCCCTTAATGGCGCTCACAATGCATTTCTGGCTCAGGTCCACATTGAGCTTGTTGATATGCTCTTTGAAGTAAGGCGAGGGGAAAGCAAGCAGCAGGGTGTCGCATTCTTGGCACACCTGGTTAATGTCTGAAGAGAAGAATATGCGCTTGATATCGAACTCAACATCAGTGAGGTATGCTGGATTATGACCAGTGCTTTTGAACTCCTCGATGCGGTCTTCGCGGCGCATGTACCAGTTCACTGTCTCGCAGTTGCGCAGCAGGAGCTTGGCCAATGCTGTGGCCCAGCTGCCTCCGCCCATCACAGCTATTTTGCCAGGGAAATCCATATCATTGTTTTTTTTCGGGACGCATTTGAGGGAAAAGCAGCACCTCTTGTATAGCGCTCTGGCCGGTCATCAGCATCACCAGGCGATCCATGCCGATGCCCATGCCTGATGTGGGAGGCATGCCATACTCGAGAGCGCGGATGAAATCCTTGTCGATGATCATGGCCTCGTCATCGCCTTTTTCAGCCAGGCGCATCTGCTCCACAAAGCGCTCGTACTGATCTATGGGATCATTGAGCTCGCTGTAGGCGTTGGCCAGCTCTTTGCCGTTGACCATAAGCTCAAAGCGCTCGGTAAGCTCCGGATTGTTGCGATGGCGCTTGGTCAGAGGCGACATCTCGATGGGGTAATCAATGATGAAAGTGGGCTGGATGTATTTCCCCTCGCACTTCTCTCCAAATATTTCATCGATAAGCTTGCCCTTGCCCAGGGTGGGAGCTACTTCGATGTCAAGCTGCTTGCACACATCGCGCAGCTGAGCCTCGTCCATTCCAGTGATGTCGATGCCAGTGTGTTCCTTGATGGCATCAATCATTGTCACACGCCGATAGGGAGCCTTGAAATCGATTTCGTTGTCGCCGATTTTCACCTTTGTGGTGCCGTTGACATCAAGGCAGATTTTTTCGAGCATCCTTTCGGTGAACTCCATCATCCAGTTGTAATCCTTGTAGGCCACATAAATCTCCATGCAAGTGAACTCCGGGTTGTGAGTGCGATCCATGCCCTCGTTGCGGAAATTCTTAGAGAACTCGTACACGCCCTCAAATCCGCCCACAATCAGGCGCTTGAGGTAGAGCTCGTCGGCAATGCGCAGATACAGAGGGATGTCGAGGGCATTGTGGTGAGTGATGAAAGGGCGAGCGGCAGCTCCGCCGGGGATAGATTGCAAGATAGGGGTCTCTACCTCGATGTAGCCGTTGGAGTTGAAATATTCTCGCATAGAGTTGTACACCTTAGTGCGCTTGAGGAATATATCCTTAATGCCAGGGTTGACCACAAGATCCACATAGCGCATGCGGTAGCGCAGCTCCGGATCTTCGAATGCGTCGTATGTCACACCATCCTTAACCTTAACGATTGGCAGAGGGCGCAGGCTCTTGCTGAGCACTGTGAGCTGCTGAGCGTGCACGGTGATTTCGCCAGTCTGGGTGCGGAAGACATAGCCCTTAATTCCAATGAAGTCGCCAATATCAAGAAGCTTCTTGAACACGGTATTGTATAGCTCCTTGTCTTCGGCTGGGCATATTTCGTCGCGTGTCACATATACTTGGATGCGGCCGCGGCTATCCATCAGTTCGATGAAAGAAGCCTTGCCCATTATGCGCCGGCTCATCAATCGCCCGGCTATCGTCACCTGGCGCGGTGGCTGCTGATTGTCGTCGAAATTATCCTTTATTTCATCGGTATATGCATCCACGGGGTACAGGGCTGCTGGATATGGGTCGATGCCCATCTCTCGCATTTTGCTTAAGCTCTGTCGGCGGATGCCTTCTTGTTCTGACAATTCGCTCATAGTAATTTAGGTTCTTAAAGGGTTATGCCGCTGTAGGCAGCTTTGAAGCCTATTTAGTATTTTAGCGCAAAGTTACGAAAAATTTGTTATTATTCTGCCCATTTCCCTTAAAAACTGAAAACTGAAAACTGAAAACAAAAAACTGAAAACTGAAAACTGAAAACATAAAACTGAAAACAAAAAACTGAAAACTGAAAACTGAAAACTGAAAACTATTTACTAACTTTGCGGAATGAATGCCGAAGAAAAGTTAAAATTAGAGGAGAAGGTCATAGAGATGCTCAGCACCGTATATGATCCGGAAATTCCAGTGAATATCTACCAGCTGGGCCTTATATACAAGATCGACATCGATGATGAAGCCAATCTCGATGTGGATATGACCCTTACGGCCCCAAGCTGCCCGATGGCGGACTACATAGTGCAAGACTGCTATGACAAGCTGCGAAGTATCGATGGACTGAAAGGCGTCAATGTCAACTTAGTGTTTGAGCCCGAGTGGAATCAGGATATGATGAGCGAGGAGGCCAAGCTCGAATTGGGAATGTTGTGAGCAAGAGAGTGTACTTCCTCAGCGATTTGCATCTTGGAGCCAGCTATATACCTGACCAGCGGGGCGCCGAGAAGAGGGTGGTGGATTTTCTGCGATCCATCCAGGACGACTGCAGCGAGCTCTATCTGATGGGCGACGTGCTTGATTACTGGTATGAGTATCGCACGGTAGTCCCCCGGGGATATGTGCGCTTTTTCGGAGCGTTGGCCCAGATGGCGGATGCAGGCGTGAAGGTGCATTGGTTCATAGGCAACCACGACATTTGGCTCTTCGATTATGTTCGCGATGAAATAGGTGTGGAGATAATAGATGGCTGCCGAGTGGAGGAGATTATGGGGAAGAAGTTCTATCTGGGCCATGGCGATGGTGTAGGTCCCTTGCCCTGGGGCTTCCGCTTCATACGCTCAATGTTCCGCAACAGAGTGTGCCAGAAGCTGTATGCGGCGATTCATCCTCGCTGGACTATCCCCTTTGCGCATGCTTGGAGCTCCACTAATCGCGATTTCGGAGAATATGAGACCCCTCGCTATGAGGGCGCAGCCAATGAGCCTCAGGGCCGCTTTGCGCTGGATTATCTTAAGAATGTGGATCCGGGAATCAATTATTTTGTTTTTGGGCATCGCCATGTGCTTGCTGATGAATCATTATCTCCCACCTGTAGATTGATAATTTTGGGAGATTGGATTACCCAATTTACCTATGCGGTTTTTGACGGGAATGATATAAAATTGGCCAAATATGATGAAAAGGCCACATAAATTAGCATTATTTAACCTCCCTTAAAAAGTGTTACTTACAAATTTTTGATTTTTCAACTCTCTGTCAACCAAATGGTTGTTTTGGATTTGAGTTGGGAAAAAGAAAAAGTGATTAAAGAAATATGTTAGAAAACATAAAAAAAAATTTGGTGGGGCGGTCAAAAGTCCCGACCTTTGTCACGCAAACCTAAAATAATCTTTTTAAGTTTCCAAAGTTAGTTTAAGCCCGTAATTGGGTACCTAATAAAGAGCTC
>CAZRYC010000018.1:0-44344 GCA_964604175.1 uncultured Bacteroides sp.
AAATTTGTCAACGATGTTGTGATACACGGCAGTTAGTGGTTAGTGGTTAGTGGTTAGAGGTTAGTGGTTAGGCGGCTCTTGTAACTTTTTTGGGTATCTTTTGTTCCAAATGCCAAAAATTAAAGAGATTTTTTTGGTTCTTCCTCAAAAATATAATATATTTGCAACGTCAAAATTTACCATTCTATAAAGAATGACCTACAACGCATATCAATATCAAGAGAAACAGAAACGTGAGAGCTTGAGCTTCAACGACCTGCTGCGCTATCTCTTCTGCGCGCACATTCTGTTCACCGTGGCAGTCACATGTCACCACCTCTTCTTTCGCTATATCGCAGCCTTTATTTAAGGGTTAGTGGTTAGTGGTTAGTGGTTAGTGGTTATGACAGCTTGCCGGCCTTGGCGGTTTCGATCATGCCTTGAGCCGGAACGATGTAGATTTCCACGCGGCGGTTGCGAGCACGATTGGTGACAGAATTGTTGAGTTCCAGTGGTTCCTCGCTTCCTATGCCATAAGGCACCAGGCTCTGAGCCTCTGTGCCCAGTTCATCACAAAGAAAATCAAAGATAGCATCGGCACGAGCCGAAGATATTTCATCCTGGTACTGCTGGTCGCCAGTATTATCGGTGTGTACAGCTACCAGCACCTTATACATAGTAGGGTACTTAAGCATAGTGACAAATGGACGCAGGAATCGCTTGCCGCTTTCGCGCAGATCCGTGGAGTTGGGTGCGAATAGGTCGCTGCAAGGGATAGTGACTAGCACCACATCCTGGTTGCGCAACAGTTCCACATCGCTATAGTGTTTCGAAAGCGACTGGCTGATTTGCTCCAAATGCTTTTGAATAGGCTTTAGAGCTCGCTTGGGCACGTCAGGGGTGTTGATATTCTCAGCCAGAGACAGGTCGGCTGAGGCCTGTGCCATTCCAGCCAGGCAGCAAGCGCATAGGGCCATCAATAGGGCATATAGTCTCATGCGCATTGGTTCAGTCTTGCTCTAAGCTATCTTCGTAATCGAGCTCGGCATCTACGATGCGATCAACATCGTCAAATGTCAAGGGAGAGGCCTGATCTTTGGCGATCATCTTTTTTACATATTTTTTCAGATCCTCCACATCGAGTTCATCGGGTCCATCTTCGAGTTCCATTTCCAGGAAGCCATTGTCTTCGTAGTAATCCCAGATAATGTCGATAACATTGAGGATTTCATCATCGTCGAATTGTTCGCGAGAGTTGGCGGGGAGTTTAGTGCGGATAAAGTCAATCGCAGCTTGTTCGTCGAAGTCCATTATAGTTTGTAGTTTATAGTTTATAGTTTATAGTTTATAGTTTATAGTTTGTAGTTTATAGTTGTATTCCAAATTCCATATTCCAAATTCCAAATCCTAAATCATAGGGCCTGAATCCTAAATCAGGCCTGTGGGGAGAGTGAGGAAGAGAGCGCGGTCGTGGGTGTCGATGCCAGTGATAAATTCATCAGCGATAGGGATAAGCAGCTCTTCATCGCCGCGCTGTATGATAAATAGCTGGTTGTCAGTGGAATCGTCGATATCAATTATTTCGCCAATTTGGCGGTTCTCATCATCGTATGCCAAGTATCCTATCAAATCGCTGGCGTAGAAGCCCTCTTCGGCATCGGGATTGCTGAGGGGTTGGGGCATGTCTTTTACCGGCATATACAGGATGTGGCCCGCATAGGCTTGGGCAACCTCTTGGCTGTCAAGCCCGTCGATTGTGACCAGCAACGACTCTCTGCCTCGAGGGCGCACATCAGACACGAAAAAAGGAGTGAGAATCCCATCTACATCCATCACTAAGCAAGAGCCGACGCGGATGCTGTCGGCAAGCTCGGGCGAGTCGAGCGACACGGATAGCTCGCCCTTGACGCCGTGAGTTTTGTTGACCTTGCCCACCGGGGCAACGTCATGCTCGGTAATCATTTCTTTTTCTTCTTTTTGGGAGCAGGGAGGGTCTTGAATTCAAAGAGCTCGAGCTGGCCGGGGAGAATGTTGATGGCACCGCGCGAAATATGACGCAGGTCGTTGAACACGCGCTCGTCCTCTACGCCATCTGGGTTGATTGTGAGCAGGAGCTTCTTCATGTGGTTGGCTATGAGTTCGATCAGGGCATCGCGTTCCGGGCTTTCCGGCTGGCACGAAGCATAGTCGATCATATTGATGAGGGTCTGGCCATAGTGTTTGTACTGCACGCCGTTGTTTGGCAACAGCATTGGCTGTGGCTTAGTCTGGAGTTCCTCGGCTTGGATTACGGGGCATGGCCAGTCGATGTCGAGCTTGAAATCGCTCATGATAGCCAAGTGGTCCCACAGTTTGCGGCGGTATTCTTCTGGGTCTCCTTCGCCAGGGAAGAGGTTCTCCATGGTGTCGATGATGTTGTATGCGCACACTGTGCGTTCGTCGCGGTCAGGGATGCTGGTGCAGTAATCCACCATCTTCTGTATATTGCGCCCGTATTCGGGCAGAATGAGTTTCTTGAGTCTTGTGTTATATGTTAGCACGGTTAGTGGTTAGTGGTTAGCGGTTAGCGGTTAAACTATTCAGGGGGTTGAATTGTTTTTAACGGGAAACTAACAATTGTTAAATTAAACCTTATTAGATTTGCAAAGTTAGTTTTTTTTGGTCGAATACCAAAATATTTTTTGTAACTTTGCATACCTATTTGCGAAATGTCCCCTGTTTTTACATTTAAATTTTACGCTTTTGAATCCTATTTATCGCAAGCTGAGTGCCTCGGAGATCGAGCAACTCGCTCAACAAGGGTGTGCTGCCGAGGATTGGCAGCAAGTAATGGTGGCTGAAGGCTTTGACGCAGCCTATGTGCGCCATACACGTTTCTCCGGCATCATCCGCCTGGGTGTATTCGAGAAATCCTTCACCATGCCGGGCGGCATAGCCAAGCACAGCGGCATATTGAACGCCACGCTCCATAATGTTACCGTGGGCGACAATTGTTGCATAGAAAACATCAAGAATTACATAGCTAACTACCGGATAGGCCAGGATGTCTTCATAGAGAATGTGGATATCATATTGGTGGATAAGCCATCAACCTTTGGCAATGGCACCGAGGTGTCGGTGCTGATCGAGACTGGTGGGCGCGAGGTAGTGATGCACGAACAGTTGTCGGCTCACGAAGCATATATAGAGGCGATGTATCGTCATCGCCCGGAGATAGTGGATCGGCTGCAGCAAATGGCGCGTGACTTTGCGGTAGCCCGCACCTCCGACATTGGCTCTATAGGCGACAATGTGATGATTGTTGATGCGGGCTATATCAAGAATGTCAATATCGGGCCTTATGCTAAAATAGAAGGAGCCGGGCGCCTGAAGAACGGCACCATAGTGAGCAACGAGCATGCGCCAGTGCATGTGGGCTACGGTGTGGTACTTGATGATTTCATCCTGCAGAGCGGCAGTGCCATAGAGGATGGCACAATGCTGTCGAGGTGCTTTGTGGGCCAGAATTGTGTGATGGGCCACACTTACAGCGCCACTGACTCACTCTTTTTCAGCAACTGTCAGGGAGAAAACGGCGAGGCCTGCTCGATATTTGCCGGCCCCTTTACCGTGACTCACCACAAGAGCACCCTGCTGATTGCCGGTATGTTTTCATTCATGAATGCCGGCTCGGGCTCCAACCAAAGCAACCACATGTACAAGCTTGGTCCTATACATCAGGGACATTTGGAGCGGGGCTCCAAGACCACAAGCGACAGCTACATACTGTGGCCGGCGCGCATCGGGGCATTTTCACTGGTAATGGGCAGATTGGTGGGCAATGTCGATTCCTCGGATATGCCATTCAGCTACCTAATCGAACAAAAAGGACGCACTTATTTGGCCCCGGCTGTGAATTTGAAATCGGTAGGCACCATACGCGATGCTCAAAAATGGCCGAAGCGAGATAAGCGCACTGACCCAGTGCGGCTCGACCAGATCAATTACAACCTGCTGAGCCCATATACCATGCAGAAGGCTTTGCGAGGCTTAGCGGTGCTGGAAAACCTTAAGACCACTTGTGGCGAAAGCAGCGATTATTTCGCCTATCATAATGCGCGCATCACCAATAGGGCGCTACAGAAGGGGCTCGACCTCTACAATGTGGCCATTACAAAATTTTTAGGCAACAGCGTGATTAATCGCATAAAGGATCGCTCCTGTGCCACGGATGAGCAGCTGCGAGAGGCGCTTAAGCCGGATTTTTCGGCCGGCAGCGGCGAGTGGGTGGACTTGGCGGGTCTGATAGCGCCCAAGTCGGAGGTGGAGAAACTGATTGCTGCCACTCTCAGCGGGGAGATAACCTCGGTATCAGAACTCAACGCACGCTTTGGGGCCCTGCATCGCAATTATTATGATATGGAGTGGACCTGGGCTTATCAAGTGATGCTTGATTATTTCCATCTGGAACCCGAGAGGATTACGCGCCAGGATGTGAAGACCATCATAGAAAGATGGATCGAGGCTGTGGTGTCGCTTGACCGCATGGTGTACGCTGATGCTAAGAAGGAGTTCTCGCTTTCTGCTAAGACAGGATTTGGAGCTGATGGCACCAGCTTCGATGTGGAGCGCGATTTCGAGCAGGTGCGCGGACAGTTTGAGAGCAACAGCTTCGTGCGCGCGGTACTGGAACATATAGAGAAAAAAACAGCCTTGGGAAAGAGCGCAATTGAGAGATTATGTGTGGAATAGTAGGATATATAGGCTATCGAGAGGCCTTTCCGATTTTGATAAATGGGCTCAAACGCCTTGAATACAGAGGATATGACAGCGCCGGGTGCGCCCTGATGCACGCTGGGAGGCTGAATGTGTATAAAGCCAAAGGCAAAGTAAGCGACTTGGAGCGCGCTGCCGAGACCCATGACACCCATGGCACATTAGGCATAGCACACACGCGCTGGGCCACTCATGGCGTGCCGAGCGAGACCAATGCGCATCCGCATGTGTCGGTCAACGGCCAGCTGGCTCTTGTGCACAATGGCATCATAGAAAATTATGCCTTGCTTCGCCAGCGCTTGATGGACAAGGGTGTGACATTCTATAGCGAGACCGACACTGAAATTCTGGTAAAGCTTATCGAATACATCCAACAGAAGCGGCGTTGTGACCTGCCATCGGCAGTGCGCATGGCCCTGCATCAGGCCATTGGGGCCTACGCCATAGCCCTGATAGATGCGCAGACGCCGGACCAACTGATTGTGGCTCGCAAGTCGTCGCCATTGGCCATAGGCATAGGCCAGGATAACAGCGAATTTTTTATAGCAAGCGATGCTTCACCCATTGCAGAGTTTACGAAGCAAGTTATTTATCTCAATGATGAGGAGATAGCTGTGATACATCGAGACCAACCATTGAAGGTGATCACGATCCTTAACAATGAGGTAGAGCCAGCCGTGCAAACCATAGATTTGGACTTGGGCATGCTCAGTAAGGGAGGATTTCCCCATTTTATGCTCAAGGAAATTTTCGACCAGCCAGAGGTGCTTCGCGACTGTATGCGCGGACGCTTGCTGCCTGACCGGGTAGTGCTTTCAGCGGTAGAAAACCACAAGGACCGGCTGCTTTCAGCGCGCCGCTTTATCATAGTGAGCTGCGGCACTTCGTGGCATGCCGGGCTGATAGGCAAGCAGTTGATAGAGACTTTTTGCGACATACCTGTAGAGGTGGAGTATGCATCGGAATTCCGCTACCGCCGCTCCACGGTAGATAGCCGCGATGTGGTGATAGCTATTTCGCAAAGCGGTGAGACAGCCGATACCTTGGCCGCCATAGAGAAGGCCAAGAGCAAGGGGGCCTTTATTTTTGGTATCGTAAATGCAGTGGGCTCAAGCATAGCGCGCGCCACTGACACTGGCGTGTACATCCATGTGGGTCCCGAGATTGGGGTGGCCAGCACTAAGGCGTTTACTGGCCAAGTGCTGGTGCTGAGCATGCTCGCCATAGCCTTGGCCAAGGCAAAGGGCTGCATAGCCAACGAGGACTATCACACCCTCATTGGCGAATTAGGCTGCATACCTGACAAAATCAATCAGGTACTGAAACAGAACGATCGCATACGCGAGCTGGCCCGCATCTTCACTTATGCCCACAATTTCCTGTACTTAGGGCGCGGATACAACTACCCGGTGGCTTTGGAGGGGGCCTTGAAGCTTAAGGAGATAAGCTACATACATGCCGAGGGTTACCCTGCCGCTGAGATGAAGCATGGACCCATTGCGCTGATCGATAGCGAAATGCCAGTAGTATTCGTGGCCACTCACCATAAGCTGCACCAAAAAATCATGAGCAATATGATGGAGGTGAAAAGCCGCGGAGGGCGCATCATAGCCGTGGTCACAGAGGGCGATGAGGACATTCGCAAGATAGCCGATGAGGTGATTGAAGTGCCGAGCACGGAGAATTGTCTGGTGCCGCTACTGAGTGTGATACCGCTTCAGTTGCTTGCCTACCATGTGGCCGTGGCAAAGGGACTGAATGTGGATCAGCCACGCAATTTGGCGAAATCAGTCACTGTAGAGTAGATTTATTGTCCTGGAAAGCGGATAAGGGTGTCAGATGCGCGTTGGCGCACAGGCATCAGGCTGTCATTGTCAGGCGACACGTAGTTAGGAGAGAGAATGCTCTGTCCAATGCCATGCCACGGATAATCGGTAAGGCCCATAAGTTGGAGCAGGGTGGGATAGACATCCACCTGGCCCATCACGCCGCCGTAATGCAAAGCCTGTGGCGAATTGGCAACGATAAGGGGAGTAAAAGGCCGAGGAGATACCCATGAGTGCGAGTCGGCTAATCCGGATCTATAGGCCGCTAAGCCTTCGTGGTCGCCAGTGATGACAAGCAAGGTGCGATTCCAATCGGGCCGAGACTGCAGATAGTCGATCAAGATGCCCAAGGCTTCGTCAGTGTAATGTGCGCAGCTTACGTAATCTTTCAGAATCTTAGGATAGTCTCCCTGGAGATTGAGTGTATTGAGCTCGTCAGGAATGATAAAGGGAGAATGGCCGGAGTAAGTGACTATTTGCACAAAAGCATTCTCGCCGCCGGGCCATACCTCACCAGAGGCCATCTTCTGGGTTATTTGGCGCATTAGGGAGCGATCGCCTACTTTGTTGCGCCCGCCCATGAGTTCTTCTTTACGCCAAGAGCTGCGTGAGACTATAGTGTCGATTCCGAATGAGTGAGCGATAGCCTCTTGGTTCCAGACGATGGGTTTGTCGGGTGTGAGTATATAGCTGCGTGCGCCGCGAAGCTCAGCTAAGGCTTGATTGAGGGTGTGATAGTCAGAGTTGGGGCATGCGAAACTATATACCTCTCCCTCCATGGGAAGCATGCCGGCATTGTAGAGCAGTTGGGCATCGATGCTGCGACCCGCTCCCACCTGGGTGAGCACTTTGGGAGCATAGAGAGTAGCAGTGTCGGCAATAAGCCGGTTGAGGTTGGGTGTGATTTCTTTGCCTTCGAGCGTAAGGCCGATAGGCCAGCTCTCAAGAGATTCGCAAAGCACAAGCACAATGTTGTCTTTCTGATTTTCTGATATGGCTTCAAGCGGCTTTTGGCTCTGTCTCCATTTCTCTACTGCTTGCTTGCGCTCCGGCGTAAGAGTGGGAGTGCCATCTATAAAGTCATGGATCAAGGCTCCAGGAATGGTGTATTGGAGAGCGCGTGTGCTGTGGTAGTTGGCATTTGTAAGGGAGCGCCAGTATGCCATGTAGCCGCCATTTAGGGCAAAGCAAAGAGCAGAAAGGCAGATTAGGATGGCCAGGCACAGAAGATAGGGCATAACAGGCTTCTTATGATTCTTTGGCATCCTGGGGAGCCGGCTGTATTCAAAAAACCCGGCTATGAAAATTGCTAAGAAGCCCAGGTCGCACCAGCGCAGAGAGTCAAGAACGCTTGCCCCGAAATCGGACAGGTTGCCGGCCAGGCCATAGCTACTCAACGGGATATGAGAGAAATATGTGCGGCAATACATCAGGTTGCATTCCAGCCAAATTCCCAAAAGGGCCAGGATTACGAGTTGCACCTTGCCCGCATTCCAAAGGATTGCCGGCAGGGAGAGCAGAAGCGATAGCAACAGCGCATTGATATAGGTGAGGGGCATCGACATGGAGGTGAAAGTGGTGTCGAAGCACCACAGCACGTCGAAGTATATGAGCATCAGAAATGTTATGCCCCACCACAGCAGGGCTTGCTTTAGCTTAGTCTTGTCCATTGCTTAGGGATTTGAGCGCTTGGCGGATAACATCGCTTTCGTAACCGCGAGTGGCTGCGAAGCGGAATAATTTTATTTTGTCTGGGGTAGATTTGCTTTTTGAGCAGAGCAGCGAGGTGAGGTTAGAGAGATAGGTTTGCTGGTCTATTTCATCGAGAGCTGCTGCGATAACATCGCGGCTAATGCGCTTTTGAGCCAGAGCCATCCGGATTTTTATGCGCCCCCAACGAGCAAGCCCAGATTTGTCGCGGACATAAGCGCTGGCGAAGCGAGCGTCATCGATGTAACGATCTCGGATGAGCGCGGCAATGATTTTGTCGGCATCAGCAGGCGCGATTCCCCAGGTGCGAAGCTTGTCGCGCATTTCGCTTTCGCAATGTTCAGCTCGTGCGCATAGCGCTTGCAGACGGGATAGTGCTGCTTCGGGATTTATAGGGTTCACGGGTATTCTTTATTTTTGTTTGGCTCGTAAGAAGCGCAGAGTGGAGCGGTAGTCTCGGATGAGATCTACTTGAAAACCCTTGGCGCTAAGCCAGCGAGCAAGCTCTTCTGCGTTAAGGGGATTTAATTCAAAGTATAAAAGTGGAGCGCTCAGTGGTGGTATGGCCTCAACTATTGCCTTGTAGTAGATGAGCGGGTCATTGTCAGGGACAAAGAGAGCTGTTGGAGGCTCGTAATCTTTGACGCGGGAATCCATGGCGGCCCGTTCGCTTTCCATCACATATGGCGGATTGCTTACTATGATGTCGTAGGGGTCGGGAGGGCACACCTTTAATATATCAGCCTGCAAGAAGCGCACCTTGGCGCGGAGATTGCGCGCATTTTGCTCTGCTACTTTCAAAGCTTCAGAGCTGATGTCAATGGCAGTAACCTGAGAGAAGGGGAGATCGAGGGCCAGGCTGATGGCAATGCAGCCGCTGCCGGTGCCTATGTCGAGGATGCGAAGATCCTTACGGTCGGCGTTGTCTTTGACAATGATATCGACCAGTTGGCTTGTTTCGGGGCGTGGGATTAGGGTGTCGGGTGTGACCGAAAATTGGCGACCGTGGAATTGTGCCACCCCGAGGGCATACTGCATTGGCATTCCGCTGAGTATTTTATTGATCACGCGGTCAATGCGCTCGATGGTTTCAGGCAGGAGTGGGCGGTCGCCATGCAGAACAATATCGAGGGATGAGTAACCTTTGATGTCCTGCACGATTGCGCGGGCCATAGCTTTGGCTTCATTGATTCCGACGGCTGGTTCCAGCTTATGTGCTGTATCTTGTATGCACTGGGTGATAGTCATAATAATGCAAAATTACAAAATTTTCAGGAATTATTTTGGTAATTCAGAAATAAGCGGTAACTTTGCAGTGTTGTACATCACTACAACACTTGGGAAAATTCGGCGCCGAACCGCCGAACCCGAGGCGGCTAACGCCAAAAAGAACAATCGAAAATTCTCGAAAATTATCGAAAATTATCGAAAATTATCGAAAATTATCGAAAATTCTCGAAAACTATCGGAAATTATTGAAAATTATGAAGATATGAAAAAGATTACAATTTTGGTGGCAGTAATAGCGCTGGCCTTGGGGGCTAATGCGCAGCTGCTTTGGAAAGTTGAGGGCAATGGCTTGGAGAAACCCTCGTATCTGTTCGGCACTCATCATATAGCGCCGGCCACTATGATTGATTCAATTCCTGGCTTGACCGCAGCCATAGACTCAGCGGCCATAGTGGTGGGCGAGGTGCAAAAGGACGACATGGATCCTAACGCCTTGGCTGGGCTGATGATGCAGATGAGCGTGGCCCCAGCGGATAGCACGCTCGATGTGGTGCTTGATTCTCTGACCTATGCAACCGCAGATTCTCTGTTGGCCTCTTTTACCGGAATGCCGGGCCTTATGGATCAGTTGAAGGGCATGAAGCCGGTAATTGTCAGCACTCAGCTTGCTGCTTTGCAGAGCTTGCAATCTTTTCCAGATTTTAATCCGGCTCAGCAGCTGGATGTGACTGTGCAAACTCGCGGCGAGGCGGCAGGAAAGGCCACTCGAGGCTTTGAGACAGCCGAAGAGCAGCTGGCCATGCTAACAGGCGAACCCATAGCCACTCAGGCAGCTGATTTGGCGGAAACCATAAACCATTGGAGCCAGGAGATAGCGCAGTCCCAGGCCTTGGCTGAAGCCTATAAGGCACAGGATTTGGCTAAGGTGGAGGCTATAATGTTTGACCCAGAAACTGGCATGAGCGCGGAGCACGCCCAGTATCTAATTTTTGATCGCAATGAAAGGTGGATATCCAAGATGCAAGAATGGATGAGCGAGGGGTCGCTGCTTGTGACAGTGGGCTGCGGCCACCTGCCTGGAGATAAGGGACTGATATCATTGCTGCAAAGCCTGGGATACACCGTAACTGCAGTGGAGTAGGATGATAACCTTGGAAAATATCAGCTTTGCTTATCGCAAGGGGGTACCGGTGCTGATAGATGCGTCGGCGCAGATTATGCCGGGCATCAACTTGCTGCTCGGGCCCAATGGAGCCGGAAAGACCACTCTGCTCAAAATCTTGGCCACCACATTGCGCCCGGCGACAGGCTCTTACACGATGGATGGCTCCTGCATGGACAAGCGCACTGTGGCTGACTTGGAGCGCATCTTCATGCTTGCTGAGGATGAAATGTACCCTTTGGCAACCATCAACGATATGGTGGTGCGCCATGCTTGCTTCTATCCCTCATTCTCAATTTCAGCCCTGCGAGCCAATCTGGCAGCCTATGGCATGAGCGGCGATGAAAAGTTGTCTGAGATGTCGCTTGGCCAGCGCAAAAAGGCAAATGTGGCATACGCCCTGGCTTTGGGCACGGAATTGCTGCTGCTCGACGAGCCCGCCAACGGTATGGATATTGGCAGCAAGAAGATTTTCAATCAGCTGTTAGCCAGCAACTGCCGCGATAACCAGACGATAATCATAGCCACTCACACGGTGCATGACATGAAGAACCTCTTCGATGGGGTTATAATGCTCAACCAAGGCCATATCGAGCTTAGCGCATCGGTGGAGGAGGTTACCAGCAAGCTGGCATTTGTCACCACTTCTTCCCTGCCGGCTAATGCGCTTTACAGTGAGCCAGACTTGCAGGGATACAAGGCGATTGTGATAAATAATCAGGAGCAGGCCGAGACAAGCATTGATTATGTGTTGCTTTACTCCTCGTTGCTCTCGCATCAGGGAGAGGAAATTGCGAGAATAGTAAATGGTGGGGAAGGCCCGCAAGCGGACCTGCTCCAAGGTGGTGGGGAAGGTTCGCTTGCCAGCCTTGAAAAAAAAGGATGGTGGAGCAAAACCTGGATGCTTTTCCAGTATTATTGGCCTGGTCTGCGCAAGCAGGTGATACTGATGCCCTTGGCAGCTGTGCTGATTACGGCAGGAGTGTCCTGGTACCTGAGCTTAGGCTTTGGCACGGATAATGTGATGCTTCCTCTTTCGGCTGTTTCCATTATGTACTATCTGGCCCCAATTGGGTTGGCTCACAAGAACTATAGGTCCACAAGCGCTACACTGCCAGTGACAGCCGGGCAGAAGCTCACTTTTCTCTTGCTGTATTTCTGGATATTCGTAATGTTGATCACCACTGGAGTGATGTGGCTTACAGCCTTTATTATGATACCTTTCTCGCCGGAGATATGGACTGAAATACAGCGGGCAACGGCAGGGTTTACCACTACCTATGGCATGTCACCCTTTGCACCATGGGTTTGGCCTCTGGCATTCTTCTTCCAGACGATAGTGCTCTATGCAGTGCTAAAGGCCAAGCGCGGCCGGCAGATGAAGGGCATAGTGGTGTTTTTGCCGCTCTGATTGGCTATACGCTGGTTTGCGGAATAGTAGGCCTGGTGCTGGGTATGCTATATGCCTCACAGATTGTAAATATGCCAGAGATTGATATGACAGTGTTCACAACAAAGACTTTGAACTGGGTACTGGTTGCTTCAGGAATGCTGGGTATATTAGCCTTGGCAGTGATGCTGCCTAACATATATAAACGTTTGAGGTACAGTGGAATTTAAGTCAGACAAACCAATATTTAGACAGATTGTGGAGCTATGCCACAATCGCATACTCGAGGGTCAGTGGGAGGATGGCCAGAAGATTCCCTCAGTGCGAGAGTTCGCGGTAGAATTGACCGTGAACACACGCACAGTGCTAAGCGCTTTTGATGTGCTGGAGCAGCAGGGCGTGATTGTCACTCGCCGAGGCCTGGGCTATTTCTTGACCGATGATGCGCGTGCGAGGGTGCTCGCCTTAAGGAGAGAAGAATTTTTTGCCACCACCGTGCCCGAATTTTTCGCACAAATGCGTGCCTTAGGCCTCACCCTGGAGGATCTGAAAACCGAAAACTGAAAACTGAAAACTGAAAACCGAAAACCGAATGATACTGACAGCAGAGAATATTGTAAAGGACTTTACCGGGCATAGAGCACTGGATAATGTGTCAATCGCAGTGCCCGAGGGGAAGGTATATGGCTTGCTGGGCCCCAATGGAGCCGGCAAGACCACCCTTATCCGAATTATTAATCACATCACAGCCCCCGACTCGGGCACAGTGACTTTCGATGGCCATGCCCTCACTCAAGCAGATGTGACCAGCATAGGTTACCTGCCAGAGGAGCGAGGCTTATATAAAAAGATGCGAGTAGGCGAGCAAGCCCTTTTCTTTGCCCAGCTAAAGGGTCTAAAGCGTAGGGACGCAGAGGCTGAGCTTAAGAAGTGGTTCGACCGCTTCGAAATCTCAAATTGGTGGGGCAAAAAAGTAGAAGAACTCAGCAAGGGCATGGCTCAGAAAGTGCAGTTTATCGTCACGGTGCTCCATCGCCCCAAGTTGCTAATCTTCGATGAGCCTTTCTCCGGCTTTGATCCTATCAATGCCGAATTGCTCAAGAGCGAGATTCTTCGACTTAAGGACGAAGGCGCCACTGTAATATTTTCCACCCATAATATGGCGTCGGTGGAGGAGATTTGCGACAATATCACTCTGATCAACAACTCGCGAAACATTCTTACGGGCAATGTAGATACTCTGCGCCATCAGTACAGCCACAATAAGGCCGAAATCCGTTACCAAGGCGATTTCGCTGCTCTGCAGGCAGCCTTGGAGGGCACTTGCGCCTATGTGGATAACAAGGGTTTTAATGACCGGGGCGAGGGAAAGGCTGAAATCAAGCTCGTGGCCGATGATGCTCGGCGCCCGGCCATCGCGGCTGCCAATCAGGCTGTAGAGCTGATCAGCTTTGCGCCCAAGGTGATGTCGATGAGCGAGATTTTCATCAAGGCTGTAGAGGCCAGCAATGAGGCTATGCCGCCGCAGTTAAGTGACAAATGATACTTTCCAATGACAAATGACAAACTAATGCATTAATTTGTAATTTGTATTTTAACTATCGATATGATGGATAAACTGAAATTAATCATAGCGCGCGAATATATGGAGCGCGTAAAAAGCAAGAGCTTTATTATAAGCACCATATTGATGCCGGTGGCTATGCTGGCCATGATGTTCTTGCCGGCCCTAATCATGGCATTTGCCACACCGGAAAGCAAAACTATTGCGGTGGTGGACTACAGTGAGAAGATTGCCCCGGCACTCCATGGCGATGGAGATCTCCAATTTGAGAAAATGGATCCCACTACTCCGGTGGATGAGATTAAGCGTGATGAAAAGTACGATGCTGTGCTGGTGGTGGGCAGCGATATTTTGGAAAACACCAACAACATCCAGCTCTACACCCACAGTGCTCCCTCAATGGCTACTGAGCAGGCCATTTGCTCACAGGTGGAGCGCAGAATTGAGAACCTGCGCATAGATAGCTACGACATAGCCAATCTGGAGCAAATCATGAAGGCCGTGCAGGCTGAAGTGAGCCTAAGCACCTACCGTTTGGATCAAGAAGAAGAGAAGGAGACCTCTTCAATTGTATCGTATCTGTTAGGCATTGTACTGACCATGATGCTGTATATGTTCATCGTAATCTACGGCAATATGGTGATGACATCAATTATTGAGGAGAAAAACAATAGGGTTTTGGAGATAGTGGTGTCGAGCGTGAAACCATCGGTGCTGATGATGGGCAAGATAGTGGGAGTAGGCTGCGTGGCAGTGACCCAGATAGTAATCTGGGGCATAGTGGTAGCTTGCTTGAGCCGCTGGGGAGTGCCATTTATCAATTCAATAGCAGCCGCCTCAGGTGACTCGGCAGATTTGATGAGCGCTCTGGCACAGCTGGGCAATGTAGGGTATATGTTGTCGCTGTTAGGCTACTCGATGCTCTTCTTGATTGGCGGCTATTTGCTGTACTCTTCATTCTTTGCGGCCATAGGCAGCGCAGTGGATAATGTGCAAGACGCATCTCAGCTTTCGAGCTTGGCTATTATTCCCATAGTGTTAGGATTGGTGCTTGGCATGGGCACAGCTACGGATCCCAACTCTTCACTGGCCATTTGGCTGTCGATGATACCCTTGACCTCGCCCATGGTAATGATGGAGAGGATACCGTTTGGCATCCCGGCCTGGCAGATATGGTTATCGATAGTTATCCTGTACGCCAGCTTCGTAGGTATGATCTGGGTGTGCGCAAAGGTGTACCGTGTAGGCATCTTCATGTATGGTAAGAAGCCCACAATCGCACAGCTTGTGCGTTGGGCGCGTTACAAATAAGGGTCATAAAGTTGAATATGTGGAAAATAATTGCTAATTTTGCACATCAAATCTGAAAACCCTAAAACACAGAATATGAAATTACTCGAAGGAAAAACGGCTTTGATTACAGGTGCTGCTCGCGGCATCGGCAAGGCCCTGGCTCTGAAATTCGCCGCTGAAGGCGCTAACATTGCATTCACTGACCTTGTAATCGATGAGAACGGAAAGGCTACAGAAGAAGAAATCGCAGCCCTGGGCGTAAAGGCTAAGGGATATGCCAGCAATGCAGCTAAGTACGAAGACACCCAGGCTGTAGTGGACCAAGTGGTAAAGGACTTTGGCCGCATCGACATTCTGGTCAACAATGCCGGCATCACCAAGGATCGCCTCATGCTTCGTATGACAGAGGCCGACTGGGATGCTGTAATAGCAGTGAACTTGAAGAGTGCCTTCAACTTCATTAATACAGTGCTGCCAGTGATGATGCGTCAGCGCTGCGGTTCGATCATCAACATGGCATCTGTAGTGGGTGTGCATGGTAACGCTGGCCAGGCCAACTACGCAGCCTCAAAGGCTGGCTTGATTGCACTTGCCAAGAGCGTAGGCCAAGAGGTAGGCAGCCGTGGCATCCGCGCCAATGCTATCGCGCCGGGCTTCATCGAGACAGCTATGACAGCCGCTCTTCCCGAAGATATCCGCAACGAGTGGATTAAGAAGATACCGCTGCGCCGAGGCGGCAAGGTGGAGGATATCGCCAATGTGGCTACATTCTTGGCATCTGACATGAGCAGCTATGTTACCGGACAGGTAATCCAAGTAGATGGCGGCATGAATATGTAGTCATAGCAAATGCATAAAAAAAAGGTTGGCGATCGCCAACCTTTTTTTTATGCATTTGCTATGACTATTGGAGTGTGCCGGCTTCTGCCTGCTGGATCATCTCCGGGCTGGCAGTGATGTAGATTTCCACGCGGCGGTTCTGCGCGCGGCCCTCCGCTGTGTCGTTGCTGGCAACATAGTCGGCCATAGGCACTCCTTGTGCTGACAAGCGGGTGGCGGGCACACCGCAATTTACCAGGTAAGAGAGCACTGCTGAGGCGCGAGCGTTAGCTACGCGAGTGTTGGCCTCCATGCTGCCGGTGTTGTCAGTGAAGCCGTAGATTTGCACATTTGTGCCAGGGTTGTTGATCAGGTTCTGGGCAAACTTGGCAAGCTGTATCTTGGCGTTCTCGCTGAGTACGCTTTGCCCAGTGGCAAAGAGGATGCCTCCCTCGAATGTTACCTTGATGGCTTGCAAGCCGTTCTGGTCAGTGGTCTGCTCTACAGTGGCAGTCTCGGCCAGCTGTTGCTGCAGCTCTTGCTGCTGCTTGTCCATCTTCTTTCCAATCAGGGCGCCAGCTCCAGCTCCTACTCCTGCTCCAACTGCAGCTCCGATGGCAGCGCCCTTGCCGCCTCCAATCAGAGCGCCGATGCCAGCACCAAGCGCGGCACCGCCCCCGCCGCCGATGGCTGCGCCCTTGCCAGTGTTGCTCATAGATGAGCATGATGTCTCTCCAAATAACAGAGCCCCGCAAAGCAGAGCAATGCCTGAAATTTTCAATAGTTTCATATTGGTAATATTTATAGTTTCCTCACGTGGGAGTTTGTTAGTGCAAAATTAGTATATTTTTTTGGAATTCGTTTAAACTTTTCGACAATGAGGAGTTTTTAGAGTATTTTTGAGATGTTTTCAAAGCCAAAGATGGAGTAATGGGGTTCTATTATGACTGATGAGGCTGAAGAAAACAGCCAAAAAGACTCAAAAAGTACCATTGGTTAAAAGTTTAAACGAGTTCTTTGTTAAAACAAATAGCCGATGCCAATAGAGAATGTATTTCTGCGAAATTTACCATTCTTATAGATTGAGGTATCGACCATGTTGGTCATGCCTATGCCTCCAGTGATATCCGCTATCCAGTTGTCGCTGTAGTAGAAGCGCAGACCGAAGAGCCACTGTGCATCGCAGCGATGCCAGCCATGGTCATATAGGCTCTCGCGGCGGTGAGTGGCATTTACATATTCTTTCATTGTAAGGCCAAGATTGAGCTGCGGTCCGGTAAATACCGACACAGAGACATCATCAGTGAAATCAAAGCGATAGCCAACCACCAGAGGGATGCGGAATCCGGAGTTCCTTAAAGACCCTTCGGGAGTGAGTGGATAGTCAAGCTCAATATCGTCGCGGATATTCTGGCTGATAATCATAGTATTGTAATATAAGCTGAGGCCAGGCTCAATGTACATATTTTTATATAGAGGCACATTAAGGAAAGCGCCAGCCGAGAGGCCGGAACCGTTGTGATATGTAGGGATGATATTGTTGAAGCTGGTGGATGGGCTATTGAGATCCCATGACAGTCGGACCCCAAAGCGGGTGTGGTTGGTGCCAGAATCAAACCAATCAGGATTTTGGCCCTGCGCACCCAATACACATAATATGAAGAGTAGGCTCCAGAGTGTCTTTTTCATTTTCGTCGTATCTTTCTAATGATACAACAACTATGGCACCCTGTCAGTCTCCGCTTTAAGAATTTTTCACACCTGTGCTCAGATGCCGAGGTTGCCTGGTGCTGAAAGAATGTGGAATATTAGATCATGGAAGAGTGCATACTGGTCTTGGCGCGAGCCCTGCCCCTTGCTCTGGGCATCGAATTGGCGCAGAGCCCAAATCACCTCGATCACTTGGCGTGCATTGTAGCGAGCCATGCCAGTGCGGAATTTGCGCAGGGCGTAACTATTCTTTAGGCCAAGAGAAGCTTGGAGGCCAGAGTCGCTTTTGTCCTTGGTGTAGTGTGCAATAAGCAGGTCGGAAAAATAGCCGTAGAGCAGGGCGGTGGTCATTACCAATGGGTTGGCTTTGGGATTGCTCTCGAAATATTCCGCTATTCTCATGGCTTTTGCGGGATTACGCTCGGCCAAGGCCTCGATAAGCTCAAAGTTGTTGTACTCCTTGCTGATGCCAATGTTGCGCTCGATAGCCTCCGGAGTGACAGAGGCTCCGGGGCCTAAAATGGTGGCGAGCTTGTCTATTTCATTATACATTCGGCTGAGGTCGGTGCCGATATGGTCACGCAGCATTTCCAGGGCCTTAGGGTCGGCTCTCATGCCTTTTTCTTGTATGAGTTGGGCTATTTCTGGACCCATCTCATAATCGCGCTTCTTTTTCGACTCGTACACCACAGCTTTCTTCTTGGCTGCCGCTATAAGATCCTTGCCTTTGGCAGCGGCGCCTCTGAATACAAGCACCAAGACAGTGGAGGGGGTAGGGTTTAGCACATACTGGGCCAAGCGGTCCACCTCATCGGCGCGGGCTGCTTGCATCTCCTTGATTATGACCATCTGGCGCTCACTCACCATTGGAAAGCGGTGGCATAGGTCGGAAGCCTGGCCCATGGAAGTGGAAGGGGCATACAGGATATATTGGTCAAACTCACGATCGGCCTCAGGGAGGACTTGCTCGAATAGCTTTACAAGCTGATCGAGAAAGTATCCCTCCTCACCATAAAGAAGATACACGGGAGCCAGGCGCTTCTGAAGAATCTGGTTTTTTATTTCGGTGAAGGTGGTAGCGGCAGCAGCCATTATGATAAGGATTTTGTGGTTTCGGAAATTTTGTGTAAATTTACACAAAAATTCTGACATAGGACTAAAAGAGATGCTTAATCTGCCTGAATTTGACATAAAGGTCAGGAAAGAGGGCGAGATGGTGCAAGTATGGGATCGCCTGCGCGCCAAATGGGTGGCTCTTACCCCAGAAGAATGGGTGAGGCAGCACTTCGTGTACTTTCTAATAGAGCATAGGGGCTATCCTCCGGCTTGGATGGCCAATGAGGTAGGCATTGAGCAGAATGGCTGTCACAGGAGGTGCGACACCATAGTCTACGACAAGTATGCGCAGCCCATTGCCATAGTGGAGTACAAGGCTCCCGATGTGAAGATTACCCCCAAGGTTTTCGATCAGATAGTGAGATATAATATGGTGCTTAAGGTGGGAGTGCTGATTGTAAGCAATGGAATGGCGCATTATTGCTGCCGACTTGCTGGTGAGAGCTACCACTTTCTGCGGGATGTGCCAGCTTATGAGGAATTGTGATAGAATATGGAAATAACTTTGAAGATATATAGTGCGGATGTGAGCACTAAGAGGGCCTTGCCCTACAGCGAGGCCGGCATCAAGGCTGGCTTTCCCTCGCCGGCACAAGATTATATGCTGGATAGCATTGATCTTAACAAGGAGCTAATACAGCATCAGGAGTGCACATTCTATGCGCGAGTCAATGGCGACTCGATGATGAATGCCGGCATTTATGATGGAGACTTGGTGGTGATAGACAAGAGCTTGGAAGCACGAGATGGAGACTATGTGGCAGCTTATGTAGACGGGGAGTTTACGCTCAAGCGCTTTAAGATGGATCCCAGCGGTCGATGCGCCTGGCTTATCCCCGCCAATCCGCATTTTCAGGCCATAAAGGTTGACGAGAGCAATGATTTTATGATCTGGGGTGTGATAACCTCAGTGATTAGGCAGTTGCATAAGTAAGCGGGGAGAAAAGGATTTTGTTGTTTCGATGAAAAGTTGTAATTTTGCCATAAATAAAACCTACATCGTATAATTATCATGGAACTCTTTGAAAAACTGGCTGCGCGCGCTAAAGCAAATAAGCAGCGCATCGTTTTACCCGAGGGCAATGAGCCGCGCACCCTCACTGCCGCAGACAGAATTCTTGCCGACAATATAGCCGACATCATCCTTATAGGCGATCCCGCAGAGATTGCCAATATGGCTGCAGAGCTTAAACTCAACCATATAGATAAGGCAAAAATAGTAAATCCGGCTGATGAGGCTGTGATTGACAAGTACGCTCCTCTGCTGTTGTCGCTTCGTAAAAAGAAAGGCATGACAGAGGAAGAGTCGCGCTTGAAAACCCACAACCCTCTCTATCTGGGATGCCTGATGGTGAAGAATGGCGATGCCGACGGCCAAGTGGCCGGAGCTCGCAACACCACTGGAAATGTGCTTCGCGCCGCATTTCAAGTGATTAAAACCATGCCGGGCATCGAGGTGGTATCAGGCGCATTCATAATGTTGCTGCCCGAAGGCTTGAACTTTGGCACAGACGGCATTCTTGTGTTCGCCGATTGCGCTGTGGTGCCCGATCCCACGGCTCCGCAGCTTGCCCAGATAGCTGTGGCAGCAGCCAAGACAGCCCGCGACATCGCTGGCATAGAACCCCGGGTGGCTCTACTGTCGTATAGCACCAAGGGCAGTGCCGAAGGCCCGGCTGTGGACAAGGTTATCGAGGCCTTGGCTATCGCCAAAGAAATGGATCCCAACCTTATCATCGATGGCGAGCTACAGACGGATGCCGCAATTGTGCCATCCGTGGCTAACCTGAAGGCTCCGAACAGCCAGCTCAATGGCCGAGCCAATGTGCTGGTATTCCCCAACTTGGAAGTTGGCAACATCGCATACAAGCTGGTGCAGCGCCTGGGTAACGTGCAAGCTGTAGGCCCAGTGCTCCAAGGCTTGGCTGCTCCGGTCAACGATCTGAGCCGCGGATGCTTCCCCGAGGATATTTACAAAACCATAATCATGACCTGTAACCAGGCTATTGGCCTTAAGGCATAAAGACTATGAATATATTAGTATTGAACTGCGGCAGCAGCAGTGTGAAATATAAGCTCATCGACACAAAGGATGAGAAGACTCTCGCTGAGGGCGGTGTGGAAAAGATCGGCCTGCCCGATGGATTTTTGAAATATAAAAAGCCCAATGGCGAAAAGGCCATCAAGGATCTTGGCTTGGTGAATCACAAGGGAGCCATCAAGGCAATCATGGATTTGCTCACCGACCCAGTGGATGGTGTGATCAAGAGCTATGACCAGATTGATGCAGTGGGCCACCGCGTGGTGCATGGCGCTGAGAAATTCAGCAAGAGCGTGCTGATTACCCCTGAGGTTATAGAACAAGTGAAGGAATGCTACGATTTGGCTCCCCTCCACAATCCAGCCAACATAATTGGCATAGAGGCTATAGAGGCTTTGATGCCTAATGTGCCCCAGGTAGGCGTCTTTGATACCGCATTTCACCAGACGATGCCACCCAAATCATTTATGTATCCGTTGCCATACAAATATTATGCAGAGGATGGAGTGCGCCGCTATGGCTTCCACGGCACCAGTCACCGCTATGTGAGCCAGAGAGCAGCCGAAATCTTGGGTGTGAACATCGCCGACAAGAAAATGATCACCTGCCATGTGGGCAACGGTGGCAGCATCACAGCAGTGCTATATGGCAAGAGCGTGGATACGAGCATGGGCCTGACACCCACCGAGGGCCTGATGATGGGTACCCGCGTAGGCGATGTGGATCCCGGAGCCTTGGTATATCTTATGCTTAAGCATAACCTTAGCGCTCAGGATCTTCAGAAGGTGATTAATAAGGAGAGCGGTGTGCTGGGCATAAGCGAGCTTTCAAGCGATATGCGAGAGATAGAGCAGGCCATCAAGAATGGCAATGCCAATGCAAAGCTTGCCCTGGAGATGTACGAGCTTCGCATCATTAAGTATATCGGCGCTTATGCCGCTGAAATGAATGGTGTGGATATCATCGTGTTCACCGGCGGCGTGGGTGAGAATCAAGCAGGCACACGCCTGAATGTGTGCAAGTCGCTGGAGTTCTTGGGCGTCAAGATTGATGAGAGCCTGAATGCTGTGACCCGAGGCACAGAGACCGTAATCTCAACGCCCGATTCAAAGGTTACAGTGATTGTGGTGCCCACCGATGAGGAGCTGATGATAGCCCGCGACACTGAGGCGATTGTCTCTGGGAAGTAGTAATAGAGATTTCGATTTATCTCGAAAATTTTCGAAAACTTTCGTGAATTATCGAAAATTATCGGACAATGGGAATTTTTTTTGGTAATTCAAAAATAAGTTGTAATTTTGCAGTGTTGTAGTGTACTACAACACTGTATTTGTTAAATAAAAATCACCCTAAACTGATGATTAAGAAGTTTTTACTCATTGTTGTGGCCTTGATTGGCTTCGCTTCCGGAGCCGCTGCACAACAGTTCCCTCCGGTGCCCGTTGACTCTGCCGTGCGCATCGGGAAATTGCCTAACGGCTTGACTTACTACATCCGCCACAACGAAACCCCCAAAGGACAGGCTGATTTTTACATCGCTCAGAAAGTGGGTTCTATTCTGGAGGATGACAACCAGCGCGGTCTGGCTCATTTCCTGGAGCACATGTGCTTCAATGGTTCTCAGAATTTCCCTGGCAACTCCTTGATTGATTATCTTGAGAGCGTAGGTGTGAAGTTCGGTCGCAATCTCAATGCTTACACCAGCGTTGACGAGACAGTGTACAATATTTCTAACGTACCTGTGGAGCGCACAGGAGTGCAAGACTCCTGCTTGCTGGTGCTCCATGACTGGGCAGATGGTCTGCTGCTCGATCCGGAAGAAATCGACAAGGAGCGCGGTGTGATCCATGAAGAGTGGCGCAGCCGCAATGTAGGGCGCCAGCGTATTCTGGAAAGCATAGCCCCGGAGATTTATCCTAACAACAAGTACGGCTATCGACTGCCTATCGGCACCATGGAGGTGGTTGATAACTTCCCATATCAGGACCTGCGCGATTACTATGAGAAATGGTATCGCCCTGACCAGCAAGGCATCATCGTGGTAGGTGACATCGACCCTGATTATATCGAAGCTAAAATTGTAGAGTATTTCTCACCCATTCAGATGCCTGAGAACGCAGCAGAGCGCTACTATGTGCCGGTGGAGAACAACCAAGGCACCATCTATGCTATCGGCAAGGATCCGGAGATGGAGTTTGGCTTGATGCAGTTAGCCTTTAAGCAAGAGCCTTTCCCCGCTGAGATGAAGGGCACTCAGATTTATCTGATGACCGACTATGTGGTAGATATGATCAATCAGATGCTCAACCAGCGATACTCAGAAATCGGTCAGAAGCCTGATGCGCCATTTGGCGAGGCTGGTTCATACTATGGCAACTTCCTTTTGGCAAAGACTAAAGATGCATTTACAATTGGCATCCTGCCCAAGGGTGACAATTACGATGAGGCTTTGGCAGCTGCTTATCGCGAGCTGCTGAGAGCTGCACGCGGCGGATTCACCGTGGGTGAGTACGAACGCGCACGCGCTGAATATCTCTCAGCTTTGGAGAAAAGATACAATGGAAGAGACAAGGTGCAGAGCAGCACCTATGTAAATGAGTATGTGCGCAATTTCATTGATAGCGAACCTATCCCATCTATTGAAGATTATTATCAGATAATCAATCAGATGGCTCCAATGATACCAGTGGATGCCATCAATCAGACTATAGCTCAGCTTATCACCCCGGACAACAGAGTGCTGATTGTATTCTGCCCAGAAAAGGAGGGAGCCAAGGTGCCCACTGTGGAGGAACTGCAGTCAGTGATAGCAGCTGTGGATGCAGAGGACATTGAACCTTATCGAGATGAGATGAAGTCTGAGCCTCTGATTCCTAATTTGCCGGCTCCGGGAAAGGTGATCAGCACTCAAGCCCTGCCTAAGTGGGATGCCACAGAAATGACTCTCAGCAATGGCGTAAAGGTGATTGTGAAGACCACAGATCTTAAGAAGGATGAGATTAAGATGATGGCTATCGCCAAGGGCGGTACATCGCAAGTAGCCGATGAGCAGGCTGCTGAGCTTATCTTCATGGAATATCTGCTGCAGCAGCATGGCTTGGGCGACTATACAGTGAGCGATCTGCAGAAGTATCTTCAGGGCAAGCAGGCTAATGTGACTGTGGGCTTGCAAAGCTATTATCGCACATTGGAGGGCACCTCTACAGTAAAGGATCTGCCCACGATGATGGAGCTCATCTATGCATCGATGACAGAGTTCAACACCACCGCTGATGATTACGATGCCCTGCGCAACATGATTAAGAGCGTACTTCATAATCAAGAGTCTACACCCAACTACACTTTCCAGAAGTCTATGATGGAGACTCTGTACAAGAGCTCAGCTCGCCGGGCTATCTCTACAGAAATCATTGACAAGGCCGACCGCGAGCAGAGCCTTAAGATTGTGCGCGATTTGCTGGCCAATGCTGCTGATTTCACTTTTGTGTTTGTAGGAGACGTTACCGTAGAGGCTATTACTCCGCTGCTTGAGCAGTATATAGCCACCCTTCCCGCAGATTCTGCTACAGCAAGCGCTGGCTGGGAAATCAATTCTGATCGAGAAATCACCCCTGGCTCGCTTACAAAAGAATACGCTACCGCAATGCAAACGCCCCAGACCACTTGCGCAGTGGTGCTTACTGCTGAGGAGCCTTTCACTACCAAGAATGATTACCTCAACAGCGCTACAGCTCAGATCCTGAGCAACCGCCTGCTGAAGAAGATTCGTGAAGAGATGGGTGCAGTGTACTCTATTGGCGCTGGCCAGCGCTTCTCCGGAGTGTCGAAGATGAATGCTATGATACAGATACCATTCCCGATGAGCCCGGAGCAGAAAGATGCGGTGCTCAATGAGATAGAGCAAATCTTGGTGGCTATGTGCACAGATATCAGTGCTGACGAGCTCAATCCTGTGAAGGAGTATATGGTGAAGAATATCATAGCCGCTAAGGAGCAGAATGCCAACTGGGCCGATGCCATCACTGATGAAGTGCTAATAGGAGTTGACACTTGGCATGATGCTCTCGACACTGTGAATGCCATCACTGTAGAAGATGTACAGAATTACCTGAAGGGATTCCTGAGCCAGGGCAATAAGCTCATAATAATCCAAAACCCCGAACAATAATAAGGTAATTTATCAGTTAATAATGAAAATACCAGCCCAATGCTGGTATTTTCATTATTTTTTTATCAACTATGAAGCATCCTCTAATATTATTCCTGTGTATCGTGTGCTGTGAGCTGTGGGCCATGGAGCCGGTGATTGATGACCATACTACATTGATGCAGAAGCACGATCAGGATCATCCCTTCAAGAGCGATAAGGATATCGATGAGGCGAATCCTTATTTCTTGCTCACAGGCGAGGCTGACTCTGCGATTATGCGCCACGACTATCCTACCGCTATTTTGCGCTTGCGCGATGCCATGGCTGTGGACCCGGACAATCCCAGCAATGTATTGCTCTTAAGCAATTTAGGCATGCTTTATAGTTATTTGGATCAAGATACTCTGGCCTTGGAAGCTTACAATGAGGCATTAGAGAAGGCTCCGGCAATGACCACGGTGCAGAGCAATCGAGGCTTGCTGTATCTCAAGATGGGGGACGATGTGAATGCTTGGAGAGATTTTGGCCAGGTGATAGAGCGAGACTCACTGAATATCACAGCCCGATATTATCATGGTTTGATCTCGCTCTATGGGGGAGAGCGAACTGTGGCTGAGAAGGACTTCGCTGTATTGGAGCAATGTGCCCCGGAAAGCGACCATGCGCTGGTGGCTATGTCATCATTGTATTCCCTGACAGGTCAGAGCCGCAAGGCCATACCTTACTATAAGAAACTAATTGAGAGGGAACAAGCCCCAGAGTATTATGCAGCCTTGGCTGGTTGCTATCTGGATTTGGAGCAGTATTCCGATGCTTCTGAAATATTGGCCGAGGGGTTCAAGAATTGTGGGGATGATCCAGAACTTTACTATTATCGCGCATGGCTCAACAAGGCCAACTATCTGCTTGATGACGCCAAAGCCGATGCCCAGCGCGCCATTGAGCTTGGAGCCGATCCTAAAAAGGTCTATAAGCTCATGAATTAAAGATTGTAGATGTGGGATTTGTAGCGGGCGAGGTTATCTGGATTGGTGAACCAAGCAATGGTTTTTTCCAAACCTTGCGTTAAGGAAACCTTTGGCCGCCAATCGGTGAGCGATTCTATCAAAGAATTATCGCCAAGGAGGCGGCGCACTTCGCTTTTGCTGGGTCGTAGGCGTTGGGGATCTACCTCGTAAGTGACATCGGCATGCATAAGCTTAGCAATTAGCTCGAGCGTCTCTCGCATAGTGACTTCGCAGCCTGTGGCGATATTGATGTCGCGCCCCTCAATCCCAGCAGCATTGGCGAGTGCTAAGAAGCCCCGGCATGTGTCTGTGACAAAGTTAAAGTCGCGAGTAGGTGAAAGGTCGCCCACTTTGATGGATCGTGCTCCATTGGCGATTTGGGTAATAATAGTGGGGATTATAGCCCGTGCGCTCTGTCGAGGGCCATAAGTGTTGAATGGGCGTGCAATTACCACAGGAGTTTCAAAAGCATTGTAAAAACTCATCGCGATAGCGTCAGCTCCGATTTTAGTGGCGGAGTATGGGCTCTGGGGCTGGCGAGGATGGCGCTCATCGATAGGCACATACTGTGCAGTGCCATACACTTCGCTTGTGCTGGTGACAATGATGCGGTCCAGCTGGCAATCGCGGGCTGCTTGCACCATATTGAGCGTGCCCTTGACATTTGTGTCAACATAGCTGTCTGGGGCCACATAGCTGTACGGGATGGCAATGAGAGCGGCCAGGTGGAAAGCAGTGCCGATGCCTTGGCAAATATGCTGGCAGAAATGCGGGTCGCGCACATCTCCAGAGATAACCTCCAGGTTAGCATTGTCAATGCCCTCGAGCCAGCCCAAGAAATTGAAAGAGTTATATTGGGCCAGTGCGCGCACACGGTAGCCCTCGCTAAGGAGCAGCTCGGTGAGATGCGAACCTATGAAACCATCGGCTCCAGTAACCAGCACAGGCTTGTTCTGATCTATCATAATCTTTAAGGTTTACAATACCTTGCAAAGTTACAAAAAATAGTTTATAGTTTATAGTTTATAGTTTTTAGTTTATAGTTTATAGTTTATAGTTTATAGTTTGTAGTTTATAGTTTGTAGTGAAATGCTTTCGTATGTGGGTTTATCAAAAATCTTTTTATTAAACAATTAAACTATAAACTATAAACTAAAAACTATAAACTATAAACTACCATAAATTGTTGTTAATAATGAGCGCCAATAGTGGTGGCTCACAACGTAACCTTTATTTTAAACACACCAAAATTTCAACTATTATGAAAAAATGGTTTTATCTAATGCTTGTAGCAGTATTGCCTGTAATGGCTGCCTCGCTTGCATCGTGCAACGATGATGACGATCTGCCTAATGTAGATATCTCACTGACCGTTGACAAGGGCACCGTAGTGGATGGCACGATTTACGGAGTAGTTGGCGATACTATCCAAATCGCTTCGATTAATGTAGTAAACAATGAAGCTGGCAAGGCAGCTACTGTCACCAACGTCAATTACTACTGGGATGGCGTACCCTATGGACCATCTGCATTCTCACCTTTTGGCATGACTTTCCCCATCCCCGAGGATATGACAGTGGGAGACTACCAAATAGGTATTACAGCAACAGTCTTGGCTGTTGACAAGTCCATAGCAGTAGCCGCGCTCACCTATCCTGTAAAGATTGTTGCCTCTGCTGATGAAATCCCTTCCACAGCAACCGGGCAGTCAATTACCAATAGCGCAAAGCTGAGTAAGTAACTGCAGACACACACAAGCATCAAAGTAAGCCCGGCCATCGAGGATGACCGGGCTTATTGTTTGGTATTTAGGTGTTAGGATTAGTCGTTTTGGGGGTCGAAGTTGTACACGCGCACTCCGCTCTGGCCATAGCATACATATACTTTGTATCCATAGTCGGGATCTCCGGTGAAGCCATCATCGGCTTTGTATTGGTTGTAATCCACATACACATAGTTGGCGGAGTGGAGCTTGGTACCGGCGGTCTTGCTTGCAGGAGCGCCTGTGGCGTCATACTCCTCCACTTCAAAGGCATAGAGGTCAAGGGAGCCATCTTCGGCAATCTTATAGATGCGTAGGCCGGCTCCACCCACTGAGAAGCACCAGTTTTCGAGGACATATACTCCGCTGGTGTTGGTGTTGTTGCTCCATACGGGCTGAGCGCTGGTAGTGCCAGAGGCAGGCACGCTATACACGCGCAGACCATTCTTGCCACAGCCAACGAAGGCATAACCGTTAGCCACTGCGAATGAGTGCTTTCCATAGCCATCGGGATGGTTGCCATCAGTGAATGTCCAGCCATCTTCGGGATCATAGCTTTCAACATATTTCTCTGCGGCAGTGAGAGCGCAACCGAGCTCTACAGTGGTGCTACCGTCGATATTTTTGATATAGGCATCGCCATTGTTGTCGGCAAGATACCAGAGCTCGCTATCAGAGAGCCCCACTTGCTTGGGATTGCGATAGAAGAATTTGCCGCCGAAATTGTCATCCCAGCCTTTGCCATCGAAATCGGTGACGAAAGAGAATTTGTCGCTGGGATTAGAATAGTTGAAGAACTGGTTGAACTCATTATTTGCTTGGAAGCGCACTACGCCGCCTTTATATCCAGTGACAGCTGTGAGGGTGGAAGAGCCGTAGCTGCCCTCGCTGATGCCGTTGACAGATGAGCCGGGCAGACCCCAGTAGTCCACGCCTACATTGCCGCCCTCGATTGTCTCTTTGAGAGGCAGGCGCACCACTACGGCACCGCCTTTCCAGTCAGCGCCGCCAGCATAGAAGCGGTCGCTTGCGGCATATATGTAATTGAACTTGACGCGGTCGCAGCTCCAGTTGCCTTGAAGAGCCCAGTCAGTGTCGGCGGTAGGGGGCACGATCTGGTCGATTTGGCCGCCCCACTTTGTGGCAGCGTTGGTGGCTTGGGCATTTGATTGCCAGCTTACATATACCTTCCAGTTAGCCGGGTTCTGCTCACGATTTTTCACGATAGAGGAAGCTGACCAGCCATAGGTGGCAGCATCGCGGGGAGCTGCCAGCTCGGCAGCAACTGTGAGGCGCTCGCTCTTGTTGGCGCGGCCGGCAGTGTACACGGTAAGGCGCCCAGCATCAGCTGCGTTGGCACTCACGGTGATTTGATCGGTGGCAGAAACTGCAGGAGTTTCGGCTGGGGTGGTGACTGGGTCAGTAGCTGGCTCATCAACGCTAGAGCATGCGCACAAAGAGAGTGCGGCAACAGATGCCAAGTACAATGATTTAGTCTTCATAAAATTGTGGATGATTTAAAGATTTCCTTATAGTTGATTTAGAATATTTCCGCTTATGGAAGAATTTCCTTCTTGAATTTTTACACCGCAAAGATACAACGAAATTCTTAAATATTGATAATTTTTTATCAAAAAATAATGAAAATTTTGCTTTGACGTAATTAAAACGTAGTATGAAGTATTGAAATTACTTCGATTTTACCGCCAATATGGTGATGGCGCGATAAGTAAGGGTGTAGTCAGGCGCATCAGGATGGGTGTTTTGAGACATTCCGGTCATAAATCTGCGCAGCGCTGCCATGTCGGGGCTGGAAAGAGCGTTGACGCCAGTAAGGCGCAGATGCTCCACTACTTTTCTCGGAGTGGGGAAATGCAGAATATGCTCAGCGCGTTCTGCCATGATTAATGTAAACCCGGCAGGCAAGATTTCTCGCCATTCATCCAATGCAGGAGTGGTAAGCCCATAGGTGCCCAGAGCCTTAAGCTCTGGTAGATTGTCTCTGTCAAATGTGGTAAAGGCCAATAGTCCTGCGGGCTTGAGAGCGGCGAGGCAGTCTTGAAGGAACCGAGCTGGCGATCCAAACCATTGCACAGTGCAGTTGCTGAGAATAGCATCCACTGAGGCGGGGAGCAGGCGCTTGAGGCCAATCTCCGCATCGCATTTGCGCACTCGCGCCCCAAAAGGCACGCAATGATGAGGCACATCGGCAATATCCCATAGCTGCCATTCAGAGCTTTTTACATACTGAGCGTATAGCCGAGAGAAGGCGCAAGTGCCACATCCCAGTTCCAAAATGAGATCTTTGCAAGCTTCGAGATTGTATTTGTGTTGGATATGCTGCCACAAATTTTGCGCGATTTTAGCCTGTACAGAGGCATTGTCTGCATAAGTATGGAAAGCTTCGGAGAAACGCTTGGCCACAAGGAGCTTATCGATCAGATATCGATTGATAATGTCTTGGAACTGTGGCAGATGAGGCCCATCGACCTCGATTATAGTGTTTTGTGCCCAAGCGGCGCGCTGATTGGCAATTGGAAATATGGCATCTCGAGTGCTAATGATGGCCATATCCCATTTACGGTGAGGGAAGGGTACATCTTTGCCCAAATGTTGCAGAGCTCCATTGCCCAGAATGTGCAGCTCTTCTATGAGATCTTCCAGTTCGCGCTTGGGCACATCTTTCTCTACTTCAGCCATTCGCTGAGGTGTGCCACACACTCGGCGGAAAAATTTGTTCCAATTGTTGATAGTGAGGTTGTCAAGAGTGCCACGGAAGATGCTCTTTGGGATGCCAAGAGCATCGTGGATAGGGTTGACAGTGCCATTGACGGCGATGCAGCGGCTAAGTTGGGAAGACAGTCTGTCCATTACTTGCTGGGCAGCGTACACCCCGAACGACCAGGCCAAAATGCAAATTTCATCATATTTCTGGGCTCGAGAGAGCAAATAACCGAATGGTCGTGTCTCGCCTCGTTCTTCGCTGTAAAGCTGTCGATAGTCCCATACTACCAATATGTCGAAGGCTCCATGGCGCAGATGGTCAAAGAGGCGATAGTCCATGCCCCAGCCAGCGAAAATCACCAGCAGGCGAGGGTTGTGGTTCCTATTTAGAAATTTGTATTGCATTAAACTATAGCAGATGTCGCTCAGCATGGTATGAAGAGCGCACCAATGGAGCGGATTCTACATGGCGGAATCCCATTTCTATGCCACGTTGCCGATATGCCTCGAACACATCGGGATGGATGTAGGCTTGCACTTCGTAATGTTTTTCTGTAGGCTGTAAATATTGGCCAATAGTAAGCACTTCACATCCGGCTTCGCGCAGATCCTCCATAGTCTCAATCACTTCCTCCGGAGTTTCGCCCAAGCCCAGCATTATTCCCGACTTGGCGCGCGCATGGTCGGCGATATGGCGCACTACAGCTAATGAGCGGTCATAGGTTGCAGCGCATCGTACCACTGGAGTGAGGCGGCGCACTGTCTCCATATTATGTGAGATGACCTCTGGTCCGGCAGCGATTATCTGGTCCACCAGTTCGAGGCACCCTTGGAAGTCGGGGATTAGGGTCTCCATAGTCACTCCTGGGCAGTGCTCCTTGATATAAGCGATGGTGTCCACCCAATGCTGTGCGCCGAGATCTGGCAGATCATCCCGATCCACGCTGGTGAGTACTACATGCTTAAGGCCCCAGTCTTGGATTGCCTGGGCTATGCGGCGAGGCTCATCAGTGTCGATTGCTTTGGGGCGACCGGTCTTTACGTTGCAAAAGCGGCAGTTGCGAGTGCAAATGTCTCCACCAATCATAAAGGTAGCAGTGCCAGCCCCAAAACATTCGCCACGGTTGGGGCAAAGACCGGAGTTGCAAATGGTGTTAAGGCCATTGTGGTGTAGGCAGCGCACCACCCCTAAGCTTTTAAGACCTTGAGGCAGCTTTATTCGCAACCATTCGGGCTTGCGCATATAGTAATTATTCTTTTCCATTTCTGTAGAATAAGAAAGGAGAGAGAGGATCACAATAATTTTAGAAGTTGTCGGCGCAGCCGAGCTGTGGCCACAGATATCGAGGTTTGGGAGCCGAGTTCTTGCTTGAGCGAGGTGACGCCTCTGTCAGTAAAGCCGCAGGGGTTTATGGCTGAAAACCAGCTAAGATTGGTGTTGATATTTAGAGCCAGCCCATGCATGGTGCAATAGCGGCTTATCTTCACGCCTATGGCGCAGATTTTTCGTTCTTGCGGAGTGCCAATGCCGAGCCATACGCCGGTGGCTCCGTCCACTCTGCCGCCTCTGATACCGTACTCTGCTAATGTGCGGATTACAGCTTCTTCGAGCAGTGTGACATAAGATTTGGCTCCAAGATTGCGCTTTTCGAGATCGATAAGAGGATAAGCTACAATCTGGCCTGGGCCATGGAAGGTGACATCTCCTCCGCGCTCGATGCGGTACACTTCCGCTCCTTGTGAGCGTAGCCAATCAGCATGGGTGATATTGGCGGCATCGCCATGCATGCCGAGGGTATATACTGGCTGGTGCTCCACCATCATCAGCCATTCTTGTGGCACTTCATGGTGCTGGGCTTTGGCCTCGCACATTTGCCGGAAGCGCGCTCTTTGAAGCTCAAGAATAGGACTATAGGGAGCGTCAGTGTAGTACTCTACCAGCATTTGGTCAGGCTTTCAATGTTTCGATTTGATATAGCCACAGGGCAGCCGAGGCATCACTGGGCATTCGCCAGTCGCCACGAGGGGAGAGGCACACGCTACCGACTTTAGGGCCGTCGGGCAGGCACGAACGCTTGAATTGCTGAGCAAAGAAGCGCTTGTAGAACACTTTCAGCCATTTTAGGATGGTAGCAGAGTCAAATTGTCCCTTGAAGGCGTGCTTAGCCATAAAATACACTCGCTCCGGGGTAAAACCATAGCGCAGCATATAATAGAGAAAGAAGTCGTGCAGCTCATAGGGTCCTACCAGATCCTCGGTCTTTTGGGCTATGTTTCCTTGCTTGTCAGTAGGGATAAGCTCAGGGCTGATTGGGGTGTCGATTATGTCAAGCAGGGTGTGGCGGCTGCTCTTGAATGCTTTTTCCTGTGCGAAGTAGCGCACCAGATGTCGCACCAGAGTTTTGGGGATTGAGGCATTTACACCGTACATCGACATGTGGTCGCCATTGTATGTGGCCCAGCCTAAGGCCAGCTCGCTAAGGTCGCCAGTGCCCAGCACAATTCCGTTTACTTGGTTGGCGATATCCATCAAGATCTGCGTGCGCTCGCGAGCTTGTGAGTTTTCGTAGGTCACATCCTGCTTTAGGGGATCGTGGTTGATATCTTTGAAATGCTGGGCCACAGCATCTCCGATTGGTATCTCGCGCATGCTGACTCCCAGCTCTTCCATAAGGGCTACGGCGTTGGTCTTTGTGCGTGAGGAAGTGCCATAGCCGGGCATGGTGATGCCGTGGATACCCTTGCGATCGAGGCCCAGGCGGTCAAATGTCTTAACAGCCACAAGCAGAGCCAAAGTGCTGTCAAGGCCTCCGCTGATGCCCACCACCAAGTCTTTACACTTAATGAAATCGAGGCGCTTTGCCAATCCTGCCACTTGGATATTTATTATTTCATCGCAGCGCTCGGCCATGGCATTGGTGCCTTGGGGTACAAAAGGCAGGGGTGAAATGCTGCGCAACAAGTCGACAGGTGGCTCAGCCTGGAAGGCATTAGTGGTATCAATGACTAAAATATCCTGATTTACATTATTTCGCTGGGCGCAATCTTGAAAAGTGCCCAAATGCAGGCGGTCGCGGTCCAGAGCTTCAATGTCAATATCGGCAATAACCATCTGCTCGCCGGATTGCCAGCGCTTGTTGGAGGCAAGCATCTTGCCATTCTCTGCGATAAAGGCTTTGCCATCGAAGACCAAGTCGGTTGAAGACTCGCCATATCCGGCTCCGGCATACACATAGCCGCAGAGGCAGCGAGCTGACTGCTGCTCAATGAGGCTGCGCAGATAGGCGTATTTGCCAATCAAGTCGTCGCTTGCCGAGAGGTTAACAATCACCTGAGCGCCTGCCATTGCGAGGTTGCAACTTGGCGGCACGGGAGCCCAAAGATCCTCGCATATCTCGATGCCCACTTTTACGCCGTCAATGTCAATGAGCTGCTCGGCGCCGAAGTGGATATAAGGCTCGATCTCAATCGGAGGGTTTGCGGGAGCGGCTTTCCACCATCGCTTTTCGTAAAATTCGTTGTAGTTGGGAATATAGGTTTTGGGGATGATGGCTTCGATGTTTCCTATTGAGCTGAGCACTACAGCGCAGTTGTACAGCGTGCCATTAATTACTTTTGGCATTCCTACCACTATTGCGCATTCCACATTTTCCTGATATAATTCGTATGAGAGCGTGTCTAATCCTATTTGGGCGCCATCTAAGAGAGTGCGGTTGTGGAATAGGTCGCCACAGGTGTATCCTGTGATGCACATTTCGGGAAAGACAGCCAGGCGCGCGCCTTTCTTGCTTGCCTGCTTGGCCAAGCTGACAATGCTCGTGATGTTGGCATCCACATCAGCCACGGATACTTGCGGCACACAAGCCGCTACTCGAAAATATCCTTCCATATTCTCCAAATGTTAGGTTGTGCAAAGGTAAGAAAAAAAGGTGAGAAACCGAAGTTCCTCACCTAAAAATATGGCTATGATTTGGAGCTGATAGGATATGCATTAGAGGATACCCTGAGCCATCATGGCAGTGGCTACCTTCATGAAGCCAGCGTTGTTGGCGCCCTTCACATAGTTGATGTAGCCATCGGGCTCTTTACCGAATACTTCGCACTGGTGGTGGATATTGGCCATGATGTCGCGGAGCTTCTGGTCCACTTCGTCGGCAGTCCAGCTGATCTTCTGGGCATTCTGAGCCATCTCCAAGCCGCTGACTGACACACCGCCGGCATTGGCAGCCTTGCCAGGAGCATAGAGGATGCGAGCAGCCAGGAATTCCTTGATAGCCTCCGGGGTAGAGGGCATGTTAGCTCCCTCGCTTACTGCGAAGCAGCCGTTGGCCAGCAGGGTGCGAGCTTCGTCGCCATTGATTTCGTTCTGAGTAGCCGATGGCATAGCGATGTCGCAAGGATAACCCCAAGGACGGATGCCGGGAGTGTATTCGCACTCGAAGTGCTCTGCGAACTCGCTGATGCGGCCGCGATAGTAGTTCTTCAGTTCGAAGATATAGTCGAGCTGCTCTTGTGTGAGGCCGTCCTTTACATATATTGTGCCGTCGCTATCGCTCATTGTGATCACCTTAGCTCCGAGCTCCAAGAGCTTCTTGGCGGTATAGGTGGCCACATTGCCGCTGCCAGAGATGGCTACGCGCTTGCCCTTGATGTCGATGCCGCGAGTGGCAAGCATATTGAGCAGGAAGTACACATTGCCGTATCCGGTAGCTTCGGGGCGCACGAGGCTTCCGCCAAATTCGAGACCCTTGCCAGTGAAAGTGCCAGTGTTTTCGCGAGCCATCTTCTTGTACATACCGTACATGTAGCCCACTTCGCGAGCGCCTACGCCGATGTCTCCGGCAGGCACGTCGGTGTCGGGGCCAATCTGGCGCCACAGCTCAGCTATGAATGCTTGGCAGAAACGCATAACCTCCATATTGCTCTTGCCACGGGGCGAGAAATCGCTACCTCCCTTGGCTCCGCCCATTGCCAGAGTGGTCAGGGAGTTCTTGAATGTCTGCTCGAAAGCGAGGAATTTCAGGATGCTGAGGTTAACAGAAGCGTGGAAACGGATACCGCCTTTGTAGGGGCCGATGGCGTTGTTGTGCTGGATGCGGTAGCCCATGTTGTTCTGCACGCGGCCCTTGTCGTCAACCCAGGACACGCGGAAAGCGAAGATGCGATCTGGAATGCAGAGACGCTCGATAAGATTGTAGCGTTCGAACTCGGGATGCTCGTTGTACGTATCCTCGATGGTGGTAATCACCTCTTCCACAGCCTGGAGATACTCCGGCTCATTGGGAAAGCGACGACGCAGGTCGTCCATAACAGCTTTTGCGTTCATATCTTTTTTTACCTTAGTTATGGTACCCTGTGATTAGGAACCTTACAAAAAATTGAGATTAGTGTGGCAAAATTACACAATTTGTCGCAAATAACCAAATTTTTCTTGCAAATTGTGACAAAAATAACCGCAGCAAAGATGAGCGACCATCTGCTGCGGCTATTATGATGTGTGCTGGGATTAGATCCAGCGAGTATAGGCGAAGTCCTGACGGTGAGGCAGGTTCGGGTTTTTGGGATAGAGGCGATAGCCATAGCGGTAAACGCCTGGATCCATAATCTTGGCGTTGAGCTCATAGGTGAGCACATTGCCTTCCTCCTTGACCACCTTGAACTCCAGGCGATCTTTCAGATGCTCCTGGCCGTTCTCTTGGCGGTAGGATACCAGCTCGAGACCCAGGTCGCGGCCCAGACCGTTGGTGTCGATGATAGCTTCTATCTTAACCTTCTGGCCAGTATAGCCTGCGGTGCTGTCGTTGCTGGCCTTGATATCGAATACCTTGATGCCATCCCATTTGCTGGCCACATTCTCTTTCCAAGCCACGATTTCCTTGGCGAGCTTGTCATCGTTGGCGCTGAGCTTGGCGAAGCGCTTGGCTTCTGGCTCATAGAAGCGGCTGATGTAATCATCGATCATGCGCTTCATGGTGAAGTGGGGAGCAATGTTGCCAATGCTGCGCTTGATGTACTGGATCCACTCGGGTGAGTAGCCCTTGCTGTTCTTTGCATAGTAGAGAGGAATGATCTCGTTCTCCAGCATCGAGTAAATAGTGGCAGCATCGAGCTTATCCTGCTGGCTCTGGTCTGTGAATGTGCGCTTTTCGGTGAGGGCCCAGCCGGCTTTCTCGTCGAAGCGGTAGCCTTCGTACCACCATCCATCGAGCACTGAGAAGTTGAGGACGCCATTCATCTCGGCTTTCTCGCCGGAGGTGCCGGAAGCTTCCAATGGGCGCGTGGGGGTGTTGAGCCAAATATCCACGCCAGTTACAAGGCGCTTGGCCACAATCATGTTGTAGTCCTCCAGGAAGATAATCTTGCCCAAGAACTGAGGCATGCGCGAAATCTCGGTAATGCGCTTGATCAGGCCTTGGCCGGCGCCATCAGCGGGATGAGCCTTGCCTGAGAAGATGAACTGCACCGGCTGGCGAGGATCATTGACAATCTTAGCCAAGCGGTCGAGGTCGGTGAAGAGCAGGTGAGCGCGCTTGTAAGTGGCAAAGCGGCGAGCAAAACCGATGATCAGTGCGTTGGGGTCAAACTTGTCGATAATCTTCATCACGGCAGAGGGATCGCCTTGGTTGGCGAGCCATTTCTGCTTGAAATCGCGCTTGATGAAGTTGATGAACTTGTTCTTCAGAGTAGTGCGCATATCCCAGATTTCCTGGTCGGTGCACTTGAAGATGCCTTCCCAGTTCTTGGGATCGGCAGCGTTCTCGAAAATTTGCGGGCCGAGCTTGCGTGTATAGAATTCTTTCCACTCGCTGGCAGCCCAGGTAGGCATGTGCACGCCATTGGTCACATAACCTACATGGCTCTCCTCCCAAGAGTAGCCTTTCCAAACGCCGGCGAACATCTTCTTCGACACCTCGCCGTGGAGCCAGCTTACGCCATTTGCTTCTTGGCAGGTGTTGAGCGCGAACACGCTCATAGAGAAGCGGTCATTGGTGTTGGGGTTTTCGCGGCCCATGTTCATCAGATCGTTCCAGCTGATGCCGAGCTTAGCGGGATATTCTCCGAGGTATTTGCCGAAGAGGCTCTCGTCGAAATAGTCGTGGCCTGCAGGTACGGGGGTGTGAACAGTGTATAGGCTGCTTGCGCGCACAAGCTCGAGGGCTACGTTAAAGTCGAGGCCTTGGCCTACATATTCTACCAGACGCTGGAGGTTGAGCAGGGCTGCATGGCCTTCGTTAGCGTGGTAGAGGGTGGTCTTAATGCCCAGTTTGTTGAGCATCAGGATACCGCCGATGCCGAGCATGTACTCTTGCTTGATGCGGTTCTCCCAATCGCCACCGTATAGCTGGTGTGTGATCTGGCGGTCGAACTCGCTATTCATGTCGAAGTCAGTATCCATCAGATAGAGCTTCATGCGGCCTACGTTTACGCGCCATATGTGGCTGTAAATAATGCGGCCTGGGTATGGCACCTCCAAGATCAGGGGGCGGCCATTCTTATCGAGCACCTGCTCGATGGGGAGCTGGTTGAAGTTCTGTGGCTCATAGTTGGCAATCTGCTGGCCATCTACGCTGAGGCTCTGAGTGAAATATCCGTAGCGATATAGGAATCCCACGGCAGTCATGTCCACGCGGCTGTCGCTTGCCTCTTTGATATAGTCGCCAGCGAGCACGCCCAGACCGCCAGAGTAAATCTTGAGGCAGTTGCAGAGGCCATACTCCATAGAGAAGTAAGAAACAGAGGGGATGTCGGTGCGCATGGGCTGAGCCATATATTCCTTGAAATCGGCATAGGCTTTATTCATGCGTGCGATGATGTCTTTGTCGGCCATAATCTCGGCCAAGCGCTCGCCGGTGAGCTGCTGCAGCAGCATCACGGGGTTCTCGCCAGTGGCGCGCCACAGGTCGGGGTTGAGTTCGCGGAACAGATTCTTTGCTTCGCTGTTCCATACCCACCACAGGTTGCGGGCAAGCTCTTCGAGAGGCTTGAGTTCGGTGGGGAGTTCTGCTTTTACAGTAATGTCGCGCCAAACGGGGGCATTAGTGTTGCTAACAGGTAGTTTCATATATCAAACGTTTTTCGTTTTCTTATAGCTAAAGTTAAATCAGAAATCTGGCCTGCTCATTGGAGAGGGCGATTTCAAATGCTTTGATGTAAAATTCGATGAAGTATTCCCAGCTTGCTCGGGCGGCAGTAGCTCGGGCGGCATCAGAGACTATTTTGTTCTCTTTGGGAGTGTCAGAGGCGAGATGCTTGAGATCAAGGGCAATTGAGTCGCGCACTTGATTGTAGTCGTAGTCGCCGCGCTGCTCAACCTTTACTCCGCTCTTGTCAAAAGAGTTTTCGCCGGTGCTGAGCACCCACTGACCGAAGCCGGAAAGGGAAGTGGTGATAGTAGGCACACCGAAAGCCACGCTCTCCAGCGGGGTATAACCCCAAGGCTCGTAATAGCTGGGGAAAACAGTAGCGTCGGCGCCTGGCAGGATCTGGTAGTAAGTGAGGTCGAAGATGCCGTCGCTGCCATTGAGGTAGCAAGGCACGTATATCACAGACACTCGCGAATTGGGATCATTGGTGAAGCCAATTCCGTGGATGCGGTTTAGGATGGCATCCTCCCAGGGATTGTTGAGGTCGTGGGTGATTACTGGATTGTCGTGGCGATGGGGATTGTCAAGTCGCAGACTGTTGCTGAGGTCCTGGCGGGGGGCTTTCATCCAAGCCGGCACCATCACGAAAGCGAGAATCTTTCGCTGAGGATCCAAATCGCCAACCCTGGCGATTGCATCGAGGAAGAGGTCGAGGCCCTTGTTGCGGTATTCGCAGCGGCCGGAGGTAATGGTGATGAATGTGTCGTCGGGATACTTGTTGCCAGTGAGCGTTTCTGCCACTCTGAGCATGCAGTGGCGCGCCTTTTCTCTGGCCTCAGCTTGCTTTGACTTGGCCGGCACGAAGTTAGCTTCGAAGCCGTTAGGGGTTACCACATCGGGCTTGCGGCCTAATAGCTTTTCGCATTCGCGTGCAGTGACATCGCTGACAGTGGTGAAGCAGTCGGCCTGATGGGCAGCGGCTTTTTCGAGGCTGTGCTTAGCCTCCATGTTTAGCTCGCGAGCCATCTGGTCGCCGTCGTAGTTGTCAAGATTGTCGTAAAGGGGCTTGTTGTTGCCGCAGATGCTGCGGCCTATGCAAGTGGCGTGGGTAGTGAAGATAGTGGCCATCTCTGGCAACACATCTTTAATATAAAGGAGTCCCATGCCGGTGGTCCATTCGTCAAAGTGGGCGATCATGCGCTTGCCGCTCTTGATGCCGTGGAAAAGGGCCAAGTCTTCAATGACCAGGGCAGCAGCATGGCTGAAGGCGGCAGCCTCGCCATAGTCGCCGTAAGCATGCAGTGAATCTACGCCGTAAAGCTCCCACATGCGGCCGTAGAGCGCATTGTTGTGCGCGTACATGCCTTGGAAGCCTACGAGAATGGCAATGGGCTTGCCAGGGATATCCCAGCGCCCTACTCTTACAGTCACGCCTTGGGTTAGCATCAGCTGCTCTCTCCATTTTTTCAGGAGAGTTTTTGACTCCACGAAGTCCGGACTTGGGTGCTCTTCTGACCATACATCCGGGCCGATAAAGATAACCTTATCCTTGTAATATTTCTGAAGAGTCTTGGCCTTGGTAGAGAGGACCGTATAGATGCCGCCGACCTTGTTGCAAACCTCCCAGCTTGTCTCAGTGAGCAAGTCAAAATCCAGGGTCTTGATATCTGCCATAAAGAAACCTTTGTTTATTTCAAAGTGCAAAGGTAGTAAATTTTCCGCAATAAACCAAAAAAAGCGAAATAGTGCGGCGGTTTTAGCAAAAATGTCACACTTCTCCTTACTTGGGGTTTACGATGCGCTCCCCCAGTAATTTTGCGAATAGAGATTTAATCTGGTAAAGATTGAAAAGCTCTGACATGAGGCTCTGTACCTTGCCGGGATCAGAGCTGGAAGCCTTGATTTCGGCTTGGATTTCACTGATTTGCAAGTCGAGAATAGTGAATTTCAACTCCATTACAGCGCGCTCCACCAAGTCTTTAAGGCGCTCTTGCTCGGTCTCCACATGCTGGTATTTTGTGTGCACCTTGCTTAGCACGTATTTGTCGGTTGCCAAGTGGGTGGAGAGGTTGCGTATCTCGTCATCGGGCGAGGACAGGAATTTGTCCTCCAAATATTTCATGGTGAAGCTGTCCATGGCTTGAGCGGCCTGTGCCTCGCAGGTCTCGCGCAGTTGGGCTTCGAGGTTCTGTATTTCCGCCAAGTCTTTGGCTTTTTGGCGTATCTGCTCTTGTCCATCGCGCAAGGCTTGGGCACGGATAGCCTCGATTTCTTTTTCTTTAGCAGCGCGGTCCGGGCCCCATTCGTGAGTGTAAATTTGCCGCGCTTGGTCGGAGATGCGCTTTACAGCGGGGTCGGTAAGCTCGATGCCGTCGTGGGAAAGTTCTTGGGTGATGTAGTCGATTACGGTGACCATCTTCGGAGTATTATCCTCCCCTTGGTTGGCGTCCAGCTCTTGGGCTATGGGCATAAAGCCGTACTTTATGATGTATTTAGCTAGCACGAGCTCGGGGCGACGCAGCTTTTGTTGCTGTGCGTTCAAGGGAGCTGACTTTTCAGCAGGCTTGGTTTCCACTGGGGTGGTGGAGACTTCCTGCTGCTGGTCTGGGGTTTCGGGTCGCGGAGGCTGTTTGTATTTCTTTTCGGCTATCTGAGCCAAGTCGCGCGAGAGCTGCAAGGCCAGTGTCTTCTCGTCGATATCGAGCAGTCGTGAACATTCGCGCACATACACAGCCCTTGTCACCTCCAGGGGGATAACGGCTATTGAACGCACGATGTCGGTGATAACCTTGGCTCGTGCCAAAGGATCACCGGCTGCGTCTTTTAGCAGTATTCGTGTCTTGAAAGTGATGAAATCGGTCTCGTGCTCTTTTATGTAATCTTCTACTTCGGTAGCGGAGTGGTTCTGTGCGAAAGAGTCGGGGTCGTCGCCATCGGGCAGAAGCACCACCTTGATATTAAGCCCCTCGGCCAGCAGTAGATCTATGCCTCGGAGCGAGGCTTTGATGCCGGCAGCATCGCTGTCGTAGATCACAGTGACATTGTCAGTGAAGCGATGTATCAGGCGTATCTGACCCTCGGTGAGCGAGGTGCCGGAGGAAGCCACCACATTCTCCACACCCACCTGGTGCATGGAGATTACATCCATGTATCCCTCCACCAGGATGCACTTGTCGCGCTTTGCTATGGCGCTTTTTGCCTGATATAGGCCGTAGAGCTCGTAGCTTTTGCGGTATATGCTGCTTTCGGGAGAGTTGACGTACTTGGCCATCTTCTTGTCGGTGCGCAAGGTGCGCCCACCGAAGGCGATGACTCGGCCCGATACTGAGAACACCGGGTAGATCACTCTGGCTCGGAAGCGGTCGTAGATGCGTCCCTCATCGGTGCGGATGTCAAGGCCGGTCTTTATCAGCAGCTCAGGATTGTAGCCCTTTGCCACAGCGGCCTTGTAAAGGCCGTCGCTCTTGTCGAGCGAGTATCCGAGGCGAAATTTCTCGATCATCTGGTCGTTGATGCCTCGGTGGCGGAAGTAAGCCAGGCCTATGTCGCGGCCATCGTCGGTATTGGCCATTACGTCCTGGTAGTATTTCATAGCGAAATCATTGATGGCGAGCAGGGATTCGCGTTCGGTAGCAGCCAACCGCTCTTCGTCGGTCATCTCGCGCTCTTTGATTTCTATATTGTATTTTTTAGCCAGGTACTTCAGGGCCTCTACATAGCTCAGCTGCTCATGCTCCATGATGAAGCCCACGGGACTGCCACCCTTGCCGCAGCTGAAGCATTTGCAGTAATTCTTGGCTTTGGATACAGAGAACGATGGTGTGCGCTCGTTGTGGAAAGGGCACAGACCCATGTAGTTGGCTCCGCGCTTCTTGAGGCTCACGAAGTCACTTACCACCTCCACAATGTCTGCGGTATCCAGGATGCGTTGTACTGTAGCTTTGTCAATCATATTGCAAAGGTAAGAAAAAGTTTTCGGTTTTCAGTTTTCAGTTTTCGGTTTTCGGTTTTCAGTTTTCAGTTTTCAGTTTTTGTCAAACAATTTGTAAATTTGCATGGTTACTTTGTAAATGAGTTTATTATGAAGCGAATAATTGTGGCCATTGCGTCAGTGATAGTGTGGTTGTGCGGTGCTGCCATTACGGATTATGATTTCAACCAATGTCAAGGGTCATTGATGCCCTATCCTGCGCCTGATAGCTTGGTGGCTTATCCCGATTCTTTGACTCCGGTGATGATTAATCATGTGGGGCGCCATGGCTCCCGGTATCCCGCTTCGACAGCTAATTATGTGAAGATGCGGGCTGCCTTGCTGAGGGCTGATTCTGTAGGCTCTATCACAGAGTTGGGGCGAGATCTTTTGGGGGTAGTGGATCAGGTTATTAGCCTTAGCGATGGCCGCTGGGGAGCGCTCGACTCTTTGGGCAAGGCAGAACAGAGAGGGATTGCCACACGAATGTTTAAGACTTATCCTGAGCTTTTGAAAAATGCCAAGGCGCATGCCATCTCTTCTTATTCTCCCCGAGCTATGATGAGCATGTACAGCTTTACGCATCAGCTCGACTGGCTCAACCGCGACATCACCTTTTTCACCAGCACGGGCAAACTCAATGATGCCCTTCTTCGGCCATTCGATATAGATGAGCAGTACATAGAGTGGCGCAAGTGGCTGGCGCATTCGAAAATCTATGAGGATTATTTTCTGAGGGTGTGTCCGCTTGAAGGGATAGAGAAGGTATTGGGAGTAGGTTATCCTTATGCTGACAGGGTCGAAGCCTGCGACTTGGCCATTACGGAATATTACTGCTTAGCGGGGCTTGAGGCTATGTCGTTGCCTAATGTCATGGATAGGTATCTCACTTTGGAGCAGGCCAATGCGCTATGGAGCTGCTTCAATCTGCGGCAGTATTTGCAGCGCACTGCCTCTTCGGTTTCTGACATTCCAGCGACCATAGCCGGCGCTTTGGTGGCAGACATGGTGATGACAACCGACGAAGTGCTGAGCGGAGCGAGCGATGCTGCTGTGCAGCTGCGCTTCGGCCATGCTGAGACCTTGATGCCCCTCCTGTCATTGATCCAGGCCCCGGGATGCTATTATCTTTCCCCGGACCTTTCTGAGGTGGCCGGTCATTGGTGTGACTTCTATGTGGTGCCCATGGCAGCTAATCTTCAGATGATAGTCTTTCGCGGGCTATCGGGCGCAGCGTATGTTCGCTTCGACCTTAACGAGCGACCCATCAGCCTCCCCGGGCTGCCCCTCTATGCCCCCTGGCCCGCTGCCCGCGCCTACCTTCTCTCCTGCCTCCCCCAATAGGAGCAAATCCGCCCGGGATAGGAGCAAGTCCGCTTGCGGGCTTGATGCTTGATGCTTGATGCTTGAAGAGGCCTGCAAGCGGACCTCCTCCGATCGGGAGGTGGTGATTATGCCTATGAGTTAAGAGTGAGCAGCAGTGTAGAACAAATATCCTTAATAGGAAGCACCAGCTCCAAAACTCTGGATTTAGGGATGCGTACTTTTACAGTAAGTTTATTGATTGAATTCATTCCTGCCTCTCTTGCGATTTTTGTTATTATTGATTATCTCCAGTTCTTGCATAGTATGATAAATGGGTTTTGAGAGCAGATCCTTAATCTGATTAATATATCCCAAAGCTTTGGCTAAGGCAATTAGGCTGGAGAAAGAAATCTTATGTTGGGTCTCGAATTTGGCTATAGTAGGCACTGGTATTCCGCTCATCATAGATAGGGCTTCTCGCGAAAGGCCACGTTCCAGACGCCGCTTTCGCAAATTCAGAGCTACCAGCTGACACAAATCCTCTACAGATTCTTGATCGAATGTATAGAGCAAATTCATACTATCGTATCTATTAGCCATTAATTTATCTATTAAAACATATTATTGTAGTAATTAAATGCAAAGATAATAAATAATGTCTTATCTCAAAAAATTTTTCAGTGAATCTGACTTTCGTAGATTCAATTTCTAAATGCAACTTTTCTGTAGCATCTCGTAGAACACTTC
>CAZRYC010000019.1:0-42466 GCA_964604175.1 uncultured Bacteroides sp.
CATCAAAATCGGCTCAACTGCCACATCAAAATTGGCTCAACTGCCACATCAAAATTATTTTTTCTTTGATTATTAAAGAATTAATTGTATTTTGAGACAGTATCCTTGGCTTGCCGAGGAGGGTGGCCCAAAGCACTCATCGCCGCTCCGATGTGGTGCTGGTAGTGCCTATCGGCTGCCTCAAGCACTAATATAAATTACCAGCGGTTATTCAGATTCAGGACAAACCTCAAATTCAGAACTGTACTCGCATAAAAAGACTGGCTTGGGAGCATTCGCAATGAGCGCAGAGCGGATGTTGACCGTCTGGTTGCGATATGATTGCGCCAAACGCGCTGGCAGCCTGCTGGCCAAACTGTCGCGATAAGCTATCCAGCGGAAAAAATACTTGCCTATGCTGTCCGAAGGGTAATCATCCTCGTGGCCCACCGTGTGCATCAGCAGCGGTGTCATGTCTCGGAAATATTCGAAGAGCGCCGAGTCCGTCACATCCTCCCTCTCTCTTGCGATAGCCTTGCCATGGGCGGCTAAGATAACATCTTTTAGTGAATTCGTACGCTCCATAAAGCTCAGAGCAGCCGCCTCATTGTCATCCATTGGCTTGCTGGAGTATGCCTCCCCAATTTCCTGGTCTAACAAAGCTTGGAACTCCTCCTCCCTTTGCTTATATTCATTATAAAGCGTCCACTCTCTGCGAAAATCCACATCGGGGAACATCGAGGCCAAGTCGGCATTCATCTTCATCATTCGGTACATTTCAGCTGTGGAGCACACATAGCTGCCGCAATTCATCGCAGCTTGGGTGCCACCGAAGCTCGGCATGACAAAATCGCACAAAGCGGCCACTGCCATATCGTAGCAAGAAGCAGAATCAGCTTCAAACAATCCCATGCCATGCAGCGTATCAATCTTCGCAGTGAGCCCTGCTGCCCAATCCCAATAATGATCGGCATAGCTGGCGGCTTCGTCCTTGTCCCATAAGCTATGCATCATCTTGCCCAGCAGATTATCAATCAACCAAGCGTGAGGCATCTCGAAGTTATAGTCCAGAGGCATCTCGCTCTCCAATTCGTGCCATATAGGGCTTTCAGATATTATCGCGCAGTCGCTCTCACTCCGTATGTAGAAAGGATACACCTTAAGATATTCATCCCACTCATAAGTAGTGCCCTTACGGTGGAGAGCCCATATTTTGCCATACTGCGGATTTCCCAAAGCCAGGGGCACACGGTACTTGTAAGGAGTCACGCTTACATACTGAGGCTCGGCCACCATCTCCCTGCGCTCTATATCGAATATCCCATATAGGCTGTCCTTCTTGACCATAAAATAAGGCTTCAGAGAATCCAGAATCTTAATTTCTTGATATTCAGGTGACAGGATTATGCTGTATCGGTCGCACAAGCCCATTTTGTCACCATCGTACAGGAAGGTCACGCCGCGCCACGCATAGCAATAATTTGGTTCGCCACTCTCGCCACGGCGACCACCCACCTCACTGAAAGGATTGAATCCCATTGACAGAACAGGGAAAATCAATCCACAGAAGAGGAACAGCGCCACCCCGCTCTTCCAACTCGCTATTTGGCGAGCGTACCACACAGCCAAGAATCCGATTAAAGCTAACCCCACCCATGGCAAAACACAAGCAGCCCAGCCGCATATCCACATTGGCGCAGCCATCAGCAAAGCAGCCAACACCGCAGCAGCTGACATCAATCCCACTTTCTTGACTTTATCTTCTTGCCATTTGTCACAGAACAAAGCTACATACATAATCGGAGCTGCCACCAGGATCACAAGCGTGGGCCATCGCCACATCAAAAATCCGGCATACCCAGCCAACACTAACATCAGCGACAAAAACAGATATTTCATAAAGGCATTCATTGTCAGAAATGTTTAAAGAGTTAATTTGCCTATAACTTTGCCATTGGCATCGATCCAGCCGTGCAGGGTGATTTCCCTGTCATTATCGGCCCCGAAACCATCTTCGTCGGCCCAATATCGGCCATCAGGCTGAACCGTCCATTCGATGGGAAACGACTTCCCACCCCGCCCCTCATATACCCAGAAGCGGAACTCCGCATCCAGATACCATCCCGGGCACTCCTTTCGGATATAAGCCAAAGCTTTCGCATCGATGTCGCCCATCGAGCAGAACACCGCCTTCTTATTCTGCACCAGCGGCCGTAGCACATTAGTCTTCCTGTTATACAGCCAGCTGTAGTACTCTTTTTGGTCCTTTACGAACTCAATGTCCCCTCCTATCGGCTTCCGGCTATACCTCTGCGGGCATCCCAATATCAGCTTTGCCAAATCCATAAGCTAATCAATTTTATTGTATTTAATCATAAGTAGTGCACGGAGTGCACGCCTGAGGATGTCCCACGGCTTAATGCCGTGGGGGTTCAACAGACGTGCACTCCAGGCACTTAAGGCTTGCGAAATTTGAATTGTGCTCATGATTTTTGTCTTTTAGAGATTAGTTGTACATGTCCTTTACATTAAAGAGACACAATCCCTCCTAAAAATATCAAGCCTCCAAAAATATTTTCGGTTAATCAACGTACAAGCTCTTTAAATTTGCCGGGCACATCGCCTCCGCCCTCTATGTAGTACGAATCTTTGCCGTTCTCGCGGATGCACACATAGAAAAGACCCTCTCTCGAATCATACGCCCAGTACACCCCCGGGTTGTTGCCGCTATGGGCTTGCATCCCCCATGCGTGATACATCCAATTATTGTATTCGATTGGTACAATAACCTGATATATGTCGTTGACTATGTGATTGTAAAGATTCACACCGAGCAATGCAGTCATTCGCCGCTTCACCACTGGGTCACCCCAAAATCCCTCCTCTTCATACTCTCCCAGTTTCCCATTTAAGAACCTCTTTAAATATACATGGTCGCTGCTCTCCCTTGACACCCCAGCTGCTTGACTTGGCGGCGATGCATAGCTCCTTAAAGCGAACCCAGCTCCCAAACCCATAGAACATATTATGACAAAAATGAATTTTTTCATTGTAATAAAAGAAGTTGTTGGATTATTGTAAGATTGATAATTTACCGTTTAGAGTTTAAAGTTTAAAGAGTAGAAAGCGGTTACCCCAATTACATGGAATACTTGATCCTTCCTGTTCATCGCATCGTGATACATTTCCACAGCCAGGTGTCCACAAAGAAACTGCTGATGTGGCACAAAGTTAATCATTATTTTTTTGTTGACAAACTCAACAAGACACAAATCGCCAAAATTCTTGGCATCAACCGATGCTCAGTGCAAAAGTACGTCTCCATGACGTAGGGCGAGTTCGAATCCAGCGGCGCGTGCCGCCGCTACTTTCCCCACAAGCTCGACTAATACGAGGGGTTTGTGACCGAGCAGTTGCGCAACCCGGCGGGGCTGTCCTGAGCCCGCAAGACGTTCCTTGCTGCGGGGCTGGTGTACGAGGCCATAAAGGCTGGACACAAAGCCTACATGAACACTATGGAGGAGCTTATGACAGTCATAAAGATGAATGAGCTGTCGCCAACGGCCATGACCGCTTACAACAAGTACCTGCGCGCCAACCTGCTGGCGATAGACGACATAATGGTGCTACGAATGCCAAGAAGAAGCGTTGAAGGAGTTTGATGACAAGATGGCAGTGCTTCTCAATACCATCAAAGACACCCAACAGACTACGACTATACCCAGTTGTATCTTCAGGTGCATGGCTGGTGCCTTCCTCCTTCTCTCCTCTTTCACTGTTGCGGTCAGTGTGGCCAACTGTAGCAATTGGCATCACACTGACCTCTGCTGGATGACCGGCTCCATCGGACTCCTCCTTGCCATCCTTATCGGTTACACTATCTATGAGTATAAGCAACGGCCCAAGCCATGCAAACACTTCTAACAGCAACGGCGGCGCACCATCAAAAAAGAGAGTGCGCCGCTGTCATTGTACAATTGTTATTATACCCAGCGCGGCCTAGGTTTGTCCTCTACATAATATTTCCCCTCTAGATGTTTGAACATCTCGTCAACTGTTGACAATATTACATTATCATCTTGTTCACTAATAGAGAGTCCAAGAGCTGTAGATATAATTGGGCATAGCGGCAGATACGCTTCTATTTCATCTATCGTCATCCCCTCCCAAACCTTAGGTGAGATATGTATTATGTCCGAGAAGGAAGAAACAGGCTTTCTCAACACTTCAAAGGTTGAGCCACCTCCAGAATATATTACAATTCTATTTTGTAGTGCATTACGCAACTTGAATATAGGAAAGCCAGTACGCTCAAATGAGCGCTCGAGTCTACTCAACAGTGCACGACATGCATTTTGTAGATTTTGGTAATACTGATTAATTGCCGGTTTAAGTTTCTGTTCTGATATGCAGTTGAGGTCCAGTGTGGACTCAAATTTATCTTGCAAATTAGGATTTGCTGTTTCTACGATAAAATTCAGTCCAAATGGAATAGAAGAATAGTCGTAAATCTTAGGTTTATCCTCCTCAACGGTGAAAAAAGTCATGTCTGTAGTTCCTCCTCCAACATCAACCATAAGACTCATTCCGTGCTCAATTTTCTTCTGATTTGTCAGAGACTTAAGACCTGCATATGCCTCAGGAAATACAAGAAGGCCATATTCAAATTTCTTTTCTTTTGAATAGGACACGAATTTTGTTAAAGATTCGAGTTCTTGTATGGGGGTGGATAGAAATCGTTGGAGGTTGCACTGAAATACCTCTTCTACCAAATGGTATGCCGTGAGCAGTATCGAAACAGCCTTTTGTTTCTTCTGCTCAAAATTATCAGATCCAGTAGGTATTCCCATCTGAATGGCAAAGTCTTGACCATATTTCTCTTCTAAGAGGAAAAGTATATAACTTAAATACCAAACGGACAGATAGGTGGAAGACTGATAACAATTCCATTTGTAATCAGAGAACGTACTCTGTTTAAAGTAGCGGAAAATCAATCGATGATTAGTCTGTGATGAGTTCTGCCACTTATACCATTCCCTTAACTCGTTCTGATACGCCTCCTCCATCTCTTTAATTTGGTGTTCGCGCTTTATACGCTGAGCTTGAACACTATGTTTCCATAATGTTAACTGGGTCTCATATGACTTCCTTGCTCGATCATAATTTGCAGCATAATGCTCACGTCCCGATTGTGAGAGAGGAGCAGGCTGTCTTAATATACTCGGTTTAGGCGGCATGGGCAATTCTTCATCTTGAGGTATATTGCTCCTTTGTGGAAACTTAAAAGCACCCCCGATGAAAAACTTCTTTCCGTACTTACACTTGTGTTTATCTACAAATCCATAACTCAGAGTATTATCGTTATTGATTTGTATGATTGAAGGCAGAATTATGTTCTTCCCTCCGTCTAAATCATAGAAAGGGAAAAATGAGTATATGGGATTATTTACATCCGCCTTATCTTCGACACAAACTTTTGTCTGATGTGTGCCAAAATCAAGTCCTATAGTTATTCTTGCCATATTTACTTGACATTTATATAGTTTATCGTGAGCAGACGAGTACGAACCTCAAGATGATGATCCTGAGAAATACGTTGCAACTCCTCTTCTAATTGACGTTCTAACCCTCGCAAATTATTAGTCTGAAGGCGCAAATTAGCTTCCGCATAACGAATTTCTTTATCGTCTTGCATGTAAGTAGCAATTTGCAGCCGTTTTTCAGCATTGATGACCGCAGTCTTAATATTGTTAATACGGTATTTGAAATATGCTTCAGTCTGTTGTCTAGCCATTAATATTGAGTTATCTGCCTGTAACCTTAATTCGTTGACGTATTCATTACGGTAAGCATCAATGGCATCGGCCAAATCTAATCGCATATCAGTTATTAGCGAAGCATCAATACCCGCTGTTTCATCATATCTTTGATATTCTCCCTTGATTTGAGCTTTACCAAAAAAAGATGCGGTTAACTCTTCGTTATCAATAATCTGGTTTGCCTGTATATCATACAGAATTGGATGCAAGGTCTTCGTAACCTTCTTGGTTCCGAATATAATCTTAGACGTTTCTACTTGATAGACAGCAAGGAAGTATTTTCCTGGCTTTACTCCTAAACCCATATCTGACGATTTTACATCAAATCTGAAGGTACATTCATGATTGTTGCCTTGTTGGTCAAAGAACAATAGCGCGGCTTGTATGATGGGGTTATACATATTGACGAAAATAACATTTCGTTTTTTGTATGCAACCTCTTGGTCAAAAGTGATTTCTATGCTCTGTTCGTCATCAATGGTATTGATAAAGTGTTTGAACAGCGAATAGTTCTCATCTCCAGACGGCATGTATTGAAGAAGGAATTCCCGTAATACTCTCGTATTACTTTTGGGTAACTCGAGAGCATAAATGCCACTTCCAACATCTGTTAGATGACATGTCGAAAGATGCTCCTTGATGAGCATCTCAATATAGCTTTTTAATTCGACTTCAGTTACATACGCATTATTGTTCAGTATGCGATTAATCTCGTTCCTGAAATAGGCATCGTTCGTTAAGGCGTTTGTTAGGCCCTCCTCGATTTTTTTGAGATTTTCCTTCTCGTTAATGTATGCTCTAGCAATTTCATCAATTTTCTTTTGACGCTCTTGGCGGCTTAAACATTTACAGAAAAACTCCTTCTCCATGCCCGAATAGAGCTGCTGTAAACTTTGCCCACGTTTTGATGGGTCACCTTCAATATCTGGATCTAGTATAGCCTCCATCTCACCTATTGATTCATGAAAGATTCCGATGCGCTCAAGAAGACGCAGATAAATGTCTTCTTGAATTGAATCCTTCACTATCATATTGTAAATGTGAACTATTGGCGATTCTTGCCCAAATCGGTCAATACGGCCTATACGTTGTTCAACCACCATAGGATTCCATGGTAAATCATAATTGACCATCGTATTGCAGAATTGCATATCCAATCCCTCACTGCCCACTTCGGATGACAGCATGATTTGGATATTGGGATTTATACGGAACTCATCCAATATCGATTGCCGGTCTTGGATGTCTCCGTGAATCATTACACTTTGATAGCCAGCCTTTCTTAAACGAATAGCAAGATAATAGAGAGTCTTCTTGAATAATCCAAAAACGATTATTTTATTTGTGCCGTTTTCAAATACTTTGGATATGATTTTAAGCAATTCATCAACCTTTGCATCAGGTTTGTCGGCGTATTCATCATGGCCTGCGACCAACCGGTCATAATCATTCATATAGGCGTATACGCTACTAGCGACTTGACGTTTCTTCTGAACCAACCCAAGTGCACCGCCTTGCGTAAGGTGTTGTTCACCATACCAATCGGTATATGAATTATCATCAATATAATTCTCAATAACTTTGTCAAACTCTATTTGTTCGTCTTTGTAAAGAGGTATAATACATGGATATGGGTGTCTCTCAGCTTGAGACCAATCTGTGGTTACTTCGCGTTTTCTTGTTCGCGAAAACACCTGATTCATCTGGCTCATCGACATTATATCGTATTGGAGTTGTGAACGCAATGTCAGAGAGTCCTCCTCCTGTGTCATTCTTTCTATGATACGACGGAATATGGGAAACTCTTTGAAGTGTTCTGAAAGAACATGAGTTTCCATATATATACGCTCATTGATTTCTTGTCTTATTGTGACCTCCGAATTCATAAGGTCTGCTGCAATCGCGTGAAGACTTTTCTTGGTTGTCAACTCGCTTAATGCTCTTATGAAGGGTGCGTTGACGCGTAGCCCCTGTTCAAATATTGAATAATTGGAATATACCTGACTATCAAGAAGATGTAACAAGTTGAACAGATTATGCTCATTTATCATGATTGGCGTTGCAGTCAAAAAAACCACAGAATCTGCCGATTCTATAAGTTTCTCTGCACCCTTATACGTCTGCGTATTGTCATTACGCATCTTGTGGGCTTCATCACACAGAATAAAGCTGAAACGCTTATTACTCCCCTCCAAAAAGCGTAATAAGACATTCTGTTCCTCTGCGTCCTTATCGGAACTCTTCTTAGAGCGAATCTTGTCATAATTGATAATGGCCCTCGTACTACCATCGTGATCGCTAAGCATCTGAATCAACTGCTTTACGCTTTCCACTATGGTGAATGTAAGGCCAAACTTCTCTTGTAATTCACTTTTCCATTTGTTTTGAAGAGAGATTGGACAAATAACGAGAGCATTGCGGAATTCGTTCCTTGCTTTAAGTTCAAGCATGATATGCCCTGCCTCTATGGTTTTACCAAGACCGACTTCGTCAGCAACAAGGATGCGTTTATTGTCAGAATTCAGAAATTTGAGCAACGGCTTAAATTGATAGGCACGAAACAACGTTCTTGAGGCCTTTAAAGAGGATACTGTACTAACATTCGAGTTTTTAATCTTAAATGTCGTATTAATCTTCGTGAACTCAATAAATGAACCGTATATATTATGTCGGCAACGCTCGAATGGATCACTCATATCACAGTCTGCCATTAGATTTCCCTCTAACTCATCCTGCTCGTTTCCGTTATAGCTGACTTTGTATAGTTGTCGGCCACCACGACCACACGGGCCAATAGCAACAATAATACCTTTGTCTTTGGTATTAACCTGAATTACTTTATCGCCTTGGCTATATAATGCCATAGTGTTTTTCCTCTTTTAAATGAATACGTTGTATGATATGAGTTGTTCTACTATTTGCTCTGGAATCTCTCTGCACGTAACACATCTTCCAAGATATGCTGTTAAACCATTTATATCGCAGTCACTTGGCAATATAAACGGTTGGTGGCGTAACACCTCTATTTTATCCTCTTTTATGAATGTTGGCTGTATATAGTTACATGCAGGCATGTCGGTTGTTCTATAAAGCTTGACATATTTTTCTGTGCCAGAGAACAATATAGAACCAAATATACAGTCATTCGGTATCACAAAATAGTTGCTAATCTTATATGGATTCAGGTTGCTATCAATCCTTTCTCCCAACGGAATATGAGCAAAATCTTGTGAGGCGAGTTTACATACTCCTCCATCATTATTAGCCAAGATTACTATTCCGTTGTTGGCATATGCGGGGATGATGATTTCCATTGCAGCATTAATCTGTTTGGAAGTCTGTGAGTATTCATCTACTACAATGCTGTTATTGTTAAGAATATATAATCTAAGGTCCTTGGGACTACTAAGAGTATTGGGGGCTTCCTGTGTCGTTTGATTCTCTGTTACAGTTTTATCATGCATTGTTTCGTTGGGCGAAGAATTCGACTCAGGCTCCACATGTGTTTCCTCATCACATATTTCAATACCTTCTGATTTATCAGTAGATTCAGAAGATAAAGTAACCAAGTCTAACTTGTCGGAATCATCAACATAATGGCTAATCTCGTCCTTAATGCAATCAATTGTTATATTAGACAATTCAGCCTTTGTCGCGTAGATATAAGCCATTAGCGTAGAAGCTAATTTCGCGGTATCGCTACCTGGATTATCTTCAGCTAAAACACGTAACGTTTGCAGCCCCTTAGCATCCTGATTGGATGCGTATGATAAGAGTTCTATAAGCCGTCTCTTCTTAACAATAGTGGAGAAATGACTATCTATTGTATCATGGAAAGAGATTTCTACATCTTGGTGCTCATTGGAAAGGAACTTATCTATTGAGGCATAATAACGTAACAAGAAATCATAGTAGTACGATTTTGGGTCAGATGCCAGTGCGCTTAGGCAATATGCATAACCTATAAGCGTCAATTTTTTCATCTGATCATCCTCCCTCCGGATACTCAGGTCTATCAACAAAATCAATTCTTGAATAAATGTTGATGGCAACATGGATAAGTCGGAAATTACCTGACTATTGACAACAATACATCTAACATCTTCATCTACTGAAGACTTTGCTGTGGCATATCTGTCAACATCTTTACGGATGCTGAATTGGTATTTGCCATTGTCTGTTATGTCTATAACCTCTGCATAAAATACTTCCCCTTCATTGAATAGTTTACGTGCATCGGCTATCCATTTACCAGATATGCCTTTCGGCATTAGAACACCTTCAACCGAATTGAAACGGGGGTCTATAACCGAGACAAAAATCATATACTTCAGTTTGTCCGATTGTGCTTGTTCTTTGACACAAACACGCACCCTGTTACCGACTTGTGGATTTGGCAAGTCCACATTTTCTATTAAGTCTTCAGGATGTTTTGCAATAGCTCTCCAAAGGATGAATTGTTTTACAGCATCATGCTCCATTGTAAGGGGTGCGATGGTATGCATGGTTCCCAATTTTATCGGCAGTGTTTCTAAGTGGTGGATGACTTTAATTTCGTTCATGAATTCGGAATTTTTCTTGAAGTTTGTTATACACTGCTTGTATGGAACTATTGTGAAACCCGTTGAATCAAGACGTACAATACCAGTTTTACCAACAGACTTCATATAATAAAAGTCATTCTCTGTGTTGCAATCAAGCACAGGAGCATTGGCTGTCAAATTACACAGTTCTATAGTATTTATGTTAGCAGCATGGTTCCAAGTAAAGATGTTACTGCTGTCCATTACACCAACTAACGAATCTATGCCAGCTTTAAGCATTGTAGATTTCATATCGTCGGCACAAATAAAGCTCAACAAGCGGAAAAAGCGCGCCTTGCTGGCCCTGGCTTCCAATTCGTTAGAATATTTCTCGCTTGTGTGAATCATAATTTTCATACATAACATTGCTAACACTTCTTTTATTAGCAGTGTTTGCGATGTGTCAATTTCATTGGAACGAATAGCGCTTGCACGCATTTTTCTAACATTCGTCTCAATATAATGGGTCAATCTATTGGTAATGAAGCCCATTTCAAAATGTGAAATTCCTTCATCCAATGATAGAAGTGCATGTATAAGTTCACACGTTGCCCCCAAATCTTGCGAAAAATATTCAGGATAAATCCTTAAGATATTAATCATAACCTCAACTCGTTCCTCACGTCGGATAGCAATACGTCCAGACTTGTGAATAGAAGTTACGATGTCACCGATATATTTGTTCTGATTTCCTGAACGAACAACATCAATAGCCAAAAGAAGCCGATGATACTTTTGTATCTGGCAAGAAGACTTCGTAATGGTAGTGTCTTTAGTTTCATCCCCAAAAAGGTCTAAGAAAGTAGAACCTTCAACCATCCATTCCTGAAGTTTGATCATGATTTGGCAAATATTAGCCAAATCTTCAATATGGTGCTGGCTAATACAAGAACCTATTATATGGCTGTCTAATAAGTTCATATAAGAGAATAGCCACAAGTTGCTTTTGCCATTGTATTGACCAATGAGATCATGTTGCAACTTTGTGATATTTTTTTGATTCTCATTTATGTAGCAGTCAAAGTATAATTCTTTGTTCACATTTTCTCCGATTTCCCCAAAAACTCTATCTGCGCTATACCAATTCTTTTCCATGCGGTCTAATTCAGGCCTATAGATTGATAATACAAGAGTCTTGTTTTTTGCATTTATTCCTCTTACATACAAATCAAGTTGAGTGCCAATGACCTTTTGCTCATCGGAAAGATGTGCGTAAAGTCTATGTTTCAATCCATAAGCATCACGGACCAAATGATATTCGGTTCCTTCCTGTGCTTTATAATCGACTTCTGTTTTCAAATAAGTAAACGTTTGGACGGTATCGCCTTCGTATAGTTCATCAACAAGGTCATCACGATCTTGTACCAAATGCGGTGCTCCATTTTCGTCTAATCCTAAATATACGCAAGCGATTTGTTTTTTGTTTGCATAATGATCGTACAAGGACACCTGGAATGGCAGTAAACGCACGAAGCAAAATTGGCCACCATAAATCACTTTAAAATGTAGGAAATCGTCTTTCCTAACAATACCCAAATTATCCAAAATAACCTTTGTTAGGCCTTTGGGCTTCGTGCTTAATGCCTGTGTTTCTTCTGGTTGCACAGCCATAAGCGGCTCACCAGGAGTGAAATAATGCTTATATTCAGCTGGCATAAAAGTAATGGTATTTCTATTATATCTTACGTCAGTAATGCGGGCTAATCCTGTTGTATGCAAGTATGCAAATAGGTGGCCCGAATAATTCTTAAGGATTAAAACGGCCTTTTCTATATCGTGACGAAGAACATCATCAAGCGTTGCCATAGATTCAGGTGCACTGATTGTAGCACCCAGTAACGTCGATAGTTCCTGTGCTTCTATGACATGCACACTTTCGGGATGCATGTGCGTGGAATCCGATTTGTAGTATCCGATTAATTTCAGTTTACTGAAATCAATGTTCTCATTGTCATATATAGAGTTTTTGTTATTCATGTCCGTTTTGCTATTATGCGTACTTCTTGAAGTTCTCGGCCTGCTCCAATACTTTTTTTGTACACCTCGTCATAGTTGTTGCCGACGGGCGGGTAGTGGAACTTAGAGAGAATAATAATGATGTCGAACTGCATTTGGGCCATGATGTCGGCACGCATGAAGGCATCGGTGTATTGACTCTTTCCTGCGATGGTCTGGCTGTTCTGCTCAATGCACCGCTCGATTGCTTGGTAAAGCGCCACCACTGCCCGTTGCTCCTCGATGGGAGGAACGGGGAGCTGCACATCGCACATCTCCGACCAGTCGAACACCTCGCGGGCACTGCCATGCGAATGGAAACGAGCGTAGCAGTCAAACTCTGGCCGACGGAACCACAGCATTAAATATTCTGGCAGAATAACCTCTGCGTCAGTAACCTCAAAGATGGTGTATATTGATGATAGAATTGCTTGTTCACTGTCCGAATAGAGCGCTATACCTATTTTATCACCTCGCCTTGACGTATCAGCCACATAGGCAAACTGGTGGCAGGATATAACTTTGTATTTGGTCATATCCGTACCTATGGTGTTGGCTATCGACGGTATAAAGGTCTTGGCAATGCTCAATCCCAAAAGGTTGTTGCACTGCAAATTCCTGTTCCTCACATCTACCTCGCGGATGTAATCGCCAAGCCTACGGTATGTGGTGTCACTGTACTTCATTCGCTTCTTCTGTATTATCGGGTAAGAGATAGTCGCTGGCTTTCTGTGAACTGATAGCCGAACGACCTGTCTGGGCTTCAAGGTTCTGACGGGCCTGGCGGGCAATGTCGCCACCACGGCGAGCCACATCGGCATTCTCAAAGAAACCTTGAGGATTCTCTGAACGCGAGATTTCCGTGGCCGACACCTCGGCCAGCGTGTTGAGTGCTAGTTCAACATTAGTCATGTTGTCGCGCAGGTTCTCCTTTTTTAGTCCTTTGAACGCCTTGTATTGTCTGGTACGCAGACCGCTCCATTGCTGCACGATGATATCAGTGAGCGAGGCAAAGTCGCTATGCTCCACAATGCCGCCGCGTTTCCACTCGTCGGTCAACTCCTTGCGCACCTCTATGCTGCGCAACCGCTGATTAATCCAGCGCTCCGAATACCCGAGTCGGCGATAATCGGTCATGGCCTGTTCTATACTTCGCTCCGGATCTTGCATCTGGTTTAGACGTTCAGCGGCCACGGCAGCCATCCACTGCTTGAACGGCTCAGCCTTGGGAGAAGGGATAGACTGAATGATGCGGAAAAGACCTTCGGCGGTAGCAACCGTCTGCATACGCCGTTTCCCGTCGTCAGCAATCATTCGAACCTGGGTACAAATTGTACCCCAGTTGGTTTCCAACTCAGGGTCGCGCTTACGCATCTTCTTGATATACTGCTTAGGGTCAGCACTGTCAGTCAGTATCGCCACAACATCAGTGACGGAGAAATACCATTCCTCAGCCTCGCTGTCCCAAACGGAACGAACCTTTTTCTCTTCAAAGAGTTTTATCTCTTGTTTCTTCACCATTGTCTTTTGATTTTAAGCAATTGACCTTACTCGTTGCCCGCATTAGGCTTTAGTGGTTCCATCGCAATTATCAACTCTGACTGTGATATAAGGCTCAATACCACATGCTTGTACTCCGACGGCTCTATGTTGCCGCGAAGTTTGTTTGCAGAGCTCCAAAGTTGAGCCTCTATTGATTTTTCAACCTTTGGTTTGGCTGGTTTCTTTGCCATGTCTCAACGTAATATTTTATCTGTGTTAGGCACAAGTAGTTCTCTAATGTCCGTCTGTAGTACATCTGCAATAGCTTTTAGATGTTCCAAAGATGGTTGTGTAGTATTGGTACACCATTTTGAGATTGTGGCAGGGTCTTTCCCGATTTGTTCACCCAACCACTTGGCAGTTCGTTGTTTTTCTGCCAGCACCACTTTTAGCCTATTCAAATTTTCCATCGTTTATATCAAATTCTTTGTTTATTTGGCAAAGTTACTGATTTAAATCGAAAGACTGTCTCAATAACGTGGTGTTTTGCTGATCGAATGTAGATTTTGAGGTTTTTATGGCCATTTTGGCATCTCGGGCATCAAGTTTTTGCCACTTCGTTCGCCAAAGCACAATGCTGGAGGAGGGCTGGCAAGAACCAACTTTCAGCCTGTCGCTCCAGACGTGATCCGCTCCATGGTGCAACCACTATTACGCTAAACACTACCTTTTCGTTATTGGCGCAAGTACGTTCTTCTTTCGCCAACCCATTGCCTGTTGTAAGAAAGGGTCGCTGAAACACCGCCCCATTCATTAGTTTATATAAGGATTGGACAAAGCATCCACCCCTAAGATACATCTAAAGCAGGGAGTTGTCAAAGGCACAACCCACTCAATGGCTCGCATCATTACGATGCTCCAAAGGTTTCAATGATAGGGGAAGGCTATGCCAAACATTCGGGCATAGCGAGTGAGTCTGGCACCCGTCATGACCGAAGTCAAAACAGGGTGTTGCCATCGCCGTGGCTTTTGTTCCATTCGTGCCACTCGGAGAAAGTGGGGCTGTCCCATGAGGATGAGCGGTGCTTCTTACCTTTCCTTTTCTTTTTCGTAGGCTGTTCATCTTCTCCAAAGAGTGACTTGCCAACGATGTAGATGAGTATATACTCTCAACAAGCAAGTGCGAACTTACGAGATGATTTTGTATTGGATTGTGGAAGGCTTAAGCGCAAAAAGTGGCTGTTGGAATTTGGGTTTTAGCGCAAAAAGTGGTAATTTGGCCTTTGATAACCATGCAAAAAGTGGTAAATTTGCCTTGAATAACCATGTAAAAAGTGGTAAATCTGCTCCAATGTGATCCATGCCGCAAATTGAATTTACCTTCCTATCTACATGGCAATGTTCGTATGATGGTTGGTAAATCCATCACTAACCATAGCTGCTCCGAGTATGGTCACGATAATTCTTAGAGCCTGGTTAATATTTCAATCATAATATTTTAGCGGGGTGCGATTACTTTTCCATCTCCCAATAGTCGAGGTCGAGCAGGTTGCTGCCCTCGCCGTGAAAGCAGATGTAGAGGTCGTGAATTCCGACTGAGGTTGGACTGTCGAGTTCTGTGGTGGATAGAGTCCAGTCGTCGGACTGCGGAACGGCAAGACGACCGATGGTGAAGCCTTGCGGAGAGTCGATACGGAGGACGATTTCTGAATTAGTTTTCGAAGAGCGGGTCATTGCCTTGAAGATGGAAGCTCCTTCTGCGCCGAAGTCCACACCGCGAATCAGCAGATATTCGTTTTGATCTATGTCGGTCAAATATCGACCCTTGCGCGAGCAAGGATAACGCTCACTATCGTCCATCGGAGCGGTCTTGAAGCGATAGCCCCAAGCCATCGTCTCACCCTCGACACGCCGATACGGATCGAACGCCTCAATCTGTTCGAGCCGTGTGTCCTTCCAATATGGCAGTTCCTCGATTGTCCCGTCCTCGTTGTAATGCATTTCTGCCGCGCTAATCGAACGTCGCTCCATATATACAGGAGTCTCAATTTTCAGTAAATCTGAGTTTTGTCCGAAGATATAGGTTTTGCCCTTATAATCAATGATTCCAGGGTGATTTCCGCGAGTGCGTTCTGTGTGATTCATGATGTGACCTTTGTACTCCCACGGACCAGTCGGCGACTTACTCATTGCATAGCCAATACCCTCTGGGCAGCAGGTCGAAGCGAATGCAAGGTAATAGTTGTCACCCCTGCGCCAGAACCATGGGCCTTCCTGATAATCCTCAATCTTCGGGTGTTGAACAATCTCGCCTTCGGTCGATATCATATCCTCGTTGAGCCTAATCATATAGAGGTTCGGATTGCCCCAATACATGTAGGCTTGTCCGTCTTGGTCGATGAAGACCGTAGGATCAATGTCGGACCAATGTTCCTGTTGCCATACCAACGGCTTGCCAATAGGGTCTTTGAACGGACCGTAAGGAGAGTCTGCCACAAGCACTCCGATTCCGTGTCCGTGGAGCGGGCAGTACATGTAGAACTTGCCGTTGCGAGGCACAACCTGTTGCGCCCATGCCCCATTGTCGCGACTTCGCCAAGCAAAATTCTCGAGACCTGCCACTGCCCCGTGGTCAGTCCAGTTGACCATGTCCGTGGAAGTATAGAGTAGCCAGTCAAGCATCTTAAAGTCGGTCGCATCGTCCTCGTCATGCGAGGTGTAAAGGAAAATCGTGTCGTTATACACCAGCGGCGCAGGGTCGGCAGTGTAATTGGTTTGAATGATAGGGTCCTGCGCCATCACGCTTATTGCGCAGCAAAAAGCCTCAAAAATAGATAATAGATATCTCATGAATAATGTTAGTTTAAAATGTATATGTCATTGCAGCCCCAGAATATGAAATTGTTGCAGTCTTTTCGCCATCGGTCAGAATAAACTGTCGCGATGATTGCATCTCCGGGAAAGTACCTTTGCGAGAGCCGATGGTGAGAGTTTGCGAAGCATCGTCCCAAGAGAACGGAATTTCCGAGAATTGTCCGTCATTGTATCCAAAGCCGTCGCCTGCGTCTTCATACAAAACAAAACTGCCATTGTCGCCGCGATAGATTCTCAGTTCAATCGGGGAATCAGCTTTGTCTGCGACGTGTTGTTTTGCGACAGACGAGTGAGGAATGATTGAGCCAGCGCGAACCATCACAGGAATACGGTCGGCTTGAACCTCAACCGCGATAGTCCGTCCGCCACTAAACTTCTCACCTGTGTAATAATCCACCCAGTCGCTACCTGCAGGCAGATAAACGTCCCACACTCTCACTTGCGGTTCGAGGATTGGGGCAACAAGCATTGCCGGACCGAACATAAACTCACCTTTCTGGGCAAGAGCCGTCGGGTCGTTCGGGAAATCCATTACCAATGGTCGCATCATTGTGTAACCTCGGCGGCTGACATCAGCTGCGATCGAATAACTATAAGGCAAAAGTCTGTAGCGCAACTCGATAGCCTTTCGCATCCGAGCTTCTGTTTCCGCTCCATATCGCCACGGCTCAGTCTGACTAACAAAACCGTGGACTCGCATCAGAGGCAGGAAAACCGACGTTTGCAACCATCGCAACATCACTTCTTGATAATCCTCATTTGTGTATTGGTCACCCGGACGGAAAAAGCCGCCAGCGTCATAAGTCCACCACGGCAGACCAGCAGCCATTTGGCCCAAGCCGCCAGCGATTTGTCGGCGCAATGTCTCCCAATCGTGCCCGACATCGCCACTCCACGTCGCCACTCCATAACGCTGAATGCCAGGGAAACCGCTGCGAGTTAGAATCATAGTGCGATGCGACGGATCCTCAGACATCAAGCCCGAATGAACGCACTTGTTGACCATGAGTGGAAAAACATTGCGGTAGAGTTCGCCAGGCAATATGCCCGCCATCACTCGGCGACCAACCAAATCATCATTCTCAGGCTCCGTAGCATCCTGCCACCAAGCATCAATTCCATAAGGCTTAGCCAATCTGTCACGCTGATTGCTCCAATAGAAATCCGCAGCCTCGGGGTTGAAGAAATCCACCCAATCGGTCTCGGGAATGTAATATCCCTTCTCTTTTGCAATCTGTCCGAGTTCGCAAGCCTTGTCTAACTTTGCCCAAACAGAAATCATGAGACGGATGTTCGCGCCGTGCAATTCGTTCACCATCGTCGCTGGGTCGGGGTATTTCTCTTCGTCGAAACGCATCGCATTCCAGCCGTACTTTCCCCACCACTGCCAGTCCTGCACGATGCAGTCAATCGGAATTTCGCGCTGGCGGAACTCACGTGCATTTTCGAGCAATTCGGCTTGCGAGTCATATCGTTCGCGGCAATGAATGTAGCCCAAAGCCCACTCGGGCAGCATCGGCACCTCGCCAGTTGTTTTGCGGTAGGTCGCAATCACCTCGTCAGGCTTGCCGACCATCACGGTATAGTCAATTCCATCAGCCACAGCCGACTGCCATTCGGTCACGTTGTCAACCCGACGCCAAGAGAAGACAGGCTTGTCGTTCTTTTCACCCTCGACCACAACCTCGTGGCTACCTGCTGAGAGATGAGCGATGAGCGAAGTTGTCGGCGGAAGCCAAAGATTGTTCACCTCAACCAACGTCTCTCCGTCGATTGTAATCTTATGTTTGCGAGCCATTGTCTGCCCGACATCGAGCATCAAGCCGTAATCGCCGTCCTCATCCACCATGAACTCTCCGACAAAGGCATTTATGTCGCGCACTTCCTGTTTCGCTCCTGTGGTGGAAGTGACGTTCACTCTCACGCTCTGGCTCGGTTCGTCACTTCGTTGCAATTCGATATAATTTGTCGCTGGATTGAATTCCGTCAGTCCGTAGTTATTCCAAAGCAGACCATAGCCTTTGTTCGACAAAACCATAGGCAAGGCAATCTGCGTGTTCACTTGAGTCAATCGGCGGCTCAAACCTCGAACGTCCACGTATCCGTCCTGAAATTGCCCCAAGCCGAAGAGATGTTCGTCGGCTGGACTGCGGAACTTCTGCGCTGCAATAACCGCCTGAACTTCTTGGGCTTGTGTCGGAATCAATGCGCGACCATGAGGCTGTTCCGAAAGCACCGTATCTCCCAACGCATTGAGATAACTCAACACATCTGCGTCTCGATTATAGACCACCTGCATCTGCGGCAGTGTCAATCTAACCTCTTTGCCATTGTCCGAGAGCTGATACTCGACCGCCTGTTTCGGATCATCAAGGTAAATCAGTTCTTCCAATTCTGCAGAAAGATAATGCCCGACTTGAACTCGCAGCGCATTCTCGCTAAGAATCGTCAGCCTTATGCTGTCACCTTCCGCACGAGCGATAGAGACAGTTCGCGGCAGCTCGTTGCATGACGTTATTGCGAGGCATGCGCTCGCCATCAATCCACATAAAGCAACCCAATTATCAAAATAATTTTTCATTAGTTATACCTTTTCAATTTCATTCTAACTCCTCGATTTCAATATCCTTATACCAAACTTCCGAGGCTTTGCCTTCATGGATTTGCAAGGCGATATGTCCGTCGAGGTTTATCGTTCCGATACCTTCGAAAGGGTCATCGGTAAAAGGTTCGATATAGTCTGTCGTCTTGACTCCATTGAGCCAGATACGCACACGCGCGCCCTCACACCTTATTATATAATCGTTCCATTGGTCAGCATTGTAGTTCGCAGGTGCTGCCAGCTGCATTCCGAGGAAGTCCCAGCGGCGTTGTTCGTCGTAGAGTGCGCCATGTTTCCAAGAAATAATGTCTGCCTGATAGCCGACCATTTCGAACGAACGACCAGGAATCGTGCAAGGCATACTTCTGAATTGAATACCTCCGTTATAATTCTCATCGGTTGCTTTGACCTTGTACTTCAGACGCAGTTCGAAGTTACGGTATTTGCGAGTCGTGCGCACGAATTGGTTATGTTCCAAATCGTCAGTCATATTTCCGCCCACGATTGCACGCTTTTCGATGCGGAAATGAGCCATGCTGCTCTCGCCGTCATTGCCCTCCCAACCGTCGAAAGTCTTTCCGTCGAAAATCCTCGTGCCTTTGAATCGGCTGAGAATATCCACAGGCTGAGACGTGGCAGGCAAAGAAGTAGGTACAAGAGCCAAATAATGCACGTCAGGCAGAACTTCGTTGGCTTTCAGTTTCCCTTCTTTGTCGCGGCAGATTCCATTCTGTATTCCTCGCAATGTGAAGGTCACATCGCCGCCATTAGCAATCTTTATTACGCCGATTGCAGCGGTCGTGTAGTCATACCATGTGAATGTCGGCTTGAACAGCGACGCCAATTCCTCGCCGTCTGCATCCACTGTCATTGCGCTACCCATGTGAGGCTGGGCATAGCGAATCAGCACCTGATAATTGCCTGGCTGCAACTTGGCAGTCCACGAAATCGCCTGTTCGGGCTTGTTCCACGCATGGATTGTGGCTTCGTCACCATCGCCTTGCAGATTCATGTCATCCGATATCTGAGCCGCACTTGCATACAGCCTGATTGTGTCGCCCTGTTGCGCAAGCTTCTCTTTTTCGGCAATGATTTTGCCGCAAACGTCATTGATATAGTTCACACTCCGAATGAGATAAGGCATCGGATTGTCAAAGTCGTGTTCATACTCCAGCATCATCAGCGGCTTCACATCATTGTCGCTCAATGCCTGGAAAATCTCACCGAGTCGAGCCTTGCCCATGCCGCAAGGAACGTCCAAGCCGTGAGGACCGCACTCGCTCACATCGCGCATGTGGAAATGATACATCTTGCCATTTCCGATATAGCGTTTGGCAATCTCGTAAGTGTCAAATCCGCCTCGCATATAGTGACCAATATCTTCAGACGCGCCAATGTTCTTGCCATAGGTCTTCGTGTCTTCCACTGTGAAATCAGGATTCCAATAGGATGCGGCTTTCGGGTGATTGGTGAAAGCCATCTTCACGCCATATTTGTTCAAGATTTCCTCGTAGAACGAAACGGGTTTACCACCGTCCGTTGCACGTTTTGGGTCGGTCACAATCATCCACCCCATCTCCTTGCAGAACTTCACAATCTCCTCAAAACCATTGCCGCTGCCGTCCATCCAGTAGTAGATGGACTCGCATTTCACGCCACTTTCGGCAAGTTTCTGCTTGATTCGTTCCATCCATTCTTGAGGCATTCCCGCATAAATGTTCTGCTCGCTTTCGGGACAGATTCTCGCTCCAATTGTAGCCTCGATGTAATGCAAGCCCAATGCGCGAGTCAAGTCTATACCCTCGAAAAAGGTGTATTTGTTGAATGAGTAGAACTGCACACCGACTTTCCAGCCCAACTGTTCAGCATTCGGGCAGCCATTAGCCAATCGCCCATAGCAGTTGTATGGCGGCTGAACCACGCTGTTCAGATTCAAGTTCTCGGCGCTCTGTCCATAGATATTCGGACAGATGCAGCAAATCATGCTCAGCATGCAAAATAAGATATGTCGTATGAAAGTTTTCATCATTTGTAGTAATAATATTAGTTGTTGTTTTTAAGTTTGAAGACAAAATACGGCTTTGAAAGTCCCAGCGGATACGCGGCAAGCTTTTATTTCGTCTGCTCCACGAACTGCATCGTGCCGTCGGGGTTGTAATGGAGCATGTCAACGCAGACACTGCGGCGACCGATTGCGCCTGGGTGACCGTCGAGTGTGAGAGTAGCATTGTGGTAGAAGAGATACCACTCTCCCTTGAACTCCACGATGCCTGGATGGATGGTGAAGCTGTTCTCGGCTCCGCCCGTCAATTGCCCCTTATGCTCCCACGGTCCCATCGGCGAATCAGCCATAGCATAGTCGATAGCCTCCTTGTGGTCGAAACCTGCAGAAGCGTAGGTGAGGTAGTATTTGCCATTGCGTTTGTGCAACCATGGACCTTCGGTATAACGCGGCAGGTCAACGACCCAAATGTCGCCGTCAAGCTCCGTCATGTTAGGCTTGAGCTTAGCCATAAAGCAAGTGCCGTTGCCCCAGCAAAGATAAGCCTGCCCATCGTCGTCAATCATCACGGTAGGGTCAATGTCGTTCCACCAGCCGCGCTCGCCGTTGTCGGTCATCTTGTCGGTGACAAGCGGATGACCGATAGCATCACGGAAAGGACCTGTCGGCGAATCGCTCACAGCCACGCCAATAGCATAGCCGGCCGCGTCACCCAGCCCCTGCGAAGTGGTGTAATAGAAGAACTTGCCGTCGCGCTCAATGACCTGAGCCGCCCATGCCGTACCAACGCTCTGCGAGATTGTGTCGCCCCAAGCTGTATAGTAACTTGGTCGCATCACAACACCGTGGTCAGTCCAGTGCAGCATGTCATCGGTAGAATAGCAAAGCCACTCGGTGATGTTGAATTCCTTGCCACCACTGGCTTGGTCTTGTCCCTCGTACCATTCGTCATGCCCGACGTAAAGGTAAAGTCGGTCGCCAACAACCAGAGGAGCTGGGTCGGCAGTGAACTTGTCTCGCACAATCGGATTGTGCATGTCGGCAACGTCAATCTGTTGTCCGCCAAAGCCGAAGTTTTGGGCAGACAAAGTCAGGATGGTCAAAAGACCGAATAGAGGCAAAAATAACTTTTTCAATTAGGTTTTACGGTGAAAAGGTAATGATTATTTCTCTTTGAGTTGATAGGGGCATTAACGTAGGAGCACTTTCTGGCTCGTATTAGTTAATTGTACAAAATTACCCTTTATTCATTCAGGGGAGAAATTTTCCTGTTACCAATTTCTTTTGCAATGATAAATAAATAAAAAATATCATTTTGTAACCTCACCAAAGGAATTTGCAACCAATCTTCTTCCTGCGAATCTCACCAAATCCCACACTTTATATTTTTTGTCCTATAGCTCTTTCGGCCCCAAAAGAGTGAAACTATAGAAATGTTTCGTTTAAATTTCAGTATGTCAATAGTGTAGAGTACAGGCCCGCAAGCGGACCTGCTCCTGGGGGTTGTAACTCAGGCCCGCAAGCGGACCTGCTCCTGTGGGTGACAAGAAATGAGCTGGAGGGAGACACGGGGTTTGGGGAAATTGTTGTAACTTTACGGCCAGAAATTTTTACCAGAAATTTTTAATGGATATGAATAGGATAATTTTAATGATTGTGGTAACTCTATTAACTTCTAATGTGATGGCACAACAAAAAATAGTACAGACAGCGGGCCGCGCCCAGCTGGGCGAGTTCGCACCCAAATTTGCGCAGCTCAACGATGATGTTCTCTTCGGTGAAGTGTGGAGCAGAAACGATCTGCTTAGCCTGCGCGACCGCAGCTTGGTGACTATCACCTCGCTCATCAGCCAGGGCATAACCGACAACTCGCTGAAGTATCATCTCCAGACAGCAAAGGACAACGGCATCACCCGCACCGAAATCGCTGAAATCATCACTCACATCGCATTCTATGCCGGATGGCCCAAAGCTTGGGCAGCCTTCAATCTTGCAAAGGATGTATGGGCGCAGGATGTCTCCGCCACCGATGCAAAGGCTGAATTTCAGAAGCAGATGATCTTCCCCATCGGAGAGCCCAACACTGCATACGCCAAGTATTTCAAAGGCAACAGCTACTTGGCACCCGTGTCAACAGAGCAAGTGAAAATCTCCAATGTGACCTTTGAACCTGGGTGCCGCAACAATTGGCACATCCACCACGCAGACAAGGGCGGAGGCCAGATGCTGATAGGCGTGGGAGGCCGAGGATGGTATCAGGAGGAGGGCAAGCCTGCCCAGGAGATACTGCCGGGCACAGTGATCCATATCCCCGCCAATGTCAAGCACTGGCACGGCGCAGCTGCCGATAGCTGGTTCGCGCACCTGGCCTTCGAGATAGAAGGCGAAAACGCCTCCAACGAGTGGCTGGAGGCGGTAACCGATGAGGAATACGACAATCTATGAAATCTTCGCGCCGGGGGTGATGGGAGCCTCTGGCGAGATGAGGGTCAGTGAGCCATCGGCATTGACTGCGGAGAGCAGCATGCCCTGGCTTACCACTCCCTTGAGCTTGCGCGGCGGCAGGTTGGCTATGAAGCACACCTGCTTGCCCACCAGCTCTTCGGGCTGGTAGTACTTAGCAATGCCCGACACGATGGTGCGCTTCTCCAGGCCGTCATCGATGAGGAACTGCAGAAGCTTGTCGGCTTTTGGCACCTTCTGGCACTCCAGCACCTTGCCCACTCGCAGGTCGCATTTCTGGAAAGTATCAAAGTCAACATCCGGGGCTTGCGGCTCAGCATGCCAGTTGTTGATTTCGTTCTGTTTCTTATTATCCGCCAAGCGCTGTATCTGAGCCTCGATGGCAGCATCATCAATCTTCTCGAAGAGCAGCTCGGGAGTACCCAGCTTTGTGCCTGCTGGCACCAACTCTGCAGCGCCAATCATATCCCACTTCAGATCCTTGAGGCCCAGCATTGAGCACAGCTTCTCAGACATGAAAGGCAAGAAAGGCTCAAAAGCAATGGCCAGGTCGGCGCAAATCTGCAGGGCGATGTTGAGCACCGTGGCTGTGCGAGCCATATCAGTCTTAGCCACTTTCCAGGGCTCGGTCTCTTGCAAATAGCGGTTGCCGATGCGGGCAATCTCCATGGCCTTGGCTGCTCCATCGCGGAAATGGAAGGTTTCCAAGCATTCTGTAAGCTCATCCTTAGCCTTGCGAATATCGGCCAGAGCTGCTTCATCTACTGGCAGCAAGGCCCCGGCTGCTGGCACCACTCCATCAAAATACTTATGGGTGAGGACGATTGCACGGTTGACGAAATTGCCAAGGGTGGCCACCAGCTCATTGTTGTTGCGGTTCTGGAAATCTTTCCAGGTGAAATCATTGTCGCTGGTCTCGGGGGCATTAGCTGTGAGCACATATCGCAGCACATCCTGCTTGCCGGGGAAATCGTGGAGATATTCATGGAGCCACACAGCCCAGTTCTGGCTGGTGCTTATTTTATCGCCTTCAAGGTTGAGAAATTCATTGCTGGGTACATTGTCGGGCATAATGTAGCCGCCGTGTGCGCGCATCATCGAGGGGAAGATGATGCAGTGGAACACTATATTGTCCTTGCCGATGAAGTGGATCAGGCGCGTCTCAGGATCTTGCCACCATTTTTGCCAAGTGCCCCAGCGCTCGGGCTGCTGGGCGCAGAGCTCCACGGTGTTGCTGATGTAACCGATGGGCGCATCGAACCATACATAGAGCACCTTGCCTTCGGCGCCCTCCACAGGCACAGGTATGCCCCAGTCGAGGTCGCGTGTCATGGCGCGAGGCTGGAGGCCGCTGTCGATCCAGCTCTTGCATTGTCCATACACATTTTTACGCCACTCTTTGTGGCCCTCGAGTATCCATTGGCGGAGCCAAGGTTCGTAATTGTTGAGGGGGAGATACCAGTTTTTGGTCTGGCGAAGCACCGGCTTTGATGAGCTGATGGTGCTTTTGGGGTTGATAAGCTCCAGAGGCGAGAGATCGTGGCCGCAGTTGTCGCACTGGTCGCCATGCACGCCTTTCTCTACAGCGTGGCAGTATGGGCACTCGCCAGTGATATAGCGGTCGGCCAAGAACTGCTGGGCCTCTTCATCATAGTATTGCTCTGAGGTGACCTCCTGGAGCTCGCCTTTGTCGTAGAGGGTGCGGAAGAAATCGGAGGCGAATTTGTGGTGAGTGGGGCTGGTGGTGCGGCTATACACATCGAATGAGATGCCAAATTCTTTGAAGCTCTCCTTGATGAGCTTGTGGTAGCGGTCCACTACATCCTGGGGGGTGCAGCCCTCTTTGCGGGCGCGCACTGTCACGGGCACACCGTGCTCATCGCTTCCGCCCACCATCAGCACTTCGCGGCCTTGGAGCCGCAGATAGCGGGCATAAATATCAGCTGGCACATACACTCCAGCGAGGTGTCCAATATGCACGGGCCCATTGGCATAGGGCAGCGCCGTGGTAATCAAAGTCCTTTTAAACATATTTATTAGGCTATTATGCTTCTATTAATTATTGCAAGGCGGCTATGCTGCGGGAGGCACCTACTACCCAGAGGATATCGGCCTCCTGGAACGTGAGATTGGGATTGCTGTCGATGTAATCTTCACCGCGCTGCACCGCGATGATAAGCACTTCGTACACATCGCGCAGCTTGGCCGTGATGGGAGTCTTGCCCACGATGGGCGAGAAGGGGCTAAGCATCACTGAGGACAGCTTGAAGTCGGCCGGATTGATGTCGCTTTGGATATCCTTATGGGCCTCAACCTCGGGAATCAGTCGCTCTATCTGCTCATCGGTGCCGATGATGCCGATTACATCTCCCGGATAGATGCGCTCCTTGGCACTCGGGATGGGTATCATATCGGCGCCCCGCTGGATGCTCACCACATTCACTCCATAGACATTGCGCAGGTTGCTGTCCATCAGCTTCTGCCCGGCCAGATGGCTGGCATTGCCCACAGTCATGAAAGCCATGTGGAGGTCGTTGACCACATTGTTGTTCTTGCCAGTGCGCCGCAGGTCTCGCTCATTGAGATTGTCGATGAATTTGCTCTCGATATGGTCCACCTGATCCTTGATCTTATTGGCAAACACCACTCCTATTAGCAGCACCGAAATCAAGCCCACAGTGACGCCTATGCCGATGGAATAGTGCCAGGTGACCATATAGATCACAAACAGCAAGGCGATCACCCCGCGGAAAATAGTGAGCACTATGCGAGGCACATTTGTCCTTACCACCGACATCAACGGCTGCGAGCTTGTGGCGCGCTTGCCGCTAATGGGTGTGAGCAATGGCAGCAGGAACGGAGCCATCACTGCCAAGGTCACCACCGTGGAGATCAGGCGGCTCCAATGCGGTATCACCTTGTCGAGCCAGGGCATGAAGAAATTGTGGCTTACGATGCATATGGCTATCAATATGATAGAATACAAGAGCGTGGTCCAGAGGTATTTCTTCAGCATCACCACCCAAGAGCGAGTCACAGCGTTGCTCTTCGACGCCTCCTTCTGATACCGGTCTATGAGGAAATTCAGTTTCTTGGGCAGATGCTTCTCCACAACATCGTAGGCCCCAGGGGCCATCTTGATAAAGTAGGGCGTGCCGAAAGTGGTAAGCACCGACACTGCCACTACAATCGGGTAGATAGTAGGATCAAGCACCTTGAGGCTCATGCCCAAGGTGGCTATAATAAAGGCGAACTCGCCAATCTGTGTCAAAGAGAAGCCTGACTCAATGGCTACCTTCAGGCTCTGGCCCGTAACCAGCATGCCAAAAGTGCCAAAGACAATCATGCCCACCACCACTACGGCTGAGAGGATCAATATCGGTCCCCAATACTGGGCTATGATGTGCGGCTGCACCATCATGCCCACGGATATGAAGAACACCGACCCGAACAGATCCTTGACCGGGGTGACCACATGCTCTATTCTTTCGGCATAGCTGGTGCCAGCCAAAATCGATCCCATCACAAAGGCTCCCAAGGCAAGCGAGAATCCGCAGTAAACCGAGAACACCGCCATGCCGAGGCACAATCCCATCGACACCACAAGCAAAGTCTCGCTATTGAGATAACGCCGCCAAGCATTGAAGAGCGATGGCAGCACAAACACGCCCACCAAGAACCAGATTACCAAGAAGAACACCAGCTTGGCCACGCTGTAAAGCAACTCGCCGCCCTCTACGCTCTTGTTGATGGCTATCGAGGAGAGCAGCACCATCATCACTACCGCAAAGAGATCCTCTACGATAAGAACGGCCAACACAAGCGATGTGAATTTCTTCTGGCGCAGGCCCAAATCGTTGAAGGCTTTTATGATAATCGTAGTGGAGGACATCGAAAGCATGCCGCCCAGGAACAGACAGTTGATGGTGCTGAAATGCATGAACTGGCCCACGATAAAGCCCACGCCCATCATGCCGCTCACGATTATCAAAGCTGTGACCACAGCCGATCCTCCGCTATTCACCAGCTTTTTGAAGCTGAATTCCAAACCCAGCGAGAACAAGAGCGCGATGATGCCAATCTGAGCCCAGAAGTCAATGTTCTCCTCAGTGGTTACCGAGGGGAGATATTCAAAATTAGGGCTTGCCAGGAAGCCGGCCACAATGTAGCCCAGCACCACTGGCTGCTTTATCCACTTGAAGAGGATGGTGACTACTGCTCCCATGAGCAGTATGAAAGCGAGGTCGGATATGAGGCTCTCTACATTCATATATTGGCTTGGTTGGCAAGTGAGAGACTGGTTGTGGGGAAAATCTTGTGTATTTCCTCGAAGAGAGAGACAAAGTTCACTGTCTCTTTGGCAAGAATCATGAAGTTGAGGCGAGTGATGCCAGCCTCGTAATCATAGGCCATGTAATAGTTGATAAGAGAGATATGATGCTCGGCAAGCAGGGCGCGATATGGTTGGATATCCTTCACTATCTGGCGCACCTCTATGCGGATGGTGCGGCTCTCGCTGCCCAAGCTGATGCGATGCTCAATGCGCTCAAGCTGGAGCAAGATGAAGAGGATTAAGAACATGGCCACCACTGCCACCACATACATCCCGGCCCCCACGGCCATGCCCAGGGCAGCTGTCATCCAGATGCCGGCTGCCGTGGTGAGGCCGCGCACAGCTCCCTTCATCTGTATGATTGCTCCGGCACCCAAGAAACCTATGCCGCTTACCACCTGGGCGGCGATGCGGGTAGGGTCGCCGTGGCCTATCACCTGCGGCACATAAATCGAGAGAACCATTGAGAGAGTGGCTCCCATGGAGATTAGCGAGAAAGTGCGCACTCCGGCAATCTGGCCCTTTCGCTTGCGCTCGTAGCCGATACAGCTGCCCAGCACCAGGCTCAGCACCAGCTTGAAGATGGTGTTAAGCGAGCCGATGTCCTCGCTATTCAGTATCTCAATGATGTTCTCCATATTTTTTAATTAAGGCTGATTGATTTGGATACTAATCTATAATCGCCCGTAAAGAGCTCTACAGTGTATTGGCCGGCGGTAAGGGCGGTGTTGACATCCCAATAGATATGGATGCCGCCAATCTCCTCGCCAGCATACTCGATAGTCTTTTTGGCTGTGTACTCCACCTGCGCTCCCTCGAATGGGAAAGTGCCCGAGCCGCCTAATAGCTGGCCGCTGGGCGATATGATGCGCAGATAGATTACCTTTTCACCCACAGGGGTAGAATTGTTCTGGGGGATGGTGAAAGTGACCATCAATTGCACAGCCTTGCTAACCTTCTTCTCATTCTTGCCCTTCTTATTGAGGGCGTTCATGGTCACGCCGGTCACATTGAGCTTTTCTGCCAGGGTCATGCGCTCGCTAAGATGCTCGTTCTGGCGAGTGGTCTCTTGCACCTGGGTGTTGAGGCGAGTGTTCTCTTGCTTTATTTCCTTGTTTTCAGCGCGGAGGGCTTCGTTCTCTTGGTTGAGCTGGTTGATTTGCTCCACATAATTGCGCAGGATGGCGCGCAGCGAAGCTATCTCATCTTTGAGCTTTTTGATCTCGGCAGCGCTCATGTTCTTCTGGTTTTTGAGCTCCTGCTGCAGCTTTTCCACCTTGAGCTTGGCAGCCTCGTATTTTTCTGTTAGCTCGCGCTTTACTGAGTCATCCATCATAAGCACTCGCTGGTTCTCCAAGGTGTTGAACTCGCGATTGAGCAGGTCAAAGTCGCTGTTCATCAACGCTTGGTCACGATCAAGCTCGGCAGCTTGGCGAGCTTGCACCGCCACCTCTATGGCCTTGTTCTTGGCTGCCATCGACATAGCGAACCATACCACCAAGCCTATGAGGATCACCAGCAGCACCGCCGCTACCGCCAACCATATATTCTTATTATTTCTATATCTTGTCATTCCTTGTATTTTGTATTTCGTACCTCGTATTTTGTATTTCTCAGTATTCGTCCCAGCTCTTTATCTCGATGTCGTCAGGCTTCAGCGTAGTGAAAGCCTCGATAAAGGCCGATGCCAGGCGCGCATTGGTCAGCAAGGGTATATTCAGGTCTATAGCCGCGCGGCGGATCTTATAGCCGTTGCTCAGCTCTTGCGTAGAGTGGTTCTTGGGGATGTTGATTACCATATCCACCTGATGGCTGTGGAGCATGTCGAGGGCCTGCGGATGCATATCGCTCTGCGAAGGCCAGTACACTTTCACTGCGGGGATGCCATTCTCGTTCAGATACTGGCAGGTGCCTCCGGTAGCATAGATAGTGTAGCCATGGTTGTGGAGCTTATGAGCGGCATCGAGCATGGCAACCTTTTGGCGCGGAGTGCCGGTGCTCATAAGGATGCTCTTTTTTGGCACACGCTGACCCACGGCCAGCATTGCCTTGTACACAGCCTCGTTCGTGTCCTGGCCAATGCAGCCCACTTCGCCAGTGGAGGTCATGTCCACGCGAAGCACCGGGTCGGCTCCCTGCAGGCGCTGGAAAGAGAACTGTGAGGCTTTCACACCCACATAGTCCAAGTCGAATGCGCTCTTGCTGGGTTTTTGCACATCCAAGCCCATCATAGCCCGGGTAGCCAGATCGATAAGATTGATCTTAAGTATCTTAGAGACGAATGGGAACGAACGCGAGGCGCGCAGGTTGCATTCGATCACCTTGATGTCATTGTTTTTGGCCAGATACTGGATGTTGAATGGCCCGGTGATGTTCAGGGCCTTTGCTATCTGCTGGCTCACTTTCTTGATGCGGCGCACGGTCTCCACATATAGTTTCTGCGGCGGGAACTGGATAGTAGCATCGCCGGAGTGGACTCCCGCGAACTCTATGTGCTCAGATATGGCGTAAGCCATAATCTCGCCATTCTTAGCCACGGCATCCATCTCAATCTCTTTGGCATTTTGGATAAAAGAGGACACTACCACCGGGTGCTGCTTCGACACATTCACAGCCATCCGCAGGAAGCGCTGGAGCTCATCATCGTTGTAGCACACGTTCATGGCCGCGCCTGAAAGCACATAGCTTGGGCGCACCAGCACTGGATAGCCCACCTCCGTGATGAACTCCTCGATGTCGGCCAGACTGGTGAGCTCTCGCCAAGCGGGCTGGTCGATGCCCAATTCATCGAGCATGGCCGAGAATTTATGGCGATCCTCGGCATTGTCGATAGAGGCTGCCGAGGTACCCAGTATGTTTACGCCCTGCCCATTGAGGCGCGTTGCGAGGTTGTTAGGGATTTGGCCCCCCACCGAGAGTATGGTGCCGTGGGGCTGCTCCAAGTCCTCTATATCCATCACTCGCTCAAAAGTGAGCTCATCGAAATAGAGGCGGTCGCACATGTCATAGTCAGTGCTCACTGTCTCGGGGTTGTAATTTATCATCACCGAGCGCCAGCCTTGCTTTTCCACTGTCATCAGGGCATTTACCGAGCACCAGTCGAACTCCACTGAGCTTCCTATGCGGTAGGCTCCAGAGCCCAATACAATGATTGACTTATGGTCGGGATTGCTATAGTCGATATCATGCTCAGTGCCATTGTAAGTGAGGTAAAGATAATTGGTGCGAGCTGGATACTCAGCAGCCAAGGTGTCAATCTGCTTTACCACTGGCAAGATGCCCAGCTCCTTGCGCAGGCGGCGCACCGCGAGCACTCCCTGCTCGCCATCCTCCATAGTGCTCTTCATCACTGAGCGAGCAATCTGGAAGTCGCTGAAGCCTTGCTGCTTGGCCAAGCGCAGAAGCATTGGCGGCAGAGCTTCCAAGCTGTCGTACTGCTCGAGCTCATGGCTGGTATTCATGATGTTCATCAAGCGGTACAGGAACCACTTGTCAATCTTTGTGAGCTCATGGATGCGATCCACAGTGTATCCGGCATTCATAGCCTTGGCGATTACGAAGATGCGCTTATCAGTGGGGGCTTGCAGGGCATGGTCGATATTGGTGATTTCCATGTCTTTGTTCTCCACGAAGCCGTGCATTCCCTGGCCTATCATGCGCAGACCTTTCTGGATAGCTTCCTCGAAAGTGCGGCCAATTGCCATCACCTCGCCTACAGACTTCATGGCCGAGCCTATCTCGCGGCTTACGTTCTGGAACTTACCCAAGTCCCAGCGCGGAATCTTCACTACGATATAGTCGAGGGCTGGCTCGAAGAATGCGGAGGTGTCCTTGGTCACCGAGTTGCGCAGCTCCATCAGGCCGTAGCCCAAGCCGAGCTTCGCGGCCACGAAAGCCAATGGATAACCCGTGGCCTTGGAGGCCAATGCTGAAGAACGGCTCAGGCGGGCGTTCACTTCGATCACGCGATAGTCCATGCTCTCGGGGTCGTAGGCGTACTGCACGTTGCACTCGCCCACAATGCCAATGTGGCGAATAATCTTGATGGCTAAGGCTCGCAGGAAATGATAATCTTCGTTGCTGAGGGTCTGCGATGGGGCCACCACAATGCTCTCTCCAGTATGGATGCCCAGGGGATCGAAATTCTCCATGTTGCACACTGTGATGCAGTTGTCGTAGCAGTCGCGCACCACCTCGTACTCCACCTCTTTCCAGCCTTTGAGGGATTTTTCCACCAGGACTTGTGGAGAGAACGACAGGGCCTTCTCGACCAAGGCCCTCAGCTGAGCATCATTGTCGCAAAAGCCGCTGCCCAATCCGCCCAGGGCATAAGCAGCGCGCACAATCACGGGATAGCCCAGCGTATTGGCCACATGCAGGGCCTCGTCGATTGTATCTACGGCTTGGCTCTTGATGGTCTTTACATCTATCTCATCGAGCTTCTTTACGAAGAGCTCGCGGTCCTCGGTCTCTTCTATTGCTTTCACTGGGGTGCCAAGCACTTTCACATCGTACTTGTCGAGAATGCCCAGGCGATTGAGCTCCACTCCGCAGTTGAGGGCTGTCTGGCCTCCAAAAGCCAGCAGTATGCCTTGCGGGCGCTCCTTGGCGATCACCTTTTCCACAAAGAATGGGGTGACAGGCAAGAAATAAATCTTGTCGGCAAAGCCATCGCTGGTTTGCACTGTGGCAATGTTGGGGTTGATGAGCACTGTCTCAATGCCCTCCTCCTTCATGGCTTTCAGGGCTTGTGAGCCGGAATAATCGAACTCGCCAGCCTCGCCTATCTTAAGCGCGCCGCTGCCCAGCAGCAGCACTTTCTTTATATTTTTATCCATATTTTTCTGGGAGATGGATTTTTGGATTTCCTATAGAAGTGATACAAATTCGTCGAAAAGGAATTCAGTGTCCTTGGGCCCTGAAGAGGCTTCAGGGTGGAACTGCGCCGAGAAGAATGGCTTCGACTTGTGGCGAATGCCTTCGTTGGTGCCGTCGTTCATGTTGACGAAGAGCGGCTCCCAGTCGGCTGGCAGGGTGTCATTGTCTACTGCGAAGCCATGGTTCTGGGAGGTCACGTAGCAGGTGTTGGTACCTACTCGGTTTACCGGCTGGTTATGGCTGCGGTGACCGTATTTGAGCTTGTAAGTGCGAGCCCCGGCAGCTTTGGCCAGGAGCTGATTGCCCATGCAGATGCCGCAGATGGGCTTGCCAATCGCCATAGCCTTGCGCAGGTTTTGCACGGTGGCTTCGGCGAAGTCGGGATTGCCAGGCCCGTTGCTTATGAAGAGGCCGTCGTAGGGAATCGTGGTGAAATCATAGTCCCACGGCACGCGCACCACTTTCACGCCACGGCGCGTGAGGCAGCGCACTATGTTGTGCTTTACTCCGCAATCTACCAAAACCACAGTCTTTTCGCCCTCGCCGTATGTCTCCACTTCGGTGCAAGAGGTCTTGGCCACCAGGTTTTCTTTATTGGGATCGTACCAATCCACAGAATTGGGTTCTTGGTCTCCAATTATGATTTTCCCAAGCATTGAGCCCTTTTCGCGCAGATGCTTAGCCAAGGCGCGGGTGTCGATGCCGTATATTCCAGCCACATGCTGCTCCTTGAGCCAATCGCTGAGCGAGCGCTCAGCCAGCCAGTGGCTGTGCTGCCAGGAATAGTCCTGGGCGATAATAGCCCGGCAATGTATGCGGTCGCCTTCGTAGTAGCGGCTTAGGTTTACCTGGGCATCGCCTTGGGGAGGCACTCCATAGTTGCCCAGAAGCGGGAAAGTGGTGACAAGAATTTGGCCCTCATACGAGGGGTCGGTAAGGCTCTCGGGATAGCCCGTCATTGCGGTGTTGAAAACCACCTCGCCGGATGTAGAGCCCTCATCGCCAAAGGAAAAACCTTTGTAAGAAGTGCCGTCTTCAAGCATCAGGACGGCAGGCACGGGATTGCGCATACGCATTTAGTTGGCTTAGGCGTTAAAATATTCTTGCAAAATTACAAAAAAATGACGAAATACACGCATCCGACCCCGAATTATTCCCCATTTTCTCCTGGCGCCCCATTAAACAGGCTCTAAATTGCAGTGGCAGGAGGCATGTGATAAAGGGGGCGCTTCCGCCCGGAAGCGCCCCCACATCCCACCCCTGGGATTGTTTGCAACTCAAAAATAGCTAAAAGTCGAAATTATGGTTGATGAAAACAGTAAGTCTATTTTACGCTCTTGAAAGCTGGATACTCCCAGTATTCCGGGTTGGATACAATCTCAATCACTGTCTTGCGGTCGCCCTCGCGCACTGAGTTGTCGTCAGAAGCATTTACGGCAGCTATTCGCTTGCCTACGCCGCGATACTTCAGGATTGAGGATGGCACGCCTCTGTCAACAAGAGCTTTTACCACGGTGCGAGCACGATTGTTCGAGAGCTCGTCGTTGTAGGCTTCACTGCCGCGAGCATCTGTCTGACCAGTGATTAAGAAGCGGCGGTCTGTATTGCCCTTAAGAATTTCAGCTATGGAATCCATAATGGATTCGGCCTCTGGCGTAAGCTCATAGCTGTCGAACTGGAAATATATCTGATTAAATAGAGCGATTAGCAGATCATGATCGCTGGTGGCTGTGGCAGCCGTATTAGTGTCCTGTGCCTGAATAGGCGGTGCGGAAGCCCTTGTGCATATAGTTGATGCCAGCCTCTCCCTGAGGGCCCTGGGGGCCTTCGGGGCCTTGTGGAAATGTCATGTGCACTTCGTCGCTGCAAGAAAGCGTCATACACAGCGTGATGGTGCATAATGAGAGATTAATTAACAGTTTTTTCATCGTTGCAAACTTTTGATTGGGGTAAAATTTAGTTCTTTCAGCTATACACTTAATAAATCTTGACTTAGTTTTTTCCTCTCTTGGAAAGATATCGCAAAATTAATGTGGAAAATGTAACTTTGTTGTAACTCGATTGTAAAATCTTTGTGACAGATGGAATTTTTCCAGAATTGTTACAAACAGAGGGGTTTTCTGTAAAAATCTCCCATAAACACACTCTAAATTATTACAAAAATTGTTACAAAATTAGAGTTTTGGAAAATATGTCGTAAATATTGGAGTATTTTTCGTAACTTTGGCAAGTTTTTGTTAAAGGCAACAAATTTATATTAATCCATAATCCAAATTATATGAAGAAAACTTTTCTTATTGCCATAGCTCTGTTGGCGAGCTCTGCAGCGCAAGCACAGTTCAGCTTGGGCATCTTCAATCATCTCGGTGTAGGAGTGGGCGTGGGCACCACAGGTGTCAATGTGGATGTGGCGATGCCAATTACTCGCTTTGTCACTGTGCGAGGCGGTGTGAATGTAATGCCACAGATTAAAGTTAGCTCTGAACTTGATATCGAGACAAATTCGCTGAGTTCCATTTCTTATGGCTCGCAGACTTACAACATCCCTTCGGAAATCGACATCGAAGGAAAGCCCACAATGACTACGGGCAAGCTCCTCTTCGACATCTATCCTTTCCCCGTAGGCAGCTTCTTTATCAGCGCAGGAGCTTACTTCGGTGGTGGATCAGTGGTAAAGGCATATAATAAGGAAGAAGGTGTGTTGGCCGATGTGTACCGCTGGAACCAGAGTAATCCCAACGAGCAAATCGGAGCAGCACTTGGCGATTATTTTCTTACCCCTGACTCAAAGGGCAATGTCAACGCACAAATCAAGGTCAATAGTTTTCGCCCCTATCTCGGCATAGGCTTTGGCCGGGCAATCCCTAAGCACCGCTTAGGTTTTCAAATGGAGCTTGGTTGCCAGTTCTGGGGTAGCCCCAAGATTTATTGCAACGACACAGAACTTGAAGAAGATAAGGTGGGTGATGGCGACGACGGCGGTGCGATTAAGTTCATATCCAAGATTTCGGTATATCCTACTCTAACTTTCCGTCTTACAGGACGCATATTCTAAGAGCCTGGTTAACATTTCTTATTAAACAGGCTCTAAACCCCAGGGAAAAAGCAACACAGCCCGCAGCATCCAGCTGGATGCTGCGGGCTATGTGTTGATAGAAGGTAGGAGGTTAGCCTCCGAAGTTGTCGTAATGGATGTTCTCGGGGTCAACGCCGAGATTGTAGAGCATCTGGTTGACAGCATTGCTCATAGGGCCAGGACCGCACATGTAGTATTCGATATCCTCAGGGTTCTCGTGATCTTTCAGATACGTGTTTAGAATCACCTGATGCACGAAGCCCGGGGTGTACTTCACGCCCGCAGCATCGGCAGCGGGGTCGGGACGGTCGAGGGCCAAATGGAAATGGAAGTTGGGGAATTCTTTCTCCAGTTCCAAGAAGTCCTCGAGATAGAATACCTCGTTGAGCGCGCGGGCGCCGTAGAAGTAGTGCATTTCGCGGTCGGTGCAATGGAGCGTCTTGGTCATATACATGATTTGTGAGCGCAGGGGAGCCATGCCGGCGCCGCCGCCTACCCACATCATCTCTTTCTTGCTGTCCAGAATCAAATGGAAATCCCCGTAAGGACCGCTCATCATCACCTTGTCGCCAGGCTTCAGTGTAAAGATATAGCTTGAGGCGATGCCCGGCATCACATCTTGGAAGCCAACCTGAGGCTTTGGCTTGAACGGAGGTGTGGCGATGCGCACTGTAAGCATTATGCGGTCGCCCTCGGCCGGATAGTTGGCCATAGAATAAGCGCGAATGGTAGTCTCCTCATTCTTGCACTTGAGCCCGAACAGTCCGAATTTTTCCCAAGCAGGAAGATACTCCGCTCCGATAGAGGCCTTGTCGATGTCCTTGTCATAGTCCATGGAGTAGGGGGGTATCTTTATCTGAGCGTATGAGCCGGGCATGAAGTCCATGTGCTCGCCCGGAGGCAAAGCCACGATGAACTCTTTGATGAATGTAGCCACATTCTTATTGCTGATCACCTCGCATTCCCACTCGCGCACATCGAGTACAGAAGCGGGCACGCCGATGCTCATGTCGCCCTTGACCTTCACTTGGCAGCCCAGGCGCCAGTGGTCCTGAATTTGCTTGCGAGTGAAATGCACAGTCTCGGTAGGCAGTATCTCGCCGCCACCCTCGAAAACTTGCACCTTGCACTGCCCGCAGCTACCCTTGCCTCCGCATGCGCTGGGCAAGAAAATGTTCTTGTCGGCCAAGGAGCTCAGCAGGCTTTTGCCAGCGCTGGCGGTAACGTCAGTGTCGCCGTTGATAGTAATCTTCACATCGCCGCTCTGCACCAGATAGTGCTTGGCCACCAACAGGATGATCACCAGCAGCAGGGTAAGGCCCAAGAAGATGATCACTCCCGAAAACAGGGTAAGCGAAGCGGCATCCAAAAGTATAGTATTAAGTGTCATGGCTCGTCAGATTTTAATGCCCAGGAAGCTCATAAAGGCAATGCCCATGAGAGCGGTGAGAATGAAAGTAATGCCGATGCCTCGCAGAGGGGCAGGGATGTTGCTGTATGTGGCCAAGCGCTCGCGTATAGCAGCCACAGCTGTGATAGCCATTAGCCAGCCAATGCCCCAGCCGCCGCCGGCGCAGATGGGAGTAATCACAGAGTCCCAATCGCGCTGCTGCATGAAAAGGCTGCCGCCGAGGATGGCGCAGTTCACAGCAATCAGGGGCAAGAAGATGCCCAAGCTCGCATACAGGCTGGGGCTGTATTTCTCCACCACCATCTCCACAAGCTGAGTCATGGAAGCGATAACGGCTATGAACATGATTAGCGACAGGAAGCTTAGATCAACCTCGGCATATTCGGGGCCAAGCCAGCTCAGGGCTCCGGCTTTGAGCACATAGGTGTTGAGTAGGTAGTTGATGGGCAGAGTGACCACCAGCATAAAGGTGACGGCCACGCCCAGGCCGAATGCCGTCTTCACATTCTTGGACACAGCCAAGAAAGAGCACATGCCCAGGAAGTAGGCAAACACCATGTTGTCGACAAAGATCGACCGTATAAAAAGATTGAAATTTTCCATAGTGCTTATTCTTGGAGGTCTTTATTATGTGCGCGATGTACCCAGATGATGCAAGCCACTACCACGAGAGCCATGGGAGGCAGGATCATCAGGCCATTGTTGCTGTATCCGTGCTCGTAGCACCACTGCGGGATTACTTGGAAGCCCAGAAGAGTGCCGCTGCCGAGCAATTCGCGGAAGAAACCAGTGATTATCAAGATTATGGCATAGCCGCAACCGTTGCCGATGCCGTCGAGGAAAGCAGGCCAGGGCTTATTGCCCATTGCGAAAGCTTCTAAGCGGCCCATAAGGATACAGTTGGTAATAATCAGGCCGATAAACACGGAGAGCTGCTTGCTCACATCATAGGCGTAAGCCTTAAGTAGCTGATCTACGATGACCACCAAGCCGGCCACCACCACGAGCTGCACGATAATGCGGATGTTGGTGGGGATGGTGTTGCGCAGCAGCGATATGATCACGTTGGAGAAAGCCAACACTGCTATTACTGAAAGACCCATCACGATGGCCGGCTCCAGCTTAGCTGTGACAGCCAGTACCGAGCAGATGCCGAGCACCTGCACCACTACAGGATTGTTTTTAGAGAAGGGATTGAACAATACCTCCTTAAGATTTACTTTTTCTGCCATGGCTTATTTCTTAGATAGGGATTCGAGGAATGCTTGATAGGGGGCTATGCAATTGTTGATCATAGCAGCCACACCCTTGCTGGTGATTGTGCCGCCGGAAATGCCGTTCGCATAGTCGGCGTCGTCGATTGGTTTCTGGCCGGCCTTAACCACATCGATAGGGTAGAAGTGACCGTCTTTGAACATGTGCAGCGAGCCGTTGAACTGATCGCAGAAAGCGGGTTTCTCGATTTCTGCGCCCAGGCCCGGTGTCTCGCTGGCGTGAGCGAAGTATGCTCCGTAGATAGTGCTGCCATCGCTGTCCACGGCGAGATATCCCCAGATGGGACCCCAAAGGCCGGCTCCATAGCAAGGCAGGATGTATTTCACATCGCCGTTGTCCAGGGTGCACTCGTACACGGGCAGTTCGCGAGTCGCTGCATCGGCTGTCTTGCTTTCTGCCTCCACATTGATATCGAAAGCATTGTCTCCGATGGTTTGACCCTCGGAGTTCACTACCAATTGCTTGGTGATGTATTTGTCAAAGCTTGCGATTACATTCTTCTTGTCGTATTCAATGTGAGCGGCTGTCAGGATTTGGCCCATCTTGTCTGCGCGCGCATTATCGAGCTGTTTGTTCTTGAGGGCGTTAGAGGTGAGGGCCAGAGCGGCTCCGACCACTACTACCAGCACGATAATATATATTATTGTATAAACGTTGCTCTGCTTGTTCATTGCTGTTGAGTTTTAGCGGTGAGACGTTTCAAGCGACGGTTGATGTTGGATTGCACCACGCACCAGTCGATAAGCGGTGCGAAGGCATTCATCAGCAGCACAGCCAGCATGGCCCCCTCGGGGTAGCCATTGTTGTATGTGCGAATGAGCACGGCGATTACGCCAATTAAGAAGCCGTAGATGTACTTTCCAGTATTGGTGCGGGCAGCAGTCACGGGGTCAGTGGCCATGAACACTACAGCGAAAGCGAATCCGCCGTAAACCAATTGATCCCAAGCTGTGAGGAAGCTGGCCGGATAGGTTGGAGTGCAGCACACATGAGCCAGCCAAGCCATGCCCCAGCCGCCGATAAGAGCGGAGAGGATGATGCGCCAGTTGGCGATGCCGGTGGCCAGCAGCAGCACCATGCCAATCAGGATGCAAATCACAGAGGTCTCGCCGAAGGAGCCGGGGATGAGGCCGATGAATGCATCCATCCAAGTCAGCGGCTGCCCATCTACACCGACTATCTCGAGCTTGTCTCCCACGGTGGTGGCAATCTGGCCCAGAGGAGTGGCGCATGAGAACCCGTCGGGAGCAACAGGGCCAAAGCCGAACTGCTTGCCCATGGCCACAAACACATGGTCGCCTGACATTTTAGCCGGATAGGCGAAGAAAAGGAATGCGCGGGTGATCAGAGCCACATTGAATACATTGTAACCAGTGCCACCGAATACCTCCTTGGCAAAGATTACCGCAAAAGCTACAGCCACAGCCAGCATCCACAGCGGAGTCTCCACAGGGCAAATCATTGGCACCAGAATGCCGGTGACCAGGAAGCCCTCCTGGATTTCTTCCTTTTTCCACTGGGCCACTATAAATTCTATGCCGAGGCCTACAACATAGCTCACTACTACCTTTGGCAGGATGGCCAAAAAGCCGTAGAAGAGAAGCGACCAGAATGGGAATGTGGTCTCGCCGCAGGCAAGCCAATGCTGGTAGCCAGTGTTGTACATGCCGAAGAAGAAGCAGGGCATGAGAGCCAGCACCACGATGATCATCGTACGCTTAGAGTCGATGCTGTCGTGGATTTGGGTGCCCCCCGAGCGCTTGGCGGTCTCGTTGGGCGTATACAGGAAGGTGTCAAAGCCGTCAAATACAGAGCGGAAAGCGTGGAGCTTGCCTCCCTCCTGGAATTGCGGCCTGATCCTATCGAGTGTTTTCTTAAATGGTTTCATTATTTCTCGGATTTGGGATTTGGGATTTAGGATTTAGTGAAAAGTCAGCAAAACCTAAAACCTAATCCTAAGATAATTCTTTTCTTAGATAATCGAGGCCGTTACGCACTATCTCTTGCAGGGGGAGCTTGCTGGTGTCGGCATATTCGGCCAGGGCAAAGTCCTCGGGAGCCACCTCGTAGATGCCGAGTTTTTCCATCCCTTCAATGTCTTTGGATAGGATGGCCTTGATCAAGTACTCTGGCAGAATGTCCATTGGCATCATGCGGTCGTATTCGCCGCTCATGATCATGGCGCGGCGCCCTCCTAATATGCGGGCGTCCGGCTTGAAGAGCTTGTGCAAGAAATGGCCGGGGAATGATCGGCTCACACTCATCTTGCTTGGGGAGAGCGAGGCCCAGCCCATGAATTCATCGGCATCGTCGCCTTCCGGGATCACTGTGATCATGCGGTAAGGATAGCGCAGATATCCGTCGGTGCCCACTGCAGAGCCGGTGAGCACATTGCCGCTTATAATGCGCAAGTGCTTCGATTGGTCGAGGCGATCCTTGACCAGAGGCTCTATGGCAGCCCCTTCGGTAGTGATCAGCAGTGAGGGCTTCTTCACTTGGGAGCCAACTAATGCTACCACGGTCGAGCCGTCGATTTTGCCGGTTAGGGCTACAGTGCCCAGCTTGGAGAGAGCCACCACATCCAGGCCCCATACCACTTCTCCCTTGTTGACGGGAGCGATGTTGGCTATTTGCACGCCTACGTTGCCAGCCGGATGCTTTCCAGAGACATGCACCATTTCGGCGCCGGCGATGTCGCCTAAGCTCCAGTCGCTACCTACTGAAAGATATACCTTTCCAGGGGTGACCAGCTTAAGCAGGGCCACGGCTTTCTCCAACTCTTTTTTCTTGTCTGCTACTCGCCAAGCCAGGCCGGGCGACAGAGGGGCGGAGTCAATGGCGGTGATGAAAATGTCGCGAGGCTCCACAGCGGGGTCGGGAACGATGTCGTAAGGTCTTTGGCGCACGGCAGCCAAGAAGCCGCATGCGCACATTAGCTCGAGGACGCTTTGGGCCGATGAGGCCTTGGTATCGAAAGTCACGGCATCAGAGCCGATGGCATCGACCACCACGCGCTCTATTTTGCGGCGTTCACCGCGCACCACAGCCTTTACGGTGCCGGCAGCGGGGGCCACGAGCTTTACGGCTTCGTGGTTCTTGTCGCGCAGCAGCGGTTGGCCAGCGGCCACAGTGTCGCCCTCCTTTACCTCAAGCTTAGGGATGAATCCGGGAAAATCGTCGGGCACAATGGCGTACTGCAGTGCCGGAGCAGCCTCAGGCGCGCCAATTTTGTCCAATCCTCCGGCCAGCTCCAGATTGAGGCCTTTCTTCAGATTTATGTTCATGATGGCAAAGGTGAGTAATACTTTTTTACATTTAAGGTGCAAATTTACGAAATTTTAAATAAAAAGCAGTGATTTCACTGAAAAAAGTCACATAAAAAAAGATTTTAAGAAATTTTCAAACAGAAATATTTGGAAAGAAAAAGAAAATGTCATAATTTTGCGATTAAGTTTTGTGGAATGTCGAAGAAAGCCATGAAAACTGTAAGGCTCGGAGCTCGGCTCTCTGAGCGTTGAAAAGACTAAAAGAACTAACTTTAATAAACTAAATTAATCATTAATCAAGTAATTTTCTAAAATGGAAGCTCAAAAGCCTACCACAGCTCCGGCTGCAAAGCCTGCAAAGGCTAAGTCAAATGCCCCTGGCATCAAGAATGCATTCTGGGTAATCGTAGTTTGCTGCATCATCGCAG
>CAZRYC010000020.1:0-41978 GCA_964604175.1 uncultured Bacteroides sp.
GTGTTCTACGAGATGCTACAGAAAAGTTGCATTTAGAAATTGAATCTACGTTTTTTACAATTCCTGTCAAAATTTTATTAATGCGGGATTTTTTCGTACCTTTGCACACCGCAAACTCATACGAAACATGATTACACAGGAACAATTAAAAGAGACTTTAGAGCGCAAGCTGGCGCTGAGGAGGTATCTTTGACATCGACGGGAAGATAATACAAGTCGAAGAAGAAGAGCTCCGCACCCACGCTCCGGGATTTTGGGATGATGCCGAGCAAGCGCGCAAGCAGATGAAAAAGGTGAAGGACCTGCAAGGCTGGGTCGATAGCTACCGTCAGGTGGAAAGCGCCGTCGACGAGCTCGCCCTGGGCTGGGACTTCATCAAAGAGGGCCTCATCGACGAGGCAGAGCTCGACCAGCTCTACGCCACCGCCATGGACCTCATCGAAAAGCTCGAGCTTAAGAACATGCTTCGCCGCGAAGAGGACAAGATGAGCTGCGTGCTCAAGATCAACTCCGGCGCCGGAGGCACCGAAAGCCAGGACTGGGCGTCGATGCTGATGCGCATGTATCTGCGCTGGTGCGAGCGCCACGGCTACAAGACCTCAATCGCCAACCTGCTCGACGGCGACGAGGCCGGCATCAAGAGCTGCACCATAAATATCGAGGGCGACTTCGCCTACGGATATCTAAAAAGCGAGAACGGAGTGCACCGCCTGGTCAGAGTCAGCCCCTACAACGCTCAGGGAAAGCGAATGACATCGTTCGCATCCGTGTTCGTGACCCCTCTGATCGACGACACCATCGAGGTCAAGGTCGAGCCCGCCCTCCTCTCCTGGGACACATTCCGCAGCGGCGGAGCCGGCGGCCAGAACGTCAACAAGGTCGAGTCGGGCGTGCGCCTGAGATACCAGTTCACCGATCCATACACCGGTGAAAAAGAAGAGATCCTGATTGAAAACACGGAGACTCGCGACCAGCCCAAGAACAAGGAGAATGCCATGCGCCACCTCAAATCCATCCTCTACGAGAAGGAGCTGGAGCACCGCATGCAGGAGCAGGCCAAGGTCGAGGCCGGCAAGATGAAAATCGAATGGGGCTCGCAGATACGCAGCTACGTGTTCGACGACCGCCGCGTCAAGGACCACCGCACCAACTACCAGACCTCCGACGTGGGCGGCGTCATGGACGGTGACCTCGACGACTTCATCAAGGCCTACCTGATGGAGTTCGCAGGAGTGGAAGAGAACAAATGATAAATAAATTTGTCTTTTTGACAACAAAATGTTTAAAAAGTGCTGAGTGAGCTAAATATAAATGAAAAAAATATTCATTTTCTCACAAAAATTTACTTACTTTGCAGCGCAAAATTGATTATAAATTTAAAAACTAATTATTATGTCAGAAATTGCAGATCGCGTGAAGCAGATCATCGTGCAGTATCTTAGCGTAGACCCTGCCGCTGTTACCGACTCGTCAACATTCGCCGACCTCGGCGCAGATTCACTTGACACCGTGGATATCATCATGGCCTTCGAGAAGGAATTCGACATCAAGATTCCGGAGGATCAGAGCGACAAGATCCAGACCGTAGGCGATGCTATCGCTTTCGTTGAGGCAGAGGCAGCTAAGAAGTAACCACTGACCTCTGAGATATCCCCTCACCCCCAAAGAAAACTCTAAATTGAATATGGAATTAAAAAGAGTTGTTGTGACTGGCCTCGGCTGTCTCTCACCTCTTGGCAACAACGTGGCTGACACGTGGGAAAACGCCAAGAACGGAGTTAGCGGAGCTGGCCCCATTACGCACTTTGATGCGTCTCTATTCAAGACTCAGTTCGCTTGCGAAGTCAAAGGCTTCAATTCGGACGAGCATTTCGACCGTCGGAAAGTGCGCCAACTCGACCTTTACGCTCAATATGCCCTAGTAGCAGCCCGCCAGGCAGTGGAAGACTCCAACCTGCTGGCCGAGAGCGTCAATAGGGATCGAGTTGGCGTAATCGTTGCTGCCGGCATTGGCGGCCTCCATACCTTTGAGGAAGAGGCTGGATACTATGCCATCAATGCCGACAAGGGTCCGCGCTACAGCCCATTCTTCATCCCGAAGATGATTGCTGACATCGCTTCTGGCCACATTTCTATGGAATATGGCTTCCATGGCCCTAATTATGGCATTGTCTCTGCTTGCGCTTCTTCCAACAATGCTATCATCGACGCGTTCAACCTCATTCGTCTCGGCAAGGCCGATGCGATTGTGACTGGCGGCGCCGAGGCAGCTATCTATCCCGCAGGTGTTGGAGGATTCAATTCAATGCACGCCATCAGCACCGATAATGACAATCCTCAGGGAGCTTCTCGCCCATTCAGCAAGAGCCGCAACGGATTTGTCATGGGTGAGGGCAGTGCTGTACTAATTCTCGAGGAGCTCGAGCATGCCAAGGCTCGCGGTGCCAAGATTTACTGCGAAGTGGCTGGCGGTGGCCTCTCGGCCGATGCCTACCACATCACAGCCACACACCCCGATGGCTTGGGAGCTAAGCTCGCTATGCAAATGGCCCTCGATGATGCGGGGATGCAGCCCAGCGATATCGACTATATCAATGCTCATGGCACTTCTACCCCGGTGGGTGATAAGTCAGAGGTTAAGGCTATTCTCGACGTTTTCGGTGATGCTGCCTATAAGCTCAACATCTCATCCACAAAGTCGATGACTGGTCACCTGCTCGGCGCCACTGGCGCTATGGAGGCATTCTTCAGCCTGATGGCTATTAAGGATAGCATTATCCCGCCTACCATCAATCACGCTGAGGGTGACGACGACGAGGAAATTGATTATAATCTTAACTTCACCTTCAATAAGGCACAGAAGCGCGAGGTGCGCGCCGCATTGTCCAACTCGTTTGGCTTCGGCGGTCACAACGCCACTGTGATCCTGAAGAAGTATGAAGCTTGATTTTCCCTCATAGATTTCATTTTTTATCCCCTTTCTTCAACGGTTTCATCGTGATGATGAGGCCGTTTTTTTATGCCATTGTGGAAAATGATGTCTTTTTTTCGTATCTTTGCGTAAAATCTGAGATGGTATGAGAATTTTATTGTCATTTGTGATTGGAGTTGCAGCCCTGGCATCAATGGGCCGCACCGCTGATGTGGTGCCAGTTAGGATTGAGCGTGATGCTCTCCAGGTGAGCTGCGATAGCATCGGCTTGCGCGCTGTGGTGACTTTGGCCAATGACTTGGACGATGGGGCCGAGTGCATTTTGGCCACATACTGCTTGTCAGCAGCTGGCGACACTCTGGCTACCAAGCATAGCTACACCCATGTGCCCGCCCGGGGTACCTGGACATTCGACATGAGCATACCCTTAGATAATCCAGCTACCGTCTCTGAACTCGATATGGATCTCCGAGGAGATGGCTTTGTCAACCTCACAATAGACCATTATGTGAGGAAACTCGATCGGAATTGAATGTTTCCTATTTTCAAGATATTTTCGTACCTTTGCTAACACATAACATTTAACCATTCTATATTCATGAAAAAGTCTATTCTATTAGCTCTTTCTGCAGCGGTAACCATATTGGGGATGGCTCAAGAAAAGGCTGACTCTACCAATTTTGTTTTCACTGATGTGCATACAGTGAAGACTACTTCAGTCAAGGATCAAAACAAGTCGGGCACTTGCTGGAGCTTCTGTGCCACCTCTTTCGTAGAAGATGAAATCATGCGCCAAGGTGGCGATAGCCTTGATTTGAGCGAGATGTTCACTGTGCGCAATTGCTATAGCGACAAGGCAGACCGCTTCGTGCGCCTATACGGCGGATGCAACTTCGCCGCCGGTGGCAGTGCGCTGGATGTGCCTTATGTATGGACTAAATACGGCGCAGTGCCAGAAGAAGTGTACTCAGGCCTTAATTATGGCGAGGACAAGCATGTGCATGGCGAGATCGATGCCTTGCTCAAAGCCTATGTAGAGACAATCGCCCAAAAGCCCAACAAAAAGATAAGCACAGCTTGGAAGCAAGGCTTTGACGGCATCCTGGATGCCTATATGGGGCCGGTGCCGGAGACTTTCACTTACAAGGGCAAGACATACACTCCGCAGAGCTTTGCCGCTTCTCTGCCGTTTAACCCGGAAGATTATGTGGCTCTGACCTCTTTTACGCATCATCCTTTCTACACAGAGTTCATGCTTGAAATTCCTGACAATTGGCTCTATGAGAAGTATTACAATGTGCCTATGGAGGAGATGCAAGCTGTGGTTGACAATGCCATAGAGAATGGCTATCCCGTGGCCTGGGCAGCAGATGTGAGCGAGAAGGGCTTTAAGTGGCGCAAAGGCGTGGCTCTGATGCCCAAGGGAAAGGACACTGGCGAAATGGATGGCACTGAGCTATCGCGCTGGGTGACCTTGAGCGACAATGACCGCATCAACCAGAAATACGAATTTAATGGCCCAGTGCCGGAGGAGACCATTACTCAGGAAATGCGCCAGCAGTGGTTCGACAACCAAGAGACAACCGATGACCATGGTATGGAAATAGTGGGCATAGCTAATGACCAAGAGGGCAACAAATACTACAAGGTGAAGAACTCCTGGGATACCAACCAAATCTACGGAGGTTACATCTATGTGTCAATGCCTTATTTCTTGGCCAAGACACTTGACATCTATGTGCACAAGGATGCTCTGCCCAAGAGCTTGAAGACAAAGATGAAAAAATAATGCGCCAGTGGAAAATTACAGCCGCTTGGCTGATGCTGATGACGATAGCATGCTTGGTGGGGTGCAAACCCACCGAGCAAAACTATCGCGATGCTTACGAAAAGACAATGGCCGGCCGCGCCGCCAGCGAAGCAGAGGATAGCACCATATACACCAACATTCGCCGGCAGATGCGCGAGCGCCAGATGGTAGTAGATGGTGACACAGTGCCGGTGAAGAGCCAGTTTGTCTCTATCACAGAGGATGGAGGCGGTGCGCTGGAGGATATACGCCGCTTTTGTGTGGTTGCCGGGCAGTTCAAGCAGCGCTTCAATGCCATGATGATGCGCGAGCGCATGGCTGGCGGCCAGTATCCCTCGACCTTTGTGGTAGAGACCAGCGAGCCATATTATTTTGTGGTGGCCGAAAGCTACGACTCCATTGCCCCCGCTATGGAGATGGTGGAGGCTTTGCAATCTGATGCCGACCTAAAAATCAAAGCTCCATTGCCATTTATACTCCAACCATCGCAGATCAGATGACTTGTTTAAGGAAAAATTGGTGTAACTTTGCAGTTTAAAATCAAGATAATATGTCGCAAAAGAGCCAGAGTGAGGAGCGATGTCTGGTCATCATCCCTACTTACAACGAAAAGGAGAACATAGCGTCGATCATCGAGGCTGTCCTTGAGCAGTCAGATGTGATGGATGTGCTTGTCGTAGATGACAACTCGCCTGACGGCACGGCGGCTATAGTGCGGAAAAAAATGCAAGACCATCCTGAGCGCGTGCACCTCTTGGAACGCAAGGGGAAACTTGGCTTGGGCACAGCTTATCTGGCAGGCTTTGACTGGGCACTGACTCACGCCTATGATTATATCTTCGAGATGGATGCCGACTTTAGCCACAATCCTGCCGACCTGCCGCGTTTGTTGGCAGCTGTGAAAAATGGGGCAGATGTGGCTGTAGGTTCTCGCTACTGCAAAGGCGTGAATGTAGAGAACTGGCCCATGGATCGTGTGCTAATGAGCTATTTCGCCTCAAAGTATGTGCGCTTCATTACGGGCTTGCCTGTGCATGACACCACTGCCGGATTTGTGTGCTACAGGAGGAAAGTGTTAGAAGCCATGCCACTGGATCAGATAAAGCAGAAAGGCTATGGCTTCCAAATCGAGATGAAATACACCGCCCATAAGATGGGCTTCCGGGTAGAGGAAGTGCCTATCGTATTTGTGAACCGTGTGTTGGGCACCAGCAAGATGAGCAGCGGCATCTTCGGAGAGGCTATGTTCGGAGTGATAAAAATGCGTTTTTCCAAATAAGATCGTACTGCCATGATAACATACATTCATAATGTACAGATGCCATACAGCATAGGTTCTGATAATTTTGTGCTTGTAGAGGATGACCATTTCATCGCTGTGGGCGTAGGAGAAATCCCCATATCACAAGATTGGACAGTGGTGGATGGGCATGGCATGTTTCTTTTCCCCGGCATTATAGACTGCCATGTGCACTTTCGCGAGCCAGGACTTACGCATAAGGCTGATATCGCCAGCGAGACACGCGCTGCGGTGGCCGGGGGCGTGACATCTTTTATGGATATGCCCAACACTGTGCCACAGACCACTACTGTAGAGGCTTGGAAAGACAAATGCGAGCTGGCTCGCCATAAATCACTTTGCAATTATGCTTTCTTTATAGGAGCTACTAACAATAATCTTGACGAGCTTAAGCGCGCCGATTACACTAAGATACCCGGGGTCAAGCTTTTTATGGGTTCGAGCACTGGCAATATGCTGGTGGATAAGAAAGACTCCATAGATCATCTTTTTGCAGAGCTCCCCCCGGACATTCCAATTGCCATTCATGCCGAGGATCAAAAAATCATAGCTGAAAACACCGAGGAAGCAAAGCGGATGTGTCAAGGTCCTATGCCTTTGGAGAAGCATAGCTGGATACGAAGCAATATGGCTTGCCTTAAGGCCACTGAGCGAGCCTTGAGCTTGGCAAAAAAGCATCCGCGCCATATACATATCTGCCATGTGAGCACCGCAGAGGAGCTGGATGCCATTTCTGCACATAATGAAGACGCAAATATTGAGGCTACCTATGAGATATCGCCTCACCACTTGCTGTGGTGCCGAGATGACTATTCCGCCAAAGGCGCACGCATAAAGATGAACCCATCGGTGAAAAGCAAAGAAGACCGGGCTGCCCTGATTGAGGATTGCTATCATGGCGAATGTCCGATGATAGCTACTGACCATGCTCCTCATCTGCTAAGCGAAAAGGAGGGGGATGCCCTGACAGCCGTGTCCGGCGCCCCGATATTGCAATTCTCTTTGCCTCTGGTCCTTTCCCTGTATCAAAGCCCCGAGCTGGTGTGCCGCCTTATGTGCGAGGGACCGGCTCGAGTGTATGGCATAGAGAAGCGTGGATATTTCGAACCCGGATATTACGCCGACATGGTGCTGGTGCGCACGCTTGAGGAGCCCCATGCGATCACCGATGATGAGTGCCTGAGCAAATGCGGCTGGAGCCCCGCTGCCGGCCAAAAGGTCTATTACAAAGTGGAGAAGACTTGGGTCAACGGCAAGCTTGTGTACGACCAGGGCAAGATTATTGACGATGCAAAGGCCAGCCTGCCGCTGGAGTTCGACCATCATGCCCCAGTGCGCGAGGAGGATGATTTTGAAGATGAAGAGCTATAACCTTAAGAATCTGACATGAAAAGGATACTCTCTTGCTTAACGTGCTTCTTAGTGCTAATTGTACTTCAAGCGCAAAATCAAAGCCTGCAAGTGGCAGGCATCGCTTTCTACAATCTGGAAAATCTCTTCGATACTATTCCCAATAACCCGCAAGGCAAGGATGAAGAATATACTCCGGCAGGCAAGCGCGCATGGGATAGTGCAAAATATTGGAATAAGATATCCAATCTTGCCTACACAATCTCTCAGATGAAAACAGCCACTACGCCACTGGGCCCGGCAATCCTGGGCGTAGCTGAGGTGGAGAACAAAAGCGTGCTGGAGGATTTGGTGGCCAATGATCAAATCAAAGATTGGAACTTGCAGATTGTGCATCACGACTCGCCGGATGCCCGAGGCATTGATGTGAGCTTGCTCTATAATCCAGAGTACTTCGAGGTGGAGGCCGTGACTAATCATAAGCAGGATGCCGTGCCATTTGCCACCCGCGATGTGATGTGCGTGGTGGGCAAACTATTAGGAGAGCGGATTGCGGTGTTAGTCAACCATTGGCCATCTCGCTTGGGAGGCCAGGCCAAATCATCCCCTCACCGGGAAGCTGCAGCGGCCAAATGCTTGCAAATTGCCAAAGCCTTGTGGGAGATTGACCCTAATATGGGCATTATTATAATGGGCGATATGAATGATGACCCTTATGATCGCTCATGCGCCACTGTGCTTGATGCCAAGAAAGTGCGATATGAGGCCAAAGAGCATGGATTTTACAATCCTTGGTGGCAGATATTGGATGACGGCACCGGCACTCTTGAATACAAAGGCAACTGGAATCTCTTCGACCAGATTATCATTTCGGGCAATCTTGCCAATGGCTCAGCTGACCAATGGCATTTCTCTCGCGCCGAAGTACTCAACTTCCAGTTCCTGCGCAATCAGACCCGCGAATATTACGGTGTGCCTTTGCGCACATTTGCCGCCGGCCAGTATCTGAATGGCTACAGTGACCATTTCCCCACTGAAATATTCCTTTCACGCGAGGTTGAGCAATGAGAGAAGTGCGTCACCGGCATTATGGCTTTCTGATGTTGCTGGCATTGTTTCTGGCCAGTTGCAGCACCACTAAGCATGTGCCAGATGGCGAATACCTTCTCGACAAAATCTCCATACAAATCGACAATGACTCTGTGGAGGTGCTGGAGCTCTATAATTTTCTGCGCCAGCAGCCTAACCACAAGGTGCTGGGCTTTGCCAAACTGCAGCTCTCTACATATAGCTTAGCAGGCAAGGACGATAGCAAATGGTACAACCGGTGGCTCAAAAAAGTGGGCCAGGCCCCGGTGATTTATAGCGAGGATCTCACAGAAAACTCCCGGCGGCAGCTCCAGCAAGCTCTGATCAACAGAGGCTTCATGGATGTGGATGTGCGGGTGGATACTACCGCTCACCCCGAGAAAAAGAAGATCGAAGTGGACTACATCATTACCGCTCGGGAGCCTCACCGCATAAAATCCTTCGACTGCTCTTTTCCTGACCGCACTATCGACAGTATCTTGCGCTCTGATTCCAAGTTGCTCCAGATACAGCCCGGCTCTCTTTTTGATCGCACGGAGCTTGACAATATGCGAGGAGCCATAACCGCAAAGCTGCGCAATAATGGCTATTACGACTTCAATCGCGATTATATCACATTTACAGCTGATACTGTGAAGGGAAGCAAAGAAATAGCCCTCCACATGCAGGTGAAGCCAGTGACCCGCACCGTGGGCGAGACAGAGCAGAAAGTGGTCCTTCCCCATGAGACCTACAAGATACGCAATGTCATTTTCATTACCGACTATAATCCCGTAAACCCAGGGGCTCACTCTGAGCATCAGGATACAGTGCCGTACAAGAACACTCTGGTAGTGTACGGCGAAGACCACTATCTGAAGCCAGCTGCCTTGGAAGAAAAGTGCTTTATAGAGCCCGGGCGAGCATACAGTGCCGCAGCAGTGGAGCGCACCTATGAGGCCTTGAGCCAGTTGGGCATTATTAAGTTCATCAACATCGAGATGGTCCCAGCGGGCACCATGGATGGGCATGAGGCTTTGGACGCGTGCATCTACATCTCGCGAAATAAGAAGCAGGGTGTGCAATTGGAACTGGAGGGTACCAATAGCGAGGGCGATTTAGGCTTTGGAGTAGGGGCTACTTACAAGCATCGCAACCTGGGTCACCGCTCCGAGCTCCTGACTGTGAAAATGCGCGCCAGCTATGAAAGCCTTTCTGGCAAGGTGGATGGGTTTATTAATAACAGATACACCGAGTATGCCGGCGAGGTAGGCATTACTTTTCCTAAATTCAAGGCTCCATTTATAAGCTCTGCCTATAAGAAACGCTCGAAAGCGAGCACTGAGTTTGCTGTGTCGTTCAACTATCAGGAGCGGCCCGAATACACTCGCATCATCGCTGGAGCTGCTTGGAAATACAAGTGGACACAGCGCCTTGGCGGTAGCACTGTAGTGCGGCATAATTTCGACTTGGTGGATGTCAATTATGTGCGTTTGCCCAAGAGCACGCTTAATTTCCTCGATTCGATCGCTCCTACCAATCCTCTTCTGCGCTACAGCTATGAGGATCACTTCATTATGCGTATGGGCTACACCTTCTATCGCACCAATAAGCGAATACCCACAGCCACAGTCAATGCCTTTGCCATTCAGCCCAGCGTGACCACTGTGCGCGGCTCTGTGGAGGTGGCCGGCAATCTGCTTTATGCCATAAGCAAAATAGTGGGGCAGCACAAAAGCGATGGGGCCTACAAGATTTTGGGAATCCCATATTCGCAGTATGTCAAGGCTGAGGCCGATTATACCTATACCATCAATTTCAACTCGCGAAATGCTATGGCTTTCCATGTGGGAGGCGGTGTGGCTGTGCCGTACCTTAACTCCAAGATGGTGCCTTTTGAGAAGCGTTTTTATGCTGGTGGGGCCAATGGAGTGAGGGGATGGAGCGTGCGCACATTGGGCCCTGGAGCCTATGACTCGAAGAATTCAGTGACCGACTTTATCAATCAGTGCGGAGATGTGCTGCTTAACATGAATGTGGAGTACCGCGCAAAGCTTTTCTGGGTGTTCGAGAGCGCGCTATTCGTGGATGCAGGAAATATATGGACTATTCGCGACTATGAGAATCAGCCGGGCGGTGTGTTCAAAATCGATAAGTTTTACAAGCAGATAGCTGCGGCCTATGGCATCGGCCTGCGCATGGACTTCACTTATTTTCTCTTGCGTTTCGACTTAGGTTTCAAGGCTCACAACCCGGCGATGAATCAAGAGAAGTGGCCCTTGCTGCATCCCAAATGGAGCCGCGATGCCAACTTCCATTTCGCCGTGGGCTATCCTTTCTGATACAGGTGGCATAGAGAGTGAACTCACAGGGGAGCTAATGTGTTTCTATTAAAACACAAAAATTCAACACTCATTATGGCAACAAAAGATTTAAGGGGCACACGCACTGAAAAATGCATCGCCACCGCTTACTTGGCTGAAAGCACAGCCTACACTCGGTATCTGTACTATGCGCAACAGGCTGAAAAAGAAGAATATTATCCCGTGCAGAGAATATTCCAAATTACAGCTGAGAATGAACTGCACCATAGCAAGGTGTTCTTTAAAATGCTGCAGGGAGGCAAATGCGGAGTGCCTATGGAGATTGATGCCGGTGTGATTGGCGACACTGTCTCAAATCTTGCCACCGCTATCGAAGAAGAACTCTACGAGGGTGTGGATCTCTATACAGCATCGGCTAAAGTCGCTAAAGAAGAAGGCTTCGATGACATCGCCGAGCATTTCTTAGCCATAGCTACCGTGGAAAATCATCATAAGGAGCGCTTCCAGCGCTATCAGAAAATGATTGAGGATGGCACCCTTTGGAAGCGTGCCCAACCGGTCACTTGGAGATGCTTGGTGTGCGGATACACCTATGTGGGCACCGAACCCCCTACGACATGCCCGGCTTGCAACCACCCATATCAGCACTACATCGCTCTGGGAGATGATTTCTGATTACCAAATCTGCTTCATTACTTGGGCTATGCTGTCGCTGGCCAAGAAACTATAGAAATGGAGGGCTGGCACGCCAGCTGCCAACAACTCTTTGCATTGCTGTAAGCACCACTCGGTGCCTACAGCTTTTGCTTCTTCATTGGTTTTGCATTTCTCCAACTCATGAGAGAGTGTCTCTGGCAAATCGATGTGGAAGACGCGAGGAAGCACTGTGAGCTGGTTCTGCAGCACTATGGGCTTGATGCCGGGAATAATGGGCACGGTAATCCCGGCTGCTCGACACTGCTTTACATAGTCAAAATATTTCTGGTTGTCAAAGAACATCTGAGTCACCAGATACTCGGCTCCTTGCTCCACTTTCAGCTTCGCGTAGCGCAAGTCGGATGCCATATTCGGGGCCTCCTCATGCTTCTCTGGGTAGCAGGCCATGCCGTAGGTAAAGGGGGTCTCGATGCCTTCGATTTTCTGGTCGTCCAATCCGATTCCTCGGTTGAAGTCGTTGACTTGCTGCTGCAGGTCGGTGGCATGCTCGTGGTACTGCTGTTCGCTGCCCTTGGGAATCTCCAAATTTTTTGCGTCGCCTCGCAGCAGAAATAGGTTGTTTACGCCTAAGAAATTGAGGTCGAGCAGTGCGTATTCGGTTTCTTCCTTGGTAAAGCCCTTGCATATGATGTGAGGCACAGCCGGGATGCCATATTTGTTTTGGATGGCAGCGGCTATGGCCACCGAGCCAGGGCGTTTAAGGATGTTAACTTTCCGCAGCGAGCCATCAGGATTTTGGCGATAAATGTATTCGCTGTGGTGGGTGGTGATGTTGATGTATTTGGGATCGAATTCCCGCAGTTTGTCGATGATATTGTAAACCTTAGTGATGCTATTGCCTTTCAGAGGCGGCAGTATTTCAAAAGAAAATGAAGGCTTTTGCCCATTTTCATGGCTTATCTTTGTCATGATTGTTCCATTTAATGATTATGGTTGCAAAATTACATATAAATTTTCATATTTGAGAGGAAAAAAGTCCCAGAGAACCCTCCTTTCGCAGAATATTTTTCCATAAATTTCCTGCCTATCCAAAAGAGCACTCCAATTGTTATAATATCAAGATCTAAAATTATGCATCATGTTTCACGATATCTTATTTTTGTTGATGGGCTTGGTGCTCATTGTAATTGGCGGAAATTATGTGACCGATGGGTCAGTGTCGGTGGCTAATCGCTTCAAGGTCTCGCCATTGGTTGTGGGAATTACGGTGGTGGCTTTCGGCTCTTCTACGCCGGATTTGGTGGTAAGCGTGATGTCAACAATTCAAGGCAAGTCAGAGCTGGCCATTGGCGATGTGGTGGGAGCTGGGATGTTCGATATGCTTCTTGTAATAGGCATTACAGCCCTAATCAGTCCAATTGCTGTGAAAAAAAGTGCCAGAGAGTGTGATTTGCCGGTAGTGGCCATTGCTGCGTTGCTGCTATTCGCATGCACACAGGATCGATGGCTGGGCGACGGCCATGTGGATGTGCTTAGCCGCGCAGACGGCATTGTGCTGCTGTTGGTATTCTGCCTGTTTATGATTTATACCTTTGTCAGCGCGCGCAAAGAAGATCCGGCTCCTGCCTCTTCTTCGGCATCCGCTGGCCCCCAGCCTGCTCGCCGCACTCTTTCGGCTTGGATCAACTCAAATATGATAGTGGCAGCGTTGGCTATAGTAGCCGGCTTGGCTGTGCTCGTCGTGGGTGGCAATTGGATAGTCGACGGAGCCAGCGGCATAGCAAAAAAGGCGGGTCTGAGCGAGGGCTTGGTAGGCTTGACAGTGGTGGCAATCGGCAGCAGCATTCCAGACTTGGCTACCTCAGTGGTGGCGGCTGTCAAGCATCAGCCCGGCATTGCCATGGGCAATGTGTTTGGCTCGTGCATCATGGATATGCTCTTTGTGTTGGGCACATGCTCTGTGATCAGCCCATTGCATACTGGCAACATTACATTTGTAAGCTTCGCAGCATTGGCGGCCGTGTCGGTAATGCTTTTGCTGGTGGGCACACTATACAAAAAGCACGAGATTACCCGAACTTTTGGCGCGGTCCTCATCGTGCTTTATGTAGTGTATATGACTTATTTGGTTATGGCTCAGCAATAGCTTATTTCTGAGGAATAAGCTCAATGGCGAAGCCTCCGCCGCGAGCCATCTTCATGTCCAAGCTGTCAGCGCGGGTTACATCCTGCTGGCTGATTACATAAGCCTCCGGATTGTCTATGGCGTCAGCCTCGGGCGCGTCAGCGTAGATTGTGGCCTTATAAGTGACTCCGGGCTCTAAGAAGTCAAGCTTCACTGTATATTCGCGCGGTTCGTTGGCGATGCCCCCCACATACCAGTCGGGGCTGTTCTTGTCCTGGCGAGCTGCCACAATGTATTCGCCGGGAGCGGCATCCAGGTAGATGCTCTTTTGCCAATCCACCGGCACATCTTTGATGAACTGGAAAGCGTCCATCTTCTCAGCATAGTGCTCTGGCATGTCGGCTGCCATTTGCAAGGGAGAATACATGGTCACATACAGAGCAAGCTGATTGGCCACGGTAGCTTTCTTGTGTTCTGTGCTTCCTGGCACGAATTTGCCCATATCCATTGAGAAAATGCCAGGGGTGAAGTCCATCGGGCCTCCTTTGAGGCGAGTGAAAGGCAGCATTGTCTCATGCATGGTGCTCATATTGCGGTACTCTGTGCCCATGGCTGCCTCATTGCCAACCAGGTTAGGATATGTGCGAGCAAGACCAGTGGGGCGCACTGCCTCGTGGGCGTTGACCATAATCTTATGGTCGGCAGCTTTCTTTACAGCATCGAGATAGTGATTTACCATGCGTTGGCTGTAGTGAGTCTCGCCCTTGGGCAGAATGTTGCCTACATAGCCGCTCTTCACAGCATCGTAGCCGTACATGTTCATTAGAGCATAGGCGGTGTCCATGTGCTCTTCATAGTTTTTCACTGAGCCTGATGTCTCATGGTGCATCATAAGCTTGATGCCCTTTGAGTGAGCATAGTCGTTGAGCTCTTTGAGATCGAAATCGGGGTAGGGGGTCACGAAGTCGAACACGAACTCTTTCTCTTTGCCCAGCCAGTCTTCCCAGCCGATGTTCCAGCCTTCGATCAGGAGCTGATCCATGCCATTGTCAGCGGCGAAGTCGATGTATCGCTTCACATTTTCGTTGTTGGCTCCGTGCTTGCCGTGGGGTTTGGTCTTTGAATAATCCACTGTGGCCAAGTCCACATCGGGCATATTGGTGTAGCTCCAGTTGGTCATGCCGGTGATCATCTCCCACCACACACCCATGTACTTTGTGGGGTGAATCCAGCTTGTGTCCTCTAAGGCGCATGGATCGTTGAGGTTGTAGATGATATTGCTTGCCAGAATATCGGTAGCGGAGCCCACCATGATTACGCGCCAAGGTGTAGCTCTCGGGGTGGCAATAGCAGCTTTGTATTCTGGGATGCCGGGTGTGAGCCAGCTCTGGAACACCATGGTGGAGTCGTTGAGATTGAGGTGCATGGCTGGATAATCGATCAGCTGAGCCTCGTGGAGATTCAGGTAAAGATCATCGGCATCATCTCGCAGCAGCAGAGAGGTTTGCACTCCGGTGGGAGAGAATGAGGTCTGGCTCACATTGCCCATCATGGCCTCGCCCTCGTTGAGATTGCGGATTTCGCTAAGCTTGCTTTTGGTGTATTCGTATTCTTGGGTGTCGTAGTCGCCAGGGATCCACCAGCTGGTGAGGTCGCCGGGCATAGCGAATTCGGTAAGCTCCTCGGCTATGAAAATAGTGTCAGTAGCCTCTGGGAACACATATCGGAAGCCTACGCCGTCGTTAAAGGCGCGAACCTCGATGTCCATAGCCAAGCCGGCTTCTGAGCGCATGCTTACCACCATTTGGTTGTAAGTGTTGTCAATTGTGGCATTCTCGCCCCATACTGGAGTCCATTGCTCGCTGAAAGAGCTCTGTGTCACTTTCTCCACTTTCATGTCATGGCCTATGATGCTGCCATCTAAGGCTTTGAAGCCCAAGGTGGAGGGCTTGATGATAGTCTTGCCATCATAGGTAACTGAGTAGGTGGGCACTCCATCGGCCACTTTGAGGTCGAGAGCGAGCTGTCCGTTAGGGGATTTTACTTGGCCGCCATTGGGGCTGCCACATGCAGCCAGGGTCAATGCGGCAAAAATAGATGCGGTAAGTTTATGCATGGTTAGGTAGGATTTAGAACTTAAGTGCAAAATTACAGAAAAATCCCAAAATCACAAATTCAGAGGCAAAAAATCAAAAAAAATGGGGAAAAACCGTTGCGCGGTTTGGTATTATGGCAAAAAATACCTACCTTTGTGCACTTTTTTGTACTTGTGTCAACAATAATCTAAAAATCGTTATATCTAACAATGTCAACACTTGAGAAAATTAGAAGCAAATCGGTGTTACTGTTCATCATTATCATCGTGGCGCTTCTTGCATTCATCTTGGGCGACTTCTTGACCTCTGGCCGCACTTATGCTACATCTACAACCATGTACAGCGCCGGAGATAAAAAGGTCGACTACAATGACTACCAGCAGGCTATCAACCAGATGCAAAACAATGGCCAGGATGCCGCTGAGCTCGAGCAAATAATGCTTCAGCACCTGCTGATGCAAGAGATGCTTGAGGATCAATACAAGAAAATTGGTATCAATATCACAGATAGCGAGATATCACGCATCATGAACACTCAGATGCCCATCTCCCAGAATCTCGGATATGCCGCCCAGCAGCTTGGCCTGCCGGTGATCGACCGTGTCACTGTGCTTGATGCTATCAATAACCCCAGCCGCTACGGCCTCACAGCTGACCAGCAGCAGATTCTGCAAAGCATGTGGTCAGCCGAGGAGCAGCAACTCGAAGAGTCGCTCAAGAGCCAAGTGTTCTTTGGTTTGCTCACAGGTCTGTTCGGGGCTAACGAAGTAGATGCCAAGGCTCTCTACAATGACAATATGACAAAGGTGCCTGTGCAGTGGGTAGCTGTCAGCACTTCAGGCGTAAGCGAGGATGGCCTGGAGATTACCGATGCTGACCGCCAAGCCGCTTACCAGCAGATAAAGCCCGCATTCAAGACCAGCATCTATATGGCCAGCCAGGACATGATGCGCAACCCCGCCACTCAGCCTTTCGCAATCAATGAGCCAGTGAAGGCTATCGATTATATCGTAGTGGACATAGCTCCATCGCGCGATGACTATGCCGCCGCCGAAGCTGAAGTGGATGCAGCTGCAGCCGCACTGGCTGAGCAGCCTGCTCTCGAAGGCCTGATGGGCAAGAGCAAGTTCGTGTCGAACAACAACAATGTAGCCTTGCGCAGCCTCAAGAATGATGCTACTCTCAAGCAGCTCGCCGATAGCGACCTGGTGGTAGGTAATGTGAAGAAACTCAACTTCAACCGCGCACAGAACACTCACACTCTTGTGAAGGTGCTTGGCCGCTCCAATGAGGTTGACTCTATCAACATCAGCGCTTACGGTGCTGAGTCTGCTGCTCAGGCCGACTCTTTGTTAGCTGAGCTGAAGGCTGGGAAGACGATTGACTCTTTGCTGACTGTAAGCCCAGAGCGTGGTTGGAACGGACAGTGGGTATCTTTAGTTGGCGCTCAGGCTCCTATCAAGGAGCGCATGTTGAGCGAGGCTACTGGCACTCCTTTCCTCTATGCCGACTCAGTACAAGGCGTATATACCATCTATCAAATCAACGAGCGCAAGCCGGCTGCTCCTTATATCGATTTGGCTGTGGTTAACTATACTGTGGATCCCTCAGCCCAGACAGTAAGCGATCTGAAGACTCAGCTTAATGGCTTCTTGGCCACAAACACACAAGGCGACCGCTTCAGCGCTAATGCTGACTCGCTCTATATGCTTCGCCACGGTCTGGTGTCAGCCTCTTCGGCTCATATCGGCAATATCGCTGACACTCGCAAGGCTGTGAAGTGGGCTATGAAGGCTAAGCCTGGTGAGGTATCTAAGGTATTTGAGACACCTCATGAATATATCGTGGTGGCCGTTAAGGGTGACCTCAACGATGAATATGTGCCCTACAACTCTTCCCTTATCAGCAACTATGTTGACCGCGTAGCTATGAAGGATAAGAAGGCAGGCAAGCTGATTGACCAATACGCCGGAAAGGCCAATGATTTGGCTGGCTATGCGCAACTGATGAATGCTGAGGTGCGCACTGACAGTGCTGCAGCATTCAATTCAGCTATGCTCCCAGGCCATGTAGGCGACAGTTACCGCATGCAAGCCCGTATGTTGGCTGCTAAGCCTGGCGAGCTTGTGGGCCCGATGCAGAACGATAGCGAGGTAGTGGTGTTCACAGTAGGCGAGCCCGACACAGCTGGGCGCCCCTATGATTTTGCTACCGATGGCCGCACATTCGCAAATACCTTTGGCTTGGTATTTGATATGCAGGGCCGTCGTGCAGTGGATCCCGTGCTTTTCCAGGTGCTGGTGGGCGATAAGCAGGTTAAGAATCGCAGCCTTAACTTTGTGCAAGATGCCGAGTAATCATAATTAATGATATAATATAGCAACCCCGCACTCAGAATTGGAATGCGGGGTTGTTTTCGATTTGATTAAAAATTAAATTTAAGATAAAATGAATGTAGCAATTGTAGGCGCCAGCGGCGCCGTGGGTCAGGAATTTCTCCGTGTACTCGAGGAGCAGAATTTCCCGGTGGATGAGCTCCGACTGTTTGGCTCATCTCGCAGTGCCGGCAAGCATGTGCAGTGGCGCGGCCGGGATTTGGTTATTGAGGAGCTTAAAGACAACGATGCATTCAAAGGCATCGATGTAGCTTTTGTCTCAGCTGGCGCCAGCGTGTCAAAGCAGTATGCCGAGACTATTACTCGCCATGGGGCCATTATGATTGACAATAGCAGCGCTTTCCGAATGGACACAGACGTGCCCCTGGTGGTACCGGAAGTCAACGGCATGGATGCTTTCAATGCGCCTCGCAATATCATTGCTAACCCCAACTGCACCACTATCCAAATGGTGGTGGCTCTGAATGCTATCAATCGAGTGAGCCCTATTCGCCGAGTGCATGTGGCCACATATCAAGCTGCCAGCGGGGCTGGAGCCAGCGGCATGTACGAGCTCGAAAATCAAGTTAAGCAAATAGCTAATGGAGAGCAACCTACCGTTCAGAAATTCGTAAGCCAGCTTGCCTTCAATGTTATCCCCCACATCGATGTCTTCACCGACAATGGCTACACCAAGGAGGAGATGAAGATGTACAACGAGACTAAGAAGATCATGCATGCTCCTCACCTGGATGTAAGTGCTACCTGCGTGCGCGTGCCCGTGCTTCGCGCTCACAGTGAGGCTATCTGGGCCGAGACAGAGCGCCCCCTCAGTGTGGAAGAAGCTCGCAAGGCTTTCGAGGCTGAGCCCGGCATAGTGCTGGTGGACCGCTGCGAGGCCAATGGCTATCCCATGCCGCTGCAAACTGCCAACCTTGACCCGGTGTATGTGGGCCGAGTGCGCAAAGATTTGAGCAATCCCAATGGGCTTTCATTCTGGGTTGTTGCCGACCAAATCAAGAAAGGCGCAGCCCTGAATGCCGTGCAAATCGCACAATTCATGATTGCCCATAAAAAATGAGGCATAAGGCTTTAGGCATAAGGCTTAAGGCCTAACTCTAACACTTTACGACTAATGACTTTATTAGCAGCTTTGGTCACACAGCCGGTCACGATATTTCTTATCGTGCTCGCCATCATCTTGTGTGCGCCTTTGCTGCTCAACAAACTTAAGATCCCCCACATTATCGGCATGATTGTAGCCGGTGTGCTGGTGGGACCTTATGGTTTTAATGTCATAGCAAAAGATTCCACCTTTGAGCTCTTCGGCCAGGTAGGACTGCTTTATTTGATGTTCTTAGCTGGCTTGGAGATTGACATGTACCACCTAAAGCTCAATTTGAAGCGAGGTTTGGTATTTGGTCTTCTTACCCTCTTCATCCCATTGATTATGGGTGTGACAAGCAGTGTGTGGGTGCTTAACCTCAATTGGGTCACCGCCATGCTGCTTGGTTCTATGTATGCCTCTCACACTCTTATTGCTTATCCAGTAGCTACGCGCTTGGGCATCAGCCGCGCTCCAGCTGTGCTGATTTCAATTGTAGGAACCATTATAGCTGTAATCGGAGCCCTGTTGGTATTGGCCGCCACTGTCAGCATCCAGCGCAATGGCGAACTCGATTCTGGCGCACTGATGAGATTGGTAGGATGGCTGATTGTATATGGCTTAGGCGTGCTCTATGTATATCCACGCATTACACGCATATTCTTTAAGCGAGTCAACGACAAGGTCACTCAGTATGTGTTTGTGCTCACCATGGTTTTCTTGGCCGCTTGGATAGCCCAAATAATAGGGCTGGAGGGGGTGCTTGGGGCTTTCTTCGCAGGCCTGGTGCTCAATCGGTATGTGCCATCTGGTTCGTCGCTGATGTCAAGCATAGAGTTTGTGGGCAATGCGCTCTTCATCCCATTCTTCCTGATCAGCGTGGGCATGATGATCAATGTGCGAGTAATTCTCGAGCATGGCACCTTGACTGTTACTGGCATTATGCTTGTGGTGGCTCTTGTGAGCAAATGGTTGCCAGCTTGGATAGCGCAAAAGCTCAATGGTTACAGCAGTGCCAGCCGCACTGTGATGTTCGGCCTCACCACTGCGCATACAGCCGTGGCCTTGGCTGTAGTAAGCTTAGGCTTCAACTTAGGCATGCTCAGCGAGCAGGTGCTCAATGCCACTATCTTAGTGATATTAGTTACATGTGCCATAGCTCCTATTGTAACCTCTGGAGCCGCTGCTAAGCTTAAGGTGGAGATGCTCAATAGCGAGGATGGCAGCGGTGACAATTTAGTGAAGCGTACTCGCCATAACAACACTCTTGTCTCCGTAGGCTCGCCGCTCTTGGCCCCCGGCCTGATAGAATTGGCAGTGCTGATGCGCAATGACCGCGGCCTTCACAACTTCTATGCCATCCATGTGCGTAATGAAAATAGCAACACTGCCAAGGCGGTTTCGCGAAATGCCCTCGAGGAGGCAGCCAAAGCCGGGGCTTCAGCTGATGTGAAGATTGAGACGCTCGACCGCTTTGATGTGAATGTGGTCACTGGTGTGATCAATGCCATCAACGAGCGCGATATCACTGAGGTCATAGTGGGGATGCACCGCAGAAATGCCGTTATTGACTCTTTCTTCGGCAACAATATCAACCAGCTGCTCAAGGCTACCAATAAGATGGTGATCATCGCCCGATCATTCATCCCCGTCAACACAGTGACCCGCATAATGGTGTGGGTGCCACCTAAAGCTCAGTATGAGACTGGATTTAGCCGTTGGGTGCGCGGCTTGGCCCGATTGACCCATCAGGTAGGGTGCCGGATAATTTTTTGTTGCACCAGCGACTGCCAACCTTTGATCCGAGGTGTTATATATCAAGGGAACTATGGCATACGCTGCGAATTTGAAACGGTGGAGCAGTGGGATGATTTCATCATACTATCCAATAAGGTGCTCGACGACGACCTCTTCGTAGTGATTGGAGCCCGTGTCAACTCTGTGTCCTTCACAAGCGATATGGTGGAAATGCCTAATTTCCTGCAGCGGTATTTCGCTCAGAACAACATTCTGGTCATCTACCCGGAGCAGTTCGGCGAGGCTGGACCTACCATAGAATCCTTCGCTGACCCAATGATGTCGGATATGCAGACTGCTCCCTCGCCTCTGTGGCTTAAGGCAAAAGCTATATGGCGCAACTTGATTACAAAGAAAAAGAAAATCACGCATCGGCGACGCAAGCCCAAGATCCAGAGTTGACCACACACTATTCATAACCAACACCTCTCAAGATGCTATCAATTGTAATACCCGTACGCAACCGCGTCGAGCTTGTAAAGCGAACCTTGGACTCAGTGCTTCGCCAGACATACCGTCCACTGCATGTAATCTTAGTGGATAATGATAGCACCGACAACACCTATGAAGTGCTGCGCGACTGGCAACGCCTCAATGCATGCAAGGAGTTCACCATTGAGCTGGCCACTGAGGTCAAGCCTGGGGCGGCCGCTGCAAGAAATGCGGGCTTGAAATTGGTCAAGAGCCAGTGGGTAATGTTCTTCGATAGCGATGATGTCATGACCCCCGAGCACTGCTCGCGTGCAATGTCAGCTGCTAACCACTATCCTAAAGCTCAGATTGTGGGCTGGCCAGTCGAGATGGTTGATTTAAAGGGAAGAAGTAGAATACGGCCCTGTGAGAACACTGATGCGCTCTTCCACTGCGTGCATCATGGAAGCTTGGCTACACAGCGCTATATGGCAAAGACAGCCTTGGTGCGCGAGGTAGGGGCTTGGCGCCCCGATGTGATGGCTTGGGACGACATAGAGCTTGGCGCTCGCTTGCTCAGTACTCTGGATAGCCGCGGACAGTTTGTGGTATTGAATGCCGTGCCCACAGTCACTGTGTATAATCAGGCTGAAAGCATCACGGGCACTGCTTTCAGCGCAAATGGAGCTAAATGTGAGCATGCCTTGGATTGCATTCAAGCATCCTTGCCTAATACAAAGTGGTGGATTGTGAACTTAAAGCGAGCAATCCTGGCTGGCCAATACCGGCGCGAGGGCAACAAAGACCAGGGCGACGCGCTGATGGGCAAGATAAAGCCAGCCAACCGGTGGAGGGCATTCTTGTATAGGTTTGCTTATATTTACACCGCTATCGGCTTGCGTGGCGCAGCACGCTTGATGAGGCCTTGCTTCCCTAAGGCAAAGCCATAAAAATTGAGTTATAATGGTAAGCGTAATCGTTCCTGTATATAATGTAGAGAAATATCTGCCTGAGTGCTTGCGGAGCATAGCTGGGCAGTCTTATTCGGATTTGGAGGTTATCTTAGTAGATGATGGCAGCACAGATGACAGTGGTAAAATCTGTGACCAATGGGCCAAGCAGGACTCACGCTTTAGAGTGATACATCAAGAAAATCAAGGCCCCTCTGCTGCCCGCAATGCCGGGTTAGAGGCAATGCAGGGCGAGTACGTGCTGTTTGTGGATTCTGATGATATGATACATCCGCAGATGGTGGAGCTGTTCTTGAGCATTATTGGCCATAACGATGTGGCGATATGCAGCCAAATTAAGGGGGCAAACTTTGACTGGAAGCCCATTGGCTCGGTGAGCTGCAAGGAATATGACCCACAAACGGCTATAGAGAGAATGCTCTATCAGAGAGGTTTACATTGCTCTATTTGTGGGCGAATGTATCGTCAGTCCGTTTATGCTTATTTGCGGTTTAGGACAAGCGTGCTTTATGAGGATCTTGATATCGCATATAAACTGCTCAGCACAGCCAATGGCAAGATTGTGGTCACCAAGGCTCCGTTGTATTTCTATCGTCAGCGTGAGGGAAGCATATTGCACCACTTCTCTCTCAAGCGCTTGGGCGTATTGGACGTGGTAGATCGGATAGAGACTTTTTTCAAGCAGCATCAGCAGCTTAGCAAAGCTGCTCGCGACCGCAAATTCGCTGCCAACTACAATATGTACGGCATAGCCCGGCGCTGCGGAGCCTCCGACGAAGTGGTGGCACAGTGCTGGAATACAATAGTGTTACTGCGTAGAGAAGTGCTGTTCAATCCCAAGTCGCGCCTCAAGAACAAGCTCGGCGCTCTCTTGTCGTATTTTGGGCCTAAGGTTACTCAGGCTATGACAAAAATAATGTACTCTTAGTAGTCAACGGAACTCAGTATTTCTGTGGCTTTTACAAACACAGGATTAAGAGGATTGGTGGCTCGTACATAGCTGCCATCTTCATAGAGGTCGCGAGTGAAATAGCCTTTAATGATTGCCTCTATCACTGGGCGTGAGATTTCAAGCTGTTCCGCATTGGGTTCTACTCCAAGGGCTTGCCCTTTGGCCACGATTTCTCCCATCATTTCCGGCGATACCTCGAAGGCGGCAAAGAAAGCATCCTCAGTGGGATATTGGGCTTTCATCTCTTCGCGATGATGGTCAATGTAATTGAGTGTATATTGAGGTATCACGCCCTTGGCAATGATGTCACGGTAATACTGGCTGTAATGCGAGGTGTCAACCGGTACGAACTCATCAGGCATAATGCCGCCTCCGCCATAAACAGTGCGACCTTTTTTCAAAGTCTTGTAAATCTGGTGGTCATCAAAGTGTATGCTGTCTCGGCTCCACAGCTCTCCGCTTTTATAGCGGTTGAGCATGTCGAGCTGGTACTCTTCGCCCTTGCCCTTTTCATAAGGCTTCTGTATTGAGCGGCCGGAGGGGGTATAGTATCGCGATACGGTCAATCGGATCATTGAGCCATCGGGGAATGGGAAGGGCCTTTGCACAAGTCCTTTGCCAAAAGTTCGGCGACCCACGATAGTGCCGCGGTCATTGTCCTGAAGCGCACCCGATACAATTTCAGCGGCAGAGGCTGAGTACTGGTTGACCATCACAGCCACTGGCCCTGTAAACAAGGGCTTGGAGGACTCTACGTTATAGTAGGTGGGCTCTGCATTCTTTCCTTGAGTGTACACAATAAGATCATCCTTATTCAAGAAAAGGGAGGCCACATCATAAGCAGCCTTGAGGTAGCCGCCTCCATTGTCCTCAAGATCAAGGATAAGCTTCTGCATACCCTTTTCCTGCAGTTTCTTAATAGCATCGCTCACCTCGGTGCCAGAGTCTTCGGCAAAGCGTGTGAGGCGCACATATCCTATCTCCGGGGTCACCATATACACCCCGTCCACGCTATTGATTGGAATATCATCGCGGGTTACCATGAAGTCAATCATCTCCCCGTCGCGAAGCACTGAGAGCTTCACATTTGAGCCCTTTGGCCCTCGCAATGTCTTCAGAATAGCGCTGTTGGGGAGCTTCTTGCCAGCAATCACAGTGTCGTTGGCGGCTATGATGCGGTCGCCGGGGCGAATGCCCACTTTCTCGCTCGGGCCTCCGGAGACAGTCTGAATTACATACACAGTGTCGGTGGCCATGTTGAATTGCACCCCAATGCCAGAGAATTTGCCTTCAAGCGGTTCGTTGAGATCTTTTGTCTCATCGGGAGTGGAGTAGGAGGAGTGGGGATCAAGTGTCTTGAGCATTGCTATGATACCCTCAGTGACCACTGAGTCGGCATTCACATCCTCCACATAGAAATTTTCAATAATATAATCCGCATAGGTGAGCTTGCGGCCTGGAGGGAAATCGTTGTTAGCCTCCTGAGTCGCACCCTGTGAGAATAGTCCCAGCAAGAGCATGGGAAGCAGATATAGTTTTTGCGTCATAATTTTTCGATATAATATTCTAACAAATTAGAGCCCTCTTTTGTTACGGAAGGAAGCGCGAAACATCCTGTCCATAGCTGCGAAGCTCCCGCACAAGCGAAGAGGAGATGTATGCCAAGGCCGGATCACAATATAATATCACTGTCTCCAAGCCGAATACTGCCCGGTTGGCATCCGCCATGTCTCGCTCGTACTCATAATCTTTGACTGATCTTACGCCTCGAAGTAAAAACTTGGCATCAAATTTTTTCGCCAAATCGCCAGTGAGCCCATCCCAAGCGACTACTGTAATGCGCGGCTCCGGAGCGTAAAGCTGCTGCAGATGCTCCAAACATGAAGCATCTGCATTGGCGGGAACCTTGTTGAGATTCACACCTATTGCGATAACTATGTGGTCAAACATTTCTAAGCCACGCCGCACAATGTCAGCATGGCCTATGGTAAAGGGATTGAAACTCCCCGCAAAAATGGCTGTCCTACGAGATTTGGCTGTCATCTTCAATCACCAGATTGTTGATAATGAAATTTTGGCGTTCCATAGTATTTTTACCCATGTAGAACTCCATCAGGGCGCTGGCATGATCCTCCTTGCGAAGCACTACCTTGTCAAGGCGCATATCGGGCCCAATGAAGCCTCGGAACTCTTCTGGCGAAATCTCTCCCAAACCTTTGAAGCGAGTAATCTCGGCATCGCTCTCGCCGAAATGCTCAATTGCATTGATGCGCTCAGTATCGTTGTAGCAGTAGAAGACTTCATCCGTGTCTTTCTTGCGCCTGTTTTGGGCTTTTTTCGAACGCACGCGGAAGAGGGGCGTTTGCAGCACATACACATGCCCCATCTTTATCAGGTCCGGGAAAAACTGCAGGAAGAAAGTGATCAGAAGCAGGCGTATGTGCATGCCGTCCACATCAGCATCTGTGGCGATGATGACCTTGTTGTAGCGCAGGCCCTCTATGCCGTCCTGCAAATTCAGGGCTGCTTGCAGCAGGTTGAACTCCTCGTTGAGCACCAGCTCTTTCTGGGTAAGCCCGTAGGCATTCAGAGGTTTGCCTCGCAGTGAGAACACGGCTTGGGTGCGCACATCGCGAATTTTGGTGATTGAGCCGGCTGCCGAATCGCCCTCGGTGATGAAGATTGAGGATGCTTCGCACATATCTTCTTTGCCTTTGGCATCATTAAGATGCACGGTGCAATCGAGAAGTTTGCGGTTGTGGAGGCTCACCTTCTTGCTCTTTTCTCTGGCAATCTTGGCTATTCCGGCCATTGCCTTGCGAGCGCGCTCGCTATCTTGCACTTGATGTAAGATGATGTCGGCCACATCAAGATTGCGGTGCATGTAATTGTCAAGCTCTTTCTTTACGAAATCGCCGATGAACTTCGCCACCGTCAATCCCTCGGCATTCATGTCGCGGCTGCCCAGCTTTGTTTTGGTCTGAGACTCGAACACCGGGTCTTGCACTTTGATGGCTATGGCTGCTACCATGCCGGAGCGTATGTCGCTGAATTCAAAAGGCTTGTTGAAATAGTCCTTCATTGTTTGAGCCACAGCCTTTTTGAATTCTATCAGGTGAGTGCCACCCTGAGTGGTATGCTGACCATTGACGAAGCTGTAGAACTCCTCGCCATATTGACGCACATGGGTTATGGCTATCTCAATGTCGTCGCCTTTAAGGTGAATGATGGGATAGAGAGGCTCCTTGTCCATATTCTCTTTCAGCAAGTCTAACAGGCCTTGCTTCGACACATATTTCTTGCCATTGAGCACCATGGCCAAGCCAGAGTTGAGGAAGCTGTAATTCTTCATCATCTCAGCCACATACTCCTCTTGATATTTGAAGTTTTTGAAGATGGTGCTGTCGGGAGTAAAGCGCACCATTGTACCGTTAGGCTCGTTGGTTGTCTCTATTTCACCATCGCTTACCAATTGGGCTTGGCTGAAAAGCACGGATTTGGCTTGGCCATCACGCACTGAACGCACCTCGAAGCTGACGCTCAATGCATTTACGGCTTTGACACCCACGCCGTTGAGACCTACGGATTTTTTGAATGCTTTTGAGTCGAACTTGCCGCTGGTATTCATCGTGGACACCGCCTTTAGCACGCTGCCCAAAGGTATGCCACGGCCAAAGTCGCGCACTGTGACAGTGCCTTCCTCGGTGATATCCACGGTAATTTGCTTGCCATAGCCCATGGCAAACTCATCTATAGAATTGTCTATTACTTCCTTAAGCAGCACATATATGCCATCGTCGCTCTTTGAACCGTCACCGAGAGATCCGATATACATGCCGGGACGCTGGCGAATGTGTGTGCGCCAGTCCAGGGTGCGGATATCATCGTCGATGTAGGCTACATCTTCTTGTATGGGGTCCAGGATTTCGTCTTCAGCCATTTTTTCACGGTCTTTACTGCAAAGTTACAAAATAAATTACAAATGACCAATTACTTGTAATTGGTCATTTGTAATTTTTCTATTCTGTGACTTTTACTGTGGCGGTTGCTGGCTTTACACCAGGGGCGGAGACTGTGAATGTCAGGGTGCCCGGGGTGGTGGCGCGTGCTATGGCGGTGGCGGCTCCGCTAAATAGTTTCATCTCCGGTTTCTGGAATGGGAGCAGGCATGTGGCATCGCCATTGGCCGTGGCTTCAAATTCTCCCGCGCCAGTGACCTTGAATTTTACCAAACGTTCATCAGTGGGCACCGGGTTGCCCTCCTTGTCCTCCACTGTGATTGTGAAATATACCAATTCATCGCCACCGGCTTTGACTTCCGTGCGGTTGGGAGTGGCCACCAAGTGGTGTGGCTTGCCGGCAGTGCGCATCACTTCCTCGGCTACTGCATTGCCATCTGCATCGTAGGCCACAACCTTTACCTCACCGGGTTCGTAACGGGTCTCATTCCACATCAAGCGGAAGCGGTTCATCACCGTAGAGTCGTTAAACTCTCGCACTCCTTGGCTCTTGCCATTGATAAATACTTCAGCCTTGGGGTAGGAAGTGTACACGAAGATGGGTGTAATCTCGCCCTCGCGGCCCGGCCAGTTCCAGTGGGGCAGCATGTGGAGGGTGGCATCCTCCTTGTTCCACTGGCTGCGATAGAGATAGTATCGGTCCTTGGGGAGGGAAGCTAAGTCAATGATGCCAAAGTAGCTGCTGTGGCTGGGCCAGGCATCGGTATCGTAGGGAGTTGGCTCGCCAAGGTAGTCGAAGCCCGTCCACACGAATTGACCGATAACATAGGGCAGATCCTGATCGGCGGCGAAGTCAATGTCTGGGATGTTGCTCCAGTAGCAAGCCTCCACATCGTAGCTGCTGCTCTGCTTATCGGGGTGCATCACGGCTTGCTTTTCTACCACCTCCACTGGGAAATAGTATTTTCCGCGTGAAGAGACGGTAGAGGCTGTTTCCGATCCTAAAATAATCTGCTGAGGCAGCATCTCGTAGGCCTTCTCATAGTACTGCGGCTTGTAGTTAAAGCCAGGAATTTCCACTGTGGCAGCAAAGCCGTTGTCAAGAATGGAATTGATTTGATCCATGCCATTGGTTATAGGCCGGGTAGAATCCAAACTCTTGATCAGATCTTGCAGCATGGTGAGCTCTTCGATGCCGATGGGACCCCATTGGCTGGGCACTTCGTTGCCGCTGCTCCACATCACCACAGCCGGTGAGTTGCGATAATGCTTCACCATGTTGGTCACATCCTTTTCTGCCCATTCCGGGAAGAACTTGCCATAGCCATTGGGGCTCTTGGGACGGAAACCCCAGTCATCGAATGGCTCAAGCATCATCATCAGCCCCATCTCGTCGCAGAGCTCTACCAGCTCGGGGGCTGGCATGTTATGGCTGGTGCGAATGGCGTTGACGCCCATATCCTTGAGCAGCTCCAGCTGGTGGCGAAGAGCCGACTTGTTGACGGCAGCGCCAAGAGGACCTAAGTCATGATGGTTGCACACGCCCTGGAATTTCACGGGTTTGCCATTGAGGAAGAAGCCCTTGTCAGGTATGTATTCGATGCTTCGGATGCCGAAGCGGGTGTCGTAGGTGTCCACATCTTTGCCATCGTAGGAGAGAGTGGTGCGGGCTGTGTACAATGCCGGATTGTCGAGATCCCACAGCACAGGATTTGGGATATTAAGATTTTGCACAGCATTCTGTCCGCGAGCCACATACTTTGAAGAATTGCGGGTCACTTCTTTGCCTTCGGGATCATAAACTACGGTGGTGATGTCGAGCTTATCGCCGTAGGGCCATTCTTCAAACTGGCGTGCCCCTTCAATCTCTATGCTTAGATTGGCGATGGCATAGTCGTCCTTGATGGTGGGAGTGGTGATATGGGTGCCCCACACTGGAATATGAATGTCATTTGTAGTGACTAAGTGCACATTGCGGTATAGGCCGGCCCCTGGGTACCAGCGAGAGGCTTGCTCATAGTTCTCCAGATTAACCTCGATCAGGTTGTCACCAGGCACAGCCGCGTCATCGATGTTGACATAGAATGAATTATAGCCATAGGGCCAGTATGCCAGTTCTTTTCCATTGACCTTAACCTTGGCGTTGCTCATTGCGCCGTCGAAGATCAGGGTGTGGCTTAGGCCGGCAGTGTCGGGTATGTTGACAGTGGTGCGGTAGCTCCCCTTGCCAATGAATGGCAGGCCTCCGGTGCGGCCTGTCTTGGTCGAGGCTTCTGTCTCGCCGTTTTGCTCCACAGCCACTACCTGCAGATCGTTTTGGATATCGAAAGGCCCGTATATGGCCCAATCGTGAGGTACGGTTACACTTTGCCATTTAGTGGCCTCAGTTGGCTCTCCCTTGGTGAACTCCCATTGGCGAATAGTCTGCTCGCTGCGCTGAGCCATTGCGCTTATGGCCAGAGCTGCCATTAGCAAGATTAGGTTTCGTTTCATGCTATTATTTTAGGTGTGATTTGGTTAGTTCTCTTATTCTTCTTGCTATTGCATTATCTTCTACAAAGATAACACATAAAATCCAATAAATAATCGCACTGGTCGAAAATTCTTGAATTTTAACAAAGAAGCATGCAAGGCACAAGCAGCGAGGCGGGGCCCAGGATTGGGCTCCGCCTCGTGTGAAATAAGAAAATTAGGTATAGGATAGCTTATTGGACTTCTTCTACAAGGATAGTGTAATTTTCGCCGTCAGTAGCAAAAGTGATATTGACGGTAGCTGTAGAAGGCATCACAATGTTGCTGCCTTGATAGCTCATAGTCATTGTTTGTCCCAGAACCAATGTTTCCTCCAGGCCATAGTTAATAGTGCCCCAGTCAGCATCGGCTACCTTAAATTCGGTACCTTCATCTAAGGTTACGTTGTTGAGCACCCATACATTGTCCTCATCTGTGGTAACAAATTCCCAAGCGGGGTCAGCTCCCCAATTATCGACCATGCTTCCTCGCAGGTAGATGCCTGCGGGATCACCAGCTGCTGCCTCTTTGAAGAGTGCATAATAGGTGTCGCCCTGAAGGGTCAGTATTATGTTGCCTGAGAAGTCATAGTCAAGACAGATGTTGTCATTGGCTCCGGATACCAGTTCGTACTCTACACCCACTTCGGGAACTGTGCCATTGCTTGCCAAATTGTATGTGGCCCAGTCAGATGAAGCGAACTTGAAGTTTTCGCCAGCTTCGATTTCCACACCGTAGATAGCCCACTCGGTATCGCTAACCTGAGTGAATGCCCAATCGTCTTCTGTGCCCCAGCCATTCATGTCACCACGCACATAGATTATTGAGTTATCTACTGGTTCGGGTTCTGGTTCGTCAGGTGTCTCTTCGCCCTCGGGAGCCTCAGTGATGCGGAAGGTTACTGTGCCTGTGTTGGTATCTACCTCCAAGTACCACCAGTTGCCGCCATCGTTGGGGAATTCCCATGAGCCCTTGCCTGGGTAAACATAAGCGCTTGTAAATTCGCCGTTGGTTAGGTCGAAGCTCGTAGCATTATCAGCTTCCTGATATCCCAGAGAATCGCCGCCATCCCAGCCAGTGAGGGCTGTGTAGAAGCGGAACTGGGCCTTGCTCATGTAAACTGACTTGGGAGTGTAGTAGATGCCATTCTCTCCGATATCATAAATCTTCCAGTTGGCCAGGGCCTCTGCGTTGGATTCGCTTGGCTCGGCCCATCCTGAGCAGTCGCCGATAATGTACATGCAAGCGTACTTACTGTAGTCAACCTCGCCAGCCTTGCCAAGTTCGAAGGTTACCGTACCCTCATTCATATCGACAGTCATCTTGATCAGACCGCCAGCGAAGTTCTCTATCAACCAAGTACCCTTGCCAGGATATACATAGCTGCCAGTGTAAGTGAGGCCATCGAATTCATCATCGATAGCAAGGCCAGCATCTTCCTCTTGTGAACCAAGCGAGTCGCCGCCGTCCCAACCAGTGAGAGCAGTGTAGAAGCGGAACTGGAGTGTGCCGGCTTCGAGATCGAACGAGTTGTAATAAACGTTAGATCCGATAGCAGTCTCGGTAAGAGTCCAGTTAGCCAATGCATCAGCATTGCTTTCTGAGGGCTCGTTCCATCCGCTGCAATTACCAATCAGGTAGATGGTGCGCTTGCCCATGATCACATGGTAGAATGTCACATTCGACAGAGTTACAGTCTCTGTGGTCAATGTAGTATTCTCCGTGTTGGACACGCTTACTTGGGCACGCACATACACTGACTCAGGGGCTTGCTCTTCATAATAGTCCGGGCCAAAGCCATGGAGATTGCAAAGAGCATAAGAGAAATCCTCTTGGCTTACTTCGATGATAGGCGAAGAAGTATCTTTACCGGAAAGAGTCTCATAAGTAGAGAAAGAAGCATCAAGAGCTACATCAAGAGAATAAACCAATGATGCAGAATATCCATAATTAGGCTGATTGGTGACAAATTGCAGCAGCTGATCGCCAGTAGCCTCAGTCATAGCGAGAGAAGAAGCAAAAGATGGAGTCTGCATCTCGTATGAGCCTTCTGCCGGCATCGATAGCGTCACCTTATCGTCTTCGCATGAATTGAAAGCAGTGAGTACTGCAAGCGAAGCGAGTATTGTTGTGATTTTCTTCATGTTGAATTAGGCTAAAAGATTAATAACCGGGGTTCTGGTCGTAGCCAGCCATCGAAACTACGTTCGGGGGCAGAGGATACCAGTTGAAGGTTGAGGGGAAGTCCTGTCCAGCATAGTTGCTGTCGCTGCCTTTGTAATCCCACTTCGAGCCAGAAATCCAAGTGCCGTAGCGCTTGAGGTCGGTGCGACGTGTGCACTCGGTGTAAAGCTCGCGTTGACGCTCGCTCTTAAGGCTCTCTGTAGTCACTGAGGACCAAGCAGTCAGGCCTGCGCGCTCACGGATATAGTTAGTGTATTTCAAAGCGTCGCTCTGTGAGCCGCCACCGCCATTGAGGATGCACTCGGCTGCTGAGAGGTAGATTTCTGCGAGGCGAACCATGGGATAATCGGTGTTCCAGCAGTTAGCGTTGACATCGCCCGACTTCTCATAGTCGATAGAACCATCATTGTTGATGTACCAGTTGGTGAACTTGATGGTAGGATAGCCGTTGTTGGGGCAGTTGTCAGCATTGAGGGGAGCGCTGCTGAAGCTGTAGCCATGAGCGGAAGTCATCCAGAAGCGTACGCGTTGGTCATCGCTCTCGCTCATTGCGTCGTCGTTCCAGTCAAATGCCTCAGCAAGCTGCTTGCGGCCAAGGATACAGTTCCAAGCGCCCGATACATTGTACATGTCCTGTACGCTGCCAGTGCCATAGGTGTTGCCATAGCCCAAGCACATAAGCTCAGCTCCAGCATAGGTGGTCATCTTTGTGTCTTCGTTGGGGAGAGTGAAGAGGATTTCGTTCACATCGCCTCCGCCGGGAGCAAAGCGCTTGTTGCCAGCTCCGAATACCTGGTTGTAGTCATAGCACAGACCCGAGCCGTTGAATCCCTCGCCTTGGTGGCGATTGATGATGTTCATGGCGTGGGTGTATGCATTGCTCCAATCGTTAGATGCCTTGCCATATTGGGCAGCATTCATGTAGAGCTTCATCAGATATGCATCCATCACATCCTTGCCAAAATAGCCGTAAACGGGAGTGCCGGTTACATAGGTGTCGAATGAAGCCAGAGTTTCTTCCATCTCAGCCACCAGCTTGTCGTAGATTTCTGAAGCAGGATACTGGGTCGGGATTGAACCTACTGCAGTGCCATCATCAATCCAAGGCACATTGCCATAGATGTCGAGCAGATAGTACATGTTAATCTCACGCACGGCACGGGCCAGACAGAGATACTTCATGCGATTAGCCTCATTAGCTGCGCTTACATAGCCCTCGCCTGCTGTCCAGGTGGCAATAAAGTTGTTGCAGATGGAAGCGTTTACGATGAAGCGATAGTAAGGAGCGAATGCCATGGCAGTAGTGGTAGATACGATACCAAAAGGCATCTGTCCTACCTCGGTGTCGTTGGCATACCAAAGCCAGCATGCCTCGTCGGTGGGGAGCTCTTCGCAGTTGAAGATACCGCGCTGGAATGTGGAGAAACCACCGTCGGCCACGCCGTTGAGGGCATTGTTGTCAGAAATACCATAAGTGCAGAGACCGAAGAAGACATCGGCAATCATGCGATCCATATAGTAGTCCGGATCTTCGCTGAAGGTAGCGGCTGTGGTATCATTGGGGTCGGTAGGCAGCAGTTCCAGGTCGCCTGTGCAAGAGCCCATGCCCATGGTTGCCATTACACCGATGCTACCAGCGATTATATATGTTTTGAATGATTTCATACTGATTCTTTTTTTAATAAAAGACACTGTTAGCATTAATGATTAAAGGTTAAGTGTCAAGCCAAGAGTGAAGGTTGTTGGGTTGGGGTAAACGCTGCTGTCAATGCCCGAGAATACCTCAGGATCGATGCCCTTGTACTTGGTGATGACGAAAGGATTCTCTACTACCGCGAATACGCGCAGGCCAAGCTTGTACTTCTTGAGCATGTCGGAGAAGTTGTAGCCAAGCGAAATATTGTCGCAGCGCAGGAATGAAGCGTTCTCTACATAGTAGCTGCTGTAATAGTGGTATCCGTCGCCAGCGAGGTCGCCATAGAGATAAGTGTCAGCAAGCACGTTGTTCCAACCGTACTGTGTCATCTGGCCAGTGTAGCCATAAGCTGCCTTCGGTCCGTTATATACATAGTTGCCTAAGTTGGCGCGGAGCACGAAGCTCAGATCCCAGTTCTTGTATGCGAAGCTGTTGTTCCAAGAGAGGGTGTGCTTAGGTGCACGTGAGTGGTAATAGATGTAGTCGCTATCATCAATTACACCGTCGCCGTTTTGGTCAACATACACGCCGGGGATAGGATCTCCCTTGGTGTCGTACACTTGCTCCATTACACGGAAAGCATGGGGCTCTTGATTTACAGTAAAGTACTGTATGTAACCGCCTGTACCTACGGGCAGGGAGCCTGCAGGCTGGCTATCTGAAGCAGCATCGCCAGTAAGAGATGTAATCTTAGCCTTGTTGTATGCCCAGTTGATGCCAGTGGTCCAAGTGAAGTCCTTGGTTACGATCGGGCGGGCAGTTACAGTGATTTCCACACCTTGGTTCTCCATGTTACCGATGTTGCGGGTAATGGAGGCTGCTGTACCTGTACCAGCAATGTTGGCGGTATAGAGCAGATCTTTTGTCTTGCGCAGATACCAGTCGGCTGCTGCGGTGATGCGGTTGTTGAGGAATGAGAAGTCAAGACCCACGTTCCATGTGGTAGTGGTCTCCCACTTCAGACTTTCATCGTATCCGTTAGGATAGAGAGGAAATATCCATTCGCCAGTCTCAGGATGGGGGTACATGAAGGCTCCAGTAGAGAAGCTGTAAGTAGCCAAGTAGGGGAACTCTCCACCTACATCCTGCTGACCAGTTTCACCCCAGCCAGCGCGGAGCTTCAGTTCGTTCCACCAATCACGCACGCCATTGAAGAATGCGTTCTGTGAGATGCGCCAGCCCAGGGCTACTGATGGGAAGAGACCCCAGCGGTTGTCCTTTGAGAAACGGCTCGAACCATCATCGCGCAGGGTGAATGTGAAGAGGTATGTGTCCTTGAAGCTGTAGTTGAAGCGGCCGAAGAAAGAAATCAGTTGCACGGGTGCTGACCAACGGCTATAGGCATTGGTAACTTCTTTGCCGATGTTGGAAGATGATGAATCGTCCCACAGCAGTGTATATACGCCATTTTCGTAAGGTATGGCGCCAGAATTGGTCTGGAAGCCTCTTGTGGTAACCCAAGTGTTCTGGTGACCCAGATAGCTGAAACGCTGCCAAGAATAACCCACCATTACATCGAAGTTCGATTGGATGGACTCTACTTCTTTCTTGTAGTTGAGATAGAAGTCGAGCAGGGTATTGCGGTTGATTTGATGCCACTTGTATTGTGTGCCAGCGCCATAGCTGCCCATGCTGCTCAGTGAGGTATTGAGCCATTGTCCGCGGCTGTTAGCCTCGCTGTCGGTCTGCTGGTCTGACTTGCTTACTTCGTAGCCAAGGTTGAGGTTGGCGTGAAGCTCGGGCAGGAAATGGAATGAGTAGTCGAGTTGGATGTTGCCAGTGGAAGACAGCGTAGTGCCTTTCTTTTGGTAATCATAGAGTGTAGAAAGCGGGTTGGTCTTGCCTTGGCCTTCTGAGTTGGCTATGCCGTCTTGCATCCAGTAGTAGAAGCCATTATAAAGGCTGGCTACTGAGTTGGATGACATGTTGTAATTCTGGTAAGGGCTAATTGTGGGGTTGTAGCTAATAGCAGAGCTTACGGCGCCTTCGTTGCCATATCCTTTCAGGTTGATGTATGTGCCAGAGAGGTTAACATTAACTGAGAGGTGATTTTCAAAGAATTTAGGTGAAAGGTTGATGCCCACGGTGGTGCGCTGCATGCCGTTCTCCTTGATGATGCCTCGGTTGTCGGCCCAGCTGGCGCTGACGCGGTAGGGGAGGTTCTTGTAGGTGCCACCTACGCTCAGGTTGTAGTCCTGCGAGAAAGCTCCGCGAAGCACTTCATCCTGCCAGTCTGTGTTCAGTGTGCCAAGTTCGCTTAAGTTGGCGTTGCCAGGATAGAGCTCGTTGGCCAGTTTGCGATAAGAATCGCCATCATACACATCGAGTGTCTTGCGGGCTTTCGCATAGTGCCAGTTGGCTGCGAAGTTAACTTTTGGCTTGCCGCTGGCGCCTTTCTTTGTGGTGATGATGATCACACCGTTGGATGCGCGGCTACCATAGATTGCGGTGGCGGATGCGTCTTTCAGGATGGTCATTGACTCGATGTCCTGCGGGTTAACCATGGTAAGTGCGCTTACGCCTGTGCCATTGATGATATCACCGTCGGTCTGGGGCACACCGTCGATAACGATAAGAGGGTTGTTGTTGCCTGCGAGTGAGGAGCCGCCACGGATACGGATTGTTGCCGAGCCAGTGGGGTTACCGCCATTGGTGGTAACAGTTACGCCAGGGCTTGCGCCTACCAGCATGTCCTGTGCTGACTTTGCGATACCAGCCTCGATATCATCGGGCTTGATTACGGCCACTGATCCGGTTGCGTCCTCTTTCTTTACGGTACCGTAACCGATAACCACCACTTCCTCAAGGGCCTTGCTCTGGGTGCTGAGGGTGATGTCGATGTGGGTGCGACCATTTACGTTGACAGTCTGTGTCTCGTATCCCACATAGGATACTACGAGTACGGCGTTGGATTCACACTGGATGCGGTAATTGCCGTCGATGTCGGTGTTGACACCTGCGGTTTGTCCCTGCACCATCACGCTTACTCCAATGGCGGGTTCACCATCGGGCTCGTAAACCGTACCCGTTACGGTGATAATCTCTGCCAATGCTGGGAATGCCATGAGCATCACCATAGTGATGGCAAGCCAGGCTCTCCGACTCAATAGATGACAAAAGTTCTTCATGCAAGAGTTGATTAAGTTAGAATTAAAGTTGTTCGTTTCTGATATTAGTTTTATTACAGATGTAATTGCTCCCAAGGAATGCTGATCGCAATCGCTGGGAAATAAGGTAGGTTTCTAATCTCTAATTCATTAATAATTATTTATATAAGTGGTTATTAGGTAGCTGATTGGTCGTATTTCACGGTTAGGTGTGAGGAGAGGGGCGCGGTTCTCACCGAAAATCTTCACAAAGTAAGCAAATATTAATGATATTTTGATTAAAATTTGCTCAAAAAATACACTTAATTCTCAAATTTAGCAATTTTAGCTAAAAATCTATTACATTTTAACATTTGGCTTTTCCTATTTATTTTGACAATAAAAAATCAGGCGATGCCCGCTGAGGAGCATCGCCTGATTAGGGATAATAATGTCCGTATTATTCTACCTTGATGATAGGATAATGGCCGGTGCAGTCAAATGTTACAGTGTGGGTGCCGTCATAGCCGCTGATGTTGCTGCCATCGAAGGTAGGAGCATCCACAGAGCCTCCGTAGTTGTAGTCCCAGCTGTTATTGAGGGCAATCTTCCATTCGGCGCCTTCAAGGTCGCCTGTCCAGGTCCAGATGCTGTAATCTTCGTTAGGGGTCATCTCGTAATAGTCGCCTATGTTCCATGACGCGCTCGAAAATCCGCCCACAATGCCCACGCTTGTAATGTGGGTAAGCACATAAGTGCTGTTTACAAGGCTTACATTGATTCACTGCAAGCCGTCCTCAGCCACCGGAATATTGCCATTGCCGGGTTGTGACAGGGTGCCACCCTCATCGCCTAAGCCCCAGGTCTTGTCGTCATCCCAAGTGTCGCCATCGGTGAGCTTGAATTCGCCGCTTGCCAAGATGGCTCCTCGGTAGGTGCTGTCAGATTCTCTCAGAGGCACCCAGCTCGAAGCTGTCTGACTCCAGCCATTATACCCGCCTGGCGTGCACAGGTATTGAGGTTCGGTCACAGCAGATGCCGGCAGTGTCTCGCTGTAGGTGCCCTCGGCGCAGTAGTAGTCAACCCCGCCCCAGCGGTAATTCACGCCATTGAGCTCCACATACAAGGGTATGCGATAGTACACTATCTTGGCATCTGTGCTTTTGCCAAAGAGGGCGATATGAGCAGCCTGCAGGTCAGCGGCTTCTACATAGCCGTTGTTCCCTTCCATTGTAACATCCAGGGATATGGCATCGCTAAAGTCGCTTTTGCTGGCGTAATCGAAGCCAAAGCTTACTGTGGCATCGGAAAGGACGGTGTCAACACTCTCCACAGTGGCTATCAGCACTGAGGTCATTTCGTCAGTGATGTCGAGCGTGCCTGTGGTCAGCGGTCCAGCTGCGATAGCCTCTACGCTGCCGGCTTCAAGCACCGGGCCCTGCGGGTTGGTCTGTACGGGTACTTTTGATGGTCCATCCTCGCAAGCAGCGAAGGTGAGAGCCAACGCACCCATCATGAGATATGATAAATGTTTCATTTGTCTTTAGTTTTGCGAGTTGAACATATTTATTCGCCTGCGGGGGTCAGAGTGCACCAGAACTTTCCGCTCTTGATCTTCAACGTAACGGATCCGGTGAAGGATTCTGACATGGCTATGTTGCCGCCTCCGGTGGTGAGCTCGAAGGGCGACCCTATCAGCACCTCATTCCAGAGGCCCAAGTTGTAAGAGCCCCAGTTGGCATCAGCAATCTTCCATTCGCTACCGGCGGGAAGTGTGATGTCGGCCAGTTGCCATACATTTTTGATATCTGTGGTCAAGAGTTCATCCTCGGCCGGTGCGCCCCAGTCATTGATTGTGCCGCGAACGTAAACTCCGGTGGGTTGGCCGGGAGTGTCGGGCTCGTCAGCCTCAAGGAGCATGGTATAGGTGCCGCTCTTAACAGTGAGTTGTATGCGACCGCTGAAGGTGGTCTCCATTGTCATGTTGCCGGACCCGCTGTCGTTGTTGAGCACATAGGGCTCGTTAAACTTAGGATTGCTGCCGTTGGTGCCGCAGTTGATGTTGCCCCATGAGGCATCGGCAATCTTAAATTCAGTGCCAGAGGCTATAGTGCAATCGGTAATCTCATATACTCCGGATTCCGATGTGGTCACAAACTCCCAAGCTGGGTCAGCGCTCCAGTCGTTCATGCCGCCACGGCAATAAATGCCAGTGGGAAGGCCTGGCACGATAATGGCCAGATATCCACAGCTCACACCGCTCATGGTCACCGCATTGCTGATATATGTGGTGTTGTCATAGTTCTGCTGGTCTGCTGTCTGTACATTGGCGATCAAGCGAAGATACAGAGGATAATAAGGGGTAGGCACCTGAGAGTCGCTCTCGATGTTGAGCATTTGGCACATAGCCTCTGCTATTTCGGAAAGCACGGGATTGATTTCCGAGCAGTCCACAAACGAGGTGGCGAGCACTACGCTTGCGGGGCAGCCTTCTTCCATAGGGGTGGTAAAGTCAGTGAGAGATACCTCCACTTCGTATTTCACCGAGGCAGCAAATCCATAGTCGGGCTGCGAGCAGGTCATGTGGAGAGACTTAGTATTGTTCTCCTCAGTGATCTGTACTGCCATGTTGGCCATTTCGGGAGTGTTGAGGAATACAGCCTCCTGTTCACCCTCGTGAGTGTTGATTACAGGGTGGTCATCCTTCGACTCATCGCAGGCCGTAAATGCGAGCGCTGCTGTGAGCGCTGATAGCATTACTGATATCTTTTTCATTGTAGAGTCAAATTAAGAGATTAATAACCATCGTTCTGGCCAACTGTGGCAACATATTGGTAAGGTATGGCGAACACATTGCGGTTGTTGGAAATAGTGGTGCCTTCATACACACCGCCCTTCCAGCTCCATACATAGGCGTTGCCGGTGTATTTGCCGAAGCGAACCAAGTCGCTGCGTCGATGGCCTTCCCAATAGAGCTCGCGCTGGCGCTCGTCCAGTATGTCGTCAAGGGTGGGATTGCTCATCGGAGCCAATCCGGCACGGGCGCGTACCTTATTGAAGTACTCATAGCCTGTATCGCTGCCTGTAGCCCCGCGCTTCTCGCACTCTGAGAGCATCAGGAAAGCGTCGGCCAAGCGGAACAGAGGATAGTCAATATTGGTGAAGCAGGTGGTAGGCACCACCCCAGCTGCATTGAAGTAATCATTTTCGCTTGTGCGGCGATATTTGATGCACATGTAGCCATCGCTGTCGGCCTCGTAGCTGTTGAGGTTCTCTACACTGTTGGTGAACTCGCCCTCGTAGAACAGGTATCGATAGTCACCTCTGTCGGTAAACACATTGATCAATTCGGGTCGAACTTTCAAGCCGTTCCACTTGTCGCTGGCTCCGATTGATACGAGCACGTCTTCGGGAATGGTTCCCATTGTGGCTCCGGCAGTCAGATAGGTGGTGCCTCCGTAGGTCTGCACGCTCACTTCGTTCTGAGGCACGGACCACAGGATTTCGCCGCCGTTGCAATATTTCTGGTTGCCATCGCAGAAGAGGTACTTGTAGGTGGGTGCCAGAGTGTTGATCGTTTTCAGAATCTCCTTAATCTGAGCAGCACATTCGCTGTACATAGGCGTGCCAGTGTAAACCTCTGCGTTGAGATAAAGCTTGGCCAAAAGCATGCGCGCAGCTTCGCGGCTTACGCGTCCGTACTCTTGCTGTCCGGCAGGCAGTAGATTGCCAGAGTTGATCTGCTCAAGCAGTTCGCTGGTTACGGCATCGAACAGTTGTTTGCGGTCGTAGGTTTCCGGGGTTTCGCCGATGGCTGTTTCCTCAGTCACCCAAGGGCCTCGGCCATACATATCTATCATATAGTAGTAACAGAGATCTTTCAGTACATAAGCCTCTGCTTTCCATTGGGCTATAGTGCTTTCGCTGATGCCATACTCTTGTGCGCCATCGGCTTTGCGGCAGAACTCCATGCAGGTCACCGCAGTGGTGGCCTCGCGCTGGAAGCACATGAACTCCCAAGTGTTGTTAGAGGTCCAGGTGTTGTACTTCAGGTCGGAATAGCCAGGGTCGTTCCAAGTGTTGAGAATGATGGCCTCGTCGGCAGTGATTTCCTGCATGTTCCAGTGGCAGCGGGTGAATACGCCAGCTCCGCCATCCACTCCGCTGGGAGTAAGATTGCCCTCGTATATGAGGTTGCCGTATAGACTGCCGAAATAGCCGTACCACTCGTCGGCTGAGCTTAGCTCAGTCTTGTTATTGGGGTCATCGGGAGTTACGTCCAAGTCGCCGGTGCAGGCAGTCATCCCCAGCAACATTGTGGCAGCTCCGAGAGTGATATATTTAAAATATTTCATGTTTTCTTAGATTAACTGTTGATGGAAATGATATTAGAAAGTAGCCACCAAGCCTACAGTGTAAGTGGTAGAGCGTGGATATGGACTGCTGTCAATGCCAGAGAATACCTCGGGATCGGTGCCTTTGTACTTGGTGATCACGAAAGGATTCTGTACGGCAGCAAACAGGCGGAAACGCATGCAGTTCAGCAGCTTGGGCCATGTGTAGCCGATGCTAATGTTGTCGCAGCGCAGGAACGACGCGTTCTGTACAAAATAGTCGCTGCAAAGCAGATTGGTGCTCTTGGCGTTAGAGAAGATGTAGCAGAAGTCCTGGCTCAGAAGATTGCCCAGAGGACCCACGGCTGTCTCGCCTCCGAAGCAGTTGTCAGCCATGTTTTTGTTGTACATCCAGTTGCCCAAGCTTGCTCGAAGCACAATACCGAAGTCCCAATTCTTATAGTTGATGGTGTTCTGCCAGTTGATTGTAACCTTCGGGTCGCGGCTGTGGAATATATACTTGTCGTCTTCTGTTATCTGGCCATCACCATTCCGGTCAACATAAATGCCCTCGGCCGGAGTGCCATCAGCATTGTAAACCTGCTCGAATACGAAGTAGCTGAATGCGGCCTCCCCTTCGCGCTGGATTTGTACGTTCACCGAGTTGCCGATAGAGCCAGTGTAGATGTCTGCACCTTCTGCCAGAGTAGAAATCTCATTCTTGTTCCAAGCGACATTGAGGCTGCTGGTCCATTGGAAGTTCTTGGTAACTATGGGGCGAGTGACAATGTTGAACTCAATACCATGGTTGGTAAGGTCGCCAATATTCATGGGGCCGTCAGGACCGAGGTTTGAGCCTGCGTTGTAAGTGGTGGTGGTAAGCAGGTCCTTGGTCTTGCGATAGTAGTAGTCGAAGCTACCGCTGATGCGGTTGT
>CAZRYC010000021.1:0-41646 GCA_964604175.1 uncultured Bacteroides sp.
ATTCTGGGGCTTTATTTTTTGTCCAAAAAGTTGCATTTACTATTAGAACTTAATTCTTATCTCTGAAATTTCGTAACTTTGCACAAACGATTTGCCCGATGGATAAGATATTTACTCAAACCTATTTCATGACCCCGGCCGAGTGCAATCCAGAGCGCCGGATGCCCATTACGCTCTTAATCAACCGCCTTATAGAGATAGCCACCTTGCATGCGAATCAGTTAGGCATCGGATATGCCAGCTTGGTGGAAAGAAAGGGCACTTGGGTGCTTTCAAGGGTAGCTGTGGAGATGCAGCGCTATCCCGAGGTGAATGAGAATTATACTATCCGTACTTGGGTTTGCGGAATTAACCGTCTTTTTTCAGAACGTGATTTTGAAATTCTCGATGGGCAGGGTGCTACCATAGGGTGGGCTCGCACCTTGTGGGCTGTAATCAACACAGAGACTCGAGCTGCCGAGGATATTTCGCATATGCTGTGGTTAGAGGAAATAATCCCCGATAAGGAGTGCCCGGTGGAGAAGCCAAGCCGGCTAAGAGCTCTTAAGGAATACTCTTCCACGCCTTACACATTCACTTATTGCGATATGGATTTCAATCGCCATGTGAATTCATCGCGCTACATTGAGCTGTTGCTCAATCAGTGGTCGCTTGATTTTCACGACCACAACCGCCTATACCGATTTGAGATTTCATATATACATGAGGCTCATTATGATCAACAAGTGGAAGTAAGGCTTTTCTCTGATCCCAATTCTGAGCAGTCCACAACTTATGCCGAGTTGGTAGATGGCGATCAAGCCCTATGCCGCGCGCTGTTGCGCTTTGAGCCTCGCGATTACACAATATTCTCACAGGAAAAGCGTTAGAAAGAGAGCTTGGGAGCCCCAGGCTTATTTTTCTGATGAAGATACTCCGATACATAGCTCTTATATTGGGATGCTTTGCTGTGGCTCTGCCAGCCAGCAGCAAAGGACGGTACATGAACGACAAACTTCTTAACCGTCCCTATGCTGACTTGCGTCCTTGGCACTTGGGCTTCTCTGTGGGCTTGCACACTCAGAATCTTCTTTTCACTCACAATGGATATGTGAGAGAGGATGGCGAGAGCTGGTTTATGGAGCAGCCGGACTATTCGCCTGGCTTCTGTGTCAATGGATTGGTGGATTTTCGCCTCAGCTCGTATTTTTCCATTCGCTTTGCCCCAGGCCTGTATTTTGGCAATCGCAATGTAAGGATGCTTGATAGTGAAAGTGGGGCTGAGGAGCGCCAGAATCTGAAATCCACCTATGTGGTGCTCCCACTTGACTTAAAATACCATGCAATGCGCCTGCGGAATTTCCGCCCCTATATGTTGGCTGGGGTGATGCCCGCTTTTGATGTTACCAAGAAGAATAACGACTATCTCCGGCTTAAGTCAAGCGATATGTATCTTTCCATTGGCTTTGGCGCGGATTTTTATCTGCCTTATTTCAAGCTTATTCCCGAGATAAAATTCTGTTTTGGACTATGTGATATATTGCAGAAAGATCGGCCTGAACTCGAAGATGACCCATCGCGCATGAAATTCACGAAATCGCTCTCCAAAGCCACTTCGAGGATGATAGTGCTTACCTTTTATTTTGAGTAAAATCATGGAAAAAGATTCAAAGATATATGTAGCCGGCCATCGAGGCATGGTGGGCTCAGCAATTGTGCGCGAGCTCCAGCGCCAAGGCTACGAAAATATTATAGTGCGCACCCATGCCGAGCTGGATTTGCAGCGTCAGCAGTCCGTGGAGCAATTCTTCGATGCCGAGCGGCCCGAGTATGTGTTCCTGGCAGCCGCCAAGGTCGGCGGCATAGTAGCCAACCAGGAGGCCTTGGCTGATTTCATGTATCAGAATATGATACTGGAGATGAATGTGATTCATTCCGCTTGGCAGACCGGATGCAAAAAGCTGCTCTTCTTAGGCAGCAGCTGCATATATCCCAGGCTGGCACCGCAGCCTATGCCAGAAAGCTGCCTGCTGACCAGCTCGCTGGAGAAGACTAATGAGGCCTATGCGCTGGCCAAGATTTCCGGCCTTAAGTATTGTGAATATCTCAATCGCCAGTATGGCACTGATTATATCTCAGTGATGCCTACCAATCTTTACGGCCCCAATGACAATTATCATCCAGAGCATAGCCATGTGGTGCCAGCATTGATTCGCCGTTTCCATGAGGCTAAAATGTCGGGAGCCAAAAGCGTGACATGCTGGGGCGATGGCAGTCCGCTGCGGGAATTTTTGTATGTTGACGACTTGGCCAATCTCTGTGTTTTCCTGATGAATAAATACAGCGGCAATGAGACAGTGAATGCTGGCACAGGCAAGGAACTCACTATCCGAGATCTCACTGAGTTGGTAGCCGCCACTGTCGGCTATGAGGGGGAGATTCTTTGGGATACCACCAAGCCCAATGGCACACCGCGCAAGCTGCTGGATGTAAGCAAAGCCGCAGCCCTGGGGTGGCGCTATAGCACCGAACTCCCGGATGGGCTGCGGCTTGCATATGCCGACTTTCTCTCCAACCCAATACGGGCGGAAAGATAAGAGCCTTATTCTTGGGCGAAATCTTCGGCCGGAGGTGTGGGGATTGGCTCGCGTTGGAGCTTGAGCTCGGAGACAATCTCGTTCATCCGCTTGGTGGTCAGGGGATAGAAGATGACCACAATCACAGCGATGGCAGCTATCATGGCTGGTATCCAGCTAAGCAGCCACCACAGGCAGCTAATTGCGCTCTCGGGTTGCACTGCTCCCTCGGTCTCGATGTATCCGCAGGCGCTTAGCAGCCACATCACTGCTGCGCCGCCAATGGCTCCTCCAAACTTCTGGGCCATAGAAGCAGAAGAGAAAATCAGGCCAGTGGAGGCTGTCTTGTACTCAAGCTCGGCGTAGTCGCTGACGTCAGCATACATCGACCAAATCAGCGGCGACATGATGCCCGTGAATACTGAAATCACAATCTGAAGCAAGAGCATGCACCAGAAGCCCGCAGCACTCAGAGGCATAAAGAAGAAGAGGATGCTTAGTCCTATAAGGCAGGCGTTGACAAAGATAAATGTGGTCTTCTTGCCCAGCTTATTGGCAATGGGCACAGTCAGAGCCACGCCCACCATGTTGGCTACCTCGCCAATGCCTAAGAACAGGCCCGAATAGAACAGGATATTGCCAAAGAAACCAAAATTCAGATAGGCATCAGGCCCGATAACATTTGCGAAGAAGTAGGCCACTGTGGCTCCGCGAGCTGTGTTGAAAAGATTTGAGCACAGGGCTGCGCCGATCATAAGCCACCAAGGCTTGTTGCGCACCAGTGCCACCAAGTCCTTGCCCACAGAGGCGGTAGATACTGTGTGCAAGTGCTCTCGGGTAAGGCTGAAGCAGAGGATAAACAGGATGAAGCAGCATACTGCCAGCACAATCATGGCGAACTGCCAGCTGTTGGCTGGAGAGCAGCCGAAAGAGTTTTGGAACAGGTTGCACATTGGCTCCCATAGGAAGAGAGAGATGAACGAACCGCCATACGCGAAGAACATGCGGAATGAGGAGAACACCGTCTTTTCCTTAGTACTGTCAGTCATCACACCCAGCATAGCGCCGTAGGGCACGTTGATGCCCGTGTACACCGTCATCATCATGATATAAGTGACGTAGGCCCATACCAGTTTGGCGGCATATCCCCAGTCGGGAGTGGTGAAAAGCAGAATGCCGCAGATAGAGAAGGGAGCGGCGAACCACAGCAGGAAGGGGCGGTATTTGCCCCAGCGTGTCTTGGTGCGGTCGGCGATGATGCCCATGAAGGGGTCGCTCACTGCATCCCAGAGGCGAGTAATTAAAAGCAAAACGCCAGCATCCACGAGCGAAAGTCCGAAGATGTTGGAGTAGAAGAAAGGCAGATAGTAGCTAAAAACCTTCCAGAACATCGACGACGCCATGTCGCCGAAGCCATAACCAATTTTCTCAGTTATCGAAGCCATGATATTAGTATGTTAAAGATAGGGCTTGGGGTACAGGATAGTATCAGTATCATGTACCCCAATACCAAATCTTATTTTTTAAGGAAAGCCAGATTTTTGTCGATCAAGCGATTAATGGTCTTTACGCTCTCGGCGGTGGTGAGGCCGTCGGCAGGGGTGTTGAGGCAATAATCCACTAATCGATCCACGGTGCTGGTGGCCACATGCATGCGGGTGTCGCTGCTGGCGTAGTAGATGAAGACCTTGCCATCCTCATCGACAATCCAGCCGTTGGCAAAGACTACATTCATCACATCGCCAATGTATTCTTCACCTACGGGGGCCATAAAATAGCCGGCTGGCGAAGCGATGCGGCGCCAAGGCTCGTCGAGAGCTGTCATGTACATGTACAGCACATAGCGCAGGCCCGAAGCGCAGTTGCGCACGCCATGAGCCAAGTGCAGCCATCCCTTTGAGGTCTTGATGGGATGAGGTCCCTCGCCGTTCTTAACCTCCTTGATGGTGTGATAGATGCGTTCATCGATGATTTCTTCGCCTCGGGTGATTTCAGCGTTAGTGATATCGTCGATCAGGGTCCAGCCAATGCCGCCGCCCTTGCCAGTGTCGATGAAAGAGTCCTGGGGACGGGTGTACAGGGCATATTTGCCATCCACAAATTCTGGATGGAGTACCACATTGCGTTGCTGGCTCTTGCACTTGAGGTCGGGCAGACGCTCCCAATTCACCAAATCCTTGGTGCGAGCTATGCCGCATGAAGCGGTAGCGGCTGAGAGATCGTGTGGGAAAGCGGGGTCATGGCGCTCCACGCAAAAGAGGCCGTAGATCCAGCCGTCTTCGTGCTTGGTAAGGCGCATGTCATATACATTGGTGCCCACATCTTCAGTGTCGGGCAGTGTGATGGGGCGCTCCCAGAAGCGGAAATTGTCCACACCATTGGGGCTCTCGGCTACAGCGAAGAAAGACTTGCGGTCCATACCCTCCACGCGCACTACCAGCACATACTTGTCGCCCAGCTTGATGGCTCCGGAATTGAGGGTGGCATTCACGCCTATTCTCTCTTCAAAGTAGGGATTGGTCTCGGGGTTGAAGTCATAGCGCCACATGGGAGGCACCATTTCAGCTGTAATCACGGGATTAGCGTAGCGGCAGTAAATGCCGTTGCCCTCGATTGGGCTGTTCTTGCGAGTTAGAAGCTCCTCATATCTGCTGAGGACAAGCTTTTTGCGATCTTGAAAGTCCATATTTTGGTTAGTCGTTTAGGTCAGAAGCGAAAAGTGTCTCTGGAAAATTGAAGAATTTAATGAAGTCCGGCTCGCTGGGGTGTCCCTTGTAAGGCACATAGTAGTGATTTGCCTTCATTTCGGGCTTGGCATTGCGCCACACAGTGATGTATGCGATGGGATACTGCTTGATTAAGGGGAAGAGCACCTCGCTGTACCAGTTAGGCACTGTGCAAGCCTCGCTGCCAGTCTCTGTAAGGGCTGCGATTTTGCCACGCTCCTTGGCTGCTGTGGTAGCAAAGGTGAGCATATTGTTGATCCAGGTGGCAAATTGCTCATTGCCAGCCTCGCCGCCGAAGTGATATACATCTGCGCCAAATATATCCACATACTCATCGCCGGGGTAGCTGGCCATATACTCTTCCATAGTGGAGCAATTGCTCTTGTCGGGAGAGTAAGCCCAGAGTACATTGGTCACGCCCTTGTCGGCGAAAATCTTGTGAGTGAGCTGGAAGAGCTCCTTGTACTGCTCAGGAGTGGTGAATGGCAGGCACCACCAGAACCAGTCGCCTGTCTGCTCATGCCAGGGGCGGAACACAACAGGGATGGGTTGGCCAGCTTCGTCTTTGAGGCTGCCGATAAAATCTGCGGCTCTTCCAATCCACGCTTGCAGAGTGTCGTTCAAAGCTCCAGGAGCCATCACTTGCGCCATCACGGTGGTGTCGCTTACATCCCAAGCATCGCTCTTTGTGACTGGGTTGCGAGGATGCCAAGAGAAAGTGTTGATGCCTCCACGGGCGTCTTGCTTACGCACTTCTTGGCGTATGAAATCAAAAGGCACGCTGTCGAGCTCCTTGGAGCAGTTCCATTCAATCAGGCCCAAGTCCCAGTTCATAATTGCTGGGTAATCTCCAGTGACGATTTTCACATCGCTGCTGTCGGGGGCATAAGCCCAGGTGTAGCCATAGGCTGTATCATCGTGATGGCCAAAGAGTATCTTGCCGCTATTTGCATAGTCGGCCAGGGCTATTCTCAGGCTGTCGGTAGGTGTGAGAGCAGCTTCCTCTGTGGTCTGCTGCTTCGAGCCACAAGCAGTTAAGGCAAGGGCTGCCAAAAGGATAGGATAGAGTTTCATAAGGTAACGATTACTTTGTTGTGGGTGCCAGGCGCAGCGATGGGCAAGGTGGTGCCTTCGATAGGCTGGCCGTTGAGGGTGATAGACTTCACGCCTCTGTTGACGTGATTAGGATTGAGAATTTCGATTTCATAGTGAGCGCCACGGAATTGGCGGTCCACCTTGTATTGGCTCCACTCCTTGGGGATGCATGGATCGATGGTGAGACCCTTGTATCCTGGCTTGATGCCTAAGATGAACTCTGTGATTGCGTACCAGTTCCAAGCGGCGGTGCCGGTGAGCCATGAGTTCTTGCCTTGGCCAGGGGTGGCAGCATCTTTACCCGCTACCATTTGGCAGTACACATAGGGCTCTACCTTGTGTAGCTGGCTGCGATGCTCGGTATAAGCAGGGCAGATCTTGCTGTAGTATTCCCAAGCGCGGTCGCCTCGGCCAAGCACTGTCTCGCCTATGATTACCCAGGGGTTGTTGTGGGCGAAGATGCCGGCGTTCTCTTTGTATCCCTCTGGATAAGTGGAGATTTCGCCATATTCCATCACATACTTGGTGAAAGGCGGATTGTTAAGCACTATGCCATGCTCGCAGTCAAGGCGCTCCTTTACGGAATCCAAGGCCTTTTCCACCAAGCCTTCCTTAAGGCCAACACCAGCCATGGTGCACCAGCCTTGGCTCTCTATGAAGATTTGTGCTTCTTCGTTCTCGTGGCTGCCTACCTTGTTGCCATAGAAATCATAGGCACGCAGGTACCAGTCGCCGTCCCAGCCATCCTTCATGATGGCTTGCGACATCTCTTCGGCCAGCTTTTCAGCGCGCTCTGCTTCCTTGTCATCGCCTGTGGCGCGGCACAGATCAGCATAGGCTCGGGCAGTGACTACAAACTGGCCGGCGATCATCAGGCTCTCTGCCTTAGAGCCCTCGGTCTTGTTCTCTGTAGTCTGGAAAGATTCGTTGGGATCCATAGAGAAGCAGTTGAGGTTTAGGCAGTCATTCCAGTCAGCGCGGCCAATGAGCGGGAGCTTGTGCGGGCCTAAGTTCTCCACAACATGGTTAAGCGAGATGCGCAGGTGCTCTTTCAGTGGCACTTCTGAGCCCGGTTCATTATCCCAGGGTACCATCTCGTCAAGGATGGAGAAATCTCCGGTTTCCTTGATATATGCGGTAGTACCGAAGATGAGCCACAGGGGGTCATCATTGAAGCCGCCGCCAATATCGTTGTTGCCGCGCTTGGTAAGGGGCTGGTACTGGTGGTAGCAGCCGCCATTGGGGAATTGTGTGCTGGCAATGTCGATGATGCGCTGGCGAGCGCGCTCAGGCACTTGATGCACAAAGCCCACAAGATCCTGATTGCTGTCGCGGAAGCCCATGCCTCGGCCGATGCCGCTCTCGAAGAACGAAGCCGAGCGCGAGAAGCAGAAAGTGATCATGCACTGGTACTGGTTCCAGATATTGACCATGCGCTCGAGCTTGGGATCGATGCCGGTGAGGGTGAACTTATCGAGCATGCCATCCCAATAAGCGCGCAGCTCAGCGAAAGCCTTATCCACCTTTTCTGTGGTGTCGAGCTTGCTGATGATTTCATGGGCGCGAGTCTTGTTGATAATCTGGTGGCCAGCCCATTTTTCTTCTTGTGGATTTTCCACATATCCGAGCACAAATACCAGATCCTTGCTTTCGCCTGGGGCTAAGGTGAGTTCTATGCTTTGGCTTGCGATGGGGCTCCAGCCATGGGCGTGGGAGTTGAAATTGTGGCCAGCAGCCACGGCTTGGGGCTCGTCAAATCCGTTGTAAAGGCCTAAGAAAGTCTCGCGATCGGTGTCGTATCCAGCGATAGGGCTGTTGACATGGTAGAAAGCGTAGTGGTTGCGGCGTTCGCGATATTCTGTCTTGTGGTAGATGGTCGAGCCTTCGATTTCAACCTCACCGGTGGAGAAGTTGCGCTGGAAATTCTCCATGTCGGTGGAGGCATTCCATAAGCACCATTCCACAAAGGAGAAGAGCTTGAAGCTCTTAGTCTCCTTTGAGGTATTGGTGAGGGTGAGCTTGGTCACTTCGGCGTTGATGCCCAGAGGCACGAAGAAAAGCGCACTCGCCTTTATGCCGTTCTTTTCACCAGTGATGCGGGTGTAGTTCATGCCATGGCGGCATTCGTAACTGTCGAGTGGCGTCTTGCATGGTTTCCACCCGGGATTCCACACGGTGTCTCCATCCTTAATGTAGAAGTAGCGACCGCCAGCGTCCATAGGCACGCCATTGTAGCGGTATCGCAGTATGCGGCGGAATTTGGCATCCTTGTAGAAAGCATATCCGCCAGCGGTATTGGAGATGAGAGAGAAGAACCCATCTGTGCCCAGATAGTTGATCCAGGGCCAGGGAGTGGCTGGGTTGGTAATTACGTATTCGCGCGCGGCGTCGTCGAAGTGTCCGTATGTCATAATAGGTTTATTTTTTTAGGCTTTAGGCTTAAGGCATAAGGCCTTAGGCATAATGCCTAAAACCTAATGCCTTAAGCCTCAAAATGATTAGAATTCGCCTTGATTAGCTACCAGAGGATTGTTAAGCACTGTGCTCCATTCGCCGTTGGTATTCCAGCCAGAAGCCCCGATTGTGGGTGTGCCGTTATCCAGTTCGTACCAGCCCATGAAGAAGCTCCAGAGAGCCCCCTTCTCATAAGCAGCATCGGGATCAAGCAGATTGCCGCACTCGGTAAGGGCTACAATCTTCTTGCCGTTGACAGCGGAGTTGAGAAGCTGGAATTTCTCGCTCTGGTTAGAAAGAGCATCCTCATAGAGGTCCGCTCCTACCATATCCACATAGGCATCACCGGGATAAGCATCCTGAAGCTGAGATACGGCAGCCAAGCTTCCGGCATCAGAGGTCTGCATGGTCCACACCCATATCAGATTGTTGAGACCGTACTCATTGGTGAGCTTATCGTAGAGCCATGTCCAGAGATCCTTGGTGGCTTGAGTGCCATCGTAGCCCCACCAGAACCAAGCACCCCAGCTGTAATCGCCAGCAGCCTCGTGGAATGGGCGCCAGAGCACTGGAATATTGGCATCTTGCAGCAGCTGCAGATAGCCGGCAAGCTTCTCCACATCAGCCTCGGCCACTGTATTTTCCCAAGTGCCGGGAATTACCACATTGGCAGCGCTGAAAGCTGTAGTGTCACAAGTCAAGTCGCTGGTGGATGGGAATGTTACCACCACAGAGGTAGCGGTGTAGTCATGGCCGGAGATGATCACGCCGTTTTCACGGATTTCGGCTACATTATCTGATGATACAGTCATGTAATAGCTGTCACCAGAGATGTCAAAGTACTCCCAAGCTGGTGGGAAGCCTGCCCAGGTAGATCCATTCTTGAAAGAACCCTGAGCTCCGGATGCTACATCCTTGATTGCCACAGTGATTACTGTGCCGATGGTTACTTGCTTCCACACAGTCATGGATGCATCATCAGTAAGCTGGAGGTATCCGCTCCAGTCACCGGGCATGGCTTGCTCGCCTTCCCACACTGTGGACTCTCCGGGCTGTGAGGTAGGCACATTCCAGTGCCAGCTGATGGCTGGAATAGAGCCGGCGTTGTAAATGGTTTGCACGGGAGTGATGTCTCCGTAGTCAATCCAGTTGGCCGGTGAAGAGGCTAAGTGGATGTAGTCAAAGCCCACGATTGCTGGGAACTTGCCGCTCTGAGCCTGCACTGCTTCGCAGAAGCCAGTGCCCCAAGCCACTTCGCCCATCGCTCCGGAAAGCTGCTTCTCGCCATAAAGGCTGAGTAGACTTGAATATAAGGCTTTTGCCTCAGCTGTAGCATTGGCATTGGTAAGAGAAGTGGCCACATTGCCCTTGCTGAAGTTGGGAGCCTCAGAGGTGAATGAGATGTTGATCTCCTCAGAGAAAGCTCGGGTGTTGATTCCGGTGATAGCCCTCTTTGGCACATTGAGGGTATAGCTCTTGCCCACGCCGAGGGTAAAGGTTGCCACTAGGGATGTGGTCACATTGTTGCCTTCGGCATCGGTGGCATATCCCCAAGAGCTTACAGTCTCGCCGTTGATGGTGGGTGTCACAAGCTGGTTGATAGCCACTGGCTCGTCGTACACCAGTGTGAGAGATTGGTCACCCTGGGGGAGCACAGCGCCGTTCTCGATTGATTGCGACACGAGCTTGGCGGGAGTGCCTTCGCCCTGTACGCCATAGGTGTCGTCATTGTCGTTGCAGGCACTGAGCGCAAAGCTCAGTGCTGCAATCGGCAGTATATATTTGATATATTTCATCATCTTAGAATATTAGAGGTTATTCGAGAGTAATCTTTTCGAGGATATATCCAGTTCCGGTCACTACCAAACCTCCATTATCTATAATATCGTTGAGGATAGTAGAGGTGAGTTCAAGCTCAAGTGGGCTGGCGGGATTATCGTACTGTGATGGTATGTCAGGCAGGTTAGCCCAATTATTGCCATGGCGCAGGGAGATGCACCACCAGTCACCATCAGGCACTATGGGTGTCATATAGAAGCGGAGCACCTGACCAACTTTTACTGTAGTCCAATCGTATCCGCCCCAGGCTAAGTCTTGGTTGCCGTTCCAGCCATCGCAAGTCCAGCCAGCATCCCATATGACTGTTTCTGCAGCATTCTCCCAAGATATTGAAATCTTGTTGAGCAAGCAGTTTTGGCCTTGGATGATAATGCCAGTGTTGCTCCAGCCATCTTCGGTGGTGAGGATGCGGTTGAGCACATCAGATGTGAGCTCGAGCACAGCCTGGGTGTCGCCCACTGCAGGCTCAAGCCATCCGAACTGGCCCCAGTTGGCATCGTTGATCTGAATTTGAGCGCCCTCGCTGGGTGTTACATGGAAGATCATGCTTGCTCCGGCAGGTACTCCGTCGAGTACATCCTTCATCAGGCGCACCTTGTTCACGCCTTCATCGCCGCTCCAGCTCAGATCCCAGGGACCGGTTGCGATTACATTCTCCACATGTGTGGCTGCGATCACATCGTACTCGTAGCTGATCTGTCCATTGCTTGAAATCAGAGTGATGGTGGTGGCCCCTCCAGCTGTCTTAGGCACGGATACATAGAGCACGCCCTCGTTGTTGATGAACTGCACGCTCTGTCCATCAACCTGGACATCAGTCAGCAGGTCGCCATTGCTGATGTTGAAGATCATCAGCTGGCCAGCTGTAGGCTCCTCTGTGAGGCACTCAGTGATATAAGCGCATTCAGGAGCATTGATGGTCAGGGCTGGAGTGGTTACGCTCTCGCCGTTGGCCATGTGGAGAGTGAGCTCACCGCTGCTTGCGGTAGCCGGAGCCTCCAGCGTAAGCTCTGTGCTTGAGCTTGGGCTTACGTCAACCTTTACACCGCCGGTGAATGTTATAGCTGTCACCAAGTCAAGGTTCTTGCCTTGGAGGGTGAAGTCGCTGGCTGCAGCCACAGAGGCATTGGCAAATCCCAGCTCGCAGGGCTTAGCGGTCTCTACAGCCAAGCTTACGCTCTTGCCGCTCTTGAGGTTGAGCACTACATCGCCGCTTTGAGCCATCTCGGGGAAGTTAACCACGATTTCGGTGGAGCTGATGCTTGTAGGCTCAATGCCTTCCTCTACATTGGGGAAGTTGAGGTAGGTCACTTGGTCAAGATTCAGGCCGCTGATGGTCAGCACATCTCCAGCGCGAAGCTCTGAAGCCGGAGTGGCTACCAAGTCGCTGGGCACTACCACACCGATGGTGGCAAGCACCACTTTCTCGCCAGAAGCGAGCACGCCGGCAATCGTGCCGTCAAATGCATCCTCGGGGAGGGTGAAAGTGACTGTGTTGTCCTCGGCATTGTATTCGAACTCAAGCTCGATTTCCTGATTTGCGCGAGAAAGCTCCTCGGTGGTGAGGATCACTGATACTATCAGATCAAGGTCTTTGCCCTTTACCGAGTGAGAAGAGCCAGGCATAGCTGAGGTCAGGTCGAGCACCTCTTCCACAGTGGGCACTACAATTGTGAGCTCATCCTCGCTCTTTACCACATTGGGTATCTCGGCTGCGTCGCTTACTGATACGGGGCCAGAGACAGCCTTGGCCGGCACTACTACCTTGATGGCCTTGCGGCTGTGCTCGATAAAGTCGGCCTTGTTGACATTTACGCTATCGCCACCCTCGATGAATGAGAAGCATACCTGATTCATCAGGTTGAGGTATTCGCCATTGATAGTGAGCACCTCGCCAGGCTTGATGGTGCTGGGGCTGAGGCTCTCGATTGAGATGGGCTCGCTATAGGTAATCATTGTCTTGGTGGTCAGTGTGCCGCCTGCATATACCAGAGTGATGTAGCCCACCTCTGCGGTTTGAGGCACTTCACAGCGGATTTCATTGTCGGAGATTACTTCGATATTTGTGATATCGTCGCAGCCCGGAATCTGTATCTTGGTGATTTGCTTCATGCCATTGCCTAAGAAGCGGAGCTCGCCGCCACGGGCCACGGGGCACGGACCAAATACATTGAGCTTCACAGAGCCAGTGTATTGGTTGGTGTCATAGACATCATCATCGTTGCACGATGTGAAGCCCATGGGCAGGGCCAGCAGCAGAGCCGCAGCCATAAGCCCTTTGAAGATTATATTTTTGGTTTTCATGTTGTGCTATGTGTGATTTGATGATTATTCTGTGACGCAGCGTATGTTGTCAATCTTGATGACAGGTGTGCAAGATACACCGGTGACACCGCCTGACCATACAAACATCTGGAGGCTGGCGAACGAGTCTTGCTGATAGTGCTGGCTTGCTGTGCCGCCATCCTGGTTGTAGATAAAATCGCTAATGGGCACTCGCACAGTGATCCACTGGCCATCAGTGTGGTATGCTTCGCTCTCGCTCCAGGGGCGATACAGGGCGCGAGGCCAAGTGTCATCTTGGAAGTAAGAGTTGTTGCATCCAGCCACTGTGTTGCCATAGATGTCCACTCCGGCGGTGCCGAGGCTCACCTTGTCGGTGCCAGCAAATATGATTTGCATTGCGCCAGCTTGCCAGGGATTGGATGAGGGTATCATCATCTCAAACTTAAAGATCATGTTGTCATAGTTGCTGAAGTCCACGATGTCGAACAGGCGTACGCCTTCGCGCTCGGGATAGGTCACGGGATCTGTCCAAGCTCCGGCCCAGTACTCGAATGAATAGTTGCTGTCATCCCAGTCGCCATTCTCTGACAGTGGAGTGGAGCCATCACCCAGGGTCATATAGTCGCCTGAAATGCCATCTCCATCGTTGCCAGTGGGGCGAGCGTGCCAGCATTGGCTAGCCATGCCCAGGCCAGTGAGGCCATCGGGCTCGAAGTCGAACATCATGCCGCGAGTATCGAGGAAGTTGAATGGGGTCTCGCCTTCGCCATAGATAGTGGTCACCTTGACCGGGCCTTCTGTTGTAGCTCCGTCGGGCACCATTACTGTCATCTCTGTCTGAGTAAATGAGAGAATGTCAGCCTTTAGGTTGCCTGGGAAGATTACTTCCATGGGCACATTGGGATCATCCACAAAGTAAGCTCCTTTAATAGTAACTTCCATGCCAGGAGTAGCGTACTCAAGGCTCATGGTGTTTACGCGCGGACCAGGCACTGTAACCTCAAAATAAAATTCTGTGGTGATGCCAGTGGAGGTGATGAACTTTGCAATGTTGGTCACCTCGCCGGGTATGACATTGGGGATGTCGAGGATGATGGTGTTGGAGGTCACCATCGTGGGGTTTAGCTTGCACTTTTGATCGTTGAACCACACCTGTTGCACATCGCCTAAGTTCTCTCCCACGAAGCAAAGGTGACTGCCAAGGCTTGCCTTGGTAATCAGGGAGTCAGCCGAGTTGATGTCGCAAGAGCGAGCGTATTTGATGATAGGGGTCGCTCCCTTGTCCTTGTCGGCATAGGATTCATCGCTGCAAGATGACACTGCCACGCACGAGCCGATTGCAAGAGCAGCGATACCCATATATTTGAATATATTTTTCATATTGAGAATTCTTTTACAGTCGGTTATTATTCAGCATCATCTGTATAGTAGCTCTCTACAGCGCCGAGCAGGGCCGGTGCAGTAGTGGTTGCCTCAGCCGGCAGCGGAGACACGAAAGAGTCGGAGGTAAGGATGATAGGATCGTACTGAGCCCACTCGGCCTTGTTGGTCACGATGTCGTAGTTGTCGGGGTTCTGGGAGATTGTGGGATCGTTGCCGTCGAGGCCAGAGCGGAGATTGAACTGTGACACGCGGTTGTAGCCAGTGTGGAAGCCGGTGTTGAGCCAATCCAAAGCTGCGGCATCGCCCTCGCGGTAGCGCAGGCGCTGGGTGTCGAACCAAGTCTGGCTCTCAAAGAGCAGCTCGCGGATGCGCTCTTTCATCAACTCTTCGTAGGTGAGAGAGGTAACCCTGGCGATGCTGGCGCGTTCGCGCACTGCATTGAAGTACATCAGGGCATCGGCATCGGTGGTGCTGTTGCTTGTGCCCATGATGGCCTCAGCGGCTGTCAGATACATATCAGCCAAGCGAATCATATAGAGATTGTTGCCGGCATCCTGGTTGAGACCAACCTGGCCGTCGCAGTCAGCGCTCTTGCCAATGATGTATTTCTTCACGCTTGCATTGCACTCGTTGCGATCCTCGAGCACAGAGCCGTCATCGTTGTAGCTTACGATATTGTAGGTGTAGCCGCCGCCGGCCTTGTTGAGCATCGAGTAGTAGTCGCCCTGCTGCATGTAGGTCCAGTAGCGACGCTTGTCAGCGGGATTCTCGGCAAAGATTTTTTGGATAGCGATTGTCGGGCACTTGGCAGCTCCCCAGGTCTGGTCAGCAATCACTGAGCTGCGGCTCCAGTTCACATTGCGGTTGTTGCCGTAAGAATAACCGAGCACACCGCACTGCAGGGCCAAGATTGACTCCTCGCCGTTGTTGCTCTCCACATCGAAGAGGTTGTCGAACTTAATCGAGGTGAGCCAGTTGCGGGTGGCAATTACCTCTTTGGCATCAGTAGCGGCTTGGCTGTAAAGGCTTGCGCGGTCGTAGCCATAGTCGGTGTGGGCAGCCATGGTGATCAGCAGCTTGGCGCGGATGGCGCGAGCGGTGGTCTTGGTGCAGCGGAACACATCGATATCCGTATCGGGCAGGGTAGCCACAGCATAGTCAAGATCCTCCTTGCAGAAGCGATATACATCCTTCTGGTAGTTGCGAGGCTTGTTGGTGTTGTTGCTGGTGATATCGGCAGTGTTGTTGTCGATGATAGGCACATCATGCCAGAGCTCAGTGAGCACATAGTAGCAGTAAGCGCGGATGCAACGAGCCTCGGCCACAGCCTTGTCGATGTCGTCCTGGGTCACAGTGCCCGAGCAGTAGTTAGGCATGTCATTGATTACCGAGTTGGCGAAAAGGATCACGTTGTAGAGCCCTTTCCAGCCCTCGCCGATAAACTGGTTGGTAGATGTGTAGTTACCGAAGAACCACTGGCCTTCCTGATCGTAGGTGTAGAACATATCGCCATTGATCATGTCGAGCTTCCACATGGCGCCCATGCTCCAGTTGCTCCAGGTGTAGTGATTGTAGAGCGTCAGGGTATTGGCACGCACCATGTCAGGCGAGGTGAAGAAAGTCTCTTGCACCAGCTTGTCCTCGGGATCGATGGTGAGAAAGTCATCGCAGGCGCTAAGAGTGCCGGCGAGCACCAATCCGAGAGCTATATTTTTGATGTATTTTTTCATTGTGAGTGTATTCATTTTTGGTTAGAAAGAGAGGTTAAGACCTAAAGTATAGGTGCGTGGTGTGGGGTAGCGGCCCATATCGTAGTTCTGCTTGCCAGCACTCTGGTTGAAAGCACCGATTTCGGGGTCGTATCCCTTGTATTTGGTCCAGGTGTACACATTCTGCACATTGAAGTAGATGCGTGCGTTCTGGATGTGAGCCTTGCTTGCCCATTTCTGAGGCAGGGTGTAGGCCAGTGAGATATTCTGGATGCGCAGATAGTCGCCATCTTCAATCCAGCGGTCGCTCATGCGGTTGTTGCCGTTGATGTCGAGGTTGCTGAAGCGAGGCACACCGTTGTGGCCGGGCAGGAGATAGCAGTTGCTGATGTCATCCTTTGAGCCGGCGGCATCGTAGTAGCCAATCTCGGCACGGTTGAGCACACGAGTGCTTTGGTTGTCCCAAATAGAAGAGAGGCCTTCTGTTCTCCAACGCGAGAAGTTGAAGATGTCGCCGCCGATTTGGCCGGTAAAGCCGATGTTGAGCTCAAATGCCTTGTAGGTGAATGTGTTGGTCCAGCCCCATGTCAAGTCGGGGTTAGGATCGCCGATTATTACTTGGTCGCTTTCATCGATTACGCCATCGCCGTTCTGGTCCACGAATTTCACATCGCCCACCCAAGCGCCGTTGACTTTGTCAATCTTGTTGCTATAGGGTGTGCTGCTACCTGTCTGAGTGGCCCAGCCCACGATGTCAGCCTCATTTTCGAAGAGACCGGCTGTCTGGTAGCCGTAGAATACGCCCAGCGCATAGCCTTGGGCTATCATTGATACGGTCTGGAAGTTGCTGTACCAGTCAGCACCGTTGTATATTACGGCATCAGGCTCGTTCATGGCGATAACCTTATTCTTGTTGTGGCTCATGGTGATAGCTGACTGCCAGAAGAAGTCCTTGGTCACCACGGGGCGCAGGTTGATCTGCACATCAATACCCTCGTTGCGGGTCTTGCCCACATTGGCCCAGGGGCTGTTGATGGATCCCCAGTCGTTGGTGCCGTAATGCGGAGGAATTTGCACTTGCATCAGCAGGTCTTTGGTATCCTTGCGGTAAACATCCAGGGTAAGCTCGATGCGGTTGTTAAGCACGGCGAAGTCGATACCGCCGTTCCATTGCACTGACGACTCCCACTTCAGATCGGGGTTCGAGAGGTTAGTGGGATAGTATGCGGTGCCGTTGGGTGTCACCATAGTGCTCATTGAGGAGCCATAGAGGTAGGTGGAGATATTGCTGTTACCTACTTGACCGTAGCCTAAGCGGAGCTTGGCATTGTTGAGCCAGCTTGAGCAGCCCTCCAGGAATTTCTCTTGGTTGATGCGCCACGCCAAGGCCACTGATGGGAAGTAGCCCCACTTGTTGTTCTTGCCGAACTTGGAGCTGCCGTCGGCGCGCAGGGTTGCGGTCAGCAGATAGCGGCTGTCAAATGCGTAGTTCAAGCGGCCGAAGAAAGAAGCTTGGCTTTGAGAGTCAGCCCAGCCAGAGTTGCTTACGAAGTCGCCATCCTCGGTCATGATGAAGATATCATCGGTGGTGAAGTTCTTCTTGATCAGGCTTGTGCCATTCCAAGAGGACTTAGAAGCCTCGAAGCCGACCATCATGGTCACATCATGCTTCTTGGCGAATGTCTGATGGTAGGTCACATAGTCCTTCTGCATCCAGTACCAGGAGTGATCTTCGCGGTGCATCATCTGGTTGATGTCGTTGCTCACCTGGCCGAACTGATAGCGAGGTATGTATGCTTTGTTCTGATTTTGAGAAGCATCGAAAGCGTACTCGGCGCGGAATGTGAAATGCTTCAGGAACTCAGCCTCAGCGTAGAAGTTACCCATGGTGCGCTGGCGGAGCAGCTTGTTGTTGGTCTGCAGGGCCAGAGCCACGGGGTTCCAGGTGCTGGAGCCGTTCACGGTCTCGGGTCCAGCCCAGTTGCCGTCGAAGTCGCGCACGGGCACTGAGGGCTGCATGGTGATAGCTTGCATGATTACGCCATCGCTACCGTCCTGGCGGGTGATGGTCTCATCGGTGCGAGTGTATGCCAGGCTTCCGCCCACTTTCAAGAATGAGAAGAGCTGATTGTCGATGTTGAAGCGAGCGTTGAAGCGGTTGAAGTCGGATCCGATGATGATACCTTCCTGGTCCATGTAACCGGCCGACATCGCATACTGGGTCTTTTCATTGCCGCCGGTCATGCTCACCTGGTGGCTCTGCATGAATGCTGTGCGGAAGATTTCATCCTGCCAGTCGGTACCGTTGCCCAAGAGCGAGGGGTCGCTGTAGGTCTGATCGAAGTTGCTGCTGTTGAGGATGCCCTCATCGTAGAGACCCTTCTGGTACTGAGCGTATTCGCGCAGATCCATCATGTCGAGCTTCTTGGCTACGGTCTGCCAAGCCACATAACCATCATAGGTGATGGATGAGTGGCCAGCCGAGCCGCGGCGTGTGGTTACCAGCACTACGCCATTGGCACCAGCGGCACCGTAGATGGCGCAGGCCGAAGCATCCTTGAGCACATCGATGCTTACGATATCGCTTGGAGCAATCGCTGCCAAGGGGTTCACGGTGGTCTGGCCATTGGAGCCGCCCATCCAGTCGAAACCGCCGATATCGTTGTTGCCGGTGCTCATAGGCACGCCGTCGATCACATAGAGAGGTTCGTTGGAGTTGTTGATAGAGCTTGCACCACGGATGCGCACTGATGTCGCGCCTCCGGGGGCTCCGGAGTTCTGGGTTACCTGTACACCGGCTACCTTGCCCTGGAGCATCTGGTCAGCGTTGGTGACGATGGTCTTGCGCATCTGGTCTTCGGAGAGCGAAGCCACAGAGCCGGTGATATCGCTCTTGCGCTGTGTACCGTAACCTACAACCACTACTTCTTCAAGCACTTGGTTGTCTTCTTGTAGTTTTACTTCAATATTAGTGCGTCCCTTGAGGGCTACCTCTTCGGTTTTGCATCCTATATAGGAAATCACAAGAGTCGCATCGGGTGAAGATACCTTGATGGTGAAATTGCCATCAATATTGGTATTCACGCCAGCTTTTTGGCCTTTCTCTACAACGGAGGCTCCGATCACATCGTCGCCCAGGTTGTCAGTGACATGGCCAGTGACAGTAGTTTGTGCAGCCAGGCTAATTGACACTAAGGCAAAAAGTGTCAGCAAGAAAGCCCGGACATGCAGGCAAGTTTTAGTTTTCATGCACTGTGTGTTGATGAGTTAAATTTAATTGTTGTAATTGTTTGGTAAAAATGAAGTGTTATTTGCATTCCCCAGCCATTATACGAGCGATGAATGCATCTCGGCGGGGATTCCAATCTGAATAGTCAACTGTGTGTCCGCACAGGGGGTAGATGGTCAGGCTCTTAGGAGAAGTAATCAGAGCGTAAGAGGCCATGTTGGTATGTGGCGGACAAGTGGGGTCCTGTAATCCGATGCCCATCATCACCGGGCAGGTGATGCGCCGGGCCAGATTCTTGATGTCAAAGTAGGTCAGGTTGTCGTAAACTTGTTCTGATGTTAGGCCCAAGCGCTCAGCTTCTTGCTTCACTGGGTAGGCGGGCCAGTTTACTATCTTGAAATAGTCGGGGAAATCGCTTAGGAATGGGATGTAAGGCATGATAGCCCTCAGGCGTCCGCCCCCTAATGCGGCTGCTGCTAAGGTGAGGGCTCCGCCTTGGCTGCCACCCTCGGCGTAGATGTTGCTCTTGTCCACATTGTCAAGCTGCTCTACGAAGTCGAGAGCGCGCACAGCATCCATGTATGCCATCTTGTAGTAATACTCAGCGGGCTTGTCCAGGTTGTAGCGGATCCAGTCGCCGTAAGTGTTGTCCGGCTCGCTGTACATCTGGCCTCGCACTGAGGTTACTAATTCGATCCATCCGGGGCGCCCATCGGGATCCATCTCCCAGGGCTTGCCGCCGTAGCCGTTGTAATATATCTGAGCGGGATATGTTCCCGGCTCGATAGGCATGTAGAGATAGGCCTTGATTGTCTCTCCGCCCCAGCTCTGCATAGTTACCTTATAAGCTTTGCGCAGCTTGCCGCTCTTTTCCGGATCTTCGGTGATTGTATAGTTGCCGGGCTGCTCAGCCAATTCGCTGAGGGCTGTGGCCCAGAACTGGTCGAAGTCCGGCTTGGCATCCGGGAGAGATATGACTAAAGTGGGTTCGTATCCGATGTTGAACTGCTTAATCAGATTGCCATCATCGTAGATAAAGCACTTGTAGAAGCCAGGCTCGCGCACATCTATGGTGTAGGCAACTTCCTGCTTGTCTCCAGCAAGGATATTGGTCTTGTTGGTGAAGCAGACCAGATCGGTGTTCTCGTCGCGGTCAGTAGTCACTCGCAGAGTGATGTCCGATTGATTTTTATTGCCTAAGGTGTCGGTAAGGGTGAATTTCACTACAGGCACCTCCGGGGCTTCCCACCATAGATTATGGCTCATGTCCAGCTCTGCTTTAAGATCCTTGGCGGCTATGGGCAGCGCGGCTAAAGCCGCGAGTATCAGTATGCTGTGTTTCATTTCTTTGTTGCGTTTTTGATAATTGCAAGAGTGGTAGAGTCGGTAGCAAAGACTGAGTTGAGACCTTGAGCTTCCTGAGCCGGATCGCCAGTGTAGGGATCCCAAGGCTGCCAAGTGTCATGGGCAGGCTCCACATATCCGCCCCAAGCCCAGATGTTGCATCCGGCAATCATGCCGCTTTGGTTAATCAGGTCGAATACGCCCTTATAGAATTTGTCGCGGCCAGTGACTGGCGAGTCGATAGAGAAGGCCATTCCATCGCGTGGATACCCGAACTCTTCGAGCACGATAGGCTTCTGGGTGACACTGGCGTGTTTGCTAATGTATTCTACAGTCTTAGCCAGGGCCACATCAGTGCTGTCAGCTGCTGTCTCGGCTGTGACCCAGCTCCAATTGTAAGGCCACAGGTGCACGATGGCGTAGTCAATCTCGGGGGCATTGTGGATTTGCGCCCATAGGTCTAAGTCCTGCTCGCAGCCATGCATGCCCTCGCTGCCAGTGGAGACCAAGTGGTTGGGGTCAAGCTCTTTAATAGTGGCTGCTGTGGAGAGTACCCACTGGGCAAACTGGGCCTTGGTGATGCTGTCATCAGCGAAAGCTCGAGGCTCGTTGGCTATTTCCCATGTCATCAGAGCTGGAGACTCGCTGTAGGGCTTGCCAGTGTAGCGGTTGGTGCGGCTTACAATATTTTTGGTATGCTGAGTGGCCAAGGCCTTGGCGGAGTCGTTGTGCACGAACTCGGCCACCTTGTTCATGTATGCCGAATATCCATCAATGGCGGGGTTGGGCACTGGACCGGCACCGGCCCACTCAAGATAGGTGCCATAGCCGCCGCTCCACTCCCAAGCGTTGTTGAGATAGAGCACAGCGCGCATGTCGCGCTTTTCAAGCTCGGCCATCAGATAGTCAAGGCCGTCGAGGATAGTGTCGTTGTACACCCCGGGGGCTGTCTGCAGCACAGGCATGATGTGGCTGGGCACTCCCTCCTGACCATCGCCGCCTACGAGCACTCGCAGGTTGTCGATGCCCAGATCTTGCATCAGGTCAAGCTCTTTGGCCAAGCGTGCGCGGTCGCCGCCACGGCCCTCTGAGGCCAGGATCGCTCCGTACCAGAAGTTTACTCCTACAAAGTTGTACACCGAGTCGCCAATGTAGAACTTTCCATCCCTTACGGTCACATACTGTGTCGATGGCTCTTCAGCAGCTTGCTTCTTGCCACATCCTATAGTGCTCAAGCAAATGATGGCTACCAAGGCATATATAAACTTACGCATAGTATATTAATTTGTATTTCGTATTTTGTATTTTGTATTTTGTATTTCACCACTTGTCGGTGCGGAAAGGTATCACTGGCAAGCCTAAGAGATTGTGCACCTTGCCTATGGCGAAATTTTTGAAGCAATAGCGGATGCTCTCGATGCTGTCCACGCCCTCGGGCTTGTACACGATTACATCGTAGGTGTCCCAAGTCTGGATGGCGCGAGCCGGATGGAACACCCTGTCGGTGCCAGCCACCTCGAAGCCGGGAAGTTCGTCGTTGGGGTTGAGGAAGCCATCAGCATCGAATTTGAGCACAGCTTCATCGTCCTTGATTTCCATAGATGCGAGCTTGGGATACTGGTGTGCGCACTCTTTGATTCCATAAGTGTCAGCGGCAGCCAAGAATGCCAATCTTTCGCCAATCGGTTGCTTTTGGCTGGCATGTATGTCTTCAAGCTCATATTCGTAAATCAAGTCGCTGGTGCTTACTATGCCGCCATGAGGCATCATGTCAGAAGCCTTGTGCTGGCATTCGCGAAAGCGAGCGGCATTGTCGCCCTCGGGGTCGCCGTAGTTCCAGGCCGGAAGCTCCACTTGATAGAAAGGCAGCACGCCCTGGCCCCACTTCTCATTGAAGCAGTTGGCCAGATCCACCATTCTCTGCGGATAGGTATCCTCCATGCCCACATTGCTTTCGCCTTGGTTCCAGAGGAAGCCCCTGATGGTGTAGCCTTCAAGGGGATGTATCATTGAGTTGTAGCGCACCACAGCGCGATGCCAGTCATCGGCTCCGCTGGTGCCAGCTATTTCCGCCTCCACATCGAAATCGGGATATGTGGCCACTATCTCCTCAGGGAGCCAGCTTTCGAGCTTAGTGCCTCCGTAGGCGCAGTTGATGATGCCCACTGGCACATCCAGGATGTCGTTGAGCGACACGGCGAAGAAATATGCTAAAGCGGAGAACTCGGGAGCGTTCTGCGGACAGCTTGTTTTCCACTTGCCTACAGTAGTCTTCTGAGGAGTCTTCCCCTCGCTCTTGGGAATGTTTACCATTCTGATGCCCGGATGCTTTCCGCTGTAGGCTATGGCCTGAGCTGCGCCTTCAACGGGCTGTCCCCAGAAGCCTCTAAGGGGCATTTCCATATTGCTTTGGCCGGTGCAGAACCACACCTCGCCGATAAGCACATTGTTGATGTCTATATCGCTGCCGTCGCCCGATATTTTAATTGAGTAGGGAGTCATTGAGGCGGCTGGCGTGGGCAGGCTCAGATCCCAGCGGCCTTCTTTATCGGCTGTGGCTGAGTAAGCCTTGCCATCCCATTGGGGTGTGACAGTGATGCTGGTTCCGGGAGTGGCCCAGCCCCAGAGGCGCGCGTCGGTGCTCTGCTGAAGCACCATGTTGTCGCCGATGATTTCGGGTAATGTAATTGCTGCGTTAGCATAAACGGCGCAGCCAAGAGCAATGGCTGCGGCCATCAGATTCTTAAATGAAGTCATTTTATGGAATTCATGGTTTATTTAGTAGTGCAAAATTAGTACTACTTCATTCCCATACCAAATAATGTTATATTTTTTAAAACCTTAGTTAAAAAAGTATCATTTTGTCTTTTTGTTAATCGGCCACGTTGCGGCCGATAACAGGGAGCTGGCTGACGCCGAAACCTTGACAACTCTAAACTAATACCTTTTTCTTGAGATAATGCTCGCGGAATACCTTAGGGCTGCAGCCTTTGTGGGATTTGAAGGCACGGTTGAAGTTGCTGATGTTGTTGAACCCGCAATCGTAGCAAATCTCGGCAATGGTCATCGTGGTGTCCACTAATTGGCGGGCGGCATGTCCCAAGCGGATGTCGATAATGTAATCCGAGAGTGTGCGCCCTGTGCGCTGCTTAAAGAAGCGGCTGAAGGCTGTGGGTGTCATGCCAGCGGCCGAAGCAAGCTCGTCGAGGGTGAGTGTGCGGTGGTAATTCTTGTTGATCAGCTCTTCCACCTTGCTCACGCGGCGAGAATCGCTTGTGAGCGGGGCATTGGCGAAAGAGTGCGATGCCAGCGGATGCCATTCCTCAGCAAGCGACAGATGGTAGAAAATCTCAAGCAGCCGCAGCAGGCGTATGAAATCATTGGGGATGTGCACTAATTCGTCAAGAATAGAGTACACCTTCATGATTGACTTGTAATCAAAAGCCACTCCCTTTGAAGCTGCCTGGAAGAGCTTGCCGATTGAGTGCATCTGGTTCTTTTGCAGCAGCTCTTGGCTTAGCAGATTGGGTGAGAACTGGATGGTGATCTCGCGCTTGTCAGTGTGGTCGGCATTTCCTTGCTCCCAGCAGTGCTCGAGCCCCGGGCCTATGATGGCCAAGTCGAAGTCGCCGAGCTCCTCGATGCTATCGCCCACGATGCGGCGCGCCCCACGGCAGTTGCTTACGAAGTTTAGCTCGTACTCATTGTGCCGGTGTATGGGGTAGTCAAAGTCCGTCTTGTGACGGTCCACCAAGTAGAAGCAATCCTTCTCGCTCAGCGGAGTGATTTCGGTGATGACTTTGCTCATAGGTCTAAGGTAGAATTTGACTGTGTCTCGGTATTTAGTTTTTGCAGTACAAAGTTAGTCATATTTTGTCAAATGACAAAATTTTCTGATACTTTTTTGCTATTTTTACGGAAAAATTTTGGGATAAGATAAGACAAGGAGAGCAAGGGAATTTGCTCTCCTTGTCTTTCTTAGTGGGATTATTGTGCGCGAAGGCGCAGCACGCGGCTGGCGTAGTCGTTGCGCTTGTTGTAATCTACATTGTGATCCAGAGGGATGTCCAAGCCATTGCTCATCAGGTATTTTCCGCTGAAAGCCTTGCCCTCGTAGGGCAGTGGCTCATTGTCGATGCGGTTGAGCTCGGTGACCACGTACATCTTGTCGGGATCGAGGCCAGCCATGGCTATCTTGGGGAGCTGCTGGTTTACAAAACTCTCTGTCTTCCACCAGTAGTACACGGCTTCGTCCTTGTCGGGGGCTACATACATCAGGGAGGCGCATCCGAGCTTGTCATAGGGTGAGAGCAGACGATAGATGTCGCCCATTTGCACTGTGTTGCGCACCTCTTTGTATTCGGCTATGGCTTTGCGGCACAGTGCTTTCTCTTCCTCGGTCATGTTCTTTGGCTGTATCTCCATGCCCAATCTGCCGCTCATGGCCACATCGATGCGATACTTTAGAGGCACTGTGCGGAATGTTTGGTGGCCCGGTGAGTTGCTGATGTGGCTTGCCATGGTGATAGCTGGGAAAAAGTGGCTGGTGCCCCACTGCATGTAGATGCGCTGCAAGGCGTCTGTGTTGTCGCTTACCCAGAACTCGTCGAAGTAGGGCAGGTAGCCCCAGTTGGCGCGACCGCCGCCGCTGGCGCAGTCCTGGATGGTAACATCGGGATACTTGGCGCGAATCCTTTCAAGGGTCTTCACAAGACCTTTGTGGTACTCGATGAAGTGGTGGCTTTGCTTGTCGGCAGGCAGGTATTGAGATCCATGGTTGATAATCGCTGAGTTGCTATCCCATTTGATATAATCAATTTCGGGATAGTTGGTCAGCAGGGTGTCCACGATAGAAAATACGAGGTCTTGCACTTTGGGGTTGGCCATGTCAAGCACAAGCTGTGTGCCGCCGCGAGCGCCGTTGAGGTTGAGGTCGCGATTGTTGGCCTTAAGCACATATTCGGGATGCTTTTCGTAGAGCTCGCTGGTAGTGTTGGTCATTTCGGGCTCAATCCAGATGCCAAACTTTATTCCATGTTTCTTTGCGGCATCGCAGAGGCCTTGAATGCCATTGGGAAGCTTGTTGGTGTCCACTGTCCAGTCGCCCAGAGCGCAGTTGTCGGTCACGCGGGGATATTTCACTCCGAACCATCCGTCGTCCATCACGAAAAGCTCGCCTCCCATGCTTGCGATATCGCCCATCATCTGGTCCATGCCGGCCTCGTTGATGTCGAAGTACACGCCTTCCCAGCTGTTAAGCAGGATTTTGCGCGGGGTATTCCCATGTGCTAAGCGATGGTTGCGGCCCCAGCGGTGGAAATTGCGGCTCACCCCGCTCTTGCCTTCGTTGGTATAGGTCAGAGCCAGCGGAGGGGTGACGAAAGTCTCGCCGGGAGCCAGGGCGTAAGCGCTTGCGTCAGGGTTGATGCCGGCAAAGAAGTGGTGGTAGTTGCTGTCGTCGGTGTCGATGCGCAGCTCGTAGTTGCCGGTGTAGCAGAGGGCAGCGCCTATGGTGCGGCCGCTGTTCTCTTGGGGAGCGCCATCGAGCGAGAACATCACCTCGCTATGTGCGGTGTGAGTGTTGCGTGCGCCGTCCTTGTTCTTGATCACCTTCATGCCATGGGGCAGGCGGGCTTCTTCCAGGCGGGCTTCATTGGCCCAGGTGCCGTAGAATTGGCTCAGATACACATTGCCTTGATGAATGGGCAGGTAGCCGGATGCGTATTCGCTCAGGATTACATTGCCTTTCTTTTGGCCATTAGTGGCCTCGGCCCAAGTCTCAATGATATCCGCATCAGGGTAGGTGCGATACTTCACGTCGATGGTGAATGGGTATTTGCGGTCTTTCATGCTCACCGTGGTCACATTGGCGCCATCGGCATCCTGTGATGATGACACTCCGGTGACTGCCATGTCGAGGGTAATGTTGCCGTCGGGATGCTTTACAGTCATTGCTGTCTCTTGCCCTCCAGTGAGGCCGAAGGTTGGGTAGGCGTTAAGCTTGGGTGCTCCGGTATTTGCCAGAGCCTCTAAGTCGGCCCCTGACAAGGCTTCGCCATAATATACGAATTGGAGAGGCTGGCCCTCGGTAGCGTCAAGCACCAGCGAGGTGCCTGGGGTGGAGATGTGCACAGTCTCGGCCAGCATGGCCACTGGAGCCAGCATGGCAAGCAAAAAATATTTTCTCATAAATGATCAGGTATTTGGTTTATCGGTAGAAAAGCAAAGGGAATCACATAAAAGGTAATGTTCTCCTGTATTTGCGTCCCCAAAGTTAGCAATAATTTTTTATATGTGCACAATAAGTGTCAGGCTGGTTCTATAATGTGATAAAATAGTATCATTGTTTTATAAAATTAGCCCATGATACTATTAATAATGGTATCATGGGCGCATAAATTTGTGATTTCCTTGCGGAATAATGCTTTTTTACCATAGGCGGAAACGCCGTTGGTCCTCCTCGTCGTCTTCTTTTACTCTCACCTCTTCAGGGTTAAGTTCTACTCGGTGGCTGTTGCGGTGGTAGCGACGCATCTTGTTGCTTGCGGTATGCCAGAGAGTGGCCACAAGCAGCACTGCGATGCATACCCATAAGATAATAGTTGTGGTTCCCATAGTTGTGTTTCTTTTTGTTGTTTAATTATAAAACACGCCTGATGGGGCTTTTGTTGACACTTATTTAATAAGGTCGTCAATGACATCTGCGGCTTTTTGCAGCGATTTTCCACGATAATGTTGCACACCGGCTGTATCCACCACTATATAATAGGGCAGGGCTGGGATGCTGAGGCTGTCGATTGTCTGGGCATAGATTCCTCCGGGCACCCAGCCTTGCACCCAGTCGGCCGAATCCCTTTTGGTGATTCGCTTCCACATGGCGGTGTCTTGCACAAGCATGATGTCCAGTAGCTCGAGTTTGCTCTTCTTTGCCAGCTCCTTGTATCGGGGTAACACCGAGTCCACGCGATTGCTCTTGTCAGTGGTGAATCCCAAGAGCGAGGCAGCTTTCTTGGGCGTAAAATAAGCCACTGTGTCTTTCTTATAGGGTCGATACTTTATGGTATCCACTTTGTAGGCCATGGCGTGCTTATTTACTGCATTCATTTGAGTGGCGTAGCCATCGAAAAGGAAGCCGGGGCGTGCATCCACGCTTATGCTTTCGGCCACAGAGTCCGCGCGGATGGGATCTATGGAATAATCATAAAGGGTAGTGAAAAGAAGCGATGACACCAGATTATCGGGATTATTGGCTATATATTCTTCGATGGCTTTGTTAGCCTCTTCGCCTCCGGCGCCCAATGGCCCGGCATCCCGACGGATCTCAGCGCTCCATTCTTCATTATGGTTGCCACCAGTGGCTTGGAAAGCCCAGGGATTATTACGGTCCAGGCTTACTGTCACCTTCTGGCCATTCTGGATGTAGAGGCGCCCCAGCACCTTGCGCTCATTGTCCATTATCTCCACTATGGTAGGCGAGGCCGAGGCACCTTTGAATTTGAATTTTCCCTCGGTCACGGCTGTCACTCCCGTATTTACATGCTCATTGCCATAGTAGCGCATGTAGAGGTTCATCGACTGCTGGCCAGCTACCTCGCCCTCGATGGTGAAATATGTGTTGTCCTTGCAACTGACAAGTGCCATCAGCAGCACGGCAAAAATCAGATAAGCCTTGTTCATAGCTATTCATTATTCAGGGGTATTTCTATGCGGAAAGTGGTTCCTTGGCCAGGAGCCGAACATTTCACATAGATTTTGCCTTGGTGATATTCTTCGATTATTCTTTTCGCTAAAGTCAATCCTAAGCCCCAACCCCGCTTTTTGGTGGTAAAGCCCGGATAGAAGACTGTCTTGAAATTCTTGCGAGGGATGCCCTTGCCAGTGTCGGTGACATCAATAATGGCATTGCCTTTTTCCGTGGTGGTGCTCACTGTGATTGAGCCTTTGCCGTCCATGGCATCCACTGCATTCTTGATCAGGTTCTCCATTACCCATTCGAATAGGGGTGCGCAAGCCATAATGGGCAAGGGCTCAGCAGTGAGATTGCTGGAGAAAACGATTTTAGGCGATACTCGGGAGCTCATATAAGCCGAGGCTTTCTCCACCACATCGTTGGCGTCGTAGAGCTCCATCTGGGGCTTGCTTCCAATCTTGGAGAAGCGCGACGCTATGGTGCCCAGGCGCTTTACATCCTTGTCCATCTCGCTTACGGTCTCTTTATCCACGCCCATTTCCGGCAGCAATTCCATCCAGGCCATCAGCGAAGAAATAGGAGTGCCCAACTGGTGGGCTGTCTCTTTGGAGAGGCCTACCCACACCCTGTTCTGCTCGGCTTTCTTGGTAGAGAGCACAGCGAAATATACCACAGCCACGAAAGCGAGCATGATTAGCAGCTGAATATAGGGGTAGTAGCTTAGGCGCTTGAGCAAGGTGGAGTCTTCGTAATAAAGATGCTGATCCAGACCAGGTGCGATTGATATGTCTATTACATTTGGAGAGTTGGAGAGCTTTGCCAGTTTGTCTTTTAGATACTGCTGGTTGATTTCTGAGAGGCTGTTTACGCTTAAGATGTCTTCCTGAGGGTCGGGCAGGTTGAAATTGCGGTATTGCAAGATATTGCCCTGTTCATCGGTGAGCAGCACCGGAATGGTGGTGTTGCGCTCGAGGATGCCCAGGAGAAAGTCGATGTTGACATTCTGGCTCTGGGGGTCGGCTGTGCTTAGGTTTACGATTTCGCGAGTGGCCCCGGCCCATATCTCCATGCGATCGCGTTCCTGAGCCGTTAAGTCATCGATGAGCCTATTGGACATAAGCAGGAAGAAGGCGACCACGGCGGCCACAGCCACCAGAAAGACCGTCTTGCCATAGCGGCTCCAATCCACCGCTTTGCCTCCAAAAATCCTCAGCATCTGCATTTCACCCACAAAGTTACTACTTTTTCTCCAATCCCGGTCTCTCTTGCCCCAAAATAATCGTCCCCGGGTAATGCCCGGGGATGTCAGCAGATGTATGAGTGGCTGGTCAGCGTTTTCCTGCCGATTTTATGTTCCAACTTACGAAAGACGAAGCTGCTAATTATTCAAGGTCACAAAATGTGATGATAAAAGAATTGGGTAAGAAGTGGTTCGCATTCTCCATACTGGAGGATTCGCGTCCCATTGACCTCGTGAATAAGATAAATGGTGTGGTGTGAAACTGTGCCAAAGACGTTTAACTAATAAGATACTAATGCGCATATAGTTCAGAAATTTTTTCAGGTTTACCACGGACAAGCCTCGGTGAGGTCGCTCCGCTAAGTTCGGTTTTCAGTCGTTGCGGTTGCGACGGCGGCGGAAGAGAAGCAAGAGGATGATGAGCAGGAGAGCTGCGGCGCAGCCGAGGGTAATCCAGAGGGATGCGTGGCTGGCACTCTCGGAGGCCGATGCGTCAGGGGAGAGCTCCGAGGAGGGGATGGTATAGGCGCAGATGGTGTGCTCTTTGTTGATGCCTGTCTTGTCCACGATAAAGATGTATTGTCCGAGGCGCTTGCTATAGAGCAGACTGTAATCAAAATCCTTGTACGCAGCGTTGTTGTGAATGGGGCTCGACACAGCCACTGCCTTGGGCTCTGTGCGGCTGATGCGCATAAGAGTGCCGCCGCGATCGTCCATGTTGACTGCGTAGAAGGCATCTTCCTCCGGATTATAGCACATGGTGGAGGACAGTAGCCACCCTGGATGCCCCTCATGTGCGGGAAGTTCCCATAGCTTATGCACTTGATGTGTGGAGAGATCCACTTCCCACATATCATAATAATTCTGTGCTTCCAAGGCTTGCTTGCCGGGGGAGTTGCCCTTGCCGCCGGCAATGTAGAGCTTGCCATCAGCAAAGCCCATAGCTGCCCCGAAGCGCGGAGGGATGGCATTGTTGTAGGCGAACTGCTCAATCAGCCCAGTGTGAGGCTCGATGCGGAAAAGATCGTTGTGATATTTCGTGTGTCCCGCACCTCCGAAGAAATAGAATGAAGAGTCAGCCGTATTAAAAGCGCGAGCATGGTTGAAATGCATTTGGTCTTTTTGTTTCTCCGGGTGTCGGCTCCACTGCTGCTCATTGAATGAGAATCTTGCCAGCTGCAGATCGCTCAGCGAATAAGAGATGATCTGATTGTTGACGGTATCCATAAGCGAGTGACCCGAGTTGTGAGCCAAGCGCTCGCCGTTGGTCACGGGAATAGTGGCCACAAGATGGCCGCCTAAGTCGTATTGCTTGATTTCCTGCTCTTGTATCAGGTTAAGGAGGCTCTGCTTGGCATCGAACACCATGTCGGCATTGCCCCTTACGGTGTCGGTATAGACCATCGTCCACTCGGCAGCTGGGGCCATCGAGTGCATAACTGACGGCATGAGAGCCATCAGCACAACCAGGATTAATGGGTATGATTTAGGTGATTTCATGGGGGGGGAAGATCATCGGCAAAATTTAAGATGTGCAAATTTACGAAAATCTTTTCAGAATTTAAGCGGAAAGAGGAATATTTTCGCGGTACTAATAGAAGTGATAATGTCGGAATGTCAACTAAATTACATTTATTCAGTAATTTTTGGTAAAAAATTGCTAATTTTTTAACTTTTTATTAACTTTCTTTGGTCACGTTAGAAAAAACGTGTACTTTTGTACGTGTGTTTTTCATAGTATTAGATTAAGATAAAGGTTTAAAGGAAAAGTGATGTCGTGAGACATCACTTTTTTAGTTTTCAGTTTTCAGTTTTCAGTTTTCAGTTTTCAGTTTTCAGTTTTCAGTTTTTGGTTTGGTTGGGGGTTAGTCGATTTTTGATGATGGGACTTCGGGGCGAAGTCTGTAGTGATTGCGCTGAGCCTCGAATGTGGAGGGAGAGGCTTTCAGCACAGCAGTGTCAGCCAATGGGTCGTAGCTGCGAATTATAGCCGGGGCATTAACCGCAGGCGCGGCTCCAGACACCACTTTTTGCTCCATCTCAATGGCGGGGAACCCATAATATTTGCAAATGGCATCCAAGACCATGCTAGTAGCGCGCACCTTGCCCTCATAGCTGTAGCCGGCAATATGAGGGGTGGCTATGGCAGCCATTCGCAGCAGCTCTGGGTTGATATTGGGCTCGCCCTCCCAGCAGTCGATTACCGCGTGTTGCACCTGTCCGGTCTTGAGAGCCTCGACCAGCGCTGCATTGTCCACTACCGGACCGCGCGCCGCATTTATTAATATAGGTGTTCGCTTTAGCGACTGGAAGAAAGCGGTATCGGCAAGATGAATAGTAGTACTGTCCAGCGGCGTATGGAATGTGACGATGTCAGCTTCGCGAGCTATATCCTCAAGACTGCTCCACTGCGTGCCACCCTCGGAAGCTTGGCGCGGAGGATCGTTGAGGAGAACGCGCATATCAAGCTGGCGAGCCCATCGCTCCACTATCTTGCCCACATTTCCCACTCCCACAATGCCGAGGGTGTATTGCGACAGCGGGCGGTTGCTCAGGCTTAAAAGCGAGGCAAACACATATTGAGCAACAGCCGGAGCATTGCAGCCGGCACAGTTGGCCACATGGATGCCATTAGCCTTGCAATAGTCAAGATTGATATGGTCAGTGCCTATGGTGGCAGTGGCTATCATCCTCACCTTTGAGCCAAACAGAAGTACGGTATCGCACTTGGTGCGAGTGCGCACCACCAGGCAATCGGCATCCCTGACGGCCTCGCGCGTGATTTCCTCGTTGGGCAGATACAGCACTTGGCCGTAAGGCTCTAAGCAGCCTTGGATAAAGGGTATCTTATCTTCGATAATGAATTTCATATCTGTAATTTATGAAGTGAGGCACCACGCAAGGCGCCAGCCATAGATGCCTAAGTATATCAGCATTAAAATAAGGATGGCAATCCAGCTCTTGCCGCCCTTGTACACACAGCCGAACAGGTGGCCCACCATAAGGGCTGCCATACAATTAAGCAGGGGCACAAACACGCTGATGTGGGTGAAGTCCACCCCAGCAGCCACCATAGTCATAAGCATAATCACGGTGACCAAACTGATTTGCGCGCGCGATTGGCTGTTGTAGCTGATGATCTTGATCACACCCTGAAGCCAGGCGCTTATGCCCACAAAGGCAGTGAAGCCCACAGTGCCCAGCAGGGCTGAGATGCTGGTATGGCTGAAGATGTTGTCTTGGTTCCAGAATTGTGGCAGACGCAAGTCAGAGATTTGCACTATTCCCAATCCCAAGATAATGATCCAAGGAGTGGCAATGCCCATCAGCGATGCCAGCACTGAGCGCACACTGATTATGCGCATCTGTGCCATGCCCAGCCAGAACACTGGCATAAAGAGAGCAAAACCATAGTCAATGGCGGTGCCGGCTGAAAGCATCAGAAACACAGCGAAGACATTTCTCTGGCTTTCCGGCTGAGCAAAACTATCGAGCATGAACCATAGCGACAACATTATTACTAAGCATAGTAATAGCCCCGGATAGAGATAAGCCATAAAGGAGGGAGTGGCCAGCATCATGATGCCGAATAGGGCAGCCGGGAGCTTGGTGTTGTCGCGTATGAGATTGTAATTGCGAGTAATCACCACCATCAGCAAGCCTATCAACAGAGTCAGGCCCACTCCGCAGCATAGGTTGACCCTTGGCTCAAATACAAGCTGCCGGCTCCAGAGAGCCACTATGCCCCCATCGCCAGCCGGATAAGGCACAGCCCCTACCAGCCAGTATAAAAAAGATAGAGCGGCGACAATGATTGCCGCCACTGCTAACATGTACCGTGAATGTATGAATGTGCTCACGCGCCTACATCCTTGCCGATGTCACGGCGATAGTATTTGCCATCGAACTTTACAGCCTCGATTGCGCGGTAGCTTTTCTCCAAGGCTTCAGTGAGATTTTTGCCAAAGCTGGTAGCTGCGATTATGCGGCCGCCGTTGGTGATTAGGGTGCCATCATTGGCAATCATGGTGCCGGCATGGAAGAGGATGGAGTCCTTGGGATGCAGCTCGCCGGTGATGCGTATGCCCTTCTTGTAATCGCGTGGATATCCTCCGGCCACAGCCATTACGGCTCCGGCAGCCTCGGGGCGCACCTCGCATGGCAGGTCGCCCAGATCGCCTCGGGCTGCACCCTCGAGCAGGTCCACCAAGTCGGAGGCTAAGCGGGGCATTACCACCTCGGTCTCAGGGTCGCCCATGCGCACATTGTACTCTATCACCATGGGATTGTTACCAACCTTGATAAGGCCGAAGAAGATGAAGCCGCGATAATCGATGCCATCAGAAATCAGGCCGTCGATAGTGGGCTTGATGATGCGCTTCTCCACTTTTTGCATAAACTCGGCATCGGCAAAAGGCACAGGACTTACTGAACCCATGCCGCCTGTGTTGAGGCCGGTGTCGCCCTCGCCTATGCGCTTGTAGTCCTTAGCCTCCGGCAGTATGCGGTAGCCGCCCTTGCCATCGGTGATTACGAATACAGAGAGCTCGATGCCAGAGAGGAATTCCTCGATTACCACAGTCTGAGAAGATTTGCCGAACATCCCGCCCAGCATCTTGCGCAGGCTCTTCTTGGCCTCCTCCAAGTCATCAATGATCAGCACGCCCTTGCCGGCAGCCAGGCCGTCGGCCTTCAGCACATAGGGAGCTGAGAGCGACTCCAAAAAAGCATCTGCCTCATCTATGTTGGCTGCGGTGAAGCTCTTGTAGCGCGCTGTGGGTATGCAGTGCTTTTCCATAAACTGCTTGGCGAAGTCCTTGCTGCCCTCGAGCTGAGCGCCCACTTGGTCGGGGCCTACGAAAAGAAGATCTTTGTTGATGGCAAGCAGGGTGTTGCGCAAGCCAGCCACCAGAGGCTCTTCGTTGCCAGCGACAACCATGTCCACCTTGTTTTCAATCAGGAATTCGCTAAGGCCGGGAAAGTCCATAGGGGAGATGGGGAGGTTCTCACCGTATTCTTCTGTGCCGCCGTTGCCTGGGGCAATCCAGAGCTTTGTGCACTTGGGGCTTTCGCTTATCTTGCGGGCAATGGCGCTTTCGCGACCGCCCGATCCTAAGAGGAGTATGTTCATTAGTTTTTAGTTTATTGTTTATAGTTTAAAGTTAGGATTTTTTGCGCCATCCACGAGAGCGCATCAGCGGGCCCTGGGTCTCGGGCAGCGCGGGCTGCTTGTTTTGGAGCATCTTCAGGGCTTCCGGGTTGCGTCGCTTTGCTAGCGGATTTTCTGATTCTGGCTCTTGAGGCTCCGCCTCGCGGCTGCGGTAATCCCGGCGCTCAGCTCGCTTTTCAAAGCGGTCGCTCTTCTTAAAGTCTCTCCGATCCTCTTTCTTGAATTCCCGGCGATCGTCTTTCTTGAATTCCCGGCGATCGTCTTTTTTGAATTCCCGGCGGTCGTCCCTTTTGAATTCCCGGCGATCGTCTTTCTTGAATCCTCGGCGATCATCCTTCTTGAACCCCCGGCGATCATCCTTTTTAAATTCGCGGCGCGCATCTTTCTTGAAGTCTTTGCGGTCGTCTTTCTTGAAGTCGCCACGGCTGCGTTCTCTGCGTTCGCCCTTAGTGAAGTTGCGCGTCTCGCCTTCTTCATCTTCGCGGCGATTTTTGATCTTTCCGCCCGAAGCGAGGAATGATTTCTTATCGCCTTCGAAAATCACATATTCGCGGAGTTCGCATTCCAGAGCTCCATTGTAGAGATCTATTTTCTGTGATGGGGCAAGCCCTATTTTCTGGAAATATTCATCGTTGTAGCCTATAATCCAGGCATGGTAACCTTTGAAGGCAAACTTCAATCGGTTGCCGATGGTTTCATAAAGGCCTTCCATATCCTCGACCTTTATCCTGTGGCCGTAGGGCGGATTGGTCACCAGCACGCCGGCGGGCTTAGGCACATCATCCTCTTCCCAATTCACCATGGCGCGATGTTGCAGAGTGATGTATTTGGCCACACCGGCGCTTTGGGCATTTTTCAAGCTTATGTCGAGGGCGACTTTTGATATGTCGGCTCCAACGATGGGGAAATAAGGCGTGCGCTCTTGGCTATCGTCTTCGTAAAGCTGTTCGAAAAGATCGGCATCGTAGTCGGGCCAATTTTGGAAAGCAAAGGATTGGCGGTAAATGCCGGGATTGATGTTGGCGGCAATCAGGGCGGCTTCGATTAGGAAGGTGCCGGATCCGCACATGGGATCCGCAAAAGGCTCATCGCCGCGCCATCCGCTCAACAATATGATGCCGGCGGCCAAAACTTCATTGATAGGGGCTTCGTTCTGGGCCACGCGGTAGCCGCGCTTATGAAGCGACTCGCCTGATGAGTCGAGCGAGAGTGTGATGTTGCCTCCAGAAATATGCACGTTGAGATTAATGTCGGCATCCTGAAGGCGCACTCCGGGGCGCTTGCCTTCGCCCAAGCGGTCTTGGAACCAATCACAAATGGCATCTTTTATCTTGTAGGTAACATATTGCGAATGAGAGAACTCATCGCTGTACACTACCGAATCGATGCAGAATGTCTGATCCAGCTTCAGGAGCGAGCCCCAGTCGAATTCTTTGGCTTTTTCATATAATTCGTCGGGTGTGTGAGCGATGAATTTGTAGAAAGGTTTGAGCACTCTCAGGGCTGTGCGGCAGCATAGATTGGCTTTGTATAGCATGGCGAGGTCGCCTTGGAAAGAGACCATTCGGCGCCCAGGCTCCACATTCTCGGCCCCGATGCCGCGCAATTCCTCAGCCAGCACCTCTTCGAGGCCAGCCAGGGTCTTTGCCACCATTTCAAATTTTTCCATCTCGGTGTAAGATTGCAATTCGGTTGCAAAGTTAGTAAATTGTTTTCAAGTTTTCAAGTTTTCCGGTTTTCAAGTTTTCAAGTTTTTGGGAAAGGGGTAATAGAACTTTACAGTGACGAGATTTGGACTGGAAAATGACAATAATTTTCCAAAATAATATTAACTTTGCAAATATTTAAATGCACATGAAATCGATCAATATCAATGATTACAACCAGACTCTCTGGTTCAGCCACATTGACCATGACTGCTATTGCAGCTACCGTGTAGAGCGCCATGCGCTGCTGTGGATACAGAGTGGCAGGCTGGAGGTGACTAAGGAGGGTGAGAAAATCACCGCTCTCCCGGGCGACATTATCTTTGTGCGCCGCGATTGCCGCGCCTCGATGGCAAAGCTTTCTCAGGGCGATACTCCCTATCAGTCGATAGCCATCACTCTTAATCGTGATGTGCTCAAAGATTTTTATACCCGAAATCAAGCGAAACTTAACTCCCGGGAGCAGCCTTTCCGGGGCTTTGCCTCCATTCTTAACCCTACAATCGAGCTGCGCAGCCTATTTCAATCGCTTACTCCGTATGCCGATGAGCGGGTGAACCCTACGCCGCAGATGCTGAGCCGCAAGCTTGATGAGGCGATTATGGCGATAATTGATGCAGACCCCAGGATGGTGCCAACGCTCTTCGACTTCCGCGAGTCCTGGAAGATTGACCTGTTGGAATTCATGGAAAAGCATTACACTCAGGATCTTACCTTGGAGGAGTTCGCGTCATACTGCGGGCGTAGCCTATCGACATTTAAGCGTGACTTTGCCAAAATCAGCGAGCTCTCGCCTCAGCGATGGATCATGGGCAAGCGTCTGGACTGCGCCCATGACTTGCTGGCACAAGGCAAGTGCCGCCCCACGGATGTGTATCTGGAGGTTGGCTTCAACAACCGCACACATTTTATAGCGGCATTTAAGCGGAGATTCGGTTGCACCCCATCATCGCTGTTGCCCACAGCTTAAAATAAAGGCGCACCCGGGTGCGCCTTTATAATTTTATATGGGAGCAGTGACTTTTTCGAGCCAAGCCTGATGCTCGGCATCGAGAAGTGGCGAGAGGCGCCGCAGCACATCGGCCTGATACTTGTTGAACCAGTCTTTTTCTTCCTGGCTAAGCATATCAGTCAGGATAGGCTCAGTGAGTACGGGGCAGAGGGTGAGGTGCTCAAAGGTGTAGTACGGACCAAATGTCAGGCCCTGGGCCTCTGTGCCGTCATAGGGTTGGCCAGCCGGCTCGACAGCTCGTCCATGTTCGCCGCTGAAGTCTGCATTTACTACAAGCATTGTGTTCTCATGGCGCACGCCATGGCTGCCAGCTATATATATGCCCGGTTCGTCGGTGATGATCATGCCGGGCAGCAATGGGGTGGGGCGCCATTGCATACGGAACTGATGGAGGTCTATGCCCTCGTGTACCGACATGTATTGACCCACGCCGTGGCCGGTGCCATGGAGATAATTGATGCCATAGCGCCACATGTCCATGCGGGCCAAGCCGTCGAGCTGGGTGCCGCAGGTGCCTTTGGGAAACACGGCGCGGCCCAGGTTGATCCAACCCTTGAGCACCAGGGTGTAGTCGCGGCGCATCTCCCAGGTGAGCGGTCCTACGGGGATGGTGCGGGTGATATCTGTGGTGCCATCGAGGTACTGTCCGCCGCTGTCGATAAGGAGCAAGCCCTCTGGCTTTACGGGTATGTCGGTCTCGGGGGTGGGGTCGTAGTGCACGATGGCTCCGTGATGGGCATAGCCCATGATGCTCTCAAAGCTGATGCCCATATTGAGCGGCTGTTCGGCTCGGAATTCTTCCAACCGCTTGCTTAGGCTTAACTCTGTCTGATCGCCCTTAGGAATAGCCTCTAAAGCCCATTTGATCCATTTGACCATAGCCACACCGTCCTTCTCCATGGCTCGGCGCATGGCTTTGATTTCTGTGGGATTCTTGAAGATTAGGAGCTTGCCAATAGGCGACTCTTGGGCTATTGGCTTGGCAATGGCCGAGTAGGCTCCATAGTTAGTCTTGGCCGGCTGTACCGCCATGGGAATGGTGACTTCTTTGATGCCGTCCACGATTTCGCTATAGGGGCGCCAATCCACGCCTTCATCCTTGAGGTAGGCTTCTACCTCGGGTGTCATCTTTTCGGGATTGATATAGAGAGTGGCCTCGTCGGGGGTAATGATCAGATAGCTTACTAAGAAGGGGGTGTACTCCACATCCTGGCCGCGCAGGTTCAGGGTCCAGGCTATCTCTTCGAGCATGGAGACAAGCAGGGCCTTTCCGCCGAGCTGTTTGCGAATGCGAGCGAGCTTGCTTTTGGTGCTTTCGCCAGCGTACTCGAGGCTGTGGATAGTGGCCTTAGCTGTGGGCACAGCGGGGCGGTCAGTCCACAGTTTGGAGAATGGGTCGAAATCGGTGACGAGTTTGAGCCCGTAGGCTTTGAGCTGGGCTTCAAGTTCCTGTGTTTCGGTGACAGTGTTCACCCAGCCGTCGATTGCCACAGTGCTGCCGGGCATGAGCTGGGCCCCGAGCCATTGGGCTATGGTGGGGGTGCCCTCTACGCATTCTTTCATCAGCTCTATGCCGGAGCCGGCAAGCTGGTCGGCTGCTTGCAAGAAATAGCGGGAGTCGGTCCAGAGAGCTGCGCTGTGGTCGGTGATCACGGCAGTGCCTGCGCTGCCGGTAAAGCCCGAAATCCATCGGCGGCATTTCCAGTGCTCCGGCACATATTCGCCGCTATGGGGGTCAGTGCTGGGCACGATAAAGGCATTGATGCCCCGCCGGGCCATCAGCTCTCTTAAAGCATGTATCCTTTCAGTAATTTTTTCCATGGTAATTCGCATATTTTTCCGCAAAGATACAAATTCTAATCAAAAACCCACCCAAAATCTTATGATAAAAAATCCCCAGTGATTACTTAGAGCCCGTTTGACATTTCTTATTAAACAGGCTCTTAACCGCAGACCAAGAGAAAATAAACTTTTCGACACCAGAGAAAGGGCTCTTCAAACTAATTTCGTGATAAAATCCGTGCCAATCGTTCCAAATCTCATATTTTTTGTGAGATTTGGAACGATTGTGCCATTGTATTTAAAACACTTGGTTTCAAAATCACAATAATCCTAATAAAATTTTGTAACTTCAGCGGCGAAGATCCCAGAGTCGATGACCCTCCTGGAAAAGCTCGCGAGCGCGTTCATCCTGAATGAATGGCTTCAGGTCGCTTGCTGTGGAGGACAGATCGCTTATGCTGGCAATAGCCGGATTTCTGCGAGCCACCACAAGGAGGCACTTCTGAGCTTGATCTATATTAATGAGTTTTTATTTAACCTTGTTTTGCATAAATTGTGATGGAGTCATCTTGCTTTACGGTCAAATCTTGTATATTGACCTTTTTACAGACATAAAATGGACTGTTGGGGTACGCGATTATAGGCGAAAATCAGTATCTTTGCACATTCGATAAGAAATACGATCAACGCTATGCGCAACTTGCTTTTATTATTGGCAGCAGTGCTCAGCCTGAGCAGCTGCGCCCAACAAAAATCATCTTCAATGACTCACGACAAGAAAATATTGGTGGCTTATTTTTCTGCCACAGGCACCACTGAAAGGGTGGCCAAGGCTATCGCCGAGACCACGGGTGGCACCCTCTATGAAATCACTCCCGATCCGCGATACTCAGCTGCCGATCTGAACTGGAACGACAAGCGCAGCCGCTCTACTCTGGAGATGAACGACCCAGATAGCCGTCCGGCTCTTGGAGGCGAGAAGATTGACGCATCGGCTTATGATGTGATTTTCATAGGCTATCCTATCTGGTGGGACTTGGCCCCGCGCCAAGTCAACACTTGGATTGAAAGCCAAAAGCTCGATGGCAAGAGGGTGGTGCCATTTGCCACCTCTGGCGGATCCTCCATCGCCGGCAGCGTGCGCGACCTGAAGCGCCTCTATCCCTACATCTCCTGGCATGAAGGGCGCCTGCTCAACGGCTCCCCCGCCTCCGCTGCCTCCTGGGCCAAATCCATCCTTGCGAAATAATACGCTTTTGGATTGAGCCCCATTTTTCTCTTAGCAAAACATCTGTTCGTGCTTGGGGTCAAGGCTTGCTATCATCTTGGGCCAAAATGATTTCGTCAGCCAAGTATTGGTCGCTGCGGCAATGAAGATCAGCTACGCCCCGGTCAATCAGCGGAAACACTTCTGATCTGTAGAACATATCCAGAGCCGCTTCCTTTGATATCGAAAGCTTCTTTGCCAGAATATCTATTATTCTGGCATATTTCATATCTAATATGATTCTGTTAGCTTCCATAATATTAGGGTTATATTACGGTTTCGAATCTCAAATATTGCAAACATTTATCGATAGCCCTTTGTGAAATAAAACAGATTTGATTGTTTGGCCGTGCGTAAGATAATCTTTTAAGGGCCTCTTTTTTGCTCATTTGACCGGAAAAATACAAATCAAGAGTGTTAAACACTCTGTCATTGGCTATCCCGCCAATAACAACATCGTATTTACTCCAAATTATTTCACCGCTGCGGCATTTCGACACAAAATCCAACCATTCTCCATCATAGTTATGGAAGTTTTTGACTTGCATCTCTTGTGAGGGGGTGTATTCAAATACAGAAATGATGCCCGGCTTGCCACGCAAACGGAATTTCTTGGCATAAGATGCGGCTTGCCCCTTTAGGGTAGTGGTGTAAAAACCACGCCCGAAGTCCAAGTTCTCCCTTGAGTGCAACACATCAGGCTGACTGATTACATTCATTGAAGCATGATAGACTAGCATAGAGGCACCCCCTTTTCTTTCATGAAATCAATAACATCATTGGTGAAATAATCACGACTAAAGGTGTGCAAAGAATCATAACAAGGCACAAGATAACCATCTATTATGCCAGAGTCCTTCAGGCGCTGGTAAACTGTGGCCAGGGGCAACCCAAGTCTGGTGGCTACGCTACCAATGACAGCTGTCACAAATTCAAGTTGGTTGAAACTCATAATATTTTTGTTAAGGTTATTACTCACGCAAATTTACATAAAAATATCGAGATTTTTACAGTCGCTATCCAAAGCCGCCACTTTTTTTTGTTTGAGATAATAAAGGGGAGGTTTTGTAAATCGCGATTTACAAAACCTCCCCTTCGGTGGATTGGTAGGGACGATCGGGGTCGAACCGATGACCTCTGCAATGTGACTGCAGCGCTC